>DASYCO010000069.1:0-4279 GCA_036500145.1 Alphaproteobacteria bacterium | reverse complement strand
AAGCGCGCTTCGGTGTTGCGGTCCAGCGCGTTGAAGATTTCGGCCATCATCTCGTGGCTGTCGACGCGGCTGGTCTTGGCCAGGTTCGACATGAACTCGGCGCGCAGCGTCTTTTCGATGCCTTCCAGGATGTCCTTCTGCACCGCCTCCATGCGCAGCATGCGCATGACGACTTCCATGGCGAATGCCTCGGGCAAGAGCGCCAGCACGCGCGAGGCGTGGTCGGAGCGGACCTTGGAGAGCACCACGGCGACGGTCTGCGGATATTCGTTCTTCAGATAATTGGCGAGCACGGCCTCGTTGACGTTGCCGAGCTTGTCCCACATGGTGCGGCCGGCGGGGCCGCGGATTTCGTCCATGATGGCGTCGACGCGGTCTTTCGGCATCGTCTTGAGCAGCAAGCGTTCGGTGCTCTCGAAGCTGCCGACGAGCGAGCCGGTGACGGAGAGCTGTTCGACGAAGTCGCCGAAGAGGCGTTCGAGCACGACGGAATTGACCGTGCCGAGCTGCGCCATGGCCTGCGACAGCTCCTTGATCTCTTCTTCGTCCATCAGCGCGAACAGTTTGGTCGACTGTTCTTCGTTCAGCGCCAGCATCATGATGGCGGCTTTCTGATGGCCGTTGAGGCCGCGGTAATCTTCAATCGACGACATAAATCTGCTCGTTGGCTGTCGGGATACGGATCAGGCTAACTAGTTTCAGCTTTCGCGATACATCCAATTTCGGATGATATTCACGGCTTCTTCGGGATGCTTATCGACGATCTCGCCGATCTTCTTGACGGAGGATTCGCGCACCCGTCCCTCGACCTGCTGCATGTCGATGGTGGCGTCGGCGAGGGCGCCGCCGTCGATCCCCGCCATGGCCGGGATCATGCCCAGCGGGCTGGCGCCGGGCAGGGCGGGCTTGGACGCCGCCGCCGTGGTCTCGGCGATCATCTGCTTGCTGTTGGCGATGGCTTCCGGCAGCGCTTCGAGGAAGCGGCGGACCAAGGGGCGCACGACCAGCAGGATCACGAGGATGGCGACGATGCCGAGAGTGACCATCTCCGCGATGCGGATGTAGTCGTTCTTGTCGAGGCCGAACAGCGGGCGCGGGCCGTCGTCGGCCGTGTCGGGGCCGCCGGCGAAGCGCATGTTGACGACTTCCACCGTGTCGCCGCGCTTCTCGTCGAAGCCGACCGCGGACTTCACCAGGCGGCCGAGCTGCTCGAGCTCTTCCGCGCTGCGCGGCTGGTAGGTCTTGCCGTCGGCGTAGTTGCCGTCGACCACGACCGCGACGGAGAGGCGCTTGATGCTGCCGCTCTCGCGGACGTGGGTCTGCGTCGTGCGCGAGATCTCGTAGTTGACGGTCTCTTCGTTGCGGTTGGAGGCGTTGGTGGCGGCATTGGGCGCGTCGCCGTTCTGCTGCGGCGGCGCCGGGATGTTGTTGGCGACGGAGACGGTCTGGGCGGCGGCGTCGCGCGAGCTGGAGTTCTCGGCGACGGTCTGCGTCGAGCGCACGACCTGGCCGTCGGGATCGTATTTCTCGGACGTGGTCGAGATGCGGTCGAAGTCGAGGTCGGCGGTGACTTCGACGCGGGCGTGGCCCGGCCCGAGGACGCGTTCGAGCATGTCCTCGACCATGCGGACGGTGCGCGTTTCGTAGGTGGTCTTGGCTTCGTCGCCGTTCTGGCTGCCGGCGTTGGCGTCGGCGGGATCGCCGTCCTGGCCGCGGGCCAGCAGGGTGCCCTGGCCGTCGATGATGGAGATGCGGTTGGCCTTCAGGCGCGGCACGGAGGCGGCGACGAGGTTCTGGATCGCCTGGACCTCGGACTTGGAGAGGCGGCGGCCGCCGTTCATCTGCAGCACGACCGAGGCGGTCGGCTCCTGCTGGTCGCGGGTGAACAGCTCGCGCTGCGGCAGCGCCAGGTGGACGCGGGCCGACTTGACGTAGTTGATCGAGCCGATCGTGCGCGCCAGCTCGCCTTCGAGGGCGCGCAGGTGGTTGATGTTGAGGACGAAGTTCGACGTGCCCAGGGTTTCCGACTTGTCGAAGATCTCGTAGCCGATGTTGCCGCCTGCCGGCAGGCCTTCCTGGGCCATGGAGACGCGCAGGCGGAGCGCCTGGTCGGCGGGAACCATGATGGTGTTGCCGTTGCCCTTGAGCTCGTAGGGCACGTTCATGGATTCCAGCTTGGTGACGATGCGGCCGCTGTCGCTGGTGCTGAGGTCGTTGTAGAGAAGCGCCATGTCGGGCGCCGTCAGGCGGGTCATCAGGAAGAAAAAGAACCCGACCACGCCGGCGAGGACGCCGGCCATGGTGAGAAGTCGAACAGGTCCCAGATTTCGAATGGTTTCGACCACAGCGCACCTTGATCCAAGCGAAGGAAGCAATCCTCGGAGCGTTCCGGCCCTTCCGGCCGCTCCAACCCTTCCGCTTTTAGGTGGGGTCTCGTGAATAACTGGTTAACGCTGGGCAATATTTGCCGGGGCAGGGGAAAAAGCTGCCGGGTTGCTGGAAAGGCCGCTTTTTACGCAAAAGCCGCGCATCGGACCGGTGCGCGGCTTTTGGGACTCTTGAATGGCTGGAAGGGCGGATTCAGCGGCCGGGAGGGCGCTCCGGCGGGCGGTATTCCTGCACGCGGGTGGCGCGCAGGCCGCGCACGCCATGGTCTTCCATCAGGCGCTGCCAGGACAGGAATTCGTCGATCGACAGGGAATAGCGGCGGCAGGCGTCTTCGAGGCTGATGAGGCCCGAACGCACGCCGGCGACGACCTCGGCCTTGCGGCGGATGACCCAGCGCTTCGTGTTCGGCGGGGGCAAGTCGTCGAGACTCATCGGACCGCCACTGCGTGGCAGGCGCTGAGACCGATGACTGCGCGTTTTAATCATCCCCAAATTACTCTCCACAACGACGGTGCCGAGGCGGACCTTGCAGGCCCGGGCCGCGACGCGATGAGGGGACCTTAGGCCCCGAGCCGTTTAAAAAAAGCTAAGGAAAATGGTTAATTTCCCGAGAGATGAAGGCGCCGGCCCAGGGTTTCCGGGGCCGGCGCCAAGACGTTAACCGTTCACGCAATCGTTAACGCTTGATGTTGACCAGCTCGCTGAGCATGTCGTCGGCGGTGGTGATGATCTTCGTCGCGGCCGAGTAGGCGCGCTGGGCGACGATCATGTTGGTGAACTCGGTGCCGAGGTCGACCGTGGAGTTCTCCAGGGCGCCGGAGGCGATGGTGCCGGCGCCGTCGGTCTTCGCGGTGCGCAGCACGGGTTCGCCCGTGCTGTCCGAGGCCGTGTAGATGTTGCCCGTCTTGGCCAGCATGCCGTTCGGGTTGGAGAAGGTCGCCAGGGCGACGCGGTAGATCGGCAGGGTCTCGCCATTGTCGAACAGGGCGACGACGAGGCCGTCGTCGCCGATGCTGACGCCGCTGAAGGTGCCGAACTGCACGCCGTTCTGGTTGTTGAAGCGGATGCCGTAGTCCGACGAGAACTGCGTCAGGCCGTCGAGCAGGCCGGGGGTGCCGAGGCTGACGTCCATGTCGCTGTCGCCGGCGCCGGAGATCCAGCCGCCGATGTTGAGGTTGCTGACGTTGAAGCTCGCCGGCGCGCCGTTGGCGCCGCTGAAGGTCACGGCATCGAGCGACGCGGGGTCGTAGGCGGCGACGGTGAAGTCGTTGGCCGGCGTGGCGGTGGCGGCGCCGGTGGGGTCGACCGTGATGGCGGCCCCTGTCAGCGACTGGTCGATGTCGAGGACGGACCCGGTGGCGGTGATGCGGGCATCGCCGATGGCGGTCGCGAGGGCCGTGACGCTGTCGGCGGTGGTGGCGCCGATGGTGACCGCCGTGTGGCCGGCCGCGACGCCGCCGCCGCTGTCGAACTCGTAGGTGGTGCCGTTGACGACGACGCTTTCGCCGTCCGCCGGCTGGCCGGAGAAGCTGACCTGGCCGTTCGGCGTGGTGACGGCGCCGCCGATGGTGACCGCCGGAATGGTGAAGTTGCCAGTCGCCGCCTGGCTGATGGCGGAGACGCCGGTGGCGTCGACGTTCAGGGCCGTCCAGCCGGGAACCTGCTGGAAGTTCAGCGTGCCGTCCGTCGAGGTCACGCGCGGGTCGTTGACCGCCGTCGCCAGGTTGGAGACGGAGGACGCGACGTCCGCGCCGATGTTGACGGCCGTGTTGCCGGCGCCGACGCCGCCGCCGCTGGTGAACTCGTAGTTCGTGCCGCCGATGTTGATGACGTCGCCGTCGGCGGGCTGGGTGGTGAAGTCGAGGCGCGCGGCGGCGCCGTAGACGTCGCC
>DASYCO010000068.1:0-26622 GCA_036500145.1 Alphaproteobacteria bacterium | reverse complement strand
ACCTCGGCGAGATCGTCGAATATGTGGTGATGGCCGGCGAGAAGGAATTGCTCGTGCGCACGCCCTTCGTGCAGCCTATCGTGCCAGGCGACGCCGTGACGCTCTGCTTCGCGCCGGAGCGCACCATCGCCCTGATCGAAGGCTGAGCGGCGCCCAGAAAAAAGGCCCGCAGTCGCCTGCGGGCCTTTTTCGCTTTCAGGACCGGCGATCAGTTCAGGCCGTAGAACCGGCGCGAATTGGCGTCGAGGATCTTGTCGACCGATTCCTTCGGCAGCGTGCCGTTGTCGCGGATCAGCCGCAGCGCCTCGATCTGCGCCGAGGTGTCGGCATGGCCGTAGTCGGTGCCGATCACCAGATGGTCGTCGCCCACATGCTTGATGATGTAGGGCAGGTCGTCCGTCGTCTGGCAGGCGACCCACATGTTGTTTTCCTTGAGCGGGCTCTTCGGGAAGCGCTTGCCGCGGCGCTTGAAGCGCAGTTCCAGGTCGTTCAGGGCGTAAGGCAGCCATTGCGCGCTGACCTCGACGAAGCCCCAGCGCACCTTGGGGAACTTCGTCGGGATGCCTTCCATCAGCAGCGAATGGAAGGCGCCGACCACAGGCAGCTTCGAGCGCGAGAAGCCGGTCTCATCCTTGTAGATGTCGCGCACGGCGAAGCTGTTGTTGCCAGAATGGAAGGCCACGGCGAGGTCGAGGTCCTCGGCCATCTCCCACAGCGGGTAGAAATGCTCGTCGGACAGCTTCTTCTCGATCTCGAGGCCGCGCAGGAAGATGCTGCAGGCGCCATGCGCCTTGGCGAACTCCAGCTCGGCGCGCACCTTGTCCCACGAGGAGAGCAGCGGCGGCATCACCGCCCAGCGCAGCCGGTCGCCGGCCTTCTTCCAAATGTCGGCGAGCCAGCGGTTGTAGCTGCGGCAGAGCGCGTATTCGATCTTCTCGTTCTGCGTCCAGGCGCGCAGGAACACCGTCGGGAACAGCACCTGGACGTCGATCTCCAGCTCGTCCATGTGCGCCAGGCGCGAGGAGACGTCGCGCATCTCGCGCGATTCCTCGGAGGTGTTGGAGCCGATGTTGCCTTCCATCGGTTGCACGCGCCCGTCGATCACCCAGAACTTGGTCTGCTTGCCGCCTTCGTTGTTGGCCAGCGTATTGCCGGCGACCTGCTGCACCACCATGGGCCGCAATTTTTTGTCGGCTTCCTCGATATATTCGAAGGTCAGCGGATTCTCGATGACGTGGGCATCCGCGTCGATGCTTCCCATTGGCCGTCTCCCTGTGATTTTGGCAGATGAAACTGCCGTTTTTTATTGAATTTCCTCGATTTTCGCGGGGTCGGGAGGCCCTGTCAATCGCGCATCTCCCGGCTTGTTCTGGCATCCCTTGAGGAAAATAATCCGCCATTTCAGGCCTCTGGACGCAACTTTTCCCGGCTAAGGGCGTTCCCCATGGGAATCCTTCATTCGTCCTGATCCGGGAGATTTTCCATGGCCACCGCAAAGACCACGTCCGACCTGCTCGAAGGCTACAAGTCGGACGTCGTGCAGCTGCGCAAGCAGATCCGCAAGCTCACCGACACCGTCAACGACATCACCGCGGACCGCGGCACGGAGCTTTCCGACGTGCTGCGGGCCAACCTGCAGTCGCTCGCCAATCAGGGCGAGGAAGCCCTGGCTCAGGTCCGCGAGCAGGCTGAGAAGGTCACCGCCGACACGCAGGATGCCATCGCGCGCAATCCGCTGACGGCAGTTTCCATCGCGCTCGGCGTCGGCGTCGTGCTCGGCATGTTTAGCCGCGGCCGGTAAGCATGCTCGCGTCGATTCTCACGCAGATGCTCGGGCAGGGCCTGCTCGAGGGCCCCCGGAAGGCCGTCGAAACCGCCAAGACGCGCATCATCTTCGCGGGCGTGGGGATCGTGATCGGCATTGCCGCGCTGATCTTCTTGCTCTACGCGGCATTTCTCTGGCTCAGCGTGCCCTACGGGCCGCTCGACGCAGCGGGCATCATCGCCGCTGTATTGATCGTGCTGACGGTCGGCTGCGCAGCCATCGTCTGCTGGCCGACACCGAAGAAAGTCGACGTGCCGGCGCCTCCGCCGCCCCCGGAGGCGGTCGCTGTGCTGGCCATCGAACAGCTGAGCGAATCGCTGGGCGCCCTCGGTCGCGGCAAGAACGGCGGCTTGACCATGCTCGGCATTCTGGCCGGCGTGGCGATCCTCGGCTTCGGCCTCGGCCGCAAGAACTAGCACCAAAAACTTGCGCCAAGCCCGGGCGGCGCGATTTGCGTCGCCCGGCGCTGCGGCCTTTAGGGCCGGACCTCGACGTGGTTCACCACGTTTTTCACGCCTTCGCCATCCCATAGGCGCTTGATCGCCTTGTCCAACTCGTCGGTCGACCGGGCGCGGCCGATCACGTAGAGCGTGCCGCTGGCATCTGCGGTGACGCGGAAGTTCACGTCTGCCACGCCCGCCGTGCCGATCAGCCGGCCACGCGCCTTGGCTTCCATCGCCACCACGTCGGGCCAGTCCATCAGCTTGTTCGCCTTCTGGTCGGCCTGCGGCATGTAGGTGACGTGCCACAGCAGCTGCTTGACGCCCCGCACGTTGCGCACGCCGGCCTCGAACTTGTCGTAGACGGCCTTGTTGTCGAACAAGCCGGTGACGAGCAGGCGCTGCTCGTAGATCTCGGTCGAGGCCTTGCCCGTGCCGATGTCCGCCATGACGCCGTTCACCTTGAGGACGATCTCGTTGTCCTTCGCGATGTCGTTGGCGCTGCGCGCCTCGATGGCGCGGTCGACCAGGGTCTTGGGCGCCGTCAGGATGTCCAGGATTTGCGCGCTGGCCGGCAAGGCGGCGAAGACGGCAGCGACGGTCAGGGCAGCGGCGATGTGGCGCGTGGTGGCAAGGCGGCGCATGGCGGTCTCCTCGGCGAAGGCGGTTTCATGCGGAATCTAGCATGAGAGGCGCCGCCAGGAACCCTGCCTATTCCCGATGCGCCAATTGCCTCCCCACCTACCCGAAAGTCAGCCGCGGCCGGCGACCATGCGATAGATGGCGAGGATGATGACCGAACCGACGACGGCGCCGAAGAAGCCCGCCGTCTCGCCCGGCGCATACCAGCCCAGGCCCTGGCCGAGCCAGGTGGCGACGAAGGCGCCGACGACGCCTAGCACGATGGTGATGATGAAGCCCTTAGGGTCGCGCCCCGGCATCAGCAGCTTGGCGACGAAACCCGCGAGCAGGCCGATGATCAGAGTGCCGAGAATAGTCATGACGTTACCCCTGTAATGTGATGGCCTGTTCGGCCCTTGCGTTCGGACATGAACGGCGCAGCGTCGCCCCGGTTCCGGCTAGATCGGACGCCGAAACTCGCCGCCGGGCCGCTTCTTGCCGTCGAGCAGCACGAAGGCGATGCGGCAGGTCACGTCGCCCTCGTTGATCCAGGAATGGTTGTTCGCCTGCTGGACGAGGATGTCGCCTGTGCCGAGCCGCACCGTCGAATCGTCGAGGTCCATGCGGATCGCGCCCGCCAGGATGATGGCGTAGTCCAGCGTGTCCGTGACATGCATGTTGCCCGGGGTGCCCGGCGGATAGTCGTTGACCGAGAAGCGCGAGCCTTCGACCAGCGGCTGATGGCCGAGGATGCGCTCGCCCTGGTCGATGCCGCCCCAGATGTCGGCGGGACAGCCTTCGGTCGACCAGACCAGGGTCGCCACCGTGCCGCGCCCGGACCATTTATGGTTGCTCGCGATGCTGTCGAACATCACCGCGTCCTTGCCGTCGCGCCGGGTCGTGACGACACGGCGGATCGCCGGGTCGGGCAGCGGCCCCGTGCCGGGCGGCTTGGCATGCGCGGTCCAGCCGGCGCGATTCGGGTCGGGCTTGGTCAAGGCGTCGATCAGCACGACAGCCAGCCGGCAGGTCTCGCCGCTGCGGTTGATCCAGCGGTGGTCGGTGCCCTGCTGCACCATCACGTCGCCGGCGCGTAGCGAGATGGTCGGGCTTCCGGGCATTTCCATCTCGACGCTGCCCGACAGGCAGGTCACGTAGTCCAGCGTGTCGGTGCGATGCATGACGCCGGAGAAGCCGGGCGGAATGTCGACGACCGACAGGCGCGAGCTGCGCGGCGGCGGCTGGATGCCCTGCGGGCGCGCGCCAAAGTCCTCGTCGCTCCAGACATCGGCCGGCGTCTGGTCGGTCGACCAGACCGGCGTCACGACCAACCCTGTGTCGGCGCGCTTGCCGTTGGTCAGCAGGCCGTCGCGCAGGATGATCGCCTTGCCTGACACGTCATGGCCGGCGACCACGCGGCGCGTAGGCGACGGGGATGAATGCTGTTGGCCAGCCATGGATGTTCTCCCTGATGATGACTTGCGGCCATGGACACGCCGGAGCGCCTTGCCGTCTCGCTTCTCGCGTCAGGATAATGCGGGACGACGGCGGGCACAAATGCCGACGCGCTGAAATCAGCCGCCCTTCGTCGCTCGCTTTGACTGCGATCTCGGCAGCGTCGCCGCGATGATCAGGGCGCCGCCGAGGCAGGCGACGGCCGCGGCCACGAGGCCGGCCTCATAGCCGCCCGGAAAGGATGCGACGCCCGCCGCCATGGCGACGCCGGCGAGCTGTGCGATGCGGCTCGCGGCATTGTTGATGCCCGAGGCGAGCCCTTCGTCGGCCTGCGGCACGCAGGACATGACCGACGCCGTGAGCGGCGCCACCAGCACGGCCATGGAGAGCCCGAACAGCGCCATGGGCCCCAGCACGCCCACCGTCAGTGACGCGTTCTGGCCCAGGGCGAGCCAGACGTTGGCGAGCGCGGCTCCGGCCGGCCCGACGATCAGCAGCAGGCGGGCACCCGTCCTGTCCGCCAGGCTGCCGAAGACCTTGGAGAGGAGCCCGACGCCCAGGGTGAAGGGCAGGAAAGCCAGCCCCGCGCCGGTCGCCGACAGGCCGCGCCGGTCGATGAGGTCGAAGGGCAGCAGGAAGAACGTGATCGCGAGCCCGCCATAGATCGCCAGCGTCGCGAGGTTGAGGCCGAGGAAGGAGCGGTTCTCCACGAGGCGCGGCGGCGTCATCGGATGGTCGGTGCGGCGCTCCCAGACCACGTAGAGCACGAGCCCCAGCACCCCCGCTCCGGCGACGGCGGCGAGTCTGGCGACCTGCTGCGCCGCGACGCCCTCGCCGCCCGCCTGGCCGACCTGGCTCAGCGCCCAGGCGAGCGCGCCGAGCGCCGCGGCGAGGATGACAGCGCCCATGATGTCGAAGCGGCGCGGCTCGCGGCGGTCCTGCGGCGCGACGGCCAGCAGGATGGCGACGGCGGCGAGCGCCAGGGGCGGGTTGATCCAGAACACCGACTGCCAGCCGAAGGTCTCGGTCAGCCAGCCGCCGAGCACCGGGCCGCCGGCGGTGGTCAGCGCCGACACGGCGGCCCAGACGCCGATGGCGCCGTTGCGTTCGGCACGCGGATAGGTCGCGCCGATGAGGGCGAGGCTGGCGGGGGTCAGGATGGCGGCGGCGAAGCCCTGCAGCACGCGGGCGGCGATCAGCCAGGCCGGCGTCGGCGCCAGGGCGCAGGCGGCGGAGGCCAGGCCGAACAGGAGGCAGCCGACCGACAGCATCCGCCCCTTGCCGTAGACGTCGGCGAACGCGCCGCCGATCAGCGTGAGGGACGCCAGGGCGAGCACATAGCCGTTGACCACCCATTGCACCGACGCGAGGTCGGCGCCGAAATGCGCGCGCAGGTTGGGCAACGCGACGGTGAGCGCCGAGCCGTCGATGAAGGCCATCGAGGAAGCGAGGATGCAGGCGGCCAGCACCAGGCCGCGGCGGGACGACGGCTGCCCTTCCGGGCCGGCCGCTACGGCATCTCGATCAAGGGATGGCTGTGACACGCTGACTCCCGAACTGCGGACATGGACAAAGGGCGCAGGTGGCCCTGCCCCTCAGCCTACGCGCCTGCGCTCCTTGGCGAAATGGCTGAGGCCGAGCCAGGTCTGCATGTCCGCCGCGATCTTGCGGTCGCCGGTCAAAAGGATGCGGTCGGTCTTCAGGGCGTTGCGGACATTGTCGTAACCCATCCAGATCGCCGTCATGGTGCGCAGGTCGGTGGAGACGTAGAGGTCGACGTCGAAGCCGGGATCGACCGAACAAAGATCGACGCCGGTCTCCGGCTCGACCAATAGCCACCAGGAGCGCTGCACTGGCGCCAGTTCCGGATATTGGAAATGGATCACGTTGCGCTTGCTCGGCATGGGAGTCGTGTCGAGGTTGCGGCGCATGTCCCACATCAGCAGCGACACGTCGAGATTCTGCAGCGACAGGTCGCTCTCGATCCAGCGCTGGCCCCAATTTCCGAAGGCCTCGATCAAAGGCTTCAAGTCTTCGCCCGCGAGCGTGAGGCGATATTCGAACAGGCCCGGCTCGCCGCGCGACGGCTTGCGCGAGATGACGCCGGCCGCTTCGAGGTCCTTCAGCCGCTGCGAGAGCAGCGCCGGCGACATGCGCGGCACGCCGCGCCGCAGGTCGTTGAAGCGCGTCGAGCCGGCCATGAGCTCGCGCAGCAGCACGACGGTCCAGCGCGTGCACAGAATTTCCGAGGCCATCGCCACCGGACAGAATTGCTTGTAGCTGCCGTGCGTCATCGAACCCTCCCGAGGATGCGAAGGCAGATTAGCCCCGCCGGGCGACGGCGGCCTAGTTCAGTATCTGTATCGGGTCGATTCAGTTCCTGAACTGGCGGCATCCCTCGGGTTTTTGAGATGGTCCGAGGACCGGGCCGCCTGGCCCTTCCACTCCCAAGGAGGCAGACATGCCGCTCATCGACATTCAGCTCATCAAGGGCGTTTTCACTCCGGACCAGAAGAAGACCATGATCGAGAAGGTGACCGACGCGATGGTCGCGATCGAAGGCGAGAAGATGCGCACCGTCACCTGGGTGCGCGTGCAGGAGATCGAAAGCGGCGAATGGGCGATCGGCGGCAAGCCGCTGACCGCGACGGCCGTCAAGGCGATGGCGGCGGGAACCTGACGCCGGCCCGCACCTTCCACGCATGAAAAACCCTTCGTGGACTGTCACGCCCGCGAAGGGTTTCTTCCGTTCGCCGGAAGGGTCAGCGCGTTTCCACCAGCAAGGGCGCGCGGTCGTGGAACAGCCCGCGGACGAAGCGGCGGGAGGGCAGCTCAACGATCTTCCATGTCGCCGTGGCGAGGACGAGCGTCGCCGCGACCAGGCAGGCCAGCGCGATCCAGGACGCCCCCAGGCCCAGTTCGGGAAGCGGATGGCCGAGAAGGCGCTTGAGGCTGCTGCCGAGCAGGAAGGACGTCAGCGCCTGCAGGAGATAGACCGAATAGGAGATCTCGCCGAGACGCCGCAATGCCCACATGTCGAAGAGCCGGCTGACGCGGCCCTGGTTGCGCGCCGTGGCGAGGATCAGCGGCACGAACAGCGGCAGGATGAAGATGTCGCGCGCGCCGGCATGGAACAGCGCGGCCAGGGCAGCCGCGACCGCCAGGAAGCCCCAGTCCGCCGTCAGCGGCCTTGCGGCGGGAAAGCGCTCGTAGAGCCAGTAGCTCAGGATGCCGGCGCTGAACCCGATCAGGCCCCTGAGGAAGCCGAGATCATAGGTCACGTCATATTGATGCGCCCCGCTCGCCAGCCAGGCGGCGGCGAGCATCAACGCGCCGAACCCGGCCAGGCAGGACGGAAGCGTCAACCGGGAGTAGCCGCGGATCAGCAGCGGAAAGAGCATGTAGGCCCACCATTCGGCGCTGATCGACCAGGAGGGGCCGTTCCACGTCAGCATGTCCTGCAGGCCGAATGCATGCAGGAGGAACAGGTTCGAGAAGAAGGATTCGGCCGAGCGCGGCCCCGCGAAGGCGGGCGTCGCGACGGCTAGGCTCGACTGCCCGGCCCATTTCGCGCATTCGATGGCGAGGAAGGCCAGCAGGAGGAACGCGTGCAGCGGGTAGATGCGCGCGAAACGCGCGACGAAGAAATCCTTGTAGGGCCGCCACGACCGCGCCTGCATCAGGCGCCCGCGATAGACGTGGGTGATGATGAAGCCGCTGAGGACGAAGAACACGTCCACCCACAGGTAGCCTTTGCCGAAGAAGCCCGTTAGCTCGTTGACGCCCAGGTTCGGCAGCATCGCCGGCGAGCAGAAGTGATAGAGCAGCACGAACAGCGCCGCGAGGCCCCGCAGCGACGTCAGCGATGGAATGTCCTGAACCTGCCCTTCGGCGGAAATCGCCATGCCGCCCTGCCCCCCAGCTTGCCGGCGGATGGTAGGGGAACTGGTTCGGACGCGCATTATCTTTGCGCGCCAGGCTCCCTGGACATCGCTTTCGTGATCTCCGCCAGCCGTTCGGGCGGCGGCAGGTCCTGGTTGTGGAAAACGGCGAAGGCCCAGCCTTCCGGCGTCTCCGTCGCGATGGCGCTCAGCAGGCCGTGCCGCGCCGGCCATTCCTTGCCTTGCGCGTCGCGCGCGCCGATCATCTGCCAGCGCACGTCGACGGCGGCGACGTCGGGACGGACGAAGCGGATCGACGTCTCCGCCTCGGTCCAGCGGCTGTCCTTGAACATGGTCTTGAAGAGGGCGGCATGCGAGCGTTCGACGCCCGCGCGGCACTGCACCAGGATGCCGAAGACGTTGGTGTAGTCCACGTCCTCCGCGAAGCTCGCGGCGTAGGCCTTGGCGTCATGCGCGTTCCAGGCGGCCGCCAACGCATCGATCAGGCGGAGAATGGCCTGTTTTGCGGCATTGTCCCTGTCCATGGCACAGCCCTTCTCACGATCGTCGAAGATCTGCGGGGCCTGTCCGGCTCCGTCCTGCCGCCAACTGCCAAACTGTCTGAGGATGCTGGGGCGACGCCGCCGGGCGGCTTCGCCGAATCCACCGATCCCTGGAAGGGATGGTGGGCGCAGTAGGACTCGAACCTACGACCCGCTGATTAAGAGTCAGCTGCTCTACCAACTGAGCTATGCGCCCCCGAGGAGGGACCGGGGATATAGCAAAGCCCGTCCAGCTTGTCGATACCCGAAGCGACAGGCCGACGACAGGATCGAAAACCCAGATTTGGCGGGCTTTCTAGCCTGTGCATAACTCGGCCGGGGGCCGCCCGGCCGGAATCCGGCCTAGAACTCGCCGCCGCCGCTGCGGCCGACCATCAGGTCGCGGTGGATGTAGACGCCCATGATCAGGCCGAAGCTGAACAGCAAGGTCAGCATCGAGGTGCCGCCGTAGGACACCAGCGGCAGGGGCACGCCGACCACGGGCAGCAGGCCCATCACCATGGCGACGTTGATGAAGACGTAGAGGAAGAACATCGACGTCAGGCCGAGGGCCAAAAGCCGGCCGAACTGGCTGCGGCTGCGCAGCGCGATGGCGTAGCCGTAGACGATGATGAGGGTGTAGAGCGCCAGCAGGGTCAGGCCGCCGACGATGCCCCACTCCTCCGCCAGCATGGTGAAGATGAAGTCGGTCTGCTTTTCAGGCAGGAAGTTCAGATGCGCCTGGCTGCCCTCGAGGAAGCCCTTGCCGAAGATGCCGCCCGAGCCGAGGGCGATCTTCGACTGCAGGATGTGGTAGCCCGAGCCGAGCGGGTCGTTTTCCGGATTCATGAAGGTGAGGATGCGCTGGCGCTGGTAGTCGCGCATGAACCCCCAGACGATCGGCAGCGCCCCGCCGCCCGCCGCGATCAGCACGGCGAACTTCCACAGCCGCACGCCGGCGAGCAGGAACAGCATGCCGGACGTCATCACCAGCATCGCCGCGGTGCCGAGGTCGGGCTGCACCAGCACGAGGCCCGACGGCATGGCGATCAGCAGCAGCGGCCAGACGAGATATTGCGGCCGGCCGACCTGCTCGTGGCTCAGGCCGTGGAAATAGCGCGCCAGCACGAGGACGATGGCGACCTTCATGATTTCGGACGGCTGCAGGCTGAGCGGGCCGATGTTGATCCAGCGCTGGGCGCCCATGCCGACGACGCCGGCCACGTCGACCCAGATGAGCATCAGCAGGCCGACGCCGTAGATGAGGTAGGCGTAGCGCATCCAGATGCGCAGGTCGACCATGGCCACCAGCACCATGAGGCCGAGGCCCGTGGCGAAGCGCATCATCTGGCGCACGGCCCAGGGCTGGAAGTCACCGCCGGCCGCCGAATAGAGCATGGCGAAGCCCACCGAGCTGACGAGCAGCAGCAGAAAGATCAGCCCCCAGTTGAGCTGCAGAAACTTCTGCGGCAGCGTCATCTGAGAGGAATGGGACGAGGACAGCAGGCTCATGTCTGGTCCCTCGGCATGGGCAGCGGGCCGAGCGGCGCGAGCGAGGCCGACGGCGCCTTGTGCACCGGGTCGCGCTTCTGCGCCTCGAGCAGGATGTCGCGCGCGATGGGCGCCGCGACTGCGGCGCCGCCGCCGCCATGCTCGACGATCATGCCGATGGCGTAGCGCGGATTGTCGTAGGGCGCGAAGGCCACGAACAGGGCGTGGTCGCGGTCCTTCCACGGGCGCTGCTCGTTCTTCAGCACGCCGCTGGCGCGCTCGGCCATGGTGATGCGCTTGACCTGGGCGGAGCCGGTCTTGCCCGCCAGGGCGAACTCCTTCTCCTTGATGCGCGCGCCATAGGCGGTGCCCCCTGGCACGTTCGACACGCCGTTCATGCCGGCGTGCATGGTGGCGATCCAGGACGGCTGCAGGCCCAGCGAGGGAAACAGCGAGGCGTCGCCGTCGGCCGCGAAGGCCGACGAGGCGAGCTGCGGCCCGATGGCGACGGCGTCGGGGCGGCGCGTCAGCGTCGGCGTCACGGCGCGCCCGGTGGCGACGCGCGACACCATGGTCGCGAGCTGCAGCGGGGTGGCGAGGATGAAGCCCTGGCCGATGCCGGCGACCAGCGTTTCGCCGAGCGACCAGCCGTGGCCGAGCACGCGGCGCTTCCAATCGCGCGTCGGCATCAGGCCGGGGCGCTCATTGGGCAGGTCGAGGCCGAGCGGCGCGCCCATGCCCATGCGGCGTCCCATCTCCGAGATGCGGTCGATGCCGATCTTCTGCGCCAGGTCGTAGAAGTAGACGTCGCAAGAATTGGCCAGGCCGCCCTGCATGTCGAGCGTGCCGTGGCCATTGTGCTTCCAGCAGTGGAAGCGGACGTTGCCGAGGTCGCGGTAGCCCGGGCAGAACACGCGGTGGTCGGACGTGACGATGCCGCTGTCGAGCGCCGCCAGGCCGACGACGAGCTTGAAGGTCGAGCCCGGCGGATACTGGCCGGAGATCGCCTTGTTGCTCAGCGGCGCCTTCTCGTTGTTGAGGAGCCCGCGCCAGTTCTCGCCGCTGATGCCGTTCGTGAACAGGTTAGGATCGAAGCTCGGCGCCGAAACGAGCGCCAGTATCTCGCCGTTGGTGACATCCATCACCACGGCGGCGCCGCTCTCCTCGCCGAAGCGCTGGTGGGCGAAGGCCTGCAGGCTCATGTCGATGGTGAGCTGGATGTCTTCGCCGGGCTGGCCTTCCTTGCGGTTCAGCTCGCGGATGACGCGGCCGAAGGCGTTGACTTCCATCTCGCTGCGGCCTGCGCGGCCGCGCAGGCGGATGTCGTGCGTCTTCTCGATGCCGTTCTTGCCGATGCGGAAGTCCGGCAGCTCGAGCAGCGGGTCGCCGGTCAGCTCCTTCTCCGACACGGCGGCGACGTAGCCGACGAGATGCGCCGTCTGCTCTGCGTAAGGATAGTGGCGGCTCTCGCCGACCTCGATGCTGACGCCCGGCAAGTCCGGCGCATTGACCTCGATGCGCGAGACTTCTTCCCACGTCAGGTTCTCGCGCACCATCGTCGGGATGAAGCTGCGCTTGCGCTTCACGTCGCGCATGATGCGGCGCTTCTCGTAGTCGGTCAGCTCGACGATGGCGCCGACGCGCTGCAGCGTGCGCTCCACGTCGGCCGTCTTCTCCGCGATGACGATGACGCGGTAGTTCTGCTTGTTGGCCGCTAGCTGCACGCCGAAGCGGTCGACGATGCGGCCGCGCGGCGGCGGCAGCAGCCGCAGGTTGATGCGGTTGTCCTCCGACAGGACCTTGTATTTCTCCGACTCGACGACCTGCAGGAAGTACATGCGCCCGGTGAGCGCCGAGAACAGCACGACCTGCACGCCGCCGAGCAGCAGGGCGCGGCGGGTGAAGGATTTCGAGCGTTCCTGGTCGCGGTTCATCGCGCCGTCCTCACGCCGGCTGCGGCAGCAGGCGCTGCGCGCCGGAAAGCAGCAGGGCGATCACCGGGTAGAGCGCCAGGGTCAGCAGGAACTGGAAGGTCGCCGGCCCCGGCCGCATGACCGTGCCGATGGCGATGGAGGCCAGCAGCCAGGCGGTGACGATGGCGATCAGCGCGATCAGCATGAAGCCCCACCACACCAGGGTGAAGGGCTTGCCGAGGAAGAAGCGGCGCTGGCTCGCCACCATGCCGTAGGTGATCAGCAGCATCAGCGCGTGCAGGCCGAAGGGCGTGCCGGCGAGCGCGTCCTGCACTAGGCCGATGACGAAGACGAGCGAAAGCGGCAGCAGGTGCGGACGGTAGATCGCCCAGAAGAACACGGCGCAGAGCGAGAACAGCGGCACCACGGACGCGTAGCCGGCGATCGGCAGCGGCACGGCGCCGATCAGCACCATCAGCAGGGTGACGCCGAGGGGGACCAGGTTGCGACCGAACCGGTCCACGCGCTGCCAGAGCCCCCCGCCCTTCATGGCCGCGCGCCGGATGCCGGCGAATTGGCGGGTGGCGCCCCGGCTTGCGGCGCGACGACTGGAGGCGCGGCCAGCAAGGACGGCGGCAGCTTCTCGGCGGCCGGCGGGACGCCGTCTTCTTCCACGGCCGGTGACTCGGCGGCCTGCGGCGCGGCGCGCAGCGCCGGCTTCTCCGGCACGGGCACGATCACGGGCGCATCGGCAGCGGACGCTTCCGGCGCCGGAATCGGCCCGAAGTCGACGATGCGGACATATTCGAGGCGGTCCCAGTTCACGAAAGGCTGGACGCGCATCTGGCCGTCGCGCATGCCGAGCACGAGGCCGACCGGCAGGCCGGCCGGCAGCACGCCGCCGTAGCCCGAGGTCACGACGCGCTCGCCCACCTTGGGCCGCGCGTTGGGCGGCAGGAAGGCGAGCTGCGGCTGCGGCGAATTGTCGCCGGTGAGGATGGCGCGGTCGCGGCTCGTCTCGAGCTGCACCGGGATGCGCGAGTTGAAGTCGGTGAGCAGCAGCAGGCGCGAGGAACGCTGGCCGACGTCGGTGATGCGCCCGACGAGGCCCTCCTCGTTGATCGCCGCCAAGCCCTTCACCACGCCGTCGCGCTCGCCGGAATTGATCAGGGCGCTGCGCACGAAGGGGCCGCCGCCGTCGCCGACGACGCGGGCGGAGATGAAGCCGCCGCGGGCCGGCGGCACGTAGTGGAGCAGATCGCGCAGCGCCTCGTTCTCGGCGGCGAGATGCGTCGCGACGCCGTGCCAGGCCCGCAGGCGGGCGTTTTCCTCGCGCAGGCGCAGGTTCTCGCCGCGGAGGTTCATCATCTCGTTCGTCTGCGCGATGAGGTCGGTGACCGTGGCGACGGGGCGCGAGACGGCGTCGAGAATCGGCGCCGCGATGTCGGCGATGCCGGCGCGAGTGCGCTCGACGACGACGTTCTCGGCCTTGCCCAGCATCATCAGCGCGAAGGCCAGCAGGAACAGGGACACGAAGGCGAATCGCTGGGCGACTCCCCTGAGGGTCGCCAACTTGGCCAATACGCCCTGTTTCTGCAGCTTCGTCGCCATGGCGGCTCGCTAATGCTGGGACTGGTGTCGGTCGCTGTTAGTAACTCTGGCTCAGAACGTGCTTCAACGTCTTCATTTCCTCGAGGGCGCGGCCGGTGCCGAGCACGACGCAGGACAGCGGGTCGTCGGCGATCGACACCGGCAGGCCGGTGGCGTGGCGCAGCACGTAGTCGAGGTTGCCGAGGAGCGCGCCGCCGCCCGTCATGACGATGCCCTTGTCGACGATGTCGGCGGCCAGTTCCGGCGCCGTGTGCTCGAGCGCGACCTTCACGGCCTCGACGATGGCGCTGATCGGCTCGGCGAGGCTTTCGGCGATCTGCCGCTCGCTGATGATCAGTTCCTTCGGCACGCCGTTCATCAGGTCGCGGCCCTTGATCTCCATGACGCGGCCTTCGCCGTCCGGCGGCGGGCAGGCCGAGCCGATTTCCTTCTTGATGCGCTCGGCGGAGCCTTCGCCGACCAGCAGGTTATGGTTGCGGCGGATGTAGGCGATGATCGCCTCGTCCATCTTGTCGCCGCCGACGCGCACGCTGCGCGAGTAGACGATGCCGCCGAGCGAGAGCACGGCGACTTCCGTCGTGCCGCCGCCGATGTCGACGACCATCGAGCCCGTGGGCTCGGTCACCGGCAGGCCGGCGCCGATCGCGGCGGCCATCGGCTCTTCGATGAGGAACACGCGGCGCGCGCCGGCCGCTTCAGCCGATTCCTGAATCGCGCGGCGCTCGACGGCGGTGGAGCCGGAGGGCACGCAGACGATGATCTGCGGGCTCGCGAAGCTGCGGCGGTTGTGCACCTTGCGGATGAAGTGCTTGATCATCTCTTCGGCGATCTCGAAGTCGGCGATGACGCCGTCGCGCAGCGGGCGGATCGCTTCGATGTTGCCGGGCGTGCGGCCGAGCATCATCTTCGCTTCGTCGCCGACGGCGAGGACTTGCTTCTTGCCCTTGATGCTGGCGATGGCGACCACCGACGGCTCGTTGAGCACGATGCCGCGCCCCTTGACGTAGACCAGCGTGTTCGCCGTGCCCAAGTCGATGGCCATGTCGGCCGACAGCATCCCCAGCAATCCGGAAAACATATTCAAGCAGTCCCTTCTGTCTCGGACCGACGACGCGTCGGTCCATGTCTCTATCTCGACGAGTCTTAACTCGAACTCGTCACGCACGCCCGGCGCGCGCAACGCGCAGCCGCGTGAAGGTGATCAGCATCGCACTGATGTTGGGTCGAAAGATGGCCGCGACGTTGGAACGTTTTTTTCATCCACTCACGCGACTCGGACGAACGCAGCACGCGCCCTCCCCCACCAGGCTCAACAATCGCCTCCCACCGATCTTCGGCGTCTTATCCGAAAGGTCGGCCGTCAAATTCGTCAGCCGCAGATCCGCCCTGTCATGTTCGGGAAGATCGCTGTAGCGGCCCATAGTCAGCAAAATATTAAAAAAAATGGTTAACGCTTTCTTTTTACGGCCTTTCCCAGCCGTTTCGCAACGCCGATTTTCTGAAAATGCCCTGACATTCCGCAGTTTTCCGCCACTTGGCTGTCATCGCCCGTTAACCATTTCGGACAGGGTCCGGTCGCCGGCCGGCCATCTTACGGGCACGAAAAAGGGCGGGACGCATCGCGCCCCGCCCTCCGATTCCGCCAACTAGGGATTCAACCCTAGGTGGAAGCCTAGTTCTTGGACTTGTCGACCAGGCGGTTCTTGGCGATCCACGGCATCATGGCGCGCAGCTTGGCGCCCACTTCCTCGATCGGATGCTCGGCGGTCTTGCGGCGGGTGGCCTTGAAATAAGGCTGGCCGGCCTGGTTTTCCTGCACCCAGTTGCGGGCGAACTTGCCCGACTGGATGTCGTCCAGGACTTCCTTCATGCGGGCCTTCACGCCGGCGTCGATCAGGCGCGGGCCGGTGACGTAGTCGCCGTATTCCGCCGTGTTGGAGATCGAGTAGCGCATGTTGGCGATGCCGCCTTCATAGATCAGGTCGACGATCAGCTTGACCTCGTGGAGGCACTCGAAATAGGCCATTTCCGGGGCATAACCGGCCTCGACCAGGGTCTCGAAGCCGGCCTGGATGAGCTGGGTCAGGCCGCCGCAGAGCACGGACTGCTCGCCGAACAGGTCGGTCTCGCATTCCTCGCGGAAGGTCGTCTCGATGATGCCCGAGCGGCCGCCGCCGATGGCGGAGGCGTAGGACAGGCCGAGGTCGTGGGCGGTGCCCGTGGCGTCCTGGTGGACGGCGATCAGGCAGGGCACGCCGCCGCCCTTCTGGTACTCGCCGCGGACCGTGTGGCCGGGGCCCTTGGGCGCGATCATGAACACGTCCATGTCCGGACGCGGCTCAATGAGCTGGAAGTGGATGTTGAAGCCGTGGGCGAAGACCAGGGCGGCGCCCTTCTTCATGTTGTCGCGCAGGTCGTCCTTGTAGAGCTGGGCCTGCAGCTCGTCCGGAACGAGGATCATGACGATGTCGGCCCACTTGGCGGCGTCGGCGGCGGTCATCACCTTCAGGCCGGCGTCTTCCGCCTTCTTGGCGGTGGCCGAGCCGGCGCGCAGCGCGACGACGACGTCCTTCACGCCCGAATCCTTCAGGTTGAGGGCGTGGGCATGGCCCTGGCTGCCGTAGCCGACGATGGCGACCTTCTTGCCTTTGATCAGGTTCACATCGGCATCACGATCGTAATAGACGCGCATAGGGAAATTCCTTGTCTTTGGAGGGCCCGGCGCCCTGAAAAGGGACCGGCGGGCTGGGTTTTAGAGGGGCTTCTCGCCCCGGGCAATAGCGACGACGCCGGTCCGCGACACGTCCTTGAGGCCGAGCGGCTGCATCAAGCCTATGAAAGCATTGATCTTTTCCGTCGAACCGGTGATCTCGAAGACGAACGACTTGTTGGTCGAATCGACTACGCCAGCGCGGAAAATGTCGGCGATTCGCAGGGATTCGACGCGCTTATCGCCGCTCGAGGCGACTTTGACCAGCGCCATTTCGCGCTCGACCGCCGGGCCGTCCGTCGTCAGGTCGCTGACCTTGAAGACGGGCACGAGGCGGCGCAGCTGCGCCTTGATCTGCTCGATGATCTGCATGGTGCCGGAGGTGACGATGGTGATGCGCGACTGGGCGCGCGCCGCGTCGACCTCGGCCACGGTCAGGCTCTCGATGTTGTAGCCACGGCCCGAGAACAGGCCGATGACGCGGGCCAGCACGCCGGCCTCGTTGGCCACGAGCACCGCGATGGTGTGCTTCTGCACCGTGCCGTCATTCTTAACGCTGGCGGTCTTGCTGTCGGCCACGAACACTCACTCCGAATGGGCCGGCGGGCCCGATCTCACGAGGGGCGTCCGCCGGCGATAGGTGAAACTCTGGGATGAACCGGGATGCGCCCCGTCAGACGAGGACCATGCCCTCTTCCGACACCGGCCTGGCGGCCCTGTCGGCCGGACCGAGCAGCATGTCGTAATGCGCGGCGCCCGACGGGATCATCGGGAAGACGTTCTCGTTCTGGTCGACCATGATGTCGGCGATGACGAAGTTGTCGGTCGCGAGCATCTGCTCGATCACGCCGTCCAGCTCCTCGGGCTTGCTGGCGCGAAGGCCGACGCCGCCGAACGATTCGGCCAGCTTCACGAAGTCCGGGAGGCTCTCCATGTAGCTTTCCGAGTAGCGGCCGCCGTGCAGCAGCTCCTGCCACTGGCGCACCATGCCCATGTACTGGTTGTTCAGGATGAAGACCTTCACCGGCAGGCGGTACTGCCGCGCCGTGGAAAGCTCCTGGATGTTCATCATGATCGAGGCTTCGCCGGCGACGTCGACGACGAGCGCCTTGGGATGCGCCACCTGCGCGCCGATGGCGGCCGGCAGGCCGTAGCCCATGGTGCCGAGGCCGCCCGACGTCATCCAGTGGCGCGGGCTCTCGAACTTCAGGAACTGCGCCGCCCACATCTGGTGCTGGCCCACTTCCGTGGTGATGTAGGTGTCGCGGCCCTTCGTCATCTCCTGCAGGCGCTGCAAGGCGTGCTGCGGCTTGATGACTTTCTTGGAGGGCTCGTAGCGCAGGCAGTCGCGCTTGCGCCACAGCTCGATCTGCTTCCACCAGGCGGCGAGCGCCTTCTTGTCGCTGTGGTGGTTGCCGTCCTTCCAGCGCTTGAGCAGCTGGCGCAGCACGGTCGCCACGTCGCCGACCAGCGGCAGGTCGACCAGCACGTTCTTGTTGATCGAGCTCGGGTCGATGTCGATGTGGATCTTCTTCGACTTGGGCGAGAACTCGGCGATCTTGCCGGTCACGCGGTCGTCGAAGCGGGCGCCGACGTTGATCATCACGTCGCAGTTGTACATGGCGAGGTTCGCCTCGTACGTGCCGTGCATGCCGAGCATGCCGACGAACTGCGGGTCGGAGCCCGGATAGGCGCCGAGGCCCATCAGCGTGTTGGTGATCGGATAGCCGGTCAGCTTGACGAACTCGATCAGCAGCTTCGAGGCTGCGTTGCCCGAATTGATGACGCCGCCGCCGGTGTAGAAGATCGGCCGCTTGGCGTGGGCGATCAGCTCCACCGCCTCGGCGATGCGGTCAGCCTCGGCGCGCACCTGCGGACGGTAGCTCTGGTGCTCCGTCGGCTGCGCCGGCTTGTAGCTGCCCTTGATCTGCAGCACGTCTTTCGGCAGGTCGATGACGACCGGGCCGGGACGGCCCGTGGTGGCGACGTAGAACGCCTCGTGCACGACGCGCGACAGGTCGTTCACGTCCTTCACCAGGTAGTTGTGCTTGGTGCAGGGGCGCGTGATGCCGGTCGTGTCGGCTTCCTGGAAGGCGTCGTTGCCGATCAGGTGCGTCGGCACCTGGCCGGTGAGGCAGATCACCGGAATGCTGTCCATCAGCGCGTCGGTCAGGCCGGTCACGGCATTGGTGGCGCCCGGCCCGGAGGTCACGAGCACGACGCCGACCTTGCCGGTCGAGCGCGCGTAGCCTTCGGCCGCATGGACCGCGCCGCCTTCCTGGCGGACGAGGATGTGGCGGATCGCCTTCTGCTGGAACAGCGCGTCGTAGATCGGCAGCACCGCGCCGCCGGGATAGCCGAAGACGACCTCGACGCCCTGATCGGTCAGGGCCTTGAGGAGGATTTCCGCTCCGCTCATCTGCGCGTTCTTCATCACGTTCACCACGGTCGATCATGCCAAGGGCTTCCGACAGGGAGGCGTCTGCGGTTGCAGGACGCCGGCACAAGTCAAAAGCCCAGGAAAACAAAGCCACCCAGGCATGCTGCGATGCACAACCCGGCGGCGAAGGAGGCACAAATTAGGAGGTTAGTTTCCGAGGGTCAAGAAAAAATCGCTAATTTTCTTCGCATAATCGGCCATAGATTGTTCATTTAATTTCTTATCAATGGTGTATCTCGCAAGAAACTGCCCTTTGAACCAAGTCATCTGCCGCTTGGCGTAGTGCCGGGTGGCCATCTTGGCGGCTTCAATGGCGTCCCGTCGACGCAGATTCCCCGCCAGGTGCGCCAGCAGCTCGCGCAGGCCCAAGGCCTTCAGGGCGGGCAAGTCCTCCGCCAGCCCGTCGGCGGCGATCTGCCGACCGACCGCGGCCGCCTCGTCGAGGGCGCCAGCCGCCAGCATGGCCTCGAAGCGGCCATCGCAGGCGGCATAAAGGTCATCGCGCGGCGGCGCGACCAGGACGGTGCGGAAGTCGGCAGCGGGGGCGGCAGCGGCTGCATCGCGCTGCCAATCGGCGAGCGACCGCCCGGTCGCCGCCAGCACTTCGGCGGCGCGGGTCAGGCGCTGGCGGTCGTTCGGATTCAGCTTCGCCGCCATCTCGGGGTCGCGCGCCGCCAGTTCGGCATGAAAGGCCGCCGGGCCCATCTCGGCGAGCCGCGCCTGCACGCCGGCACGAATCTCCTCGGGCACGGCGGGGATGTCGGCGAGGCCGCCCATCAGGGCGCGCAGATAAAGCCCGGTGCCGCCGACGACGACGGGCAGGCGCCCCTGCCCCTGCGCTTCCGCAATCCCTGCGCGCGCCAGGGCCTGCCAGCGGCCGGCGGAGCAGCGCTCGTCGATGCCGAGAATGCCGTAGAGCGCGTGCGGCGCGCGGGCCTGCGTGGCCGCGTCGGGCTGGGCGGTCAGGATCGGCAGCTCGCGATAGACCTGCATGCTGTCGGCGTTGACGACGACGCCGTCCAGCCGCTCGGCCAAGGCGAGCGCCAGGGCCGACTTGCCGGATGCCGTCGGGCCGCCGATCACCAGCACTTTTTCCGCTGCCGCCATCTTCGCTTCATGCCCTTCTGAGGTTGCCATCGGCGCGCCGCGCAACCAATATGCGCGCCCATGGAACATATCCTCACCCTCATCGGCAATCCCCAAAAGCCGTTCGACCGCAGCGCCGCCGACGGCGCGCATGGCCTCCTCCAGGAGCTTGGCGCGTCGCCCAAGCCGGTCGACTGGCTCAATCCCGCCGTCGCCGCCGACATCGCCTGCGACGTGGCGCCCGAGCGCGCCGCCGACATGCTCGCCGCCGCGCGCCAGCGCCTCGACGGCGCGCCCGTCGACGTCGCCGTGCAGCCGGCTGCCGGACGGCGCAAGGCGCTGCTCGTCGCCGACATGGAATCGACCATCATCCAGAACGAGATGCTCGACGAGCTGGCGGACTACGTCGGCCTCAAGGCCGAGGTCGCCGACATCACGACGCGCGCCATGAACGGCGAGCTCGATTTCGCCGCCGCCGTGCGCGAGCGCGTCGGGCTGCTCAAGGGCCTGCCCGCCAGCGTGCTCGACGATTCGATGCAGCGCGTCCGCATCATGCCGGGTGCGCCCGAGCTGATCGGCACCATGCGCGCCAACGGCGCCTATTGCGCGCTCGTCTCCGGCGGCTTCGGCTTCTTCACGCGCAAGGTGCGCGAGCGGCTCGGATTCGACTACGACCAGGCCAACGAGATCGACGTGGCCGACGGCCAGCTCGCCGGCACGGTGCGCGAGCCGATCCTCGACAAGAACTCCAAGCTCGCCGCCCTCGAGCGGCTGGCCGGCGAACGCAAGGTCGCGCTGGCTGCCGCCGTCACGGTCGGCGACGGCGCCAACGACCTGCCGATGCTGCAGGCCGCCGGCCTCGGCGTCGCCTACCATGCCAAGCCCACGGTCGCCGCCGCCGTGAAGGTGCGCATCGACCACGGCGACCTCACGGCGCTGCTCTATCTCCAGGGCTATCGCGCGTCGGACTTCCGCGCTTAAGCGCTGCCTCCCGCACAAACGAAAACGGCGCCGGAATTTCCGGCGCCGTTTGTCGTTCTGCCCTGATCGCGGGACTTAGCTGAGCGGCAGCACCACGAAGCGCTGGTCGCCCTGACGCTCGACGAGCAGCAGGATGGACTTGCGCTTGGCCGTCTTGGCCTTGTCGATGCGCGACTTCACGTCCGCCGCGTTGTCGACCTTGTCCTGCGCGACCTCGAGCACGAGGTCGCCGGCGCGGATGCCCTTCTCGCCGGCCGGGCTGTTGCCCTGCACGTCGACGACGACCACGCCCTTGGCGTCCGTCGGCAGCTTGAACTGCTCACGCATCTTGCCGTTCACGTCGGCCAGGCCCATGCCGAGGACGCTGACGCTGCCCTTGGGAGCGCCGTTGTCCTGCGAACCGCCCTGGCTCTTGTTGTCGGCGACTTCGTCATCCTTCAGCTCGCCGACTTTGACGCGGACGTTCTCTTCATGGCCCTTGCGCCACACGGTGACGGGCACCTCCTTGTCGACCGGCGTCTCGGCGACGATGCGCGGCAGGCGCCGCATCTCCGTCACGTCCTTGCCGTCGAACTTGAGCACCACGTCGCCCGACTCGAGCCCGCCCTTTTCGGCAGGTCCGCCGTCGGTGACGCCGGCAACGAGGGCGCCGCGCGCCTTGTCGAGGCCGAGGCTCTCGGCGATCTCGTCAGTCACCTGCTGGATGCGGACGCCGAGCCAGCCACGGCGGGTCTTGCCGGTGGCGCGCAGCTGGTCGATGACCGGCTTGGCAAGCGAGGACGGAATGGCGAAGCCGATGCCGACGCTGCCGCCCGACGGCGAGAAGATCGCCGTGTTGATGCCGATGACGTCGCCGTTGATGTTGAACATCGGGCCGCCCGAGTTGCCGCGGTTGATCGAGGCATCGGTCTGGATGAAGTCGTCGTACGGGCCCGACTGGATGTCGCGCGCGCGCGCCGAGATGATGCCGGCCGTCACCGTGCCGCCGAGGCCGAACGGGTTGCCGATGGCGACGACCCAGTCGCCGACGCGGGCCTTGTCCGAGTCGCCGAATTTGACGAAAGGCAGCGGCTTGCTGCTCTCGACCTTCAGCAGCGCCAGGTCGGTGTTCTTGTCGCGGCCGACCAGCTTGGCCTTCAGGTTCGTGTCGTCATGCAGGATGACCGTGATCTCGTCGGCGTCTTCGATGACGTGGTTGTTCGTCACGACATAGCCGCTCGCGTCTACGATGAAGCCCGAACCGAGCGACATGATCTTGCGGGCCTGCTGCTGCTGCGAATCCGGACGGTTGCGGTCGAAGAAGTCCTTGAAGAACTCCTCGAAGGGCGAGCCCGGCGGGAACTGCGGGATCTCGGGGCCGCGCTGCGAGGGGCCGCCAGGACCGCCGCCCGGGCCGGGCGCGCGCTCATGCGGCGTCTGGGTCGTGGAGATGTTGACCACCGCCGGCAGGAGCTTCTCGGCGAGGTCGGCAAAGCCGTCGGGCGCGTGCTGCGCCATCGCGGCGCGCGCGAAGGGCATGGAGAAGCTCACCGCGACGAGGGCTGCGAAAACGATGCGCAGTCCGCTCGTGAAGCGCGACGATGAAGATTTCGCCTTGGAAGGCTTGGAGATCGGGGACAGCGCCGTCCGCGACGTGAGCGGCGCGAGGGGTTGGGGCTGGGTCACGGTGTTTCTTCTCCATTCGACCTGCGGCGTTTGGTTGAGCCGGACGGGAGTCCGGAAACGCCGAGCCTGCGACACAAAGGTGAACGGCCCGATCGCGATTTGCAATCCACCCCTCGGAGGATTTCTCCGCCAAGAGGCGCGGTGCGAGCCTTCGTTAGGCTAAACAACTAGGAGCCGATTATGACGGAAATGGGGCGTTAGGGGCCTGACGAGGGGCGAATCATGCCCCTCACGCAGATGTTAACGCGCCCGGCCCGCGCTCGTTTGCGAAAAGCGAGGCCGGCCGCGGCGAATTCGCCGCGGCCGGCCATATGCTTAACGTCCCTTGGCTTAAGGGCTTAACGGCGCGGCGCGGGGGTCGCCCGCGGCTTGCCGCTGATGTCGCCGAAGTAGCGGAAGAAGTCGCTGTCCGGCGACAGGACGAGGGTCGTGCTGTCGGCGCCGAGGGCCTCGCGATAGGCCTCCATCGAACGGTAGAAGGCGAAGAACTGCGGGTCCTGGCCGGCGGCCTTGGCCCAGATCTCCACCTGCTGCGCGTCGCCGTCGCCGCGCAGGATCTGCGCCTGCTTCTGCGCGTCGGCGATCAGCACGGTGCGTTCGCGGTCGGCGCGGGCGCGGATGCGCTGGGCCAGCTCTGCGCCCTGGGCGCGGAACTCCTTGGCTTCGCGGTCGCGCTCGCTCTTCATGCGCGCGAAGATGGCCTCGCTGTTGGCCTGCGGCAGGTCGGCGTGGCGGATGCGCACATCGATCACGTCGATGCCGAAGCTCTTGGCCTCCTCCTGCACCTGAGCCTGGATCTGGCTCATGATCGCCGCACGCTCTTCCGACAACACGGCGGTCAGCGTCACGTTGCCGATGACGTTGCGCAGCGTGCCGTTGACGACGCGCTCGAGACGGGCGCGCAGGCCCTGCTCGTTGCTCACCGTCTGGAAGAACTTCAGCGGATCGACGATGCGATAGCGCGCATAGGCGTCGACCACGATGCGCTTCTGGTCCGAGGCGATCACTTCCTCGGCTTCCGGATCGCTGTCGAGCACGCGCTTGTCGTAGGCGACGACGGTCTCGGCGAGCGGGATCTTGAACTTCAGGCCCGGCTCGCTGATGACGCGCACCGGGTTGCCGAAGCGCAGCACGATGACCTGGTCGGTCTGGTGCACGATGAAGGTCGAGCTCAGGCCGATGAAGACCAGGACGGCGACGACGATGCCGACGATGGTCAGGTTCCTGTTCATGTTCATTTGCCGGCTCCCGTCTGGCTGCTGTCGGCGGTGGCCGGCGTCGCCGGCTTCGCCGCCGCCGGGCGGGACTGAAGCTCAGGCAGCGGCAGGTAGGGCACGACGCCCGAACCGCTCGCCGCCTGGTCGATGATCACCTTGTTGGTGCGGCGCAGGATCCCTTCCATGGTCTCCAGGTAGATGCGCTGCTGGGTGATGTCCTTCGCCACGACGTACTGCTTGTAGACCGCGAGGAAGCGGTTGGCGTCGCCTTCCGCCTGCGCGACGATCTGCTGCTTGTAGCCTTCCGCCTCCTGGATGATGCGCTCGGCCTCGCCGCGCGCGCGCGGGATGATGTCGTTGCGATAGGCTTCGGCTTCGTTGCGGGCGCGCTCCAGGTCGGCGCGGGCGCGCTGCACGTCGCGGAAGGAATCGACCACCGAGGTTGGCGGATCGACCTTCTGCAGCTGCAGCTGGGTGATGGCGATGCCGGTGCCGTACTGGTCGAGGATGCGCTGCAGCAGCGCCATCGCGTCCTGCTCCACCTTGCGGCGGCCTTCGGCGAGGATCGGCTGGATCGGCGTGCGGCCGATCACTTCGCGCATGGCGCTTTCGGCGGCGGCCTTCACCGTCGATTCGGGGTTGCGGACGTTGAACAGATACTTGCCCGCGTCGTTGATGACCCAGAACACGGTGAAGTTGATGTCGACGATGTTCTCGTCGCCCGTCAGCATCAGGGCCTCTTCCGGCACCGGGCGCATGCTCTGCGGCGCGTTGAGCGGGCCGACGGCGCGGAAGCCGGCATCGACGCGGTTGACACGCGTCACCTTCGGCTTGATCACTTCTTCGATGGGGTCGGGCAGCTTGAAGTTCAGGCCCGGCGTGGAGGTGCGCACCCATTCGCCGAAGCGCAGCACGACGCCCTGTTCGTCGGGCTGCACGCGGTAGGTGCAGAGCCAGACCATCATCAGGCCGAACAGGACGAGGCCGATGAAGGCGATCGGGCCGGCGTTGCCGCCGCCCGGGAAGACTTTCTTGAAGCGGTCTTGGCTGCGCCGGATCAGGTCTTCCAAGTTGGGCGGCTGCTGGCCGCCGCCGGACCCGCGTCCCCACGGGCTCTGGGGACCGCCGCCGGAGCCGCCGCCTCCCGAGCCGCCGCCGCTAGAACCCCAGGGGCCACCGCCCCCTTGATTTGACCAAGGCATGTACTTTTCCTTTGTGCCGGGCTTGCGCACCCTGCGGGGCACGGAAACCATGTCTTTGCAACAAATTGGGTACTGCCTTATATGACAGCTTCCCCCCTGACGCAACGCGCGAGGCTGCGCGGCGTTTGGCCTAAATGGTGTCATTACAACGGTTTTTCAAGATGGCCGCGATCACAGAACGCGAAGTCCTCGATGCGCTCCGCACCGTCGTCGATTCCGATCACGGCAAGGACATCGTCGCTCTCGGCATGGTTAAGGGCGTGGTCGTGCATGGCGGCAACGTCGGCTTCACCATCGAGGTGGACGCGGCGCGCGGCCCGCATATGGAGCCGCTGCGCAAAGCCGCCGAAGACGCCGTGATGGAATTGCCCGGCGTCACTTCGGTGACCGCGGTGCTGACCGCCGAACGCGCCGCCCCGCCGCCCGCGCCTGCGCCAAAAACGGAACAGTCTGGTGCGGCAGACGTGACCATGGCGCGCCGCCAGGCCACCACCGGACAGGCACCCGCATCCAGGCCCCTCGTGCCCGGCGTGAAGCACATCGTCGCCGTCGCCTCCGGCAAGGGCGGCGTCGGCAAGTCGACCGTCGCCGTCAACCTCGCGCTCGGCCTCGTCGCCGAGGGCAAACGCGTCGGCCTGCTCGACGCCGACATCTACGGCCCCTCGGTCCCGCGCATGATGGGCATCAAGGGCCGCCCCGAGCCGACCGCCGACAAGCGCCTCAACCCGATGGAGGCCTACGGCCTCAAGACGATGTCGATGGGCTTCCTGGTGCCGGAAGATTCGCCGATGATCTGGCGCGGCCCGATGGTGATCGGCGCACTCGAACAGCTGCTGCGCGACGTCGCCTGGGGCGAGCTCGACGTGCTGGTGGTCGACATGCCGCCCGGCACCGGCGACGCGCAGCTCACCATGGCGCAGCGCGTGCCGCTCGCCGGCGCCGTCATCGTGTCGACGCCGCAGGACATCGCGCTGCTGGACGCGCGCAAGGGCATCAACATGTTCAAGAAGGTCGAGGTGCCGCTGCTCGGCATCGTCGAGAACATGAGCACCTTCGTCTGCCCGAACTGCGGCCATGAAAGCCACATCTTCGGCCATGGCGGCGCCAAGGCGGAAGCCGACAAGATCGGCGTGGAGTTCTTGGGCGAAGTGCCGCTGCACATCGCGATCCGCGAGACGTCCGACGCCGGCACGCCGATCACTGCGACGCAGCCCGACAGCCCGCAAGCCAAGGCCTATCGCGCCATCGCTGCCCGCGTGTGGGCCAAGCTCGCCGCCGACACGCGCAAAGCGCCGCGCATCGTCGTGAGCTGATACATCAGTCAGTGCTGACTTATTTGGCGTCGAGGCCGAGCGATTCCAGCATCTCGCGCCATTCGCGCAACGACAGGCCGCTGTCTTTTTGATCGACCTTCTCGCCGTTGAGCATGCGCTTCACGGCCTGCAAGGCCTTCTCCGACAGATGCACGCCGCCCATGCGGTATTGCAGGAAGGCGTCGCAGACCAGCGGCACCCAGCGCTTCACCGTTTCCAGCATCGCATC
>DASYCO010000067.1:0-11751 GCA_036500145.1 Alphaproteobacteria bacterium | reverse complement strand
CACGCGGTCGAACAGCGCCGGGGCCACCACGACGTAGCCGTCCTTGGCGTAGCCGTCGGCCACGTTCTGGATGTGCTTGTTGGCGCCGAAGATCTCCTGGATCAGCACGATCGCGCCCTTCGCCTTGCCGGACGGGTCCGCGCGGTAGGCCCCGAACTTGTGACCGTCGGCAGCCGTCAACTCAATCATCTTACCCATGGCTTAGATCCTTTCGTTTTGTAATCCCTGTCCGGCACTGGAAGCGCTGGCGGTTCTGCGAATGCAGGATGCGCAACGCGCAGGACGCGCGCGGCATGCGGGCCGGGAGACTAGCCGAATTGCTTCAGGCGGCAAGCGTCCGTCGGACCGCGTCGGCGATTTTAGCGGCGTCCGGCGTCAGGAATGCTTCCATCCCCGGGCTGAAGGGAACCGGCGTGTGGGGCCGGGCCACTCGGGCGACGGGGGCCTTGAGGGAGCCGAAGCCCTTTTCGGCGACCAGGGCGGCGATCTCGGAGGCGCAGCCGTAGTGGACCGGGGTCTCGTCGGCGACGACGAGGCGCCCGGTCTTGCGCACGGAGGCCAGGATGCTGGCCTCGTCGAGCGGCACCAGGGTGCGCGGGTCGAGCACCTCGGCGTCGATGCCCTCCTTGGCGAGGATCTCGGCGGCCTTGAGCGCCTCGGTCACCTGGCGCGAGAAGGCGACGATGGTGACGTCGCGACCTTCGCGGCGGACAGCCGCCTGGCCGAAGGGCACCGCGTAGTCGCCGGCCGGCACGTCGGCGCGCAGCGACAGCAGCGACGGGTGAACCAGCATGACGGTGGCGTTGTCGCTGCGGATGGCGGTCAGCGCCAGGCCCTTGGCGTCGGCCGGGCTCGCCGGCATGACGACCTCGAGGCCGGGGCTGTTGGCGTACATCGCCTGCGAGCTCGCCGAATGCTGCGGGCCGCCGCCGTTGCGCAGGCCGTGGAACATGCAGAAGGTGACGGGCGACTTCAGCCGCCCGCCCGACATGTAGCGCGCGTTGGCGGCCTCGTTGACGACCTGGTTCCAGGCCTCGAAGGCGAACACGCCGGTGCCGAAATGCAGGAACATGCGCAGGCCGCTCATGGAGGCGCCGAGCGCCAGCATGGCGACGGCGGCTTCCGACGTCGGCGGGTCGAGCACGCGGTCGCCGTAAGGCGCCAGCCGCTTGTCGGCGGCGGCTTCGGCGCCGTGGCCGGAAATGCCGCGGCCGATGATGGAGACGCTGGGATCGCTGTCGAGCGCGACGCAGAGGCCGTCGATCATCGCTTCGGCAAAGTTCATCTCGGTCATGACGGTCTCCTCAGGCGAATTGCTTCGCGGCGGCGTCGGCCGGCGGGAAGGGGGATTTCACGGCGGTCGCGCGCAGCTTGTCGGTCTCGTCGGCGACCTTGCGGTCGAGGGCGGTCAGCTCGTCCCTGGTGACCGCGTTCTCGCCGAGCAGCTTCTTGGCGTAGAGGCGGATCGGGTCGTAGGTGCGCGTCCAGTCGGCGTTCTTGCCCTCGATCTTGCCTTCGTCCCAGGCGAGCGAGATGTCGGTGACGCCGGTCGGGAAGGCGGCATGGACCTGGTGCGAGCCGGGCCAGCGTTCGAGGTCGGCCTGCAGGAAGTAGGGGCCCTTGCCGGAGCGCACGTGGTCGACCGCTTCCTTCGCGGCGAGATGCACCGCCTCGACGTCGGCGCCGTTGACCGCCTTGGTCGGCATGTCGAGCGCCGCCGGCACATGCGACAGGTGCTTGGCGGCGAGCATGGAGGAGGGGCGCTGGCCGGGCTTGCTGTTGTTCTCGCACATGAAGAGGACGGGCAGCTTGAACAGCGAGGCGATGTTGAGCGCTTCGTAGCCGATGCCTTCGTCGAGCGTGCCGTCGCCGAAGTGGGCGACGCTGATCGCCTTGCTCTTCTGCTTCTGCAATGCGTAGGCCGAGCCGACCGCGAGCGCGATCGAGCCGCCGACCATGGCGGAGGTGGAGCGGAAGCCGACGTCGGGATCGCAGATGTGCCAGGAGCCGCCGCGGCCGAGATTGGTGCCGTCGGCGCGGCCGAGGATTTCGGCGAACATGCGCATGCGGTCCGAGCCGCGCGCCACGAGGTAGCCGTGGTTGCGGTGCGTCGTGTGCGCGAGGTCGTCCTTGCCGAGCGCGAGGCAGGCGCCGGCGCCGGCGCCTTCGGCGCCGATGTAGAGATGCTGGCGGCCGACATATTCATATTCGGGCGTCATGGCGAGATGGATGACGCCTTCTTCGAAGCGGCGGATGCGCAGCATGCATTCGAGCAGCGCCAAGCGCTCTTGCTTGTTCAATCGGTCCTCCTTGCGCGGCGCGACGGTGCCTTGCGCGGCATCTGCCATCGGTCGCGGCCTTCGTGAAACCCGGCGTCCTGAAATTCCTGAGCGCGTCCATTTTTTCGGGACGCGTTTCATTTTAACGCCGCTCATGTCGATGAGCGCGGCCACACTAGAAGCGGCGCAAAACGCCATCAAGCGCAAAAAGATTTTTGTCGCGCCGCAGGCAACGCGCGTTGCGAATTCCGCGCGCGATGGGTCGCATCATCTCTGGCCTGGCGCGGAGAAAGCCGTTAGGCTTTCCGCACTCAACGAAAAAAGACTCGATGAACGAGGCGCGCGCGGGAGGCGCATTGCGATCTTTGCGTCCGCAAATGCAGGCCTTTTCGTCGATCCGCCCATGGAATGAGTCCGAATAAAACGAGTGCGAAAAAAATGAACGCGAAACCTTCGCCCGCGACAGCGTCATCAGAGAAGACCGGTACGTCAGGCAGGACCGGCACGGCGTCGCCGCTGGCACTCTACCGCACGATGACGACGATCCGCGCCTTCGAGGAGACGGTGCAGCGCCTCTTCCTCGGCGGCCACATTCCCGGCCTCGTGCATCTCTACATGGGCCAGGAAGCGGTGGCGACGGGCGTCTGCTCCGTGCTGGAAAAGACCGACATGATCGGCAGCCACCATCGCGGCCACGGGCATTGCGTCGCCAAGGGCGGCGACCTTCTGAAGCTGTTCGCCGAACTGCTCGGCAAGCGCGACGGCTACGGCCTCGGGCGCGGCGGCTCCATGCACATCTTCGATCCGGAGAACGGCAACCTCGGCACCACCGGCATCGTCGGCGGCTCCGTGCCGCTGGCGGCGGGCGCGGCACTCACCATGAAGCTGCGCAAGACCGGCGCCGTCGCCGTCAGCTTCTTCGGCGACGGCGTGCTCAACCAGGGCATCATGTTCGAGGCCATGAACATGGCGGCGATCTGGAACCTGCCGGTGCTGTTCGTCTGCGAGAACAACGGCTTCGGCGAATACACCAGCATCGACGACGTGACGGCCGGCGAAGACATCGCCGACCGCGGCAAGGCCTTCGCCATCCCGACCGAGCATGTGGACGGCATGGACGTGCTGGCGATGCAGGCGGCGGCCAAGCGCGCGGTCGAACGCGCGCGCGCCGGCGAGGGGCCGAGCTTCCTGATCTGCAGCACCTGGCGCTACAGCGGCCATCACATCGCCGACAAGCAGGACTACAAGGAAGACGAGGAGACGAAGGCCTGGCGCGAGCGCGACCCGATCAACCAGCTGGCGCGCAGCCTGGTGAAGGACAAGGCGGCCACGCAGGCCGAGCTCGACGCCGTGGCCGAAGAGTCGCGCGCCAAGGTGGCTGCCGCCGCCGAGGCCGCCCGCAAGCTGCCGTCGCCGACGGCCGACGATCTGATGGAGTACCTCTATGCCGAGTGATCGCCAGCCTGGCTTCAAGGAGCTGACCGTGAAGGACGCGATCCTCGAGGCGCTGTTCGAGGAAATGGCGCGCGACGACCGCGTCTGCATCATCGGCGAGGACGTCGGCGTCGCCGGCGGCGTGTTCGGCCAGACCAAGGGCCTGTTCGAGAAGTTCGGCGTCGACCGCGTGGTCGACACGCCGATCTCCGAGCCGGCGATCTTCGGCATGACGGTCGGCGCCGCCATGGCCGGCCTGCGCCCCGTGGTCGAGATCATGTTCGGCGACTTCATCACCCTGGTGATGGACCAATTGGTCAACCAGGCGGCGAAGATCCACTACATGTCGGCGGGCGGCTACACGGTGCCGCTGGTGCTGCGCACCGCCGTGGGCGTCGGCGGCAACCTGGGGCCGCAGCATTCGCAGAGCTTCCACGCCTGGGCCGCCCATGTGCCGGGCCTCAAGGTGGTCATGCCGCAGTCGGCGGCCGACGCCAAGGGCATGATGAAGGCGGCGATCCGCGACAACAATCCCGTGGTCTTCATCGAGGACCGCACGACCTACAACGTCAAGGGCCCCGTGCCCGACGGCGACGTGACCGTGCCGCTCGGCAAGGCCAACGTGGTGCGCGAGGGGCGCGACGTCACCATCGTCGCCGTCTCGCGCATGGTGCAGATCGCGCTGAAGGCGGCCGGCATCCTCGCCGCCGACGGCATCGAGGCCGAAGTGGTCGATCCGCGCACGATCATGCCGCTCGACAGGGAGACGATCCTCGCATCCGTGCGCAAGACCTCGCGCGCCCTGGTGCTCGACGCCGGCCACATGGACTACGGCGTCACCGGCGAGATCGCCTCGCTCATCTCCGAGCACGCCTTCGACTACCTCGACGCCCCGGTCATGCGGCTGGCGGCGCCCCAGGTGCCGATCCCCTGCAACGCGGCGCTGGAGCCGCTGGTGGTGCCGAACGAACAGCAGATCGTCGGAAAGATCCGCGCGATGCTGAATGCCTGACGCCTTTTCGCCAAGAAACGTTTGGGAGGAAACATGCCGGAAGACCTAAGCCGGGAGACGCGTCTCTCGCTGCTGGAGCGCATGCTGCGGATGCGGCGCTTCGAGGAGATGGTGGTTCATGTGGCGGATGCCCACAGCTACATCGGCCGCAACCACCTCTACATCGGCCACGAGGGCACCGGCGCCGCCGTCATGGCGCTGCTCAAGCCGGGCGACCTGTCGCACAGCACGCACCGCAACCATGGCCATATCGTCGGCCGCGGCGCGGATGCCGGCAAGGCGCTGGCGGAGATCATGGGCCGCGAAGGCGGCCTGTGCGGCGGCCGCGGCGGGACCTGGCACATGACGGACAAGTCCGTCGGCTTCCAGTCGACCTCCGCCATGGTCGGCGGCTCCATCGGCCTCGCCACCGGCGGCGGCTTCGCCTGCAGGCAGCTCAAGAAGGGCAACGTCTCGGTCGCCCTGTTCGGCGACGGCGTGCTCGACGAGGGCATCAGCTACGAAGCCTTCAACTTCGCCTCGAAGTTCAGCCTGCCCATGCTCTTCATGTGCGAGAACAACGAGAAGCCGGGCCGCCGGGAAACCTCGCAGCTCGCGGCGGACCGCCTGCTCGACATCCCGAAGGCGCTGAAGATCCACACCATGACGGTGGACGGCGGCGACGTCGAAGCGGTCCATGCGACCGTGTCCGAGGCGCTGGCGCGCATCCGCAAGGACCAGGTGCCGGTCTTCGTCGAATCGCAGATCGAGGCCTGGCCGGGCTCGCACCAGGTCAAGCTGGCGCTGCTGACCGGCGTCACCGACCTGTCGATGGCCTGGAACGACGGCAAGATCGCCGGCGAACATGCTGACTGGATCAGGCAGGAGCCGGTCCTGAGCTTCGTGCGCAAGCTGCTCGCCGGCAAGGCGGCGACGCAGGACGAGATTCTCGCCATCGACAAGCGCGTCACGGCAGAGATCGAGAAGGCCCGCGCCTACGCGGAAGCGAGCCCGTTCCCCAAAGCCGAAAGCGCCGTTCTCGGCGCCTTCGCCTGATCGGAGGCTTTACCAATGACGCAAAAAACCTTTGCCCAGGCGATGTTCGACGCCCTCAGCATCAGCATGCAGGGCGATCCCACGATCTCGGTGATCGGCGCCAGCAGCTTCGTCATGGGCCGCGGCCTGCCGCCTGACGAAGAGCAGGCCTTCATGAAGAAGTATGCCGACCGCCTGATCGACCCGCCGGTCTCGGAAAGCGTCGTCGCCGCCGTCGGCGTCGGCGCCGCCACAGCGGGCCTCAGGCCCGTCATCAACTTCGGCACGTCGAGCTTCGCCTTCGAGGCGCACAACCAGATCGTCAACGAGGCGGGCAACGCCCATTACATGTCGGGCGGCCAACTCAACGTGCCGGTCGTCTACCACATGTTCGCCGGCATCCGCGGCCTCGGCGGCGCGCAGCACAGCCAGAGCCCGCAGGCGATGTACGCCAACTGCCCCGGCCTGGAAGTGGTGCTGGCGGCGACCCCGGCCGACGCCAAGGGCCTGCTGCGCACTGCGATCAAGAGCAACAACCCGACGCTCTTCATCACCCACACCAAGCTGCTGCCGACCAAGGGCGAGGTTCCCGACGGGGACTACGAGATCCCCTTCGGCAAGGGCGAGGTGAAGCGCGCCGGCCGCGACGTCACCATCGCCGCCACCTCCTTCATGGTGCTGAAGGCGCTCGACGCCGCCGAGCAGCTGGCCAAGGAAGGCATCGACGCCGAAGTGGTCGATCCGCGCACCATCGTGCCGTTCGACGCCAAGATCATCTGCGATTCGGTCCGCAAGACCGGCCGTCTCGTGGTGGCGGAGGAAGCGAGCCTGACCTGCTCCGTCGGCTCGGAGATCGCCGCGACCGTGGCCGAGCAGGCCTTCGAGGCCCTCAAGGCGCCGATCCTGCGCGTCGGTCGCCCGGCGGTGCCAATGCCCTACAGCCCGTCGCTCGAAGAGTACGCCACGCCGTCGGCGGCCCACATCGTTGCTGCGGTGAAGCGCACGCTCAAGCGCTGACGCGGCGTCGCAGAAACGAAGATAGGGCCGGCGGAGATGACCCCGCCGGCCCTATCGATTCCAGACTGGGCCTTTAAAGCGCCTAGTAGCCGCGGTTCTCGCGCGCCTTCTGCAGCACTGGTTCCGGCGTGGCCAGCGTGTCGGCGATCAGCTTCGCCACCTTGTCGCCCTCGAGCGGGCCGACGGCGATCTTCTGCTTGGCCGCCTCCGCCTTCAGCTCGGGCGAGTTCATCGTCTCCATGAAGGCCTTCTGCAGGGCGGCGACGCGCTCCTTCGGCACGCCCGGCGTCGTCATGAAGGCGCGGCCGAGCTCGTTGCCGAGGGCGTAGAGCTTGAGCGCCGCCTTGTCCTCCGGCGTCTTGCCGAGCTCGGAGAACAGCGGCACGTCCGGCAGGTCGGGCGCGCGTTCGGTCGAGTACTGCAGCAGGATGTTGACCTTCTTGTCGCGCAGCCAGTCGGCGTTGTCGACCTTCATGGATTCCCAGGCCTTGCTGCCGCCTTCGATCTCGCCGCGCTCGATGCCGAGCTGCACTTCCGCCGTGCCCGAATAGCTCGCGATGATCTTGAAGTTGGTGCCGGCGAGGTTGTTCAGCAGCTTCAGGTAGAACACCGTCGGCGAGGTCGGGCCCGAGCCGCCCATGATCGTCTCGCGGTTCCGCGCGTCTTCCAGCGTCTTGGTCGGCGAGGTGTGCCAGGTGAAGGTCACCTCGACGACGGGCGCGGCGCGGCCGACCCAGATGAACTTATTCGAGTCGTACTGGATGCCTTCGGACTTCAGCGCCTGCTCGATGGCGATGGCCTGCGGCGCGCCGCCGATCACCGAGCCGTCCTTGGGCGCCGCGTTGTACATCCAGTTCACCATCTTGAGATGGCCGGCGCCTGGCATGTTCTTCACGACGATGGCGGGCTTGCCGGGCACGTGGTCGCCCATGTAGCGCGCGACGAGGCGGGCGTAGAGGTCGTAGCCGCCGCCCGGATTGGTGCCGACCATCATGTCGATGTTGCGGCTCTTGTAGAAATTGGCGACGGCGTCCTGCGCCTGCGCGCCGCCTGCGGCGAGCGTCAGGCCGGCCGCTGCGCAGGCCGCGATCAACGGCGCGCGCGCGCCTCCCAGAGACATGGACATGCTTCCTCCCAGATCGTCGTTACGTGTTGATGACGACTCATTACCCTGTACGCGTTTCTCGTGGCTGCGCGCTGCGGCGCATTTGGTCCGTCGGGAAAGGATAGCGAGGGCATGGGGGAGCGTCCAGCCGCGCGGGCTGATGGCGATCAGTTGATTCAGCGGATAATGAAACGTGACGCGCGGAAAATGAGGCGCGCGCTATGCGCGCCTACACGTTGAAGCGGAAGTGCGTCACGTCGCCGTCGGCGAAGACGTAGTCCTTGCCTTCGACGCGGGCCTTGCCGGCTTCCTTGGCGCCCTGTTCGCCGTTCAGCGCCACGTAGTCGGCATAGGCGATGATTTCGGCGGCGATGAAGCCGCGCTCGAAGTCGTTGTGGATCACGGCGGCGGCCTGCGGCGCCTTGGTGCCCTTCACGATGGTCCAGGCGCGCGCCTCTTTCGGACCGACGGTGAAATAGGTGATGAGGCCGAGCAGTTCGTAGCCGGCGCGGATCACGCGATTGAGGCCGGTCTCCTCGAGGCCCAGGCCAGCGAGGAACTCGGCGCGCTCGGCCGGCTCCAAGGAGACGACTTCCGCCTCGATGGCGGCGGAGACGACGACGCTGCGCGCGCCGGTGCGCTTGGCCATCTCGTCGACCTTCTTGCTGAAGGCGTTGCCGCTGGCGGCGGAGGCTTCGTCGACGTTGCAGGCGTAGAGCACGGGCTTGCCGGTGAGCAGCTGCAGCAGCTTGAAGACCGGCACTTCGTCCGGCGTCAGGCTTGCGGTGCGCGCGGGCTTGCCGTCGCGCAGCACGACCAGCGCCTTCTCGACGACGGGCAGCAGCGTCTTGGCTTCCTTGTCGCCGGTCTTGGCCTTCTTCGACAGGTTGTCGAAGCGCTTTTCCAGGCTTTCCATGTCGGCGATCATCAATTCGGTCTCGACCGTCTCGGCGTCGGCGATGGGGTCGATGCGGCCTTCGACATGGGTGATGTCGTCGTCCTCGAAGCAGCGCAGCACGTGGACGATCGCGTCGACTTCGCGGATGTGCGAGAGGAACTTGTTGCCGAGGCCTTCGCCCTTGCTGGCGCCGCGCACCAGGCCGGCGATGTCGACGAACTCGAGCTGGGTCGGGATGATCTTGGCCGACTTGCCGATCTCGGCGAGCTTGTCGATGCGCGGGTCGGGCACGCCGACGCGCCCGACGTTGGGCTCGATGGTGCAGAAGGGATAGTTCGCCGCCTGGGCCGCGGCGGTCGCCGTCAGCGCGTTGAAGAGCGTGGACTTGCCGACGTTGGGCAGGCCGACGATGCCGCAATTGAAACCCATGGCGTTACTCTTTCTTCGAGGCGGCGCCCGGGGCCGGGATGTCCGGCGCGGGCGCGAGCAGGTGGACTTTGTTCATGAAGCCGGCCTCGTCGCCTTTGACGAGCGTCGGCAGGGCGTCGGCGATGGCGTCGCACCACGTCTCGACGAAGGCGCGTTCGGCCTTGGAGAAATTGCCGAGCACGTAGTTCGTCACCAGGTGCTTCTCGCCCGGATGGTCGATGCCCATGCGCAGCCGCAGGTAGTTCTGGCCGATGTGCTGGTCGAGGCTGCGCAGGCCGTTGTGGCCGGCAGCGCCGCCGCCGCGCTTGACGCGCAGCTTGCCGAACTTGAGGTCGAGCTCGTCGTGGATGGCGATCACGTCGGGCAGGTCGATCTTGTAGAACTGCGACGCGGCGCTGGCCGACTGGCCCGACAGGTTCATGTAGGTCGCGGGCTTGAGCACCGCGACCTTCACGCCGCCGACCGAACCTTCGGAGAGCTCGCCTTGGAATTTCTTGCGCCAGGGGGAAAAGCCATGGCGGCGGACGATTGCGTCCGCCGCCATGAACCCGACATTGTGCCGTTGTGCGGCATGTTCCGGCCCCGGATTGCCGAGGCCCACCAGAAGGTGCATATCGCCTCCCAACAGGCCGCGCGGACCGGGACCCGGCAGTTACTTCTTCGCCGGAGCCTTGGCAGCGGCGGCCTTCGGGGCCGCAGCGCCGCCAGGCGCGGCCGGCACGGGCTTGCGCTCGGCCGGAGCGGCTTCCGCGGCGGCGGTCGGACGGACTTCTTCTTCCGTCTGGACCGTGGGCGCGGCGACCGTGGCGATCGTGAAGTCGCGATCGGCGATGGTCGGACGCACGCCGCTCGGCAGCGCGATCATGCTGATGTGGATCGAATCGCCGATCTCGCGGCCGGTCAGGTCCACCGTCAGGTGCGGCGGGATGCTGTCGGCATGGCAGAGCAGGTCGACCTCGTGACGGACGATGTTCAGCACGCCGCCCTTCTTGAGGCCGGGCGACGCGGTTTCGTTCACGAACATCACCGGCACCGACACGGTGACCGTCGCATCGGCGGCCACGCGCATGAAGTCGACGTGGATCGGCTGGTCGGTGACCGGGTGGTACTGCACGTCGCGCGGCAGGACGCGCTGCTTCTTGCCCTCGACGTCGACGTCGATGAGGCGAGTGAAGAAGCCCGAGCGGCTAAGCTGCTGCTTGAGCGTCTTCGGATCGAGCGCGATCAGGGTGGGGGTCTCTTTGCTGCCGTAGACGACGGCCGGGATCTGTCCGGCTCGACGAGTGGCACGGGCGGCCCCCTTTCCGGCCCGCTCCCGCGCGCTGGCGGGAAGACTGACGATATCAGCCATAGTTCTCTCCTATCATGCGGGCAGGCTGTCAGAGGCGCTGCGCGCAATGTAAAGCGCCGGCCTCCAGGGGTGCCGGCGCGGTTTTGGGAACGGCGGAATGTAAGGGTTTCCGGGCGGCAGATCAACCGGGCAGCCGGCCTCGCCGGCGAATCCCTAGAATCTAGAAAACCCTAGTGATTTCAATCGAATAGGCTGGAAACCGAGGTTTCTTCGCTGATTCGCTTCATGGCTTCGGCCAGAAGCGGCGCCACGGTGAGCTGCTGGACGCGGTTGGAAACCCGCACCGCCTGGGTCGCCATGATGCTGTCGGTGACCACCAGGCGCTGCAGCGGCGAGGCCGCGACGCGGGCGACGGCGTCGCCCGAGAGCACGCCGTGGGTGACGTAGGCGGAGGCGCTCTTGGCGCCGGCCTTGGTCAGGGCGACGGCGGCGTTGCACAGGGTGCCGGCCGAATCGACGATGTCGTCGACCAGGATGCAGTGGCGGCCGGAGACGTCGCCGATGATGTTCATGACTTCGGAGACGCCGGCGCGCTCGCGGCGCTTGTCGATGATTGCGAGGTCGGCGTCGAGCCGGCTGGCCAGGGCGCGGGCGCGCACCACGCCGCCGACGTCGGGCGACACGATCATCAGCTCGCTGGTGTCCTTGAACTTCTCGCGCACGTCGTCGATCAGCACCGGCTGAGCGTAGAGGTTGTCGACGGGGATGTCGAAGAAGCCCTGAATCTGGCCGGCGTGCAGGTCGATGGTCAGCACGCGGTCGGCGCCGGCGGTGGTGATGAGGTTGGCGACCAGCTTGGCCGAGATCGGCGAGCGCGGGCTCGTCTTGCGGTCCTGTCGGGCGTAGCCGAAGTAGGGCAGCACGGCGGTGATGCGTCGCGCCGAGCCGCGCTTCAGCGCGTCGAGCGTCACCAGCAATTCCATCAGGTTGTCGTTCGCGGGGAAGGAGGTCGGCTGCACGACGAAGACGTCCTCGCCGCGCACGTTCTCCTGAATCTCGACGAAAACCTCGAGGTCGGAGAAGCGGCGGATGACGGCCTTGGTCAGCGGCAGCTTGAGGCACGCGGCGATGGCTTCCGCGAGCGGCCGATTGCTGTTGCCGCTGAGTACCTTCATGGACTTGCCCCTTACAGATGGAACGCCGGTCGCCCAGCGCGCGCGGACTTTATCAACGTGACAGGAGTGTGTAAACGCCCGCACTGAACGTTTTTGT
>DASYCO010000066.1:0-121184 GCA_036500145.1 Alphaproteobacteria bacterium | reverse complement strand
GACGCAGGATCGAGCGCGATAAAGACATCGCCGCCCGCCTTGTAGCCGGCCTTGCCGATGGCCTGCATGACGAAATCGAGCGCGACTTCCGCCGACGGCAGATTGGGCGCAAAGCCGCCTTCGTCGCCGACATTGGTGTTGTGGCCGGCCGCTTTGAGCGCGCCGCGCAGCGTGTGGAAGATTTCCGAGCCGGCGCGCAAGGCTTCCGAGAAACTCGGCGCGCCGGCGGGCATGATCATGAATTCCTGGAAGTCGATCGGATTGTCGGCGTGAGCGCCGCCGTTGATGATGTTCATCATCGGCACCGGGAGCAGCCGCGCCGACGGGCCGCCGACGTAACGATAAAGCGGCTCCCGCTTCGACACCGCGGCCGCCTTGGCGGCGGCAAGGGAGACGCCGAGAATGGCATTGGCGCCGAGACGGCCTTTGTTCGGCGTGCCGTCGAGCGCAATCATGGTCTCGTCGAGCTTGGCCTGCGCCTCGGCGTTCATGCCGCCGAGCGCATCGAAGAGCTCGCCGTTGACCGCGTCGACCGCCTTGCGCACGCCCTTGCCGAGATAGCGTTTCTTGTCGCCGTCGCGCAATTCAACCGCCTCGTGGGCGCCGGTCGAGGCGCCGGACGGCACCGCAGCGCGGCCCAGCGAACCGTCGGCGAGCACGACGTCAACCTCGATGGTCGGATTGCCGCGGCTGTCGAGAATTTCGCGGCCGATGATGTCGGTGATTGCGGTCATGAAGAATCCCGGGCTTTTCTTTGCGCGTTTCTACAGGCCACGATGGGTCTTGTCATGGCCTAAGAAAGCGGGCCAATACTCGTCGATGGCTAAGAAAACACTGCAACTCGGACGCCCGGCGCGCGTCCCCGCCTCCCCCGACAAGGCCAGGCTCGACCGCGTGCCAAATCCGCACACCGACACCAATTACGTCGCGCGCTTTACCGCGCCGGAATTCACGACGCTCTGCCCGATCACCGGCCAACCCGATTTTGCCCATCTGGTCATCGACTATGTACCGGCACGCTTTCTGGTGGAGTCGAAATCGCTGAAGCTTTACCTCGCCAGCTTTCGTAACCATGGCGCCTTCCACGAGGACTGCACCGTCGTCATCGGCAAGAAGCTCGCCGCGCTGCTCAAGCCAAAATGGCTGCGCATCGGCGGCTACTGGTATCCGCGCGGCGGCATGCCGATCGACGTGTTCTACCAGACGGGCGAGCCGCCCAAGAACCTGTGGCTGCCCGACCAGGGCGTCGCGTCTTATCGCGGGCGCGGTTAAGCGCGCAATATTACCTGGAGTAGTTCGCCACAAAGATATTATGACGAACAGTTGACCAATCGAAAATTATTAGAACGCTTTATCTATAAGTTGCCTTGGAGCGCTCGACCACAACTCCATCGAAGCCATAGCGGTTTAAAGCACCTTCGACAACATTTTCGGGTGTGATGTTACGAGGCCCCAAAATAATTTTATCAATTGGCGGTATGCCAAGATCTAAGAGGGGAAGTCGTACAAAAGGAATAATACGATCCTGTGTCGCCCTAAATTCCGTGTGGGCTAACTGTGAGTCGCTTTTACCAATGAATTGGGTTGTCTGCGTTACAAGGCGCCATTCTTTTTCTTCTGCGAATGCTGGGTTTTTTACACGAAAAAGCAGCGGCGCAAAAAACACAAACGCAAATCCCATAGACATAAATTGTCGTTTGTTTGCCACCTCCTCTTCTGAGGAAGCCAATACAGTAACAAGATTTAACGCGCCAAGATTGAAGTGCTTGAGGACTCTATCGATTGCATCTTTTAGTAGAACCGCTTGTTCATCTTTGTCGTACGCGACCTGATTAAGCTTGATTTGAAGACCTGGCTTCTCATTACTTTGCTCACCAAGCGCTTGGAGATAAGCTTGATTAAATCCTATAGAAACGCCAGCACCGCCATCCGCGTAACCGCGCCATTGGCTAAGCGCATCCCCCTCTTGAGTTAAACAAAAGCCATTAGCACGAAAAAAATTGAGTGTGATCTCAAGCTGATTGAGAAGCTTCTCAATATCCCAATCGCTAATCTGTTGCTCTTTGCAAACCTCAACAAATACGTGCCGAACCCAACGGCCTTCCATGGAATCATTCGAAAGAGATAGATCACTCAGCCAAAGCTCGCGACTACTAATAATGTTGATTAGGTTTTCATTTTTACAGTAGTGGAAAAGGCTCATCTTTTTCCGCCCGTCTTGGAGGGATGCCTCCCTTCCACTTAATCAATTAAAATGCGCAAATATTTTACTTACTTGTTGAACGTTAGCCTAAGTAATTTACCGCTAAGCGCTCACGCACCTCTAGTTAGCTCAGACTGCCCGTCGCCTCGCGCCGACGCATCAGCCACCAGACGATGAAGGCGCCGACCATCTTGCTCGCCGTCATGATGACGACGGCAGCGATGGAGAACTGCCCGATCCCGAACAGGAACACGGCGCTGTCGAGCGGCGCGCTGAGCAGGCTGGAATAGATGATGCGCTGCGACAGCGGCCGCTTGGTCAGCGAATAGACCAGCCAGTCGGCGATTTCCGACACCAGGAAGGCGGCCGTCGAGGCGACGGCGACGACGGCGTCCGCCATGACGTAGGACAGGGCCGCGCCGATCAGCATGGCGAACAGCACGCGATGGCCGATCTCGCGCTGGGCGAAGTCGCGCACCACGAAGATGAAGCCGACGACGAGCGACACCGGCGGCCACATGGTGCCGTCCATGGTGCCGTCGGGCAGCCTGACCAGCGGCAGGGCGCTGAAGCCGTAGTTCACCGCGACGATGAGCAAGACGTAGAGCGGCGTGAAGCGGAGCGACAGCAGTTTCTGCATGACGTACGAGGCCTAGGGAGTCTTGCGGTAGGGCGCGGGATCGGCGAGCCCCTGGACGGCGAAGCCCTTGAGCCGCAGGCGGCAGGAGTCGCATTCGCCGCAGGCGAAGCCGTCCGGAGTCGGGTCGTAGCAGCTGCGCGTGAGCGAGAAGTCCACGCCGAGCGCCAGGCCCTTGGCGACGATGTCCGCCTTGGAGCAGTCCATCAGCGGCGAATGAATGGTCAAATGCGGCTTGGCGGCGCTGGATTCGCCCGCGTCCGACGCCTCGACCGCCGCCTTGGTGGCGAGGTTCGCCATGTGCTGAAAGGCGGCGACGAATTCCGGCCGGCAGTCCGGATAGCCGCTGTAGTCGAGCGCGTTGACGCCGATGAAGATGTCGCGCGCGCCCAGCACCTCGGCCCAGGCGAGCGCGAAGGACAGGAAGATCGTATTGCGCGCCGGCACGTAGGTGACCGGGATGGCGCTCGCCATCTCCGCCTCGTCGCGGCCCTTGGGCACGGCGATGTCGTCGGTGAGCGCCGAGCCGCCGAACACGCGCAGGTCGATCGGCAGCACGATGTGGCGCGCGACCTTGGCGGCGGCGGCGATCTTGCGTGCCGCCTCGATCTCGACCGCATGGCGCTGGCCGTAGGCGAAGGTCAGCGCATGGGCCTCGAAGCCGCGGCTCTGCGCGATCGCGAGCGCCGTCGCCGAATCGAGGCCGCCCGACAGCAGGACGACGGCCTTCGTCATTTCCCCGCCCCGTCGTCAAACGCCGCGGCGACGTCGCCATCGAGCGCGCGGTTCTTGCGGTAGCGGCGGAACAGGTAGACGCCGAGCGCGCTGGAGACCACGAACAGCGCCGCGCTGATGCCGGTGGTCCAGGCGGGGTCGAGGCGGATGCCGCTGCCGAGCAGCACGAAGATAACGGTCTGCGGCAGGTAGCCGAGCAGGCTGCCGAGGAAGAAGGGCACGGCGCGCACGCCCGACACGCCGGCCGCCAGGTTGGTGACCAGGTTGCTACCGACCGGCAGCAGGCGCAGCAGCAGCGTCATCGACAGGGGATTGTCGTGCAGGAAGGCGTCGAGCCGCTTGATGCGCTCGGGGAAGCGCGCCAGCACCAGGGAGCGGCCGAGCAGGCGCGCGTAGCCGAAGGCGAGGATGCAGCCGCCGACCGAGGCGACGAGCGCCAGGCCGAGGCCGAAGGCGAAGCCGAAGGCGTAGCCGGCGAGAAAGCAGATCGCCTGGCGCGGGAAGCCGACGGCCGTGGTGATGGCGCCGACGGCGAGGAACAGCAGCTCGCCGTTGAAGCCCTGGCCGCGGATCTGGTGGTCGACCCAGGTCTCGTCGAACAGGCTATGCAGGCCGGAGGCCTGCACGAAATAGCCGATCGCCACGAAGGTGGCGATCAGGACCAGCCCGCGCAGGTAGGGCTTGAGCTTCAACGTTCGTATTCGACGACGGGCTGCTTGGCCCGGCGCAGCAGCCAGGCGACGCCGAACAGGTCGGTGATGCCGACCCACAGGCGGTCGAAGAAGCCGTAGTTCGACACGCCGCGCATGCGCGCGCGGTGGTTCACGTCGTGGCACTGCAGCAGGCCGCCGCCGCGCAGCATCAGCGCCGGGTAGTAGCGGTGCATGTGGTCGAAGTAGGGCAGGCGGACGAAGGCGTCGCGGCGCATGACCTTGAGGCCGCAGCCGGTGTCGCGCACGCCGTCCCGCAGCATCTTCTGGCGGATGCCGTTGGCGAGGCGCGAGGAGATGCGCTTCAGCCAGACGTCCTGGCGCTTGCGGCGGATGCCGGCGACGAGATTGAGGTTGGGTCCGGCGCTGACCGCCACGTCGACCATGGCCGGGATGTCCGCCGGGTCGTTCTGGCCGTCGCCGTCGAGGGTGACGATCCACTGGCCGCGTGCCGCGTGGGCCGCCGTCCAGATCGCGGTGCTCTGGCCGCAGCTCGCCTTGTGTCGCAGCACGCGCAGGCGGGGAAAGCGCGCCTGGGCTTCGGCGAGCTTGGCCGGGGTGGCGTCGGTCGAGCCGTCGTCGACGTAGATCACCTCGAACTCCCAGCGCCCGGTCCCGTCGGAGGTCGTCAGGGCGGCGTGAATTTCCTCGATGAGCGGCAGGATGTTGTCCGCTTCGTTGCGGACCGGCACGACGACGGAAAGAAGCGGTGCGGAAACCATGAATCTGGGCGCCAAATGACTGCAAAACGTGGGTTTATCCTGGTCCGGGCATTACCATGCCCCTCCCGCGAAGGCTAGGTTTTTCGCGGCTTCCGGGGCCAAGGCCTGATAGAGTGCCGCCGCTTCGCCACGCCCTTGCCGCCCCGCCCGTCAGCCCCTAACCCGTTGTTCCCGCATGACCGCTTTCATCGCCCGCTGCGCCGCCCTCCTCTCCGACCAGGCCCTGCCCCAGCCGACGAGCTGGCTCAGCCGCCTGTTCGCCGGGCGCGGCGCCTACGTCCTCCTCGCCCTCTTCGCCCTGGCCATGTTCCTGCCGGGCACTGCTTCCATCCCGCCGACCGACCGCGACGAGGCCCGCTTCGCCCAGGCCTCGCGCCAGATGGTCGAGAGCCACGACTACGTGGACATCCGCTTTCAGGACGAGGCCCGCAACAAGAAGCCGGTCGGCATCTACTGGCTGCAGGCCGCCGCCGCCAACGCCTTCGGCAAGGACCACATCTGGCCTTACCGCCTGCCCTCGCTGCTCGGCGCGCTCGCCGCCGTGGTGGCCCTGGCCGGCCTGGCGCGGCCGAGCTTCGGGCGGGGCGCCGGCTTGCTGGCCGGCCTGATGTTCGCCGGCGCGCTGATGCCCTCGGTCGAATCCCACATCGCCAAGACCGATTCCGTCCTGCTGCTGACCGTCGTCGCGGCGCAGCTGGCGCTCGCCCGCGTCTACCTGACGAGCCGCAAGGGCGAGGCCGTGAACTGCCACTGGCCGTTGCTGTTCTGGGTCGCGCAGGGCGTCGGCATCCTCATCAAGGGCCCGGTGACGCCGCTGATCGCCGCCTTCACCGTCGTCGCCCTCGGCATCGCGGACCGCAAGTCCACCGACAAGCCGTGGGCGCACCTGCGCGCGCTCCGCCCGCTGTCCGGCCTCGTCATCTCGCTGCTGATCGCCGCGCCTTGGTTCGTCGCCATCTCGCTCGGCCAGTCGGACTTCCTGCGCGAGGCCGTCGGCCAGGACCTGATCCCCAAGCTGATCGGCGGCCAGGAGGCCCATGGCGCCTGGCCCGGCTACTACCTGCTGACGGTGACGCTGACCTTCTGGCCCGCCTCCCTCGTCGGCTGGCTCGGCGCGGTCTGGGCCTGGCGCAACCGCCAGACGCCGGCGGTGCGCTTCCTGCTCGCCTGGACGATCCCGACCTGGATCATGTTCGAGCTGATCCCGACCAAGCTGCCGCACTACGTGCTGCCGCTGCTGCCCGCCATCGCCTTGATGACGGCCATGGCGCTGCGCGACGCGCCCGACGCCATGGGCCGCATGATGCGCCACTGGGCCGGCCGCGCCCTGCTCGTCGTCTGGTCCGTCCTCGGCCTGATCCTCGGCTTCGCCTTCATCGTCGCGACCTGGATGACGGAGCATCGCCTCGCGCCGAGCGGCTTGCTGCCCATCGCCGGCAGCCTGCTCGCCGTCGGCCTGGCCGGAAGCGCCGCCTGGCGCGGCCAGGCGCTGCGCGCCACGGTGACCGCGGCGCTCTGCGTGCTGCTGATGTGGCCGGCGATCTTCGGGCGCCTCCTGCCCGGCCTCAAGTCGCTCTGGCCGGCGCAGCAGGCGATGCTGATGGTGGCCAACCAGACGATGTCATGGCCGCCCGCCGAGCCCGTCGCCGCCGTCGGCTACCACGAGCCGAGCCTGGTGTTCCTGCTCGGCACCAACACGATGCTGACCAATCCGGACGGGGCGGCGCAGTACCTCGCCGGGGCCAAGAACCGCCTCGCCATCGTCACGGAACGCGAGGAGCCGGCCTTCCGCGCCGCCACCCACAGCCTCAACGCCGAGGTCTGGCGCATCGACGGGCTGACGGGATTCAACATGGCGCGCGGCCGTTTCGAGACCATGCATCTGTTCTGGTCGGGCACGCCGCGCTGAGGCGCGACGGCAGCTTTCAGGGATAGCCCTGTCGCCCCGAAGGGGCGCTTAGGGAAAGCCGCGCCCCGCAGGGGCGCTAGCGATAGCCCTTGAAGCCTTCCAGGTCATAGAGCTGAACGACGCGCTCGCGGCCGACGCCGATGGGCGTGCGCACTTCGGCGATCAGGTCGGCCTGGGCGAAGCGCGAGATGATCTCGCTCGCGTCCGTGCGCTCGGTGACGTAGAGCACATGGTCCGGCGCCGTCGTCCCATAGGGCCGCGTCAGGTCGAAATGGTCGTGGATGCGCGGGCCCGGCGCCCATTTGTAGGCCTGCACCGGATGGGGATGGACGTAGTAGAGCGTCTCCGCCATCAGCTTGCGCTCATCGACCAGCAGCGTCGCGTCCGGCATGTATTCGTTGCGCACATGGTCGATGGCGACGCCGAGCTCGTGCCAGCCGCGCACCCGCTTGAAGGGGTCGGCCTTGCCCGGCAGCGCGTCCGGCCGGCCGAAGGTGGCGGCGATGAAGACGAGGAAGACGGCGATGAGGCCGGCATGGCCGACCACCGAGCCGCTCGCCACCAGGGCACGCCCCGTCCAGAGGCGCGGATTGGCCTGCAGCGCCCAGGCGGCGACCAGCACCGCGCCGGCGACGTAGGCGGGCGCCGCCCAGTTGGCGTTGGCGCGCGAGAGGAAGCCCTCGATCAGCATGATCAGCAGCGTCGGCAGCACGAAGGCGACGAGCAGGCGCTGACGCGCGTCCGCCAGCCAGCCGCGCCTGCGCAGCAGGATCACGATCAGCGCCGCGAACAGCGCCGGCCCGAAGACGCCGAACTGCGAGCCGAAGAACTCGAAAAAGGAATCGAGGCGGAACAGGTGGCCGCTGCCGAGGTTCGCGTTGTCGCTGGTGTGGGCATAGGAGACGAAGCTGTTGTCGGCGTTCCAGATGACGTTGGGCGCGTAGATGGCGACGCCGAGCAGCAGGGCGGCGAGCGCCTTGGGCCATTGCCAGCCGTTTGGCCGGCCGCGCGACAGGGCGAGATGCACGCCGGCCGACAGCGGGAAGAAGATCATCGCGTACTTGCCGAGCAGGCCAAGGCCGATGGCGAGGCCGAGCAGCAGCCACCAGCGCCAGGCCTTCTCCTGCAACGCACGCACGTAGGCATAGAGCCCGACGGCCCAGAACAGCAGCAGCGGCAGGTCGGTGGACATCACCACCGACGAGAAGGACACGCCGGGCAAGGTCGCGTAGAGCAGCGCCGCCCAGAAGCCGACGCGGCGGTCGAACAGGCGATGGCCGACGCCGTAGACGGCGAGCGCGGTGAGGAAATGCAGCAGCGGCGCGCCGATGCGCACGGCGGCTTCGCCGTCGCCGCAGACGGCGGTGGTCGCGGCGATTAGCCAGGCGACCATGGGCGGCTTCGAGTAGTAGCCGAAGGCGAGGTCCTGGGCCCAGACCCAGTACTGCGCCTCGTCCGGATGCAGGTCGAAGGGATAGACGTAGAGATAGAGGACGCGCAGCAGCGTGAGCGCCGCCAGGACCGCCAGCGTGCCCGCCAGGCCGTAGAGGCCGGCGTGCGGTTCCGCGAGGGAGGCGGGCGTCGGCGCGGGAGAGGAATCCGTCATCGGGACCGGCAGCCATGAGCCATGGAAACGGCCGGCACGGTAGCCGATGGCCCCCGCGCGCGCCAGGAAAATGCCCGTGAAAACGAAACGGTGATGCGCGCCGATTCGTCTGGGACGCAAAGGAAAAGGGGACGGATTCGCATCCGCCCCCTTCGATGTGCCTGAACCGGCTTGGCCTAGTCGACCAGGAAATATCCGCCGGTGATGGCCTGGTGGTAGAACTCCGCCACCGCCGGGCCGATGCCGAGCGGCAGGTCCTTCTCCGCCTTGGTGTAGACATGGACGCCGGCGCCGAAGCGCGTGACCATGACCTTGGGCGCCGGCTTGATGTCGTTGGCGAACATCGGCAGCACGACTTCCTTGTAGACGTCCGGGCTGTGGTCGCGGCTGTCCTTCGAGATGCCGAACAGCACCGGCGGCACCGGCTTCACGCCGGGCCCGCTCAGCGGATAGGGCAGGCCGAGGTAGCGCTTCACCAGCTTCTCCTTCTCGGGGCCGCTGAGGTCGAGCCGCTTGGCCGTCGCCTCCGCCGCCTTGCGCAGCGACGACTTGATGTTGTGCGTCAGGATGTACTCGGCCTTGAACTGCGGACGCATCTTGGTCTTGGTCCACCAGTCCATGATCTCTTCCATCAGCCAGGGCAGGCGCATCAGCGCCGTCGGCCCTTCCTGGCCGAGCGCCTCGGGGCCGGCGTAGCGCGCGCGGTCGCGCCAGGTGCGGATGTAGAGCTCGTCGAACGGATCGGTGCGCGGCGCCGGCTTCTTGCTGACGCGCTCGTAGCCTTCCACCTTGCCGAGCGCGCCCGACCAGTTGTGCTGCTGCTCCTGGATGAAGCCGAACGGCGAGTTCTCGACGGCGATGACGCCGGCGATGTTCGGCACGCGCTGGCACATCATGAAGACGTGCGGACCGCCGGTCGAATGGCCGGTGACGTAGATCGAATATTCGCTTTCCGGGAAGTGCCGGCGCATCGCGTCGATCATGCCCGTCTCGAAGGCGGGCAGCCAGCCGGCCATGCGGTCGTGGAAGACCGTGCCGGGCTTGGCGCGCGCGACGGTGCGCACGCCGTAGCGCAGGCGCTTGGTGTCGTCGTTCACGACCTCGTACTGGTCGGGCGTGATCTTCTCGCCCTTGAGCCAGATCGGCATGCGCACGGTGCCGTCGCCGTTGATCGTGTCGCCCGGCCAGTCGCGCGTCGGGCTGTCGAAGTAGTGGCGGCCCGGAAAGGTCATGGCCACGGCCTTATGGCCGAACTTGCCGGCATAGAGCTTGGCGATGGGCTCCATCGACTTGTAGTCGCCGGAGCCTCCATGCAGCAGGAAGATGCCGATCTTCTTGCCGTCGGCGCCGCGCGCGACCTTCGAGGGATCCTGCGGCTCGTAGACCATGGCGCCCATGTCCCAGTCGAGGCCGACCTCATGGATGCGGAAGACGTCTTCGGTCTGCTTGAGCGGAATGTCGGGTTGGGCCAGCAGGCGGTCGGAGACCGCGATCACTTCCGCGCGCGAATAGTCGCTCGGCGGCGTCCAGCTCGCGGCAGGCTTCGTCTTGGCCTGGACCTTGGCCGGAACCTTGGCAGGCGCCTTGACGGGCTTGGAAGCGGGCTTCGCCTTTGCCGGCGCGACGACGGCGCGGGTGGCGGCGCGCGACGGAACGCGGTTGTTGCGCGCGGCGAGGCGGGTGCGCGCCGTGGTGCGGACCGCAGGGCGCGCATGAGTCTTCTTGCGCAGCGGCGCGCTCGTTTTCTTGGCCACGGCCTTCTTTGCGACGGCCTTCTTTGCGACGGCCTTCTTGGCCGAGACTTTCTTGGCGATCTTTTTCGCCGAGGCCTTCTTCACGGCCTTCTTGCCTGCGACCTTCTTCGCCAGGAGCTTCTTCGCCGGGGCTTTCCGGGCGGAGGCCTTCTTCGTAGCCTTCGCGCGGTTCGTTTTCGCCGCGGCCTTGGAAGCCGCAGGCCTGGAAGCGACGGTCTTCTTCGCCGCTTTCTTGGCTATGGCCTTCTTGGCCGAGCTCTTTTTGGCCAGGCTCTTCTTGGCCAAGACCTTCTTCGCGCCGGTCTTTTTGGCGCTGGCGTTCCGTTTCGCCGGCTTCTTAGGCTTGCGCATGATGTCTCCCGTCATAGGCCGTCGAAAAGGACCGGCATGGTCGAAACTACGCCACGTCCCGCCCAATGAAACGGCAATCGTTTCAGCGGGATCGGACGCCCGTTGCTTTCACTGATCGGTCCACTAAACTTTGTCGATCAAAGTGACGCCGACAAAAATCGAAGTCAACTGGTCTAGGGGGAAATGATGCGCATGACCCACCGTTTGTCCACCAGCTTGCTCGCCGGCCTCGTTTCTCTCGCCGCAGGCGCCGCCACTTCGGCCGACGCCCAGACGGCGGAGGAATTCTACAAGTCGAAGAAAGAAATGTTCATGATCGTCGGCAGCGCCGCCGGCGGCGGCTACGACGGCTACGCCCGCATGATCGGTCGCTACATGAGCAAGTACCTGCCGGGCAACCCGACCATCATCGTCAACAACATGCCGGGCGCCGGCGGCGTGCGCGCCGCCAACTACGTCGCCCAGGTCGCCCCGAAGGACGGCAGCGTCATCTCGATCATGGACCGCGGCCTGCCGACGGCCCCCCTGCTCTACGGCGACGATTCCAAGACCCAGTTCGATTCGTCGAAGATGAACTGGATCGGCAGCGCGGCGAGCGAATCTGGCATGGCCGTGATCTCCGCCAAGTCGCCGGCCAAGACGCTGGCCGAGGCCACCAAGGTCGAGGTCGTGCTCGGCTCGACCGGCTCGGAAGGCGACACCGCCATGATGCCGCGCATGCTCAACGAGATGTTCGGCACCAAGTTCAGGCTCATCACCGCCTACAAGGGCCAGCCGGAAGTGGTGCTCGCCGTGCAGAAGGGCGAGCTCGACGGCCTGTTCATGAGCGGCTGGTCGGGCCAGACGCGCGAGCAGCTTCTCGGCATGTTCGCGAAGAACGAGGTCGGCTTCATGGTGCAGATGTCGTTCAAGCGCGACCCCGCCGTCGGCGACGTGCCGACGATCATGGAGCTGATCAAGAACGACGACGACCGCCAGGTGATGGAGGTCATCCTCGGCCGCCTCGAGCTCGGCCGGCCCTTCGTGGCGCCGCCGGACGTGCCGGCCGACCGCGTGAAGTTCCTGCGCGACGTGTTCATGCAGGCCTGCGCCGACCCGGAGCTGGTGCTCGAAGGCGACAAGTCGCGCCGCTACATCCGCCCGATCGACGGCGAGACGACGCAGAAGATGATCGAGGCCGTCTACAAGACGCCGCCCGACGTTATCGCCAAGATCCGCACCTACGTGAAGGCACCCGCCGCCCAGTAAGCCGACAGCACGCGCCCCAGTCGCGACGCTCACGCCGCCCTGCGCTGCCCCCAGGCGCAGTCATGCAACCCCGTCAAAGGAGTCGAGTCATGGCTGCCAGTTTCAAGACCAACGCCTGCATCGGACTGCTCGCCCTCTCGGCTGCCCTCCCTGCCGCGCCCCCCGCCAAAGCAGATGCCGCGGCAGACTTCTACAAGTCGAAGCCGGAGCTGACGATCCTCATCAGCAGCGCGCCGGGCGGCAGCTACGACGTCTACGGCCGCATGATCACCCGCTACATGAGCAAGCACATGCCAGGCAACCCGACGATCATCTCCAACAACATGCCGGGCGCCGGCGGCATGCGCGCCGCCAACTACCTCTATACGGTGGCGCCGAAGGACGGCAGCGTCATCTCGATCATGGACCGCGGCATCGTCACCGCGCCGCTGCTCTACGGCGAGGAATCGAAGGCGCAGTTCGACGCCACCAAGTTCAACTGGATCGGCAGCGCCGTGATCGAGATGGGCATGGGCGCCGTCTCGCTGAAGTCGCCCGCCACCTCGCTCGACGAGATGAGGACCAGGGAGGTCGTGTTCGGCGCCAGCGGGCCGGAGACCGATCCCGCCATGTACGCCCGCCTGTTCAACAAGCTCTACGGCACCAAGATCAAGGTCATCGCCGGCTACCCCGGCCAGACCGAGACGCTGCTCGCCGTCGAGAAGGGCGAGATCGACGGCCTGTTCCTGTCCGGCTGGTCGGGCGCCGGCCGCGCCTACGTCAAGGACAAGGTCAAGAAGGGCGAATGGAAGGTCTTCGTGCAGATGACCAGCCGCAAGGATCCCGAGCATGACGAGGCGCCGAGCGTGTTCGACGTGCTGCCCGGCGAGAAGAACCAGCAGATCCTGACGCTGCTGTTCGACCGCCAGATCCTCGGCCGGCCCTTCGTGGCTCCGCCCGGCGTGCCCGCCGACCGCGTCGCCCTGCTGCGCGACGCCTTCCGCAAGTCGCTCAGCGACAAGGACCTGCTCGCCGAGGCCGAGAAGCAGAAATACGCCATCAGCCCGGTGTTCGGCGAGGAGGCGCAGGAAATCGTCCAGCGCATCTACACGACCTCGGGCGAGACCGTCGAGAACACGCGCGCCCTACTCAAAGCCGCCCAGTAGATAAAAAAAGCAGGAGCAAGATCGATGACCTTTTCCCCCGCCAAGTTCTGCGCGCCCCTTCTCGCCGGAAGCCTTCTCGCCGGGGGCCTGCTGGCTCCGTCCCTCGCCTTCGCGCAGTCCGCCGAGCAGTTCTACAAGGCGCAGAAGAACATGACGATCGTCGTCGGCAGCGCCGCCGGCGGCAGCTACGACACCTACGCCCGCACCACCGGCCGCTTCCTGAGCAAGTACCTGCCCGGCAGCCCGACCTTCATCACCAACAACCTGCCCGGCGGCGGCGGCATGCGCGCCGCCAACTACCTCTACAACGTGGCGCCGAAGGACGGCTCGACGCTGATGATCATGGCGCGCGCCATCCCGACCGCGCCGCTGCTCTATGGCGAGGAATCGAAGGCGCAGTTCGATGCCACCAAGTTCACCTGGGTCGGCAGCCTGGTGAAGGAGATGGGCATGGGCGTGGTGTCGAAGAGCGCGCCGGCGACGACGCTCGACGAGATGAAGACCACCGAGATCACCATGGGCGTCAGCGGCATCGAGGGCGACCCCGCCATGTACGCGCGCCTGTTCAACTACCTCTACGGCACCAAGTTCAAGAACATCGCCGGCTACCAGGGGCAGCCCGAGACCATGGCCGCCGTCGAGAAGGGCGAGGTCCACGGCCTGTTCCTGAGCGGCTGGTCGGGCTCGGGCCGCGCGCTGGTCCGCGACCGCGTCGCCGAGGGCAAGTGGAAGCTGTTCGTGCAGATGGGCCTGGAGAAGGATCCCGAATTTCCCGACGTGCCGACGATCATGGACGTGATGACCAACCCGGAGGACCAGGCGGTGCTCAAGTTCCTGTTCGGCCGCCAGATCCTCGGCCAGCCCTTCACCGCGCCGCCGGGCCTGCCGGCCGACCGCGTCGCCATGCTGCGCGCCGCCTTCCGCAGCGCGGTGGACGACCCCGGCATGCGCCAAGAGCTGGAGCGCCAGCGCTTCGCGCTCAGCGCCGTCTACGGCGAGGACGCCGAACGCATCATGAAGGAGCTCTATGCGACGCCCGACGACGTCATCAAGCGCGCGCAGAGCCTGGTGAAGATCGGCATGTAGAGCCTGCGGCAGCCCACAAGGAAAAGGCCGGCGAAAGCCGGCCTTTTTATTTCTCGCGCGCCTTACTTGCCGTCCAGGCGGTCGGCGTTGCGCAGGTCGGGGAACCAGCGCGACCAAAGGGCCGCGACGCCGAGCACGGCGAAGCCGCCGACGGCGGCCGCCGTCATGGCGCCGAACATCGAGGCCATGATGCCGGCGCGGAAGTCGCCGAGCTCGTTCGAGGCCGTGACGAACACCGAGTTGACGGCGGAGACGCGGCCGCGCATCTCGTCGGGGGTGAGCATCTGGATCAGGGTCAGGCGGATGTAGACGCTGATCACGTCGGACGCGCCGAGCAGGATGAGCGCCGCCATGGAGACGATGAACAGGGTGGAATAGGCGAAGATCAGCGTGGCGAGGCCGAACAGCGACAGCGAGACGAACAGCACGAGGCCGGAGCGCCGCATCGCCGGGATCTGCGTCAGCGCCAGGGCGGAGACCAGGCCGCCGATGGCCGGACCGCTGCGCAGGAAGCCGAGCCCTTCCGGCCCCATGTGCAGGATGTCGCGCGCATAGATCGGCAGCATCGCCGGCAGGCCGCTGAACAGTACCGCGAACATGTCCATCGTCATGGCGCCGAGCACGACCGGCTTGTTGCGGATGTAGTGGAAGCCCGCCATGAGGGAACGCCAGCTCGGCGGCTCCTTGCCGCGCCGGTTCTGCGTCGTCGTCGGGATGGTGAAGAACATCAGGGTCGCGACGAGGTAGAGCAGCGCGCAGATGCCGTAGACCGCTTCCGGCCCGAAATAGCCGAACAGCAGGCCGCCCGCCGCCGGGCCGGTGATGATGGCGATCTTGCTGGTCGAGGAGTTCCAGGCGATGGCGTTGGGATATTCCTCGTTCGGCACGAGGTTGGGCAGCAGCGACTGCAGAGCTGGCGTGTAGAAGGCGCGCGCCGCGCCGAACAGGATCACGATGGCGAACATCAGCCAGACCTGCTGCAGGTCGAAGGCCGTGAAGCCGAGGTAGAGCAGCGCGCAGAGCGTCTGGACGGCGAAGCTGGCGCTCACCACGCGGCGCCGGTCGTAGCGGTCGGCGACGTGGCCGGTGACGAGGATCAGCAGGATCGCCGGCATGAAGCCCGCAAGGCCGACGAAGCCCAGGTTGATCGGGTCGTTGGTCAGGTTGTAGATCTGCCAGCCAACGGCGACGACCTGCATCTGGTTGGCGAAGACGGCGAATATCTTGCCGAACACCAGCAGCGAAAAGCCGCGATGGCGGAAGACCGCGAGCTTCGAGAGCGGCGGCGTCGCCGCTGCTGCGCCCTTCGCGGGTTCTGTCATGCGGCCTCGCTCATGCGGCGGCGTCTTCCGACTTGTCGAGCTTGCGCAGGTCGCCGAACACCTTCATGCCGATGGCGGTGACGACGATGGTGGCGATGCCGCCGACCAGCACCGCGCCCACCGCGCCGAAGGCCGAGCCCATGACGCCGGCGCGGAAGGCGCCGAGCTCGTTCGACGCGCCGATGAAGATGGAGTTGACCGCGCTGACGCGGCCGCGCATCACGTCCGGCGTGCCGATCTGCACGATGTTCTGGCGGATGAAGACGCTGACCATGTCGGCGGCGCCCGATATGCCGAGCGCGATCAGCGACACCCAGAAGACCGTCGAGAAGCCGAAGATCGTGATGCAGACGCCCCACAGCATGACGCAGGCGAACATGACATGGCCGAGGTTGCGGCGGATCGGGTACTGCGTGAGGAAGAAGGCGACGACGAAGGCGCCGACGCCGGGCGCGGCGCGCAGCATGCCGAGGCCTTCCGGGCCGACCTTCAGGATGTCGCTGGCGTAGACCGGCAGCAGGGACACCGCGCCGCCGAGCAGCACCGCCGCCAGGTCAAGCGAGATCGCGCCGAGGATGATCGGCTTCTCGCGCATGAAGATGAAGCCGCCGAGCAGGCTCTTCAGCGTCACCGGCTCGCGGTCGCCGCCGGCCGCATGGGCGTGCACGCAGGCCATCATCACCGTCGAGGCTGCGATGGCGACGGCGGCCGTGATGAAGACGATGTCCGTGTCGAACAGCGCCAGCACGGCGCCGCCGAGCGCCGGCCCGCCGATCGAGGCGATCTGCCAGGCGAGGCTGCTCCAGGCCACGGCGTTGCCGAAATGCTCGCGCGGCACCAGGTTGGGCATCAGCGCCGACTGCGCCGGCTGCGAGAAGGCGCGCGCGATGCCGAGGGTGACGAGCACGGCGAAGACCGGCCAGACCTGCACCAGTCCGTACCAGGTCATCAGGAAGAAGGCCGTCGCGCACAGCGTCTCGACGGTGTAGCAGATCGTCAGGATCATGCGGCGGTCGAAGCGGTCGGAGGCGGCGCCCGTGACGAGGGCCAGCAGCAGCGACGGCAGGAATTCGGCGAGGCCGACGAAGCCCAGCATCAGCGGGTCGTGCGTCAGCTCATAGACCTGCCAGCCGATGGCGACGACCTGCATCTGCACGGCGACGCTGGTGATGAAGCGCGAGGCCCAGTAGTAGCGGAAGTCCGCATAGCGGAACGCCGCGATGCTGGTGATCCGCCTCGACGGGGCCGGCGACGCGGTGGGCACCGGACGGGGCGAGGATTCGGCCTGGTCGGTCTCGGGGGTCGGGTCCGTCGCCATGGCTCAGACGACGCTGCGTCGCGCGGCGACGGTCGGGGTGCGGGACGGAAGGGGTGAGAAGAACGGGACAGCGACGAGGGATTGCGGCCGCCCGAAGGACGGCGTCGGCGAAGACATACGATCTGTTCCTTATGTATCGCGGCGGCCCTGTCCCGATGATTCTGGCGGAGAGATGGACGGGAGGGTTCGGGCCTTCGCGGCGCTCTGAAGGCCATTGTCGCATTGCCCGCAGCGACGGGCAACCACATGCCTCAGGGCGAAACGCCGGCATTTCCGCTAGCGCCGGCGCGGGCCGCCGCCTATTTTCGAGGCCCCTTTTCCCTTTCCGGCTTTCCCCTCCATGCTCGGCGCTCTCTACGCGGTTCTCGCGGCCATGGCCTTCGGGCTCAACAACGCCAGCGCGCGGCGCGGCGTGCTCACCGGCTCGGCCCTGCAGGGCCTCGTCGTCACCATTCCGCTCGGCCTGCTGCTGTTCGTGCCGGCGGCGATGATCGCCGGCGAGATGGACCAGTGGGGCAGCTTCACCGGCCTGCAGATCCTCTACCTCGCCGGCGGCGGCTTCATGCATTTCGTCTGGGGGCGCTACTTCAACATCCGCTCGCTCGCCTTCATCGGCTCCAACCTGGCCGGCCCGATGCAGCAGAGCCAGCACATCATCGCGCTGGCGCTCGCCGTCATCCTGCTCGGCGAGACGCTGACGCCCATGAAGGTCATCGGCATCCTGCTGATCGCGCTCGGCCCCATCGTCATGCTCGACCGCCAGCGCGCCGAGAAGGCCGCGACGAAGCCGAAGGCCGCGAAGCCGCAGCCCGTGGGCGCCGACATTCCCGACATCGCCGAGACCGATCCCGGCACCGGCGATCCGCAGCAGGTGTTCCGCCCGCGCCTCGCCCAGGGCTACTTCAACGCCTTCCTCGCCGGCGTCGGCTACGGCACCAGCCCCATCCTTGTCTCCGCCGGACTGCGCGGCACCGGCCTCAGCATGCTCGGCGGCCTGATCTCCTACATCGCCGCCAGCGCCGCCATCCTGCTGGTGCTCGCGCTGCCCGGAAAGATGCGCGAGATGCGCGACATCCGCCGCGCCAGCGTGCCCTGGTTCATGCTCTCCGGCGGCTCCGTCTTCGTGTCGCAGTTCTTCCGCTACCTGGCGCTCGGCATCGCGCCGGTCACCATCGTGCAGCCGATCCAGAGCCTGTCGCTGATCTTCCGCATGATCTTCGGCTACTTCCTCAACCGCGAGCATGAGCGGCTCGACCGCTGGGTCTTCCTCGGGCTCGGCCTGTCCTTCGTCGGCGCGGCGGTGCTGACGGCGGGCGACGAATTCATCCACCACTTCCTCACCTTGCCGCCCTGGCTCGCCGAGGCCGCCGCCTGGAGCTGGCCCTGACGCCGGGCTGACTTGCTGCCGCTTGCCGGCGCGCTTTTCCTGCATGGACCACGGATGCCCAGGCTATAGTTCCCTAGGAGCCACATCCCAGTCGCAGGGGAGCGATCGCATGTTCAACATCCTGACCTTCGTCGGTTTTCACACCTGGCTGAGTCTCGTCGCCTTGGCGTCCGGCGTCATCCTGGTCGTCGGCCTGCTGGAGGGCCGCGCCGCGCCGCGCTGGGCCGCCTTGTTCTTCGTCACCGCCATCGCCACCAACGTGACGGGCTTCATGTTTCCCTTCACCGCGCTGCTGCCGTCGCACATCGTCGACATCATCTCGTCGGTCGTGCTGCTGATCACGCTGTTCGCGCGCTACGCCCGCCATTTCGCCGGCGCCTGGCGCTGGGTCTACGCCGTCGGCGTGGTGATCACCACCTACTTCCTCGTCTTCGTCGCCATCGCGCAGATCTTCGCGAAAGTGCCCGCCCTGGCGAGCCCGACGCAGACGAACTTCGCCATCGCCCAGGCGATGCTGCTGCTCATCGCCATCATCGTCGGCATCAAGGCGGTGAAGAAGTTCCATCCGGCGCCGGGCACGTAAGCAAGCTTGCCGCGCCGCTTCCGCGCATCGCTGGCGGAAGCGGCGGGCCTGACAGGCAAATGAGGCATCCGCCGCGCGCCTGCGCTATTTTGGGCGCGGCGCGACCTTGAGATTCCCGGACAAAGCGGCGATGGATACGGACGACCTCTGCAAGACCTGCGAAAAGCCGACGGACCTCTGCGTCTGCGACGCCATAACCCCGCTCGCCAGCCGCCTCTCCGTGCTGATCCTGCGCCATCCGCAGGAGCAGGACCGCCTGCTCGGCACGGCGCGGATCGCCGTGCTGCAGCTCAAGAACGCCCAGCTGAAGACCGGCCTGTCCTGGCCGAGCCTCGCCAAGGCCCTCGGCCGTGACGCAGACCCCAAGCGCTGGGGCATCCTCTATCTCGGCACCGCCAAGACCGCCGCCCCCCTGCCGCCGCGGCCCGTCACCGTCGTCGACAAGCAGGGCGAGCCGCTGGCCGACCAGGACGCCATCCTCGACGACCTCGAGGGCGTCATCCTGCTCGACGGCAACTGGCAGCAGGCCAAGGCGCTGTGGTGGCGCAACGCCTGGATGCTGAAATGCCGCCGCCTGGTGCTGCAGCCGCCGCGCCCCTCCTACTACGGCAGCCTGCGCAAGGAGCCGCGCCGCGAGAGCGTCTCCACCATCGAGGCTATCGCCTACACCCTCGCCGCCATCGAGCAGGACGAGGCGCTTGCCGAAAAAATCCTGCCGCCCTTCAAGCGGCTGCTGGACAAGGCCCGCGCCAACGCCCGGCCGGCCAAGGTCGACCGTCGCGCCCGGCGCTGAAAGCGACAGTCCTGTGACGGACTGAGCGCGGCTATTGCCTAGGTCGTAGTTGCTCGAAACGCATTGAATTTCGGGACGGATCGGCATTTTATGCGTCCGACGACTACGGCTTCGGGGGCGTGCGTAGTCATTGCCGGCGCAATCTCTGCGCCTTCAGCGCAAACGCTCATGACAATCTGAAAATGCACAGGCGCCATCCGGCGATCCGCCGGCCATGCGCGCTGGAAACGAGGAAACGATGAAAGCAATGATGCGCGCGATGAGCGCGGCTGCATTGGCGATGCTCTGCATCAGCGTCGCGGCGCCGGCGAAGGCCGACTACGTCGCCAAGATGGCGAACCAGACCAACATCCCGGCCAAAGGGGTCATGCAGAACGTCGGCATCGTCTGGCTCAAGCCGGGCCAGGTGGAAGACGTGCGGGCCAAGGGCAACTGGACGGTGAAGTCCTGCTTCGCCAATACCTGCCCGCCGGAGCTCCGCTTTCCCTACACGGTCAATTTCGAGAATCTCGAAAACGCGAACATCCAATACTGCGTCTGGGTCATCAATCGCCAGATCTCCGAAGGCAGCGGCGCCGGCTGGGGCCAAGTCACCCTGTCGGCGAACCTGACCTATCAGGCCCCCGGCTTCAAATGCCAGTTCGGCGGCCAGCTGACCGCGCCCTACCATTCGAGCGCGCAGGGCCTCGGCGCGACCATGAACTTCTCGGTTCAGCGCCAGTAAGACGCCGCATCGAAACGGCGACGACCAAGCGGCCGGCAGGGAGACTTGCCGGCCGTTTTCGATTCTGACGAGGAAATGGGAAATTGGAGCGGGCGAAGGGAATCGAACCCTCGTCAGTAGCTTGGGAAGCTACAGCTCTACCATTGAGCTACGCCCGCATCTTGGGCCCTGTGAGGGCCGGACGGGCCCGAGTCTTAGCCTATCGCCCGCCCGTCTGCCAAGGGCCAGGATATTCGGCCCGAAAACCGCCGGTCAGCACAGGACGACCTTGGGAAACTCCGCCGCAAGATGCTCGACGAAGGCCCTCACGGACGGCAGCAGCCCTTGGCGGTGGGGAATGAGTGCCGTAATGGTCGAATCGCCCGCCAGCCAGTGGGGCAGCACGCGCATGAGCTTGCCCGACTTCACCTCGTCGCGGCAGACATAGCCCGGTAGGGCGACGATCCCCAGGCCTGCGATGGCGGCGTCCTTCAGGGTCACCATGTCGTCGCTGAGAAAGCGCGGCGTCAAAGGCAGGACGACCTCCTTCGCATTGCGCGGACTGGCACGGCGCAGCCGCCAGCACGGCGCGAGGCCGCCCCGCATCATGAACAGCGAAGCATGCGGGCCGAGGTCTGCCGGCGCCTTGATCGCCGCGCATCCATCCAGATAGCTCGCGCCGGCGAACAAGAACCACGGCGCCGGCGCCAACGTTCTCTGCAGCATCGTCGAATTGGGCAGCGGCCCCGAATGGGCCCGAATGGCGACGTCGAAGTTTTCGCCGATGATGTCGACCGACCTGTCCACGGCATGCTCGACCAGATTGATCTTCGGATATTTCTCCATGAAGCGGACCACCATGTCGCGCATGGCGAACTGCCCCGTCGCCACGCCCGTGGTGAAGCGGACCGTGCCCGACGGTTCCGACAGCCGCTGCCGCATGACGTTTTCCGCATGCTCGGCCTGCCGCAGCATGTCGACGGCATGGTGATAGAATTCCGCGCCGGCGTCGGTGAGGCCGAACTGCCGCGACGTCCGGTTAAGAAGGCGCACGCCCAATCCGCTTTCGAGCTGCTGGATGCGATGGCTCAACGTCGACTTCGGCACGCGAAGCGTGCGGCCCGCCGCCGTGAAGCCGCCGCGGTCGACCACCTGCACGAAATAGAAAAAATCGTTCAAGTCGAGCATCGGCCGTCTCCCGTTCTTTTCATTCTCGGCAAGCCTCTTCGCAAGACAGCGCGGGCCTTTCCCCATCGACGGCGGCGACATGGCGCCGTGGAACCCAAGGTCGCGAATATCGAAGCATATATCCGGCCGTCATGCGCCCAAGACATCGGCCAATGGCTTGGATGCTGCGTTCCATATTGTGACCTGTTCAGTTTTGCGCCTGCCGGCCTACAGTCGCAATCGCGCGGATCGTCGGGTCAAAATCATTGCAACTGCGGCCTAATTGGGCCGCCGGCACGACAGTGAATTGCCCCCTGCTCGCAATCGGCGCCTAATAAGGCCGTGGGCCAATCCGGCTCCGGCTGTCCAACATCAGAGGGGGAGTTCAATGACGAAACGTTTGCTCGTCTTGCTCATAAGTTGCCTATCCCTGTCTCCATTCGCCGCCATGGCGCAGGAACGCCAATTGGAAATGGTCGGCCCCGTTCCGGCGTCGGCCTATTCCAGCGCCGTCAAGGTCAAGGGCGGCACGCTCGTGTTTCTCGCCGGCATCGAGCCGACCGACGAGCAGGGCAAGCTGGTGGCGCCCGGCGACTTCTCCGGGCAGGTCAGCCAGATCTGGAAGAACATGGACAAGGCCATGAAGCAGGCCGGCGGCAACCTGGAAGACGTCGTCAGCATGACGGTGTTCACCACCGAGCGGCGCTGGTCCGACCAGCTCACCGACATGCGGCGCGAGGTCTTCAAGAAAGGCTTCCCGGCCAGCGCCTTCATGGAGGCGGCCAAGCTGCCGACGCCCGGCGCCTTCGTCGAAATCCGCGCCATCGGCGTGATCCCCGAATAATCCATCCCATCCAGGAGATGAAATCATGCGCATGACCTATCTCTCGATCCTGTCCATGCTCTTCGCCGGCGCCTTCGCGGCGCAAGCCTCCGCCCAGGAGCTGAAGAAGGACTACATCGGCCCGATGAACGACCAGGCCTCGACGAACATCGTCAAGGTGAAGGGCGGGACGCTGGTATTCCTCGCCGGCCATACGGCGAGCGTCGCCGACCGCAACGCCGGCCTCGGCAACTTCGATGCCCAGGCGAAGAACACGATGGACAAGATCAAGGCGACGATGGAGAAGTCCGGCGGCTCGCTCGACGACATCGTGCAAATGTCGGTCTACCTGCAGGACCTGCGCTACGAGCCGCAGTTCGTCAAATACGCCAAGACGATCTTCAAGGAGGGCTCCTACCCGGCGATGACCTTCGTGGAGGTCACCCACCTGGCACGGCCGGAATCCCTGATGGAGATCCAGCCCGTCGCAGTGCTGAAGTAACGCCTTCCATCGCGAGAGACAGCCCGGCCGTTCGACCGGGCTGTTTCGCCTTGGGGCCTACTGCTTGTTCTGCGTGATGATGTCCTTGATGACGCGCTGGGCCTTGTTGCCCTCGTCGTTGTTCAACTGCCAGGCGATGTCGGCGTTGACGAAGGTCTTGCCCCATTCGGCTTCCAGCTTGCGGATGCGCTCGCCGCTCTTCGAGCCCGGCAGGAAATGCATGTCCATGCCGCCGTTGGTGTCGGCCACATGCTGCTGCCCTTCCGGCGACAGCAGATAGACGATCAGCAGCTTCGCCGCATTGGGATGCGCCGAGTTCTTCGGCACGGCGACATAGAAGAAGCTGACGATGGCCAGTTCCGGCGTGATGACGTTGGTGAGCGGCGCGCCGCTGTTCGCGATCGCCGCCATCGTCGTGCCGCCGCCGCAGTCGGTGACCAGGGCCGCGAACTCGCCCGACAGCAGGCGGTCGATGTCGCTACAGCGCAGGAGCCCGCTGACCTGGCCGGAGAACTTCTTCGCCCATTCGATGGTGCGGTCGGCGCCCCACATGTCCTTCGACGACAGCATCTCGAAGCCGGCGCCGTAGGACGTGGTGGCGATCTTGCCCTTCCATTCCGGCTTCAGCAGGTCGTCGAGCGAGGTCGGGACGGACGGCGCGTATTTGTCGCTGATGGTGAAGCTGGTGTAGGCAGTAAGCAGCTTCACGAAGGTGTCGTTCTGCTCGACGATGTCCGCCGTCAGGCGGTCGGGCGCGTAGTCGTGCCAGGGCGCGCTCTGGAACATCCCGTATTTCAGCAGGTCGGCCATGTTGCGCGAGAAGCCGTAGTAGACGTCGGTCGGCGACGGCAGGCCGCTGGTGAAGCGCATGGCGATCTCGTTGCCGACTTCCGGCATCGAGCGGCCCGGATTCCACCTCACCTTCACCTTCGCGCCGTAGAGCTTGGCCAGGCGCTCCTCGAAGACCTTGGCGCCGTTCGGGCCGCCGAGCGTGTCGGCGCTCCAGGCGACGTCGAGCTGGCCTTCCTTGCTGGCCGCAGCCACGAGCTCCCTCAGAGCCGGCGTCATGTCCTGAGCGTAAGCCGCGGCGGCGCCGAACGCCCCGACCGCGAAAAGACCAAGCGCGCACGCGCCGGCAAGCTGCCTCATGTGATTCCCCCCATGGATTACGTCTTGTCGTTCTTCTTGCTTGCAGCCGCCATCCTGGCCGGCCGCCGCCCCCGCGAGCTTACGCCGTCGCGAGCTGGATTTCGCGCGTGCTGTGGTCGAGCAGGGAATCCTTCGGCCGCGTCCAGGCCTTGAGCGGCTTGCCTTCGGCGATGGCCTGCATCTCGCGCGACCATAGCTTGCGCATCAGCATGACGCCGCGGTCGGACTGGCCGAGGCGTTCGTGGCTGCGGTCGGCGATGGCGCCCTGGCCCGCCAGGGCGACGCTGTCCTGCACCTGGAACAGGCCCGGGTATTTCGGGTCGATGTCCTGCACGCGCATCTCGCAGGCCAGGATCTTCGCGACGTAGACCTCCGGATCCGGCTCGATCCGGCTGTCGCGGTTGACGAAGCCGCCGCCCCTGCCCTTGTGGGCGTTGACGACGAAGCTCACCATCGTCTCGTCGCTGACCGGCACGCGCCAGGCCAAATGCAGCTGCCAGCTCTCGCGCCCGTCGCGGCCCGGCGTGAAGACCAGCATGCTGTTCGGCATGAAGATATGGCCGGTGCGGGTCACGTTGTTGCCCGAATCGTCGCGATGGCCCTTGCGCAAAATGCCGTAGTCGCTTTCCTCGACGTTGATCTCGGGCAGCTGGTCGAGGCCGATGCCGTCGGTCGAGACGCGATGCACGAAATGCAGGTGCACCTCATCGAGGTCGTTCTCGATGCGCTGGAAGAAGTTGCAGGGCACCTGCAGCGCCGAGCAGAAGACCGTGTCGGTCGCCAGGTCCACTTCCGGAAACAGCGGAAATTCCGGCGCCTCGCCTTCGCCGAAGTAGGCGAACACCAGGCCGAGGTACTCGCGCACCGGGTAGGCCTTGATCTGCACCGCCTTCCTGTAGGCTTCCGGCTCGGCCGGCTGATGGGTGCATTGGCCGGTGGCGCCGTCGAACTTCCAGCCATGGTAGAAGCAGCGGATCGAGTCGTTCTCGACCCAGCCGAGCGACAGGCGCGTCATGCGGTGCGGGCAGGCGTCCTGCACGACGTAGGCCTTGCCGTCCTCGCCGCGGTAGGCGGTGAACCATTCGTTGAGGATCTGCACGCGCTTGGGCCGGCCGGCTTTCAGGACGTTCGACATGACGATCGGCTGCCAGAAGCGGCGTAGCAGCTTGCCGCCCAGGGTGCCGGGGCCGACATGCGCGAAATCCCGATAGTCTTCCGGCTGGGCGGCGGCGGTCATGATGCTTCTCCCTCTGCGGCGGGCGAGCGCGGAACGGCGGGGTCGCTGCCGTCCGGGCGGGGCGGCGCTCCCTGCGCGGCACGCCGCAGTCTGGCGGTTCGAATGACGAACATTCGTTCTTGTTTCGAACAGGTTAGGGCGGCGGAAAATGGGCTGTCAAGGAAGCCGGCTTGACGCCCTTCGGGGCGAAGGATTAAGACTGTCCATCCCGTGGAGATTTGAGCCGGCCGGCTTGCGAACCACGTTAAACAAGACGCTAAAAGGTCGGTGCCGCAGCGCGCAGCCCTGACCTCATCGGCAGGGCTTTTTTGTTGTCCGGTCCCCGTCCTGGGCGCGCCGGCTGAGGAGATCGACCATGGCGAAAGACACCGCCCCGCCCGCCAACCCGAACTGGCGGCCCGCCACCAAGCTGATCCGCGGCGGCCTCAAGCGTTCGCAGTTCCAGGAGACCAGCGAGGCGATCTTCGCCACCTCCGGCTACGTCTACGAGAACGCCGAGGACGCCGAGTCCGCCTTCCAGGGCAAGACGCAGCGCTACATCTACTCGCGCTTCTCCAACCCGACGGTGGCCATGTTCGAGGAGCGCATGGCGCTGCTCGAAGGCGCCGAGGTCTGCCGCGCCACCGCCAGCGGCATGAGCGCCGTGTTCGCGGCGCTCGCCAGCTTCGTGCGCGCCGGCGACCGCGTGGTCGGCCCGCGCGCGCTGTTCGGCTCCTGCCTCTACATCCTCACGGACATCCTGCCGCGCTACGGCGTCGAGACGGTGATCGTCGACGGCACCGACCTGAAGCAGTGGGAACAGGCGCTGTCGAAGCCGACGAAGGCGATCTTCCTCGAGACGCCGTCGAACCCGACGCTCGAAGTCGTCGACCTGCCCAAGGTCGCCGCCATGGCGCATGCCGCCGGCGCCACCGTCATCGTCGACAACGTCTTCGCCAGCCCGATGCTGCAGAAGCCGCTGGAGCTCGGCGCCGACGTGGTGGTCTATTCGGCGACCAAGCACATCGACGGCCAGGGCCGCGTGCTCGGCGGCGCCATCCTCGGCAGCCACGGCGACTACATGGACGAGCAGCTGCGCATGTTCGTGCGCCACACCGGCCCGTCGCTCAGCCCGTTCAACGCCTGGACCCTGCTGAAGGGCCTGGAGACGCTCGACCTGCGCATGCAGCGCCACTGCGCCAACGCGAGCGCGGCGGCCGCCTTCCTGGAGACGCGCAAGGACGTGTCGCGCACGCTCTATCCGGGCCTGAAGAGCCATCCGCAGCACGAGCTCGCCATGAAGCAGATGAGCGCGCCGGGCAGCATCATCGCCTTCGAGGTGGCGGGCGGCAAGGCGGCCACCTTCCGCTTCCTCAACGCGCTGAAGATGATCGACGTGTCGAACAACCTGGGCGACGCCAAGAGCCTGATCAACCATCCGGCGACGACGACGCACCAGCGCCTGCCCGAGGAAGAACGCGCCAAGCTCGGCATCAGCGCCGGCCTGGTCCGCCTCTCGGTCGGCCTGGAAGACGCCGCCGACATCGTCGACGACCTGGCCCAGGCGCTCGACGTCGCCTCGCGCGGCTAGCCGGCGCAGCTTGCTGCAGCGCAAGAACCAGCGGCTCCACGCGGCTGGAAACGCGTCTTTTCCGGGGTTTAGCGCCTGGACAATGGGTGGCGGCGTCGTAGAATAACCCTCTACGACGCCGCGCCCGCCAGGACGACCGTTCCACTGCCGGCGCGGCCCAAAGGATTCGCCATGTATTCCGAGACGACCAACTCGATCCAGGTCACGGTCAAGCCCACCTACCTCGAAGACCAGTCCGCTCCTCGGGAGCATCGCTTCGTCTGGGCCTATCACGTCCGCATCGAGAACAAGGGCCTGGTGACGGTGCAGCTGCGCCGCCGCCACTGGCGCATCACCGATTCCTTCGGCCGCACCCAGGAAGTGCGCGGCGACGGCGTGATCGGCGAACAGCCGGTGCTGGAACCCGGCGAATCCTTCGAATACACGAGCGGCACCCCGCTCACCACGCCCTCCGGCATCATGGTCGGCAGCTACTTCATGGAACTGGAAGGCGGACGCGAGATGGAAGTGGCGATCCCCGCCTTCTCGCTCGACAGCCCGCACCAGACGATTCGAGTCAATTAGCCGGCCGGAGACAGGCCGGCGCGACTGACGCGCCCATCCGCCGCCGTCGGACGGCGCAGACGAAAAGGACTCCCCTCATGAGCAAGGCCCCCGCGAAGCGCGCGAGCAAGACGCCCGCGTCCCACAAAGCTGCGCCGAAGAAGGCCGTTGCCAAGAAGGCCCTTGCGAAGGGGGCCGTGCTGAAGAACCTCATGCCGCGCCGTCCGACCAGGGACGAGGCGGAAGACGCCGTCCGCGTGCTGCTGCGCTGGGCCGGCGACGACCCGACGCGCGAAGGCCTGCTCGGCACCCCCGACCGCGTCGCCCGCGCCTACGGCGAGTTCTTCGCCGGCTACGACGTCGACGCCGAGGCCATCCTGGCGCGCACCTTCGAGGAGATCGAGGGCTACGACGAGATGGTCGTGCTGCGCGACATCCGCTTCGAAAGCCACTGCGAGCACCATCTCGTGCCGATCATCGGCAAGGCCCACATCGGCTACCTGCCCAACAAGCGCGTCGTCGGCATCAGCAAGCTCGCCCGCGTGCTCGAAGCCTACGCCAAGCGCCTGCAGATCCAGGAAAAGATGACGGCGCAGATCGCCAACACCATCCAGGACGTGCTGCATCCGCGCGGCGTCGCCGTCGTCATCGAGGCGGCGCACCAGTGCATGACCACGCGCGGCGTGCACAAGCCGGGCGTCGCCATGGTGACCAGCAAGATGCTCGGCGTGTTCCGCACCGACGACAAGACGCGGCGCGAATTCCTCGCCATGATCGGCAATCCCAGCGGCACATTGCTGACCAACGTCTGATCCCAGCGGCAGGCGGAGCGGTCCGACCATGCGCGACTACCGGCCAGTTCTCTTCGTCGTCGGCATGCTGCTCGCCACGCTGGCCGTGGCCATGGCCGTTCCGGCCGTCGTCGACGCCGCCTACGGCGACCAGGACTGGGCGGTCTTCGCCGGCGCCGCCGCCGTCACCGGCTTCTTCGGCAGCTGCCTGGCCCTCGCGACGCGCACCTCGCGCGACGTCAAGATGACCATTCACCACGCCTTCCTGCTCACGGCCCTGAGCTGGGTCTCCATCTGCGTCTTCGCGGCCTTGCCGTTCTTCTTTTCCAGCCTGGAGATGGACTACGTCGATTCGTTCTTCGAATCGGTCTCCGGCCTGACCACGACGGGCTCGACGGTGATCTCGCACCTCGACACGCGGCCGGCCGGAATCCTGCTGTGGCGCGCGATCCTCCATTGGCTCGGCGGCATCGGCATCATCGCCATGGCGATCGCCATCCTGCCGATGCTGCGCGTCGGCGGCATGCAGCTCTTTCGCATGGAATCCTCCGACCGCTCGGAGAAGGTGATGCCGCGCGCGACGCAGTTCGCCAGCACCATCCTCAACATCTACCTCGGCCTGTCGGTGATCTGCACCTTGGCTTACTGGGCGGCAGGCATGAGCTTCTTCGACGCCGTCTGCCACATGATGGCGACGCTTTCGACCGGCGGCTTCTCCACGTCGGATTCCTCGGTGGGCAAGTTCGACAGCCCGCTGATCGACGTGCTGGTGACCTTCTTCACCCTCCTCGGCGCGCTGACGTTTCCGCTCTACATCACGGCCCTTCAGGGCCGCATCAGCGTCCTCTGGCGCAGCGAGCAGATACGCGGCTTCCTCGGCTTCATCGCCTTCGTCGCGCTCGGCCTGACCCTCTGGCAATGGCTCGTCAACGACATGCCGCCGCTCACCGCGCTGCGCTACGTCACGTTCAGCGTCGTCACCATCATCAGCACGACGGGCTTCGCCACCACCGACTACAGCACCTGGGGCGGCTTTCCCGTCGCCGTCTTCTTCTTTCTGACCTTCGTCGGCGGCTGCACGGGCTCGACGACCGGCGGCATCAAGATATTTCGCTTTCAGGTGCTGTTTGCCGTGGCCAAGTCGCAGATGCGCCGGCTGCTGCAGCCGCACGGCGTCTTCGTGCCCATGTACCAGCAGCGCGAGATCACCGAAAGCGTGGCGCTTTCCGTATTGACCTTCCTGTTCATCTACCTGATGTCGTTCGCGGCTCTGGCGACGGCCCTCGGCCTGTTCGGCCTCGATTTCGTCACCGCCGCCTCGGGCGCCGCGACGGCGCTCGGCAACGTGGGGCCGGGCCTCGGCCAACTGATCGGCCCCGCCGGGAATTTCGCGGCGGTCCCCGACGGGGCGAAATTTCTGCTCGCCATCGGCATGCTGCTCGGGCGCCTGGAGTTCATGGCCCTGATCGTGGTGCTGACGCCTTGGTTCTGGCGGCACTAGCCGCCAAGCCCACGACCTACGGTCGCAATGGGGTTCTGGCGGCACTAGCCGCCAAGCCCACGACCTGCGGTCGCAATGGGGTTCTGGCGGCACGAGCCGCCAAGCTCACGGCCTGCGGTCGCATTGGGGGCCTCGCGGCACTAGCCGCTAGCCGGAGCAGTCCGGGTCTGGGCCGTGAAAACGCCTTACGGGCGGACGTAAGGCCCGAGGTACTGGCGGATGTTCTTTTCCAGCTCGCCGTTGATCTCGGTCATCGTCGCCTCGACGAGGTCGAACAGCACCTTGTCCTTCTCCGCCAGGGTCACGTTCTCCGCGGCCGTCTTGGAACGCGCCGCCTGCACCGTGGTGAAGGCGCGCTGCACGCCGGCGTTGTCGCGGATCTGGATCTCGACCTGCATGCTGGCGTCGTAGCGGAAGCCCTGGTCGGTGTTGAACATGCCCTGCACGCCGCCCTGCACCGCCAGGCGGTTCTCGATGATCTTGGCGTCGCGCAGCACGACACGCGCCTCGCCGGTGGTGCCGACGGCGCGCAGCCGGTCGCGCGTCCAGCGCTCCATGACGACGCTCGGGTTGGCCGGCGCGCGGTGCTCGACGTTGGGGTCGCGCAGCGGCGGCACGTAGCTGTTGGTGAATTCGATGCGCGCCACGTCGAGGTTGATCACCCCGTAATGGCCGTAGGTCAGCTCCGGATAGCTCTGCTGCGGCGCCGGCTTCGTCGAGCAGCCGGCGAGCGCCACCGCGGCCACGAGGACCGCGCCGCGCGCGAGACGGCTCATCGCGCCGCCGAACCGGGGGAAGGACATCGTCATGAACCGCGTCTCCGTTACGAGGCGCCAGGGCGCCGGAATGCCACCTGTTCTGGGCGGCGGCATTTTCACCCGGACACGGTCAAACTGCAATGCGGACGACGCTCGCCGGTCAGCCAGCGGAGCCTTCTTCGGCATAGAGGCTGTCGAGCAGCGCCTGGTCGAAGCGGTAGTTGCGCCGGCAGAACTCGCAGGTCACGTCGACATGGCCGTCGACCATCATGTCGGCGATCTGGTCCTTGGGGAAGGAGCGCAGCATGGTGACGACGCGGTCCTGCGAGCAGCGGCAGGCGGACTGCAGCCGCATGGTCTTGAAGACGCGCACGCCGGGCTCGTGGAACAGGCGGTAGAGCAGCTTGTCGGGCGCGACGTCGCCGCCGGTCAGCTCGTCGCTGGTGGCGCTGCCCATCAGGATGATGGCCTCGCGCCAGCCTTCCTCGCGCTCGTCGTCGTCGAGCAGGCTGGCCGGCATGGGCGCGCCCTCGTCGTCGACGCCGCCCGTCTTCGGCACGCGCTGGATCATCAGGGCGCCGACGCGCCAGCCGCCGCCCTGCGCGGCCTCGCCCGGAACATGCTCGATGGCGACCTTGAGCGCCGCGTCGATCTGCTCGGACTGGCGGAAGTAGTGATGCACGCATTCGGCCAAGGTCATGCCGTCGAGCTCGACGATGCCCTGGTAGCGCTCGGTGTCGGGGCCCTGGTCGACGGTGAAGGCAAGATGGCCCGCGCCGAGCCACTGCGGCACCGAGATGCCGCCGGTGCCCAGGGCTTCGAGATGCGCGACCTCGGCCGCGTCGAACTGGGCGTAGGCGCGCATGTCGCCGTTGCTCGTCACGTCGGCGACCATCAGGCGGATGGGGCCGTTGCCCTGGGTCTGCAGGGTGAAGACGCCCTCGTACTTCAGGGCGCCGGCCAGCGCCGCCGCGATGGCCATCATCTGGCCGAGCATGCCGGCGACGGGTTCCGGATAGTCATGGCGGCCGAGCACGTCGTCGGCGACGGCGCCGAGCCGCACGAGGCGGCCGCGCAGGCCGTAGCGCTCGACCTGGAAGGGCTGGATGAGATCGCCGAGGGGGGCGGAATCGGTCATGGAAACCTGCGGATAAAGGGCCGGATGGCGCGAAGCCAGCTGATGCGAAAGCGGACAAGAAGAGCCCAAATGGCGCCGCGAGCCGGAAAATTCAAGGCGGGCCGCCCTGAGATGGAGCGGCCCGCCCTGGAATCGAAGGCCGGGTCCGGCGAGGCCGGCCCGACGGAAGCGCCGCTCAGGCCTGCGCCAGGCACCAGTGCAGCACGCCCTTCTGGGCGTGGACGCGGTTTTCCGCCTCGTCCCACACGGCCGACTGCGGGCCGTCGATGACCGCCGCGGCGACCTCGCGCTCGCGGTTGGCCGGCAGGCAGTGCATGAAGATGGCGGCGGGCGCGGCGGCGGCCATGACCTTCTCGTCGACCCGGTAGGGCGCCAGGGCCGCGAGCCGCGCGTCGCGGTCGAGGTCCGGCGCGTTGCCGCTCGACATGGAGAGCCAGGTGTCCGTCACCACGCAGTCGGCGCCGCGCGCGGCGGCCAGCGGGTCGTCGCTCAGCGTCACGTCGGCCTTCTCCTTGCGCGCCCAGGCGAGCGTCGCCTCTGGCGGCTTGCAGGAGGCCGGGGTCGCGAGCCGCAGGCTGAAGCCGAAGCGGGCGGCGGCGTGGATCCAGGACTCGGCCACGTTGTTGCCGTCGCCGAGCCAGGCGACGGTGCGGCCGGCGATGGAGCCCTTGTGCTCCTCGAAGGTCATCAGGTCGGCCATGAGCTGGCAGGGATGGCCGTGGTCGGTCAGGCCGTTGATCACCGGCACGCTGGCGTGGGCGGCCATCTCGGCGAGATGCTTCTCGCTGACGGTGCGCAGCATGATGGCGTCGACGTAGCGCGACAGCACGCGCGCCGTGTCGGCGATGGTCTCGCCGCGGCCGAGCTGCGAATCCGCCTGGCCGAGGATGACCACGTCGCCGCCCATCTGGCGCATCGCCACCTCGAAGGAGACGCGCGTGCGCGTCGAAGGCTTCTCGAAGATCAGCGCGATCGTCTTGCCGGCGAGCGGCCCAGCCGAACCGAATTGGGCGCCGGCAGGCGAGCCGCCGGCCTTGTAGGCCTTGCCCCAGTCGAGGATGCGGCGCAGCGTCGCGCCGTCGAAGTCCTTGAGGTCGAGGAAGTGGCGCGGCTTGGCCTTCGCCGCCGCGCGCGACGACGACGATGAATCCTTGCCGCCGATAATGGCCTTTGCGACCGCCATTTTACGCCTCCAGCTCGACGCAGGTGCGCGTGATGATGTCGGCCGCTTCTTCGACGTGGCTTTCGTCGATGATTAGCGGCGGCAGCAGACGGATGACGTTGTCGCCGCCGGCCACCGTGATCAGGCCGTTGCGCCGCAAGCCGGCGATCACGTCGGCATTGGGCATGACGCATTCGAGGGCGCGCAGCAGGCCCTGGCCGCGCACGCCGGCCAGCACCTTGGGATGCTTGGCCGCGACGGCAGCGAAGCGCTTCTCCAGCACCTGGCCCATGCGCACGACGTTGTCGAGGAAGCCCTTCTCCATCAAGAGATCGAGGGCGGCGTTGCCGACGGCCATGGCGAGCGGATTGCCGCCATAGGTGCTGCCGTGCGTGCCGTAGGTCATGCCGACGGCAGCCTTCTCAGTGGCCAGGCAGGCGCCGAGCGGGAAGCCGCCGCCGATGCCCTTCGCGGCCGCGACGACGTCGGGCTTGATGCCGTACCATTCGTGGGCGAACAGCTTGCCGGTGCGGCCCATGCCGCATTGGACCTCGTCGAGGAACAGGAGCAGGCCGAACTCGTCGCACATGGCGCGCAAGCCGCGCATGTAGTCCGGATCGGCGACGCGGATGCCGCCTTCGCCCTGGATCGGCTCGATCAGGATCGCGGCGGTGTCGGGACCGACGGCGTTGCGCATCTCGTTGAGGTTGCCGAACGGCACATGGTCGAAGCCGTCAACCACGGGATCGAAGCCCTTCAGCAGCTTCTCCTGGCCGCCGGCGGCGATGGTCGCCATGGTGCGGCCGTGGAAGGCGTTGTTGCAGGTGATGATGCGGTAGCGGTTGGGCTGGCCGATCTCGTCGAAATACTTGCGCACGACCTTGATGCCGCATTCGACGGCTTCCGCGCCGGAGTTCGTGAAGAACACCGTGTCGGCGAAGGTGGCGTCGACCATGCGCTGCGCCAGGCGCTCCTGGCCCGGTATGCGGAACACGTTCGAGGTGTGCCACAGCTTGGCCGCCTGGTCGGCGACCGCCTTCACCATGTAGGGATGGGCGTGACCGAACGCGGTGACCGCGATGCCCGAGCAGAAATCGAGATATCGCTTGCCGTCGGTGGAGAACAGGTAAGCACCTTCGCCCCGCTCGAAAGCGAGTTCGGGACGCGAGTAGACGGGCATCACTGCAGAAATCACGAATAGCACTCCATTCCGCCCGAAGACGCGGGCGAAATACACAGGGGGTTCCGCAAGAAAAGCGGTGAGTATCCGTGGATCGGGAAGGCCTGTCAACGCCCGGAAACGGGCGAAAAACGGCGGTTTTCCGGGCTTTTGGACGCCCGGATCAGGCCCTGAGGCGGTAACCGGACGCGAACATCCAGTGACAGAGGCCCCAGAGGGCCATGTTGGCGAACACCACGACCGCGGCCCCGATGGCCAGGTTGCCCTCGGTCAGGCCGATCAGGCCATAGCGGAAGCCGTCGATCAGGTAGAAGAACGGGTTCAGATGGGCGGCAAGGTTCCACAGGCCCGGCAGACGGTCGATCGAGTAGAAGGTGCCCGACAGGAAGGCGCAAGGCGTGATGATGAAGTTGCTCACCATCGACATCTGCTCGTGCTTCTGCGACCAGACGCCGCCCGCGACGCCAAGCAGCGACAGCATCAGCGTCGCGCCAACGGCGTAGAAGAGCAGGATCGCGACGTTGTGCACCGTCAGGCCGACGAACAGCTCCATGGCGCCGGCGACGACGCAGCCGACCAGCAGGCCGCGCGTCATGCCGCCCAGCGCGTAGCCCATGGTCTGCTCGAAGGGCGTCAGCGGCGCCATCAGCACGTCGACGATGTTGCCCTGCATCTTCGAGGAGACGATGGAGGACGAGCTGTTGGCGAAGGCGTTCTGGATCATCGACATCATGATCAGGCCGGGCGCCAGGAACAGCGTGAAAGGCACGCCTTCGACCACCGACGCGCCGCGCCCGAGGGCCAGCGTGAAGACCGCGAGGAACAGCAGGGTCGTGACGAGCGGCGCCGCCAAGGTCTGGTTGTAGACCACGAGGAAGCGCGAGACTTCCTTGCGGTAGAGCGCCCAGAGGCCGATCCAGTTGACCGTCCCGATATGGCGGATGCGCGGCGGCAGCGGCCGTTCGGCCACCGGCGGCACATAGGAGGATGTGGCGGCTGGAGCCGCCAGGACTGGATCGGGAGCTGGATTGTTCATGACTGCAAGCAAGGCGGCTTTTGCCGGGGATTTGACGGCCATTATAGCGCCAGCCTGCGCCCCTGCCGCAACTATTCCCTCGCTGGACGACAGGGCCGGGTGACAGGCGGGTGCCGCCCTGCCAGAATCGCCGTCCCATGTCCGAAGACGATCCCAAGCCATCCAAGGAAAAAAAGGCGCGTTCGCGCTTCGGCCAAGGGGGCTTCGGTCAAGGCGGCTTGAACCAGAGAAGCGGTTTGGGCCAAGGCGGCTTCGGCAAGAAGCGCAGCCAGGCTGCCGGCGAACCGGGCGCCGCGCCGGGCGACAAGCCCCCAGCCCGCCGCGAGCCGCGGCCGGTGCGCAAGGTCACGGCGCAATATCTCGAGAACGCGGCGCTCTACTACCTCGGGCGCTTCAGCGCCTCGTCGGGCCATCTTCGGCAACTGCTGCTGCGCCGCGTCGACCGTTCGGCGCGCGCCCACGACACGGATCCGGTGGCCGGCCGCGAGATGGTCGATGCGCTGATCGCGCGCTTCCTGCGCTCCGGCCTGCTCGACGATTCCGCCTATGCCGCCGGGCGGGCTCGCTCGCTCCGCCGGCGAGGCGCCAGCCGCAGCGTCATCGCCCAGAACCTGCGCGCCAAGCGCGTGACGTCCGACGACATCGCCGAGGCGGTGGTCGCCGCCGACGCGGACAGCCTGGCGGACGGAGAGGATGCGGAATTGCAGGCGGCCTGGCGGCTGGCCCGGCGCAAGAAGCTCGGCCCCTACCGCCGGCAGGAGCAGCGCGCGGACTTGCGCATGCGCGACATGGGCGCCATGGCGCGCGGCGGCTTTCCCTACGCCATCGCGCGCCGCGTGATCGACGCCGCCAGCCTGGACGACGCCCCGCCGCTCGACTGACGGCCGCTAGACTGACGGAAGATCAGGCCGGCTTGGGATCCTGGTTGGTCGGCGCCGGCTGCGCGCCCGGCCGCTGGTTGCCCGCCTTGTCGTCGGCCACCTGAGCGTCGGTCCGCAGCGCCGCGCTCGGCGGGTTCGCCTTCATGGACGCCTGCAGGTCGTCGACGTTCTGCAGGTAGAAGGTCGTGCGGTTCGACGGCGCGACCAGGACGCCGTTCTCGTCGAAGCGCTTCTTCAGGCGGCGGTTGAATTCGCGGCCGACGTCCCACTGGCGGATCGGCGGCGTCATGACGCGCGCCTTCACCAGCGAGCCGGTCGGCCCGAACTTGTCGAGGCCGACGATCTCCACCGGCTCCAGCATCAGCGGGCCGAACTTCTCGTCGGCGCGCATCTCCTCGCCGACCTCGCGGATGATGGCGATGACCTGGTCGACGTCCTGCTTGGGGTCGACGTTCACGTCGAAGACGTAGCGCGAATAGGTCTTCGTCATGTTGAGGATCGCCTTGACCTCGCTGAACGGCAGCGTCCACAGGCTGCCGTCGAAGTCGCGCAGGCGGATGTGGCGCACGGTCATGGCCTCGACCTGGCCGCCGTGGCCGTCGAGGTTGACCACGTCGCCGACCGAGATCGTGTCCTCGGCCAGGATGAACAGGCCGTTGATGACGTCCTGCACCAGCTTCTGCGAGCCGAAGCCGATGGCGATGCCGATGACGCCGGCGCCCGCCAGCAGCGGCGTGATGTCGATGCCGACCTGCGACAGCACGATCAGCCCGACCATGACGAACATCAGCACCGTGATGGCGGTGCGCACCAGCGGCAGCAGCGTGCGCGCGCGGGCGCTGTGCGGGTCGGCGGCGTCGAGCCGGGCGGCGTAGCGGTCGATCGAGACGCTGGCCGCCTCCCAGGCGGCGAGCGCCAGGGCCAGCACGAGGGCGATGCTGAGCCCCGTGCCGACGAACTGCGTGCCCGCCTTCGACGTGAGCCAGGCAAGCGACTGCACGCCCCAGGACTGCAGGATGAACAGCAGCGCGATGGCGTAGATCGCCGCGCGGATGACCTTGCCGAGCACCGGCAGGTAGCGGTTGGCGCGGCCTTCCAGGCCGGGGTAGCGCAGCTTGAGCTCGCCGCTGACGCGGAACAGGCGATTGACCACGCGGTCGGTGCCGGCGATCAGGATGCGCGCCACGACGGCGATGAGCAGCGTCAGCGCCGTCGCCCGCATGAGGTACTCGAAGCCGTGCGGCACTTCGAGGATCCACACGACGTAGATGGCGATGAGGTAGGTCGCCGCCAGCAGGTGCCAGAGGTCGGCGAGGCGGCCGAGCACCGCCGCCAAGGCGCCGCGCCCGGAATGGGCGCGCAGCCAGTCGGCCACCGACGAGCGGTTCTGCAGCACGAAGATGACCAGCATGGTCACGGTGACGAGGCCGACCATCTTGAGCGCGAGGTCGTGCGCGTTGCGCCCGAAGCGCAGCAGCAGCAGCGTCTCGGCGCCGAAGTAGCCGTAGATCACCACGGAGCCGATGCGGCGCACCCAGATGTAGAGGTAGTTCGCCGTCTCGTCGGCGAAATGCAGCGGCCGCAGGCGGCTCGCCGTCGGCGCCAGCAGCACGCGCACCAGCGCCAGCAGGATGCGCACGGCGATGTGCGCGTTGACGATGGCGAGGATGACGAGGCGCGTGCGCGGGCCGGGCTCGACGAAGGTCAGCACGCCATAGGCCGCCGCGCCGAAGGCGACGACGGTGAGGACGTCGAGGCAGCAGCGCGCCGCGCCGAGCAGCAGGCGCTGCAGCAGGCCTTCCGCCGGATGGGATTCGACGCGCCGGCGCGGCGCCGACAGGCCGCGGGCGACCAGCCATTCGGCGGCGTAGCCGCAGGCCAGCACGACGAGCAGCTTGCCGAACAGGCCGAGCCAGAAATTGCGGGTCGGGCGATGCTCGGCCTGCTGCTTCACCCATTGCGCCATGCGTGGCAGGTCGCGCAGCACGCCGACGCCCGACATCACCTGCTCGCTCAGATGCTGCACGCCGCTCGAAACCGTGAAGATCAGCCGCGCGCCCAGGTTGTTCTTGGCGACCTCGGTCTCTTCCTCGCTGGCCGCCGGCGCGGGAGCCGGCGCTGCCTGGGGCGCTGCCTGGGGCGCTGCCTGGGGCGCTGCCACGGGTGCTGGCGCAGGCGCTGCGACCGGCGGAACCGCGGGCATGGGACCGCCAAGACGGCGCGCCTCGATCAGGGCACGCAGCTGCTGCACGAAGCGCGCCCGCGCCGCGTCGTCTTCCAGCGTCCTAGTCAGAGCCTCTAGATCGCCGGTCGGGGTCGCCGTCAGCAGGGCGTCGCTGGCGGCGGCCGGCGGTGCAGCGTCCGGAGCAGGCTGCTGGGCGAACGCCGGCCCATCAAGCTGGACGGACGCAAGCAGGGCGAGCGCGAGCAGCGCCGCGCCGGCGCGCGCGGAGCGTTTGAAAACTGCGGGCATGCGGAAGGACGGTGAGGCCATGGCGGAGAGACGGATCATGGGCGGTGAGAGGGACCGACAAACTAGGCGTTTTGTCCGGCGCTGTCACAGGGTGAGGAACCGCGCGGGCTGTAACGTAATGGAAACATTGGAGGTTCCTTGAACATTAAACATTTTTTAACTGCTTTTGCCGCATTCTAGACTTATGCAGGACTCCCGCCGACGCCGGCCTTCGGCACCGACGACGCCATCCCCCGAGGCTGGCCCCGCCCGCATCCTGTCCTGCGCAGGAGTCCGGCAATGAAGATGCCGCTGCGCCGCCGCTATGCCCTCGCCTTCCTGTCGCTGGCCGCCGCCGTCATCGCGGTCTTCACCTTCATCATGACGATCCAGGTCACGCGCCAGCACGACGAGACCAAGGCGGCGAGCCTGCGCGCCATGACGACGACCCTCGACGTGCTGGCCAACAACCGCGCGCGGCTCGTCGCCGACCTCACCTCCGGCGCCCTGCGCGACGCCCTCTCCTGGCGCAACGCCGTCATGCTGTCGGCGAACGCCGACAACATCGACGCCAGCCAGGCCTTCACCTTCCTGCGCGTGTTCGACGCCGGCGGCACGCTGCTCTACGCCAAGGGCGCGGAGCCCGCCGCCGCACAGCAGGTCAGCGCCGACCATGTCCGCAAGAGCCTGGACAGCGGCGAGAGCCAGTCCTGGGAACGCGACGGCGTGATGAACGCCACCGCCGCCGTCATGGGGCCGCAAGGCCCCATCGGCGCCGTGCATCTCGGCCTGCCGCTGACGCCGCTGTCGGCCAGCCTGGCGCCCATCGAGGCCGAGCTGGCCAAGACGGCGAGCCGCGAAAGCGCCGAGCACCTGGTTCTCGTGCTCGTCGGGGCGGTCGCCGTGCTGCTCGCCAGCCTGCTGCTCGCCATGTGGAGCGCGCGCGACCTCAGCCGCCCCATCGAGCAGCTCGGCCAGCTCACCATGCGCTACGGCCGCGGCGACTACGACGCCGAAGTGCCGGTCCACCGCGAGGACGAGATCGGCGCGCTCGCCGATTCGCTGCGCCGCATGGCCCGCAACCTCAAGGAGACCACCGTCTCGCGCGACCACCTCGAGCAGGCCGTCGCCGAGGCGCTGCGCGCCAACCGCAGCAAGAGCGAGTTCATCGCCCTGATGAGCCATGAGCTGCGCACGCCGCTCAACGCCGTCATCGGCTTCGCGCAGATGATGAAGGGCGAGGTGCTCGGCCCCATCGGCAACAAGCGCTACCGGGAATATGCCGGCGACATCCACGAAAGCGCGCTGCACCTGCTCGACATGGTCAACGAGATCCTCGACAGCGCCAAGTTCGAATCCGGGCGCCAGGAGCTGCGCGAGGAGGAAATCGACCTTCTCGACCTGACCGAGACGACCCTGCGCCTGTTCGTCGACCGCGCCAGCCGCCACGCACTGCGCCTGCAGGCCGACCTCGACGTCGACCTGCCGCTGCTGCGCGCCGACCGCCAGATGATGCGCCAGATCCTCAACAACCTGCTGTCGAACGCCGTGAAGTTCACGCTGGAAGGCGGCGCCATCTCGGTGCGCGGCGGCCTCACCACCGATAGCCTGTGGATCGCGGTCAGCGATTCCGGCATCGGCATGGCGGCGGAGGACATCCCCAAGGCGATGACGCCCTACGTGCAGATCGACAGCGCGCAGAACCGCGAGCACGCCGGCACCGGCCTTGGCCTGCCGCTGGTCAAGGCCCTGGTCGAGCTGCACGACGGCACCATGATGATCGACAGCGCCCTCGGCGTCGGCACGACGATCACGCTGTTCTTCCCGCAGGCGCGCATCGTCGCGCGCGCCGCCAGCGAGCAGTCCAGCCTGCCGCTACGGCATGGCGCCGCAGTCTAGCAGTCAGGCCCGGCAGCCCGACGACGCTCTAGACTTTCCGCAGAACCTCTTCGCCCAGGCCCTCGCTCGCCATCTCGCGCGTCGCCAGCTCGTCGCCCAGGTCCTGGGCCAGGCTCTCGCGCAGGTGGCTCGCCTCGAGCTGGCGCGCCCACATGGCGGCATACTTGCCTCGCCGCTCCAGCAGCTCGGCATGCCGGCCGCGCTCGACGATGCGCCCTGCCTCCAGCACGAGGATCTCGTCGGCGTGGGTCACGGTCGACAGGCGGTGCGCGATGACCAGCGTCGTGCGGTTGGCCGAGACCTGGTGCAGGGCCGCCTGGATTTCCTTTTCCGTGTGCGAGTCGAGCGCCGAGGTCGCCTCGTCGAACAGCAGGATCGCCGGCCGCTTCAGGATCGTGCGCGCGATGGCGACGCGCTGCTTCTCGCCGCCCGACAGCTTCAAGCCGCGCTCGCCGACGCGCGTGTCGTAGCCCTGCGGCGTCGAGACGATGAAGTCGTGGATCGCCGCCAGCTTCGCCGCCTCCTCCACTTCCTGGGCGGTCGCGCCGGGCCGGCCGTAGGCAATGTTGTAGTAGATCGTGTCGTTGAACAGCACGGTGTCCTGCGGGACGATGCCGATCGACTGGCGCAGGCTCTCCTGCGTCACCTCGCGGATGTCCTGGCCGTCGATGGCGATGGAGCCGCCGCCCACGTCGTAGAAGCGGAACAGCAGGCGCGAGATGGTCGACTTGCCGGCCCCGCTCGGGCCGACGATGGCGACCGTGCGGCCCGCCGGCACGGTGAAGTCGACGTCCTTCAGAATCGGCCGCGCCGCGTCGTAGCCGAAATCGACGTGCCGGAAGGACACCTCGCCGCCCGCGACCGCCAGCGGCCTGGCATCGGGCGCGTTCTTGATCTCGCGGTCGACGCCGAGCAGGTGGAACATCGATTCCATGTCGGTGAGCGACTGCTTGATCTCGCGATAGACGTAGCCGAGGAAGTCGAGCGGCAGGTAGAGCTGGATCAGGTAGGTGTTGACCAGCACGAAGTCGCCCACGGTCATGGTGCCGTCGGCGACGCCCTGCCCGGCCATCAGCATGACGACGATGAGCCCGCCAGCGATGATGAAGGCCTGGCCGATGTTGAGGTAGGACAGCGAGGTCTTGTTCCAGTTGGCGGCGCGCTCGTAGCGCGACATGGCCTCGTCGTAGCGCCGCACCTCGTGCTCTTCGTTGTTGAAGTACTTCACCGTCTCGAAGTTGAGCAGGCTGTCGACGGCGCGCGTGTTGGCGGTGCTGTCGATCTCGTTCATCACGCGGCGGAACTTCATCCGCCATTCGGTGACGATCAGGGTGAAGACGATGTAGGAGCTGATGGTGACGAAGGTGACGGCGGCGAAGCGGATGTCGTAGAGCGCCCACATGATGCCGCAGACGATCAGTATCTCCGCCACCGTCGGCACGATGTTGAACAGCATGAAGGCGAGCACGAACTCGATGCCCTTGATGCCGCGCTCGATCACCCGGCTGAGGCCGCCGGTCTGGCGGTCGAGGTGGAAGCGCAGCGACAACGCGTGCAGGTGCTGGAAGATCTGGTAGGCGACGAGGCGCACGGCGCGCTGCGTCACCTTGACGAACAGGGCGTCGCGGAGTTCGCCCGAGGCGGCCGCGACGAAGCGCAGCAGGCCGTAGCCGAGGATGACCGCCACCGGCAGGGCGACGGCGACCGGCGCGCCCGACTTCACGGTCATGGCGTCGACCGCCATCTTGTAGACCATCGGCACATAGACGTTGGTCAGCGTCGAGATGCAGAGCAGGACCAGCGCGCCGACGACGCGCAGCCTCAGCTCCAGCGGGTTGGCGGTCCAGAGATAGGGCGCCATGGCGCGCAGCACATGCAGGTCGAGGCGCTGGGCCATGCCCTTGCGCGGCGGCCGGGGGGCGCCCGTACCGAAATCTTGCATGGATGGATCGACTGGGTTGGGCTGCCGGCCGGAGGCGCCCTCGGCGAGACTCATGCGGATTCCTGACGGTGATGCGCGCCCAGGCTTGCGGGCGCAGAGGATGCGGCCATTCTAGCGGGAACGGCCGCCCCCGTCAGGATATCGGGCGGCGCCGCCGCCCCCGCAAGGGCGCAGAAAGCGCGGGAACCTTCGGCGCCGCCAGATAAGGCTCAGGCCTGCACGGCTGAGCGGACGTTCCAGGCCGCGGCCAGCTTGTTGGAGCGGCCCGGCGCCGGGAAGATCGGCCGCTCGTGGGCGAGCGCGCCCGCCTCCGACGGCGGCAGCTTGTCGTCCCAGCGCGCGGCGTTGAAGCGGCAGCCGGTGTAGCTGGCCGAATCTTCCGAGGCGAGCCAGACCGCCGCCGGCACGATGTCCTCCGCCTCGAACAGCTTCTTGCCGGTGTCGCGGGCGCGGGTGATGGCGTTGGCGCGCGAGAAGGTCGTGTTCACCAGGCCGCCGGGCGCCAGCAGGTTGGCGGTGACGCCAGTGCCTTCCAGGTCTTGCGCCCAGGACATCGTCATGGCGTCCACCGCAGCCTTGCTGCAGCCGTAGGGCGAGTTGCCGACCTCGTGCATCGAATCGATGGTCTTGCTGATGTTGACGATGCGCCCCCAGCCGGCGGCGATCATGTGCGGCACGGCCGGCTTGGCCATGTGGAAGGGGCCGTTGACGTTGGTGGCGATGACGCTGTCCCAGCCTGCCGAATCGGCCTTCCAGAATGCGCCACGCGATTCGCCGACGTGGCGCATGCCCTTGCCGGCGTTGCTCATCAGGATGTGCAAGGCGCCGAAGCGCGCCACCACGGCTTCCACGGCGCGCGCGCAGGCCGCCGCGTCGCCGACGTCGGCGGTCAGCGCCATCCCTGCCGGACGGCCGGCGATGGCGTCGATCTCGCGGGCCACCGCCGCGGTCTCGTCGGGCGAGCCGGCGGAGGTCACCGCCACGCCGGCGGCGCCGGCACGGGCGAAGCCCAGCGCCATGGCGCGGCCCATGCCGCGGCCGCCTCCGGTGACGATGACGACGCGGCCTTCGAGCGGATTCTTCGACATTTGCAGGCTCCCCAGATCGTTTGTTTCTTATGCCGTCCTTTTTACGGCATCCGGGGGAGGCTCGCCAGCCGGGCGCCAGACGGTCAGTTCATCACCGTCAGCGGGTGACCGTCAGCCTGGCCGGCGCGTGCGGCCGAGCCTGTCGCGGCCTTCCGGCGTCATGTCCTTGGCCGCGTCGCGGTAGACGTCCTGCAGGGCCGCGTCGAGGCGCGAGCGCGCTTCGCGGGCCGCCATGGCCTTGGCGTCGAAGTCGGCCGGGTCGAAGTCGGGGCGGCGCAGCGCGCGGCTCATGTCGCCGCGCGTGTGGCGCAGGCCTTCGGCGAGCTGGCCGATTTCGTGGCGGCGCGACTGGAACACCTGTTCGAGCAGCTGGCGGTCTGCGTCGGGCAGGTTGCGCAGCGTGCCTGCCAGCATGCGCGGGATGCTCGGGCCCGGCGGCGGCGGGCCGAAAAGGGCCCTGCCCTGCCAAGCGCCGATCAGGCCGAGGAAGAACAGGTTGAGCGCCACCGACGCGACGATGGCGGCGCGCTTCCAGTTCCAGCCCTCATGGAACCAGCGCCAGCCGCGCCCATAGCCGGCCGGCCGGCCTTCCGGGCCCATTCCTCCAGTACCAGTGCCCCCAGTCGTGGTCATGGCGCTGCGTCTCCGTTGCTGTTCAGGTCGTTGCCGTCGAGCGACAGCCCGTCGAGCAGGGCGTCGGCAGGCGACGCGTCCGCCGTCTGCGCCACCGTGTAGTCGCTGCCGTCGCCGCTCGAATAGGCGGGATCGACCGACAGGCCGAGGACGATGCCGAGGGCGGCCATGGTCGCCGCAAAGGCGGCGCTCGGCCGCAGCACGGCATGGACCAGGCCGAAGACCGTCCAGCTCCGCTTCGGCGCATGCGCCGGCGGAAAAGCCAGCGCCGCCGTCAGGCGCGCGACGGCCGCGTCGGGCACCTCGGCGGACAGGCCGGACAGTACGTCGTCGAGGCCGTCGGCCTCGCGCAAGGCTTCAGCCAGCATAGCGCGCTCCTGCGGCGAGCCCGCCGCCAGGATGCGGGCGCGCAGGCTTTCCGCCGCGGCGCGCTCGTGCTCGGGCCAGCGCTGCGGCGAAGCGCCGTAGGCGGCGAGAATCTGTGTCAGGCGCTCGATCGGCATGACTGCCGTCGTCGTGCTTGGCGTCATGGCTCCTCCTTCGTCGCGGTCTCAACGCCGCGGCCCTGCAGCTCCTGGCGCAGCGCGCGACGGGCGCGCACCAGCAGCGATTCCAACGCGGAGACCGACAGCTCCAAGGCCCCAGCGGCCTCCACGTTGCTCAATCCCTCGTAATAGCTCAGCACCAGCGCCGCGCGCTGGCGCTCCGGCAAGGCGTCCAGCGCCGCCTTCACATGGCGGTCGCGCTCGACGGCGACCAGCGTCTGCTCCGCGTCGGGCCGCGAATCGGCGGGATCGCCCGCCGCCTCGATCGGCGCGAAGCTCGGCTTGCGGCGGCGGTCGATGCACAGGTTCACCACCACGCGGTAGAGCCAGGTAGTGAAGCGCGCGCCGCGCGGCTGCCATTCCGCCGCCTTCTGCCAGACGCGCAGGAAGGCGTCCTGCGAGATGTCTTCCGCCTCGGCCAGGTTGCGCGTCATTCGGCGCGCCAGGCCGAGCACGCGCCGGCCGTGCCGTTCGACGAGGACGTGATAGGCGCGGCGGTCCCCACCACCAATCAGCGCCACCAGTTCCTCGTCGCTCGCGTCCTGCATCCGCCCCGTCGGCCGTTGTGCGACCCGGGACGCCACTTGGCCGACATCGACCGCGCGCAGCATCCTTGGCCCCTTTCCTATTCCTCGCCGCGTCTTGCGGCAAAGGGCCGGCGGCCGGCCGGCCGCGCCGGAGAGACTCCGGCGCGGCCGACGCGGGCTGCCAAGCCCGAAGGGAGCTTAGCGCCGATGATGACGACCAGACAGCATGTCGTCGGCGATCTTCTTCTGATCGGGGCTCATGCTGGCATAGAGGTTCGTGAAGGCGGTCGTGAACTCATGCCGGCCGTTGAGGCGCGTCTGCATCGCCTGGTCGCGCTGGGCCATGCGTTCCGGCGTGGTCAGCACCTTCGGCGTCTCGCCGCTGGCCTTCTTCTGCCAGAACTCGGCGCGCGCCGAGGCGAAGGCCTTGGCCTGCTTCTGCATGACGCCGACCAGCGCGTCCCACTGGGGCTTCTGCGCGTCGGTGATCTTCAGGCGCGCCTTCATGCGTTCGGCGCGCTGCTCGACGCTCATCGGGCGATGGCCGCGCTCCGCGCCGGGACGGGCATGCTGCGGGCGCTGGCCGTCCGGACCGTAGGCGGCAGGCACGGCGCCCGAGGACGGCGCATGGGGCGCCGGCGGGACGGCCATGGCGGCGCCGGACGCGAGACCCGCGGCAAGCACCACGGCGGCGGCAGTCACGGGGAAGAATTTCTTCATAACGATCTCCTAAAGCGCACCCGACGGCGAGCCGGCCGGATCGGGCGAGGGGGGCGGCGGGACCATCGTCCGCGCCGGGCTTCATAGAGATAAACGGGCGACCGCGCGATTCCCTGCGGGCTGCTGGCAGCCCGTTCGTCGCTTAGGGTTAATCAACGGTTAAATTGGGGAGAATGGCGCGCTCGGAAGGATTCGAACCTCCGACCCTCAGATTCGTAGTCTGATGCTCTATCCAGCTGAGCTACGAGCGCGCAAGGGGCCTGCCGAGAACCGGCCGGCCGTTTGGAAGGGCCGGACACTACTCAACCGCACCCGCCTTGGCAAGGCTCGTTGCGAGCTTCCGCCCTCAAGCCGCAACTTGACCGAATCACCCCGATTCGGGGGCAATCGACCCAAGGCCAGTCACTTGCCGGCAACAGTAGGTCCCCAATGCCCGTACCGCCTGCCGCAGCGCGGGATCGCACTTGTGAGACGCGCCGCCCTTCATTAGAATTTCAGGGATATTAAGGGGTTGTGAAAAGTTTGCCTCTCTCATAGAACCATTCCGGTTCGAGAGGCACGCGTCACATTCGCGGTGTGCCAGCCGGAGACATAGGGGTATTCGTCGACATGGCCCGATTGACCAATTACGCCGCAGCCTTCACGGCGGCGATGCTTCTCACGGGCTGCGCGGCCGTTTCTGACACATTGTTCTCGCCGATGGCGGGCGAAAGCAGCAGCAGTTCCGCCTCGCCGCAGCGCGTCGACATTCCGCCGGGCCCGAACGAGCCGGGCGCGCCGCCGGCCCTCGGCACCTCCAGCTTCGAACCCAGCCCGGTCACCCCGGGCGCGCCGACCGGCACCGACGTCGGCCGCAAGATCCAGTCGATGCGCGACGACCTTGGCCGCCTGCAGACCTCGGTCAGCCAGTACAACAGCCAGCTGCAGTCGATCCGCAGCGAGACCGTGGCGAACGCGCAGCGCTACCATTCCAGCATCGCCACGATCAACTCGCGCCTGCAGGTCGGCACGACGCCGGGCAACCCGATCCTCGTGCAGCAGTGGAACACGGCGCAGCAGCAGCTCGACTCGATCTCGAGCGACGTGGCCAAGATGAACACCCTGGCCAACCAGGTCGCCTCGGACTCCACCACCGCCTCCTACCTGCTTGAGACCACGCGCGCGACCTACGGCCTCTCGGGCGCCGTCGACGAAGACCACCGCCAGCTCGCGGTGCTCGAAGACGACGTCAACCGCAGCGTCGTGCTGGTCGACCGCCTGCTCAACGAGCTGAACGACGACGTGACGCGCCAGATGAACTACCTGGCCAACGAGCGCCGCAACCTGACGACCATGTCGCTGGCGATCAAGAACGGCGAGATGCTCGGCACCAGCCTGGCGAACCGCGCCTACGACGTGAACGTGCCGGTCAACGGCACGCGCCCGGTCGCCCCGGCCAGCAGCCCGGCCGACCTCGCGGCGCGCCGCCCGCTCGTCGTCATCCGCTTCGACCGCCAGGACGTCGACTACCAGCAGGCGCTCTACACCGCCGTGAACCGCGCCCTCGAGCGCCGGCCGCAGGCGATGTTCGACCTCGTCGCCGTGGCGCCCAACCGGGGCACCGCCGCCCAGGCCGCCGCCAACACGACGACCGCGCGCCACAACGCCGAGAACGTCATGCGCTCGCTCACGGGCATGGGCCTGCCGGCCAGCCGGCTCAGCCTGTCCTCGACCTCCAGCGCCGACGCGCAGAGCAGCGAAGTCCACATCTACGTGCGCTAAATCGATGCGCTGACGAATATATGCGCTGGAGCCAGCGCGTATCGGATCGCGAAAGGGCCGCCCCATCGGGCGGCCCTTTTGTTTTGCGCACCCGGATGCTCCTGGGCGGTGCTCCCTAGGGCCCCGCGCGGCTTTTTGACAAGCCGCCGACAGGCGGCCCAGAATGGCCCTTCCCCCGTTGAACCGCTCAACCAAGGAGATGACCATGGTACGCGCCGATCATTGCTGGGACGACGTGGTGGACGCCGACGAGATGCAGATCTACCGCGAGTTCTTCAACCGCCAGGAGCGCGTCGTCGGGCCGAAGCCCGCATTGCTCGCCATCGACCTCTACGAGAAGGTCTATGCCGGCGGGCCGAAGCCGGTGTCCGAAGTGAACAAGGCATTCCCCGGCTCCTGCGGCATCCATGCCTGGACCGCCATCGAGCCGACCAAGAAGCTGTTCGCGGCGGCGCGCGCCGCCGGCATCCCGGTGATCTACACCACGGGCAAGGCCGGCAAGAGCCGCGTCGTCGCCACGAACCGCCAGCGCTCATCCAGCGACGCCGCCCCCGACGGCTTTCGCATCTGGAAGGATTTCGCGCCGCAGCCGGGCGACCTCGTCATCGAGAAGGAACGCGCCTCGGGCTTCTTCGGCACGCCGCTCGTCGCGCATCTGCAGATGCTGGGCGTGCGCAGCCTCGTCATGTGCGGCGAAAGCACCTCGGGCTGCCTGCGCGCCAGCACGATCGACGGGTTCAATTACGGCTTCCACATGACGGTCGCCGAGGAATGCTGCTACGACCGCTCGGTGCTGTCGCACAAGGTGGCGCTGTTCGACCTGCACCACAAATACGCCGACGTGATGCATGCCGAGGAGATCGTCGCCCACCTCGACGGCATGGCGCTGAAGAAGGCGGGCTGAAGGCGTATAGCCCGCGGGACGGCGACGGCGCTTACTGCGGCAGGACGGCGACGTTGTCCAGCAGACGCGTCGCGCCCAGGCGCGCGGCGGCGAGCAGGCGGGCCGGGCGCGTCGGTCGTGTTACCGGCGTCAGGCTTTCGGCATCGCGCAGCTCGACATAGTCCACTTCGTTGAAGCCCGCCGCGAGGATCGCGGCGCAGGCCTGCGCCAGCAGCTCGGCGGCCGGGCGGCCGGCCTGCAGTCCCTTCGCGGCCTCGGCCAGCGCGCGCTGCAGCGCCGGGGCGGCCTGGCGCTGCTCCAGCGTGAGATAGGCGTTGCGCGACGACAGCGCCAGGCCGTCGGCCTCGCGCACCGTCGCCACGCCGTGGATGCGCGTGGCGATGTCGAGGTCGGCCGCCATGCGGCGCACGACGGCGAGCTGCTGATAGTCCTTCTCGCCGAAATAGGCGTCGTCGGCCTGCGCCTGGCTGAGCAGCTTGGCCACCACCGTGGCGACGCCGGCGAAATGGCCGGGGCGCACCGCGCCCTCCATGCCGTCGGTCAGGCCCGCCACCGTCACCGTGGTGGCGAAGCCGTCGGCGTACATCGTCTTCGCGTCGGGCGCGTAGAGCAGGTCGACGCCGGCGGCGGCAAGCTTGGCGGCGTCGGCGCCCTCGTCGCGCGGATAGCGCGTGAAGTCCTCGCCGGGGCCGAACTGGGTCGGGTTGACGAAGAGCGTGACGATCACGCGGTCGCAATGGGCGAAGGCCTGGCGCACGAGGCTGAGATGGCCGTCGTGCAGCGCGCCCATGGTCGGCACCAGGGCGACGCTCGCGCCCGCCTCGCGCCAGGCGCGCACGCGCGTGCGCAGCTCAGGCACGCCGCGCGCGATGGCGATGGAAGACGACAGGGATGAAACGGCCATGCTGAAGGGGATCAGGCCCGCTTGGGCGCCTTGCCCTTGCCGCCGGGCAGCTGGCCGTCCGAATGCTGCAGCGACGGGCCGCCGCCGAAGATGTGCTCGTCGCCCGGGAAGGCGCGCGAGCGCACGTCGCGCGCATAGGCCTGCGCCGCCGTCTCGATTTCGCTGCCGAGGTCGGCGTAGCGCTTGACGAACTTCGGCGTGAACTCGGTGAAGACGCCGAGCATGTCGTCGATGACGAGAACCTGGCCGTCGCAGGCAGCCGAGGCGCCGATGCCGATGGTGGGCACGGCGACGCGCTGCGTCAGTTCGCGCGCCACCGGCTCGACGGTGCCTTCGACGACGATGCCGAAGGCGCCCGCGGCCGCGATGGCCTCGGCGTCGGCGATGACCTGTTCGGCGTCCTTGCCGCTGCGGCCGCGCACCTTGTAGCCGCCGGCGGCGCGGACCGACTGCGGCATCAGGCCGACATGGCCCAGCACGGGGATGTCGCGCGCGGCGAGGAAGGCGACCGTCTCGGCCATCTCGACGCCGCCTTCGAGCTTCACCGCGTCGGCGCCGGTCTCGGCGATGACGCGCGCGGCGGCGCGGTAGGCGTCGGCCGGCGAGGCCTGGTAGGTGGCGAAGGGCAGGTCGACGACGACGCAGGCGTGGCTGGAGCCGCGCGCCACGGCTGCGCCGTGGGCGATCATCATCTCAAGCGTGACGGGCAGCGTGCTGTCGAAGCCGTAGACGACCATGCCGAGCGAATCGCCGACCAGCAGCAGGTCGACGTAAGGGTCGAGCCGGCGCGCCATCGGCGCGGTGTAGGCCGTGAGGCAGACGATGGGGGTGCCGCCCTTGCGCGCGCGCAGTTCAGGCACCGTGATCGGCTTGGCCGAGGTAGACGTGATGGTCGACATGGCGGCACCTCCCGAAGGGGCCCAAAGGGGAAGCATGGCAACGATACGCGAAGCAAGGGCGGGCGTTGTACGCCGTTTATGACGCGCCGCAAAATGGAATTGCCCAACCCATTGATTTACCTACCGGTATTGGGTAGGTAACCGGCCCTCTAACGCACCGCGACGATGAAGATGCGGCGGAACGGCAGCAGGGTCGCGCCGTCGGCGCGCCGCGGGTAGGCGACGCGCATCCTGTCGGCGTACGCCTTGTAGAACGCCTGGGCCTCGTCGGCGTTCAAGGCACCGAGCACGGGCGCGAGCGCCGAGCCGCGCGTCCATTCGGCCACCGCGTCCTCGCCGGCCAGCACGTGGAGATATTCGGTTTCCCAGATGTCGAGCTCGCGCGATTCGCGCGCCAGCCAGTCGTGAAAGATCTCCGGCGGCGCCACTTCGGGGAACAGGTGCGGCGTCACGCGGTCGCGCCAGCGCGGGTCCTGGGCGATCTCGACGAGCGCGTCGATGCGCGGGCTGCCATGGCCGCGCGGCATCTGCACGGCGAGCGCGCCATGCGCCATCAGCGAGCGCATGAGCTTGGGAAACAGCCGCTCATGGCCGGGCAGCCAGTGGAGGGCGGCGTTGGAATAGAGCAGGTCGACGGGATCTCCCGCCATCCAGGTCGAGAGGTCGGCCTGCACATATTCCAGCGGGTAGCGCACCGTCGGCCCGGCCGCCGCCGTGGCGCGCGCCTCGGCCAGCATCTCGGCCGAGGAATCGACGCCGGTGATGCGCGCGCGCGGCCAGCGCTGCTGTAGCAGGCGCGTCGTGTTGCCGCTGCCGCAGCCGAGGTCGTAGACGCGGCCCGGATTGGACGCCGGCACGCGCGCCAGCAGGTCAAGCGCGGGCCGCTCGCGCGGCGCTGCGAACTTCAGGTACTGCGAAGGATCCCAGGGCATGGACGGCGCACCTTGACTGACTTGCCGAAGCTATTCGGCGGGATGGGGGGCGCCGGACGCCCGGCGCAGCGCCCGGGCGCGCCGCGCGTCGGGCTGCGGCAGGGTCAGGCGGAAGGCGGTGCCGGCGTCGCCGGTCGAGATCAGCGCGATGTCGCCGCCATGGGCGCGCGCCAGGTCGCGCACGATGGCGAGGCCGAGGCCGGTGCTGCCGTCGCGCGGCGAGCCGGCGAAGGGCTGGAACAGGCGCTGCTTCACGTTCTCCGGCAGGCCGGGCCCGTTGTCGGCGACGTCGATGACGACGCGCTGGGTCTCGTCGTCGTTGTCGGCGCGGGCGCCGATGGCGATGCGCGTGGCGCCCGCCGTGCCGGCGTTGCGCAGCAGGTTGCTCAGGACGCGCGCGAGCTGGTCGCGGTCGGCGTAGATCCTGAAGCCGGCCGGCACGCTGTTGACGATCTCGGCCTTGTCGGCCAGCGTCGGCGAGACCCAGGTCGTCACGTCGGTCACCAGGTCGCGCAGCGGGAAGCTGCTCGGCACGATCTCGGGGCGCGGCTTGGCGAAGTCCATCGTGCGCACGCAGAGGTTGATGGCACGGTCGATCGCCTTCATCAGCATCGGCGCCGTACGCTTGACCTGTGGGTCGTTGCTCATGCCGAGCCGGTCGGACATGAGCTGCGCCGTCGACAGGATGTTGCGCAGGTCGTGGTTGATCTTGGCCACCGCCTCGCCGAGCGCCGCCAGGCGCGAGCGCTGGCCGAGGGCGGCGCGCAGGCGCTGCTGCAGCGTCGCCAGCTCCGCCTCGGCGAGCCCGATCTCGTCGGTGCGCTTGCTCGGCACGATGACGCGACTCGGGTCGTCCGGGTTCTCGCGGAAAGCCATCATGCTCTCGGTGAGGCGGCGCATCGGACGCACCATCATCCAGCGCAGGCTGATGTAGACCAGCACCGCCGTCAGCAGCGACACGATGGCCGAGACGAACATGATGCGCTCTGTGAAGTCCCACATGGCTTCGCGCAGCGGCGTCTCGTCCATCACCAGCTCGATGGTGACGTTCGGGTCCTGCGGCGACGGGCCGCGCACGCGCAGCACGCGGTTGGCCGACTGCATCAGCGTCTCGACGACGGCGGCGCTGCGGTCGAAGAACATCTCGCGGCGCAGGCTGACCATGTCGTCGATCTCCAGCGGCTGGTCGTCGGAGAGGATGAGCGCCTTGGATTCGCGCCGCTGCATCACGACGCTGTGGGCGCCGACATGGCGCAGCAGCTCGTCCTGCAGGTCGCGGCTCAGCATGTTGTCGGGCGTCGCCTCGAGCGCCAGGGCGGCCAGGTGCGCGGCGGCGATGCGGTCCTCGAAATAGGTCGAGCGGAAGCGCGCGATCGACGGCACGAAGATCAGCACTTCGGCCATCATGACGAAGGACATCGTCAGCACGAGGAGGCGGGCCGACAGGCTCCGGTAAGGCGGCGGCAAGGATTTCGAGGAATCCGGCATGAAGCGCAGTTTATCCCATGCGGGGGGTGGTTCGGCGGTCGAAAACGCGCCGGTTCGCCGGCAAAAGCAGGACCTTGCCGCACGCCCTTTTTACGGCAGGCCGTCGCTTCTCCCGTCGCGGCGGCCGACCGATCCTGCGGTCACACCATATTTTCGCATTAACTGATTGAATTAACACAATATTGTGAGATTCTGGCGATCCTGGCGCCGCCCCGGGATTTCGGCCAAAGCGCGTTGACTTCCCGAGACCCAACCCTTATACAGCGGGCCTTACCTTTACTTTTAAGCCGTCTGAGGGAGTTTCCCCGTGAAGCGCACCTATCAACCCAGCGTCCTCGTCCGCAAGCGTCGGCACGGCTTCCGCGCGCGCATGGCGACCGTCGGTGGCCGCGCGGTGCTGTCCAATCGCCGCAAGCAGGGCCGCAAGCGCCTGTCCGCCTAGTCCTATGGGAGTTCTCGACCGCCTCAAGCGGCGGCGGGAATTCCTGGTCGTCGCGAGCCAGGGCCGCAAATGGGCGGCCCCCGGTCTGATCCTGCAAGCCTGGCACCGCGACGCCGCCCTTAGTTCCGCCGCTCAACCTTCTCCGGCTTCCGACGCCTCGGCTCCCGCCCCAGTTCACACGAGGGCGCGGCCCATGCCGCCGGCCGCCGACGTCCTGCGGGTCGGCTTCACCGTCAGCCGCAAGGTCGGCAACGCGGTGACCCGCAACCGGGCACGCCGCCGCCTGAAGGCCGCCGCCGAAGCGATCCTGCCGTCGCAAGCCCGCGCCGCGTACGACTACGTCATCATCGGCCGCCAGCAAACCATGACCCGTCCGTTCCCTGCCCTGCTGCAAGACCTCGAGACGGCGCTGCGCAAGACCGGCACGCACATGAGCGGCGGCGCGCCCGACGCGCGCACGGAAAAGGGCGCGCGCAACGACAGGGGGCGGCGCGCATGACGCAGACGCTCCAGGCCCCGCACGCCCGCCCCGCCGGCCTGCTCTCCTCGGCCGGCCGCCTGGCCCTGCTCGGCGCCATCCGCACCTATCAGTACACGCTCTCGGCGGCCTTCGGCCCCTGCTGCCGCTTCCATCCGAGCTGCTCGCACTACGGCTACGAGGCCGTCGCGCGCTTCGGCGCGCTGCGCGGCGGCTGGCTGGCGGCCAAGCGCATCGCGCGCTGCCACCCGTGGAACGAAGGCGGCGAAGACCCGGTGCCGGAAACCTGGCCCGCCATGAAGAACACGACGTCGCTGAAGCGGCGCGAACGACATTCCCCCCATGACGCGGCCCGCCCAGCGGCTGGCTCGCGCCCCATCACAGTCGAGCGGATTGGTTCATGAACGACCAACGTAACCTGATCGTGGCGATCGTCATCTCGGTCGCCATCATGTTTGGTTTTCAATTCTTCTTCGAAGGCCCGCGCCAGGAAGCCGCGAAGCAGCAGCAGCTTGAGATGGCCGAACAGGCCAAGACCGCCGACGCCACCGCCAAGGCGCCGACGGCGCCCGCCGGCAGCAGCACCGGCCAGTCGGTCCTGCCCCAGGTGCCCGGCAACGCGATGACGCCGCAGGTTCCCGGCGCGCCCGCCATGACGGCGCCGAACCCGGCCGCCGTGCCGACCGCCGCCGCCCCGCGCCTGCAGATCAACACGCCGCGCCTCAACGGCTCGATCTCGCTGATCGGCGCCCGCCTCGACCAGCTCACCCTGGTCGACTACCGCGTCACGACCGACCCGGCGAGCCCGCAGATCGTGCTGTTCGCGCCGGCCGGCACCGAATCGCCCTACTTCGCCGAATTCGGCTGGCTGCCGCAGGACCGCGACATGCCGGTGCCCGGCCCCGACACCCTGTGGCAGACCGACTCCAAGGAGCTGACGCCGAACAGCCCGGTGACGCTGCGCTGGGACAACGGCCGCGGCCTGCGCTTCCTGCGCACCATCGCCGTCGACGACAACTACATGTTCACCGTCAGCCAGCGCATCGAGAACGTCGGCGGCGCCTCCGCCACGTTGTTCCCCTACGCCCTGGTGTCGCGCACCAACCTGCCCAAGACGACGAGCTACTTCATCCTGCACGAAGGCCCCGTCGGCGTGCTCGACGGCCAGCTGCGCGAGCCGAGCTACAAGGACGTGACCGAGGCGACCGCCATCCCGCGCAAGACGACCGGCGGCTGGTTCGGCATCACCGACAAGTACTGGCTGGCGGCGCTGATCCCCGACCAGGCCAAGTCGGTCGACACGCGCTGGCTGCACGGCATGGAGAACGGCTCCGACAAGTTCCAGGCCGACTGGCTCGGCGAGGCGATGACCGTGGCGCCCGGCGCCGGAATCGAATCCTCGTCGCGCCTGTTCGCCGGCGCCAAGGAAGTGAAGCTGCTCGACAAGTACGAGAAGGACGCGGGCGTGCCGCGCTTCGACCTCGCCGTCGACTTCGGCTGGTTCTACTTCCTGACCAAGCCGTTCTTCTACTGCATCGACTTCTTCAACAGCCTGCTCGGCAACTTCGGCCTTGCGATCATGTTGATGACCTTCCTCGTCAAGCTGCTGTTCTTCCCGCTCGCCAACAAGTCCTACAAGTCGATGAGCGGCATGAAGAAGCTGCAGCCCGAGATGGTGAAGCTGCGCGAGCGCTACAAGGACGACCGCGTCAAGCTGAACACGGAGATGATGGCGCTCTACAAGCGCAGCAAGGTCAACCCGGCCTCCGGCTGCCTGCCCATCGTCATCCAGATCCCGGTGTTCTTCTCGCTCTACAAGGTGCTGTTCGTCACCATCGAGATGCGCCACGCGCCGTTCTACGGCTGGATCACCGACCTGTCCTCGCCCGACCCGACCACGGTGTTCAACCTGTTCGGCCTCATTCCCTGGGACATGCCGCACTTCATGATGATCGGCGCCTGGCCGCTCATCATGGGCTTCACCATGTTCCTGCAGATGAAGCTCAACCCGCAGCCGCCCGACCCGATCCAGGCGAAGATCTTCATGGTGATGCCGATCATCTTCACCATCATGCTGGCGCCCTTCCCGGCCGGCCTGGTGATCTACTGGTCGTGGAACAACCTGCTGTCGATCACGCAGCAGTACATCATCATGCGCCGCACCAACGCCAAGGCGGACGCGAAAGCGAAGCCGAAGCGCGCCTAGCGACCGGCGCAGAACGGATAGAAAGCCAATGACCGAAACGAACAGCGCCGAGGACCTCGCCCGCGATGAGCAGGCCCGGCGGCTGTTCGCCGGTCCGTGCGACTTCGTCGCCGGCGTCACGAAGATCGAGCAGCTGCCCCCGATCAGCCTGCCGGAGATCGCTTTCGCCGGCCGCTCCAACGTCGGCAAGTCGAGCCTGGTCAACGCGCTGACCGGACGCAACACGCTGGCCCGCACCTCGAACACGCCGGGCCGCACCCAGCAGATCAACTTCTTCAACCTGGCCGACAAGCTGATGCTGGTCGACCTGCCGGGCTACGGCTACGCCAAGGTCTCGCGCGACAAGGTCGGCGCCTGGAACCGCATGATCGAGGCCTACCTGCAAGGCCGGCCGACGCTGCGCCGGGTCTGCCTGCTGCTCGACGCGCGCCACGAGATCAAGGACAGCGACATCGAGGCCATGAAGATGCTCGACGCCTGCGCCATCTCCTATCAGGCGGTCCTGACCAAGGCCGACAAGGTCCGGCCGGCCGAACTCGCCGACCTGATGGCGGACATCGCCGTCGTGCTGGCCACGCATCCCGCCGCCCACCCCGAGATCCTCGTCACCAGCGCCCTGGCCGGCGAGGGGATTCCCGCACTCCGCAGCGCCCTGGCCGCTGTGGCCGCCAGCAAACAGACTGCCTGAGGTTCGCCGCCATGACAGTGAAGAGAAAACCGTCCTACGACGCCGTCTGGCTCGAGAAGGCCAAGACCCTCTCCGAAGCCCTGCCCTACATGCGCCGCTTCGCCGGCGAGACCTTCGTGATCAAGTACGGCGGCCACGCCATGGGCGATCCGGAGCTCGCGAAGATGTTCGCGCGCGACGTCGTGCTGCTCAAGCAGGTCGGCATCAACCCCATCGTCGTGCACGGCGGCGGCCCGCAGATCGGCCAGATGCTCGAACGCCTCAAGATCAAGAGCGAGTTCGTCGACGGCCTGCGCGTCACCGACAAGGCGACCGTCGAGATCGTCGAGATGGTGCTGTCTGGCTCGATCAACAAGGCCATCGTCACCGAGATCAACGAGGCGGGCGGCAACGCCGTCGGCCTGTCCGGCAAGGATGGCAACCTGATCCAGGCGACCAAGCTCAAGCGCCGCCACAAGACGAGCGATTCGAACATCGAGAAGATCCTCGACCTCGGCTTCGTCGGCGAGCCCAGCCGCGTCAACCCCCACATCCTCGAAGACCTCAAGGATTCGGACATCATCCCGGTGATCGCGCCCATCGGCATCGGCAAGAACGGCGAGACCTTCAACATCAACGCCGACACCGCCGCCGGCGCCATCGCGCCCGCCGTCGGCGCGACGCGCCTGCTGATGATGACCGACGTGGCCGGCGTGCTCGACAAGCAGGGCAACCTGATCCCCGAGCTGACCATCGCCGAATGCAAGAAGCTGATGAAGGACGGCACGATCAAGGGCGGCATGATCCCGAAGATCGAGACCTGCATGTTCGCGGTCGAAGGCCAGGTCGACGCCGCCGTCATCATGGACGGCACGGTGCCTCACTCGATCCTGCTCGAAATCTTCACCGAGCACGGCGTCGGCACGATGATTCGCGAGGACTAAGCCTCGCGCATGCGAACGAAAAGCCCGCGAAGAGCGATCTTCGCGGGCTTTTTCTTATGTGTCCTGTCGCACAGGATGGCCGCAAGGGGCGGGCGTCGGTCCGCGATTCAATGCTGGGGGACTTCATGCGAAAAATCATTCTCGCGCTGCTTTTGTGCTGCGCCTCGACGGCCGCCAGAGCCGATTGGCAGAACACCCACTGGAGCATGAGCGTCGACGAGGTGCATGCGCTCTACCCAGACGCGCAAAGCCTCGCTCCCGAACAGCTGAAGCAGCTGACCACGCCGGCGCATGTGCCGCAGCTGTTCGTGCCCTACGCGGAAGACGGCTACGGCTACAAAGCCTATTTCTACTTCGCGCCCGGCACGCAGCGGCTGTCGATGGTGCAGCTTTACCTGGAGCCCGGCGGCGATTCGGCGGCCCTGCTGAAATCGCTGCTCGACCGCTACGGAAAGGGCGAGACGGACATCGGCCCGAACAACGCGATGAAGGTCAGGGTGCAGAATTGGAAGGTCGACGGAGACGCCGTCACTTACGCCTTCTTTCCCGAGCTGGCCCCGTCTACCGGAGTCAAATACGTCGGGCCATCGCAGGCCGCGCCCAAGTGATGCTGGCCTGCGCGAAGCGTCTCACTCGCTGAAGAAGCTCAGCAGCCAGGTCATCTCGTCGGGCGTGAGCGGATAGTCGGTGCCGTATTTCGCCGGGATGACGTCGCCGGGGGCGACGCCGGCGAGGCGCGACTGCATCTTGATGGCGAAGCGCATGGTCAGTCCCGCCTTCCAGGCGAGCGCCGTCATGCCCTTGGCGCTATGGGCGGCGACGATGCGGCCGACCACGGTGGGCGCCACGCCGGCCTTGTAGGCCAGCGCCAGGCTCATGAACTCGCTGTTGCCGAGCGACAGCGCCTCGTCGAGCGAATCTTCGTTCAGTTCGCCCTTGGCGTAGAGCCGCTGGACATATTCGGCGAGCCTGGGCCCGCCTTCGCGCAGCAGGCCGCGGTCGAGCCGCGTGTTGCCGGGATCTTCGGCCGCCTGGGCGTCGCGCGCGGCGTCCTCGACGGCGAGCAGGGTCTCGCCGGCGGCGATGCGCTTGCGCACCACCTTGGCGACCTCGCTCAAGGTCTCGGGCTCCAGGTCGGGCCGCTTCATCAGCACCGACAGCAGCGAATCGGCGACGAAGCCGGAGAGCTTGCAGGCGGTGCTGCGCGGCAGGTGCGGCCGGCGCACGAAGGGCGCGTGCCAGGGCGGCACCGGGCGCGCCTTGTCGGCGAGCAGGTCGAGCGTCTCCTCGCGGATCTGGGCGCTCGGGTTGGCGAGCAGGGCGGCGACCGCCTCGACGTTCTCGCTCGCCGACACCGCGTCGCTGACGCGCAAGGGCAGGCCGGCGCGCCGCGCGATGGCCGCGATCGAGCCGCCGGAGGCCGCCGCCTGCATGTTCTCCGACGCGCTCTCGATGATGGCGACGAGGTCGTCCTCGCTGAGCAGCGGCGAGAATTGCAGCACGGGGGCGGCGACCGAGGCGTCGGCGTCCTGCGCCAGGCGGCGGATGACGTCGGCCGGCGCCTGCGCCACGTCCTTCAGGGTCTCGGCGATGATGCGGCGAACGCGCACCGTCTCGTCGCGGGCGAGGATGTCGAGCACTTCGAGGGCGATGTCGCGCAGCTTGCCCTGGTCGGCGGCGGAGAGATGCGGCGCGATGCGCGCGATCTTGCCGGCGAGGTCGGCGCGCACCGCCTCGTCCTGGTCGCGCGCGAGAATGAGGTCGGCCTGGCTCGGCGTCGCCTCGTTGGCGGCGATGGCGCGGCGCACCTCGGCGGCCTTGTCGCCCGCCAGGTAATAGAGGATTTCCGGCCGCACGTCGGCGCGCCCGGCGAGGCGACGTCGCACCTGCATGTCGGGATGGCGCGCCAGGTCGCGGGCGTCTTCATATTCGATGGCGACGCCGATGCCGGCACGGCCGAGCAGGCGACGGACGACGGAAATCACGCGTCGGCCTCCGGAACGAACGGGGCGAAGGCCACCTGGCCCTTGCCGGCCTGCTTGGCGGCATACATGGCGCCGTCGGCGCGGGCGAAGAAGGCGGTCAGCGTCTCCTCGCCGCCCGGCTCGGCCAGGGCGATGCCGAGGGACACGGCGAAGGGCCGCGCCGCATCGCCCGACAGATGGGCCAAGGCGCGCACCGCCTGCAGGATCGCGGCGGCCTTGCTTTCGGCTCCGGCGCGGTCGGCCCCTTCGAGCCAGAGCGCGAATTCGTCGCCGCCGAGGCGCGACAGCAGGTCCTGGCCGCGCGTCAGCTCGCGCAGGATGCGCGCGACATGGCGGAGCGCATCGTCGCCCGCGCCATGGCCGGCGTGGTCGTTGACCAGCTTGAAATTGTCGAGGTCGCAATAGACCAGCGCGCCCCCAGAAGCATTGGCCGCGCCACCTTGGCTGATGCGCCGCCAGCGCCGCTCGACCTCCTCGTAGAAGGTGCGGCGGTTGAGCAGCCCGGTGAGGCCGTCGGTGCGCGACAGCTCGCGCAGGCGCTCATGGTCCTCGATCTGCGCGATGGCGATGCCGAGATGGTCGGCGACGCCGCCGAGCAGCGCCCGGTCGTCGACGCTCCAGGCGCGGCCTTCGACTGCACACAGGGCGACGATGCCGTTGACGCCATGGTGGTAGCGCGTCGCGGCGACGAGCCAGGGCCCGACGGCCAGCGGCGTTTCGGCGGCAGCGGCCTCGGCGAGCCTCTCCTCGGCAACGTCCTGATCTTCGCCGAACCGCGCCGCGGGCCGGAAACTCTCCGCGCCGTCGGCGCGCAAAACGAGGCAGGTCGAGGCGCCCAGCGCGCGGCCCGTCGCCGTCGCAGCAGCGGCCAGCATTTCGGCCGGCTCGACGGTGTCGCGCACCGCGCGCAGGATATGGCCGAGCAGGCGTTCGCGCAGGCCGGCGCGCGCCAGGGCGGCATCGCGGGTGCGGGCTGCCGTCACGTCGCGGCAGATGCCGCGGGCGCCTTTCCAGAGGCCCGCCGCATCGGCCACCGGCACGGCGGAGAGGCGCAGGCAGGCAGGCGCGCCGTCGGCGCGGCGCAGCCAGAGCTGCAGGTTTTCGAGCGGCTCGCGCGCCGCGAAGGCGGCTGCGTCTTCCGCATCTTCAAGCAGCTCGGCAGCGCGCCGGCCGATCAGGTCGGCGGCGCGATAGCCGAGCGCGCCGCGCGGCGAGACGAAGACGAAGACGCCGGCGGCGTCGGTCTCCCAGGCGAAGTCGCCCGCGATGTCGACGAGGTCCTTGTAGCGCTGGCGCGATTCGATGAGGGCGGCCTGCAGGCTGCGGTCGAACGAATCGTCTGTTTGGGGGGCCGCTTCGGGGCGTCCGCCGGCCGGCGCGCCGGGGCCGGCAACGGGGGCCTTCGCGGTCTCGCGCAGCAGCCGGAAGGCGCGGATCACGGCTTGCTGCCCGCACGGCGCGCCAGGGGCGCGGCCTCTTGCGCACGCAGGTTCGCGAAGTCGCCGATCTCGAACGACGGCTTGCCGAACAGCCAGCCCTGGCCGAAGTCGACGCCGCACTGGCGCAGGAAGGCGAGGTTGCTCTCGTCCTCGACCATCTCGGCCACCGTGGCGATGCCGAGGTCGTTGCACAGGCCGGCCATCGCCTTGAGGAAGGCGGCGCCCTTGCTGTTCTTGAAGGCGTCACGCACGTAGACGCCGTCGATCTTGACCACGTCGACGTCGAGCGCGCGCAGGTAGTGGAAGGCCGAAGCGCCGGCGCCGAAGTCGTCGAGGCAGACCTTGTGCCCTTCGGCGCGCAGGCCGCGCACGACGGCGTTGACGCCGCGCAGGTTGGCGATGCGCGCCGATTCGGTGATCTCGAAGGCCACCTGCTTGCGCACGGCGTCATGGCGCTGCAGCAGCTTGTGCAGCGCCTTGACGAAGCTCGGCATGCCGATCGAGCTGCCCGACATGTTGACGGCCAGGTGATAGATCTTGCCTTCGGCGCGGCGGGCGTCGAGCCAGTGCAGCGCCTTGTCGCACATGGCGAGGTCGAAGTCGCAGATCAGGCCGGTCTGCTCGGCGAAGGTGATCGCCTCGTAGGGCGTCAGGCGGTCGCCGAAGCTCGGGAAGCGCGCCAGCACTTCGTAATGGTGGATGTCGCGCGTCGTCAGGTCGACGATGGGCTGGAAGGCCATGGCGAAGTCGGCGTCGGCAATGACGGAGCGGAACTCGCCGAGCTTGTGCACCGTCTCGCCGATCATGGCGCTGAGGCCGGCGCTGGCGCTGGTCAGGGTGAATTCCTCGGCGCGGCCGTCGGTGAAGCGGTTGACGATGAAGCTCAGGGCCTTGACCTGCTCGGTCTGGCCCATGTCGGTGACGTCCATCTCGACGACGGCACGCGCGACGGAGACGCCGCCGACGGCGGGCGCCGCCTTCTTCTTCGGCGCCGGCTTCGGCGCTTCGACGTAGAGCGGATCGAACTGGCGCGACATCTCGACGATGCTGCGCTCGAAGGCGGCGAGGTCGGCGTCCTTGGCGTGGATGACGCCGAAGCTTTCGCCGTCGAACTGGCCGGCGAGATCCCCGTTGACCGCTAGCGCGCGCAGGCCGCCGCCGATGGCCGCGACCAGCTGGCCGCGCGCGTCGCGCTCAAGGCGGCGACGCAGTTCGTTGAGCCCGAGGAAGCGCAGCAGGGTGAGGCTGTAGGACCGGCCGCCGTCGTCGACCGGCGTCGCGTTCGCGGCGCCCAGGCGCTCGGCGGCGATGGCGGCGAAGGAGCGCGGATTGCACAGGCCGCTGTCGCCGCCCGTCACCTGCGGCACAGGATCGTCGTCGCCCAGGCGCGGCTCGTGGCCGCCGGCACGCAGCGAGAGGAAATAGCGGCCGCCCATGTCGGGCAGGCGGTAGCCGAGCAGGGCCAGCGGCGCGCTCGGCGTCGCGGCGCCCTCGTCGCCGACGTTCTGCAGCCGTACGACGATGTTGCGCATGCGCCGGCCCTTGCCGGCCTGCACGAGCACTTCGCGCATCATCGGGCGGTCGGCGGTCGAGACGAGGTCGAGGAAGCTCTTGCCCGCCAAGGCCTGGGGGCCGAGGCCGACGAAGGCCGCCGTGGCGCCGGCGGCGAAGACGACGTGCTGCTCCGAATCCAGTTCGATCAGCAGGTCGGCGGCGGCGAAGGCCAGGGCGACGAAGCGGTCGCGCTCGGCGCGCAGCGCGGCGACGGACGCCGGCGACGCCGCGGATGGCGCAGCTGGCGGCGCGCTCGTCGCCACGCTTGACGGCATCGCTGTCTGTAGGGTGGGCTTCGAGTCCATCAGGCGCCTGAACGATTGGACGGAACGTATGCGTCAGGCGTCCCTGGGCGGGGGCGCACGGATTTCGTGCGACCACCGGTGACGTCCTTGTCGTAAGATAGGGGCCAGTGATTAACGAAGCGTTACGGATGGCGCGGAACGCGCCTTAAAATGCACGATGAATCAATGGGTTAATAAAGACTCGTCGGCCCCGGATGGCCTGGCGCACGTGACCGACTGGGTCTTCGACCTGGACAACACCCTCTATCCGCGTTCGAGCCGCCTGTTCGACCAGGTCGACAGGCTGATGGGCGCCTTCCTGTCCGAACGCTTCGGCCTCGACGCCGCCGGCGCCCGCGAGATGCAGAAGCGCTACTTCTACGCCTACGGCACGACGCTGCGCGGGCTGATGCTCCACCATCCGGAAGTCGACCCGCACGACTACCTCGCCTATGTCCACGACCTCGACCTGACGGTGATCCCGCCGGCGCCGGCGCTCGACGCGGCGCTCGCCCAGTTGCCCGGCCGCAAGCTGGTCTTCACCAACGGCTCGCTGCGCCACGCCGAATCGGTGCTGGCGCGGCTCGGCATCACGCATCACTTCGCCGACATCTTCGACATCGCCGCCGCCGAGTTCATCTGCAAGCCCGACCCGGCGAGCTACCAGCGGATGCTGGCGGCCCATGCGGTGACGCCGACGCAGGCCGTTCTGTTCGAGGACACCCTGGTCAACCTGCCGCCGGCTGCGGCGCTCGGCATGAAGACCGTGCTGGTGACGCCGCTGGAGAACCCCGCCACCCCGGTGCCGGAGCCTTCGGCGGCGGGACCGGTGCATTACGTCACCGACGACCTGCCCAGCTGGCTGCAGCGGACCGCGAACAGCCTGACATCGCCCTGAAATCCGGTTGATTTCATGGCCCGGCGCGCCCGGCTCGCCGAGCTTGCGGGCGGTTGACAGGCCGGAGGGCCTCCCGCATGTTCGGAGCCATCTCACCGCCGGCCAAAGAGCCGCTTTTCCCGCAAAATTTCTCAAAAAACATAGGAATCCCGCTTCGCCATGGACAAGAAAGCCCTGCAGACCGCGATCGACGCCGCCTGGGATGCCCGCGACGGCATCGGCCCCACCACGAAGGGCGAAGTGCGCGACGCCGTCGAGGCCACCCTTGAAGCCCTCGACGCCGGCGAAATCCGCGTCGCCGAGAAGATCGACGGCAAGTGGCAGGTCCACCAGTGGGCGAAGAAGGCGGTGCTGCTGTCGTTCCGCCTGCACGACAACATGCCGCAGCCTGGCGGCCCGACCGACCCCAACCGCGGCCCCTCGCCCTGGTTCGACAAGGTCGGCTCGAAGTTCGCCGGCTGGGACGACGCGCGCTACCGCAAGGCCGGCTTCCGTTCGGTGCCGGGCTCCGTCGTGCGCCGCGGCGCGTTCGTGGCGCCGGGCGTGGTCCTGATGCCCTCCTTCGTCAACCTCGGCGCCTACGTCGATTCCGGCACCATGGTCGACACCTGGGCGACCGTCGGCTCCTGCGCCCAGATCGGCAAGAACTGTCATCTCTCGGGCGGCATCGGCATCGGCGGCGTGCTTGAGCCGCTGCAGGCCGGCCCCGTCATCATCGAAGACAACTGCTTCATCGGCGCGCGCAGCGAAGTGGCCGAAGGCGTCGTGGTCGAGACCGGCTCGGTGCTCTCCATGGGCGTCTTCCTCGGCGCTTCCACCAAGATCGTCGACCGCGCCACCGGCGAAGTGCACGTCGGCCGCGTGCCGGCCTATTCGGTCGTCGTGCCGGGCACCATGCCGGGCAAGCCGTTCCCCGACGGCACGCCCGGCCCGTCGCTCTACTGCGCCGTCATCGTCAAGCGCGTCGACGAGCGCACCCGCTCGAAGACCTCGATCAACGACCTCCTGCGCGACTGATAGGAAGAACGCACATGGCCACCGACGTCGCAGCCCTCAAGCAGCCTCTCGCCCTCGCCCGAGACCTGATCCGCTGCGCGTCGGTGACGCCGAGCGACGCCGGCGCCCTCGGCGAGCTCCAGCGCGCCCTCGAATCGCTGGGCTTCGCCTGCCACCGCCTGCCGTTCAGCCAGGAAGGCACGGCCGACATCGACAACCTCTATGCCCGCCTCGGCAGCGAAGGCCCGAACTTCTGCTTCGCCGGCCACACCGACGTGGTGCCGACCGGCGACCTCAAGGGCTGGACGGTCGATCCCTTCAAGGGCGAAGTGATCGACGGCCAGCTCTACGGCCGCGGGGCCTCCGACATGAAGGGCGCCATCGCCGCCTTCGTCGCCGCCGCCGCGCGCTTCAAGGAGAAGCATGCGCAGAATGGGAATGGGCTGCCCGGCTCGATCAGCCTGCTGATCACCGGCGACGAGGAAGCCTATGCCATCAACGGCACTGTGAAGGTGCTCAAGTGGCTCAAGGACAAGGGCGAGAAGCTCGACGCCTGCATCGTCGGCGAGCCGACCAATCCGCTCAAGCTCGGCCAGATGATGAAGATCGGCCGGCGCGGCAGCCTCGTCGGCTACCTCACGGTGTTCGGCATGCAGGGCCACACGGCCTATCCGCAGCTCGCCGACAATCCCGTGCCGCGCATGCTGAAGATGCTGACCGCCATCACCACGCACAAGCTCGACGACGGCACGGCGCATTTCCAGCCCTCGACGCTGGAGATCAGCACCGTCGACGTCGGCAACACGGCCTCCAACGTCATCCCGCCGCAGATCTCGGCGACCTTCAACATCCGCTTCAGCGACGCCCACACGTCGGCGACGCTGATCAAGTGGCTCGACGAGACCTTCAAGGCGATCGCCGGCGACACGCGCTACGAATTCCGCACGCACATCACCGGCGAATCCTTCCTGACGCCGCCGGGGCCGTTCAACGACCTCGTGGCGGGCGCCGTGGAATCGGTGACGGGCGTGGCGCCCGACCGCTCGACCACCGGCGGCACGTCGGACGCGCGCTTCATCACCAACCATTGCCCGGTGGTGGAGTTCGGCCTGGTCGGCCAGACCATGCACAAGGCCGACGAGCGCACCTCGGTCGCCGACATGGAGAAGCTCGCCGACATCTACCTCGCCTGCCTCGAGCGCTACTTCGCCGACGCCAAGAAGGCCTGAGCGATGATGGCCGGCCCGACAACCAGGCGGCCGTCATGATCAGCCTGCGGGATCTTTCGGCCGGCATCTACGGCGCCTGGCGGCTGGCGCATTTCGATCCGCAGGGCCTGCGCTACTTCGACAGCAGCGACGCCGGCTTCTGGCGCTCGTTCTGGGCCGCCGTCATCGCCGCGCCCGCCTACGCGCTGGTCGTCGCGCTCAACCTCGGCGACGGCGACCCTCCGGTCAACCTCGCGCGCCTCGTGCTCATCGAGGGCATCGCCTACGTCATGGGATGGACGGCCTTCCCGCTCGCCATGGCCGGGGTCGCCCAGAAGCTCGGCCGCGGCCATCACTTCACGCGCTACATCGTCGCCTGCAACTGGTGCGGCGTGATCGAGATGACGGCCTTCCTGCCGGCGGTCGCCATCGGCGCCGCCATACCGGGCCTCAGCATCCTGCCGGCCTTGGTCGCGCTGGCGCTGTTCGGCTACCAATGGTACGTCGCGCGCCTCGCCCTCGACGTGAGCCCCGTCCAAGCCGTCCTGCCGGTGGCGCTCAACTTCCTGCTGGGCCTCGTCATCTCGCTGGTGGCGCGCGTGCTGATCTTGAGCGGCAGCGGAATGGGCGTGGTCGCGCCGACGCCGCAGGCCTATCTGCAGACAGGCCCCGCGCAGATGACTGAGTTCGCGCGCGTCATGGAAGGCGGAGCCGTGAACGGCAGGTCGCTCGAAACGGCCGCGCGTTTCCGCACCGGCCCCGCTTCGGTCATTCGCTAGCTGTAGGCGGCGATCACGGCGGCGCGGACGTCCGCCGGCAGGCGATAGTGGTACTCGCCGGCCTCGCCCTGCCATTCGCGGATCAGGAAGAGCCCCTCGCGGCCCGGCAGCAGCCGCGCCAACGTCTTGCCGAGACCCGAGAACACGCCGGCAAGCTTCTGGCTGCTCGACAGGCCGAGCAGGTCCTTGAGCGGGCCGGAGGCGATGCCCGGCTCGCCCGCCTGGGCGACTTCCCACAGCAGGTTCGCGGCCAGGCTTTCATGGCCGTAGCAGCGGCAGACCGCCGCGATCTCCTCGGCCGTCAGCGCCGGCGCATCCGCGCCGCCGGGCGCCGCGGTCAGGTCGACGACCAAGCGGCCGTCGGCCAGGGCGCGCTGAAACTCGGCCAGGCTCAAACTGACCGTCAGCTGAATTTGCTTGTCGCCAGTGAGGGTAACGTTCATGAATAAATGATACACTGTTTATACAGTGTAATAAGCAAATTTAATGAGCTTATATATGATTTATACGATTCCATATTCTAGTGACGGGTTAAATCCCACACTGTCTAACGAATGTATAAACGCCATTAATTAAGAATATACAGCGTATGAACACTCAATATCGCACATTCGTCAAATAAAGCCCGTCCGGCGGCGCGGTGGGGCCTCCAGCGGTGCGGTCGACCGCGGCCAGGGCCCGGCCGACGTCGCGTGCCGACCATTTGCCGTCGCCGACCAGCTTGAGCGTGCCGACCATGATGCGGACCTGGTTGTGCAGGAAGGAGCGCGCCTTGGCGACGACGTGGATTTCCTCGCCGGCACGGCTGACCGACAGTTCGTCGAGGGTCTTCACCGGGCTCGGGGCCTGGCATTCGGTGCTGCGGAAGCTGGTGAAGTCGTGATGGCCGACCAGTTCCTGCGCCGCCTGATGCATGGCCGCGGCATCGAGTTCGTGAGGCACGTGCCAGACATGGCCGCGTTCGAGCACGCCGGGCGCCCGGCGGTTAAGGATGCGGTAGAGGTAGGCGCGGCCCGTGGCCGAGAAGCGGGCGTGGAAATCCGGCGCGGCGACCTCTGCCTGCAGCACGGCGATGGGATGCGGCCGCAGGTGGAAGTTCAGCGCGTCACGCACCTTGTCGGGATTGGTGTCCTTGGCGATGTCGAAATGGGCGACCTGGCCGAGCGCATGGACGCCGGCGTCGGTGCGGCCGGCGCTGTGGACCACCACGCGCTCCTGGCAGAAGGCCTCGACCGCCTCCTCCAAGCTCTGCTGCACCGACAGGCCGTTGGCCTGGCGCTGCCAGCCGACGAAGGGGCCGCCGTCATATTCGACGGTGAGGCGGTAGCGCGTCATGGCGCACTCGCTTCGATGACGCGCGTCATGGCGCGCTCGCGGGCGTTTCCTGCGGCAAGTCGAGCTGCGTGCCTGCCGGCAGGGCGTAGCCGCGCAGGAAGGCGTCGGCCTCCAAGGCGGCGCGGCCCTCACGCTGCAGCCGCGTCAGCGTGAGCACGCCACTTCCGCATGCAATGGACAGCTTGTCGTCGAGCACGGTGCCGGGCGCCTTCTGCGAGGACGCCGCGCGCGCCGAGGCCGCCAGCAGCTTGATGCGCTTGCCATCGTGAGAGAAGAAGGCCCCAGGCCAGGGCGTGAGCGCGCGCGCCTGGCGTTCGATCTCGGCCGCCGGCCTGCGCCAGTCGATCACGCCGTCGTCGCGCGAGAGCTTCTTGGCATAGGTGGCGCCTTCGGCGGGCTGCGGCGTCGGCGTCAGCTTGCCAGCCGTCAAATCGGCTAGCGCCTGCACGATCAGTCGCGCCCCCATCTCGGCCAGCGCGTCATGCAACGTCTCCGCCGTGCTGCCCGACGTGATCGGCACCGAGTCGCGCAGCAGCATGGGGCCGGTGTCGAGGCCTTCGTCCATCTGCATGATGGTGATGCCGGTCTCCTGGTCTCCGGCGAGGATCGCGCGCTGGATCGGCGCGGCGCCGCGCCAGCGCGGCAGCAGCGAACCATGGATATTGAAGCAGCCGTGCTTGGGCGCTGCCAGGATCGCCTTCGGCAGGATCAGCCCGTAGGCGACCACCACGGCGAGGTCGAGGCCGAGGGCGGCGAACTCCGCCTGCGCCTCCGGCGTCTTCAGGGACACGGGCGTGCGCACGGGAATGTTCAGGGCCAGCGCCGCCTCATGCACCTCGGAGCGCTTCTCCGACTGGCCGCGGCCCGCCGGACGCGGCGGCTGGCTGTAGACGGCGGCGACGTCATGGCCGGCGGCGGCTAGAGCCCGCAAAGCCGGCACGGCAAAGTCCGGCGTGCCCATGAAGGCGATCCGCAGGCCGTTCATGCGGAAGGGACCGCCGGGCTGGACGCCGTCAAGAGCGGCTCGAAACAGGCACCGGCTCGGCCTTCTTGGCCTTGCCGAGCTTGCGCAGGATCATGCCGCGCTTGAGCGCGCTCAGATGATCGACGAAGAGCGTGCCGCTGAGATGGTCGATCTCGTGCTGGATGCAGACGGAGAGCAGGCCGTCGGCCTCGATCTCGCGGATTTCGTTCTGTTCGTCGAGGTAGCGCACGCGCACGCGCGCGGCGCGCTCGACGTCGGCGTAATATTCGGGAACCGACAGGCAGCCTTCCTCGCAGACGGCCGTCTCCTCGGAGCGCCAGACGATCTCCGGATTGGCCATGCGGTAAGGATGCGGCGGCTCGCCCTTCTCCGCCACGTCGACGACGACGACCTGCTTGGCGACGCCGACCTGGGGCGCGGCGAGGCCGATGCCGGGCGCCACGTACATGGTCTCCAGCATGTCGTCCATCAGCTTGCGGACGGCGGCGTCGACCTTCGCGACGGGCTTGGCCTTGACCTTGAGGCGCGGGTCCGGCGCAATGAGAATGGGCAAAACGGCCATGGGCGGGAGGTTCCTTTCGGCCCTTAGGTAAGACGCCCGTCCGGGAGCGTCAAGCGCACCGTCGGGTCGCGACCCACGGCGACGCGTGCTAGTCTTCAGGAAACGCCAATTCCGCGAGTTGCCTTAAGCCCATGACCAGCTTTGAAACCGTCCTCCTCGTCCTCATTGCCGCCTGCGTCGCCATCGCCGTCGCCCTGGCGCTGCGGCTTCGCGGGCTCAACCGCGAGGCGACGGAAGCGCGCCAGCTGGCCCTGGCGAGCCAGGACGCGTCAGAGCAGCGGCTCGGCGCCAAGCTTGCGGCCGAGGAACGCCTGGCGGCGCTGCGCGAAAACCTGATCGCGGTGATCGCCGAACGGGAAAGCGCGCAGAAGGCCCGCGACGAGGCCCTGCGCGCCCAGCAGCAGTCCGAAACCCGCGCGGCCCTCGCCGACCAGGAGGCGCTCGCCGTCAAGCAGCGCATGGCAGACTGGGAAACGACCAAGGCCCAGATGCTCGAAGCGACCAAGGCCGCGATGCTGACGACGACCCAGGCCGTCTCCTCCAAGCTGCTCGAGGACCATAAGCGCGAGGCCGAGGCGCAGAAGAAGGACGGCGCCGAGCTGGTCAAGAAGACCACCGAGGAACTGCAGGGCCATGTCGGCAAACTGAACGAGAGCGTCAGCGTGCTGCACAGCCAGGTGCAGCAGACGACAGGCCAGACCGAGACCATCCTGCGCGCGCTCTCGAATCCCGCCGGGGCCGGCCATTACGCCGAGATCGGCCTGGAGAATTCCCTGCGCGAATTCGGCCTGCAGCCGGGCCGCGACTACATCATGCAGCACACCATCGACGGCCAGGAGGACGGCGCGCGCCTGCGGCCCGACGCGGTCGTGTTTCTGCCCGGCAATACCGTGCTGACCATCGACAGCAAGGCCTCGAAGTTCCTGCTCGAAGCCGCCGACGCCGAAGGCACCGACCAGGAAGAAGCCGCCTACGCCAACCTGGCGCGCACCATGAACCTGCATCTGCGGGCGCTGGCCAGCAAGGACTACGCCGGCGCGCTGCAGGCGACCTATCGCAAGGCGGGCAAGGGCGACCGCATCGCGCGCGCCATCAACATCATGTACCTGCCGACCGAGGGCGGCATCGAGCGGCTCGGCCGCGCCGACCCGGCCTTCCAGAAGAAGGCCGTGCAGGAAAGCATCGTCGTGGCGGGACCGAGCGGGCTCATGTCCTACATCGGCTTCGCGCGCATCGAGATCAACCTCGGCCAGCAGGCCGAGAACCAGGAGAAGATCATCGTCGCCGCGCAGCGCCTGATCGAATCCGTGAGCCAGGTCATCAGCCATGTGGCGGGCGTCGGCAAGGGCCTCAAGACCGCCGCCGAAAGCCACGCCAAGCTGGTCGGCTCGATCAACAGCCGCCTGCTGCCGCGCCAGCGCACGCTGGCGGGCCTCGGCGTGCGCCAGGCCAAGCAGAAAGACCTGCCGGGCGCCTTGCCGTCGATGCAGGTGGTGCTGCAGGACAGCGGCGACTTGATCGAAGGCGAGTCCGAGGAGATCGAGGACGTCGCGGCCCTTACCGATCAGCGCGCCGACTGAATCAGGCGAACCTCGCCTAGACGAACGTGATCAGGCGAATTTCCGCGACCATTCGGCCACGACCTTGACCATGCCGTCGGTCAGGCGCGCGAGGTCGGCCGTCTCGATGGTGAAGGCCGGCGTGCAGTAGACGATGTCGGCGAAGGGCCGCAGCCACAGGCCTTCGTTCACGAAGCGCTCGCGCAGCCAGTTGAGGCCCTTCATCTCCCCCAGCTGCACGACGCCGATGGCGCCCTTGGCGCGCACGTCCGCCACGCCGGGCAGGCCCCGGCAAGGCTCCAGCGCCGCGCCCAGATGCGCTTCGATGGCGGCCACCTGGGCCAGGCGCGGCGCGCGCTCGAACAGGTCGAGGGACGCGTTGGCGGCGGCGCAGGCGAGCGGATTGGCCATGAAGGTCGGCCCGTGCATCAGCGCCTTCTGCGGATCGTCCGACAGGAAGGCCTCGAAGACGCGGCGCGTCGCCACCGTGGCGCCGAGGCCGATGCTGCCGCCGGTCAATGCCTTCGAGAGGCAGAGGATATCGGGCACGACGCCGGCCTGCTCGCAGGCGAACAGCGTGCCGGTGCGGCCGAAGCCGGTGGCGATCTCGTCGAGGATCAGCAGCACGCCGTGGCGGGCGCAGGCGTCGGCGATCGCCTTCAGCGTCTCCGGCGGATGCAGCTTCATGCCGCCGGCGCCCTGCACCAAGGGCTCGGCGATGACGGCGGCGATGCGGCCGCGCTCGCCGGCCAGCAGCGCATCGAAGGCGACTTCGGCGGCGCGCCCGACCGGCAGGTCGCAGATCAGATGTTCGGGAATGTAGCCGCGAAAGAGGGCGTGCATGGCGTCCTCGTCCTCGGTGTCGCTCACCGCCATGCAGCCCATGGTGTCGCCGTGGTAGCCGTGGCGGAAGGCGACGAACTTGTTGCGGCCCGTCTCGCCCTGGTTGATCCAGAACTGCACCGCCATCTTGAGGGCGACCTCGACGGCGACGGAGCCCGAATCGCAGAAGAACACGCGCTCCAGGTCGCCCGGCAGCAAGGCCGCCAGGCGCGCCGCGAGCTTCGCCGCCGGCTCATGCGCCAGGCCGGCGAACATCACATGGGGCATCTTCTCCGCCTGGCGGCGGATGGCGTCGACGATGTGGGGAGGGTTGTAGCCGTGGCAGGCCGTCCACCAGGAGGCCAGGCCGTCGATCAGCTTGCGGCCGTCGGCCAGCTCGATGCGCACGCCGTCGGTGCCGACCACCGGCAAAGGCGGCAGGGCCGTGCGCATCTGGCTGTAGGGCATCCAGAGATGCGGCAGGCCCTTGTTCAGCCAGTCTGGCCGGTCTTCGGTCACGCGCCGCAGGAGCCGTTGTCGCAGGAACTGGCCATCGGGCGGTAGCCGAGCTTGTCGAGCAGCGCCTCGTCCTGGTTGTCGTCCGGGTTCGGCGTCGTCAGCAGCTTGTCGCCGTAGAAGATCGAATTGGCGCCGGCGAACAGGCAGAGCGCCTGGGTCGCCTCGTCCATCTCCAGGCGGCCCGCCGCGATGCGGACCATGGAGGCCGGCATCATGACGCGCGCCACCGCGATGGTGCGCACGAAGTCGAACGGGTCGATCTTGTCCCGCTTCGCATTGCCCTCAAGCGCCAGGGGCGTGCCTTCGATCTGCACCAGGGCGTTGATCGGCACCGAGTCGGGATGCTGCGGCAGGTTCGCCAGCGTGACCAGCATGGAGGCGCGGTCATGCTCGCCCTCGCCCATGCCGATGATGCCGCCGCAGCAGACCTTGATGCCGGCGTCACGCACGTTGGCGAGCGTGTCGAGGCGGTCGCCGTAGGTCCGCGTGGTGACGATCTGCGGGTAGTATTCCTCGGAGGTGTCGAGATTGTGGTTGTAGTAGTCGAGCCCGGCGTCCTTCAGGCGCGAGGCCTGGCCCGGCTCCAGCATGCCCAAGGTCACGCAGGTCTCGAGGCCGAGGGCCTTCACGCCTTCGATCATCGGCACGATGCGGTCGAGGTCGCGCTCCTTCGGGCTGCGCCAGGCGGCGCCCATGCAGAAGCGGCCGGCGCCGGCGTCCTTCGCCGCCTTGGCGGCGGCCAGCACCTCGTCCAGTTCCATCAGCTTCTCGGCCTTGAGGCCGGTGTCGTAGCGCGAGCTCTGCGCGCAGTAGCGGCAGTCTTCCGGACAGCCGCCGGTCTTGACGTTGAGCAGCGTCGAGAGCTGCACCTCGTTGGGATCGAAATACTGGCGCAGCAGGCCCTGGGCCTTGAACAGCAGGTCGTTCAGCGGCAGCGCGAAGAGCGCTTCGGCCTCGGCCCGGGTCCAGTCGTGGCGGATATTGAGATCAGCCGCCGGAACGGCGGGATCGACGCGCAGCTGTGTGGCCATGAGAACTTCCGATGGTAACAAATCGTGACGGCAATCTAGTCCAAAGCCTTCTCTTGGCAAAGCGGGGGTTTATTGCGAATTTGGCGGGCCTTCGGACATCATGGTTCCCAGAGAGTTATGCACAGCTCGCCCGTCCCCAGCCTGGCCGCCTATGCCCGCGCCAAGATGGCGGAAATCTCCGCCCAGGACCTGACGCGCGTGCTGCATCCGACGGCGCGCGGCGACAGGCTTGTCGTCGAGCGCGACGGCCGCCGGCTGGTTTCCTTTTCCTGCAACGACTATCTAGGCTTGAGCCGCCACCCCAAGGTGATCGCCGCCGCCGTCGCCGCGACGCGGACCTACGGCGCGGGCGCCGGCGCGTCGCGCTACGTCACCGGCGACAACCCGCTCTACGGCGCGGTCGAGGCGCGGCTCGCGCGCATCAAGGGCGCCGATGGCGCGATCGTCTTCGGCTCCGGCTACCTCGCGAATCTCGGCATCATCCCGGCATTGCTCGGCGACGGCGACCTGATCGTCGGCGACGCGCTGATGCATGCCTGCATGCATGGCGGCTCGCGCCTGTCGCGCGCCAGGATCCTGCTGTTCCGCCACAACGACGCCGGCCATTGCGCCGAGATCCTCGCCGCCGAACGGGCGAAGCATCGCCACTGCCTGGTGATGACCGAGGGCGTCTTCAGCATGGACGGCGACCGCGCGCCGGTGAAGCGCCTGGCCGAGATCGCCAAGGCCCACGACGCCTGGCTCTTCACCGACGACGCCCATGCGCTCGGCGTGATCGGAGAGGGCCGCGGCAGCGGCCATTCCGACAAGGCGGACGGCGAAGTGCCGCTGCAGATGGGCACGCTGTCCAAGGCGGTCGGCGCCTATGGCGGCTATCTCTGCGCCGACGCCGACACGCTCGAGCTGGTGCGTCACCGCGCGCGCAGCCTGATCTATTCCACCGGCCTGCCGCCGGCAGCACTCGGCGCGGCGGACGCTGCGCTCGAACTGATCGAGACCGACGCCGAGCTGGTCGCCAAGCCGCTGGCCAAGGCGCGGCTCTTCACCAGCGCGCTCAATCTGCCCGCCGCCGAAAGCGCCGTGGTGCCGGTGATGATCGGCACGCCCAAGCGCGCGCTCGACGCCGCCGACAGGCTGGCCGACGCCGGCTTCATGGTCGTCGCCATCCGCCCGCCGACGGTGCCCGACGGCACTTCGCGCCTGCGCGTCACCTTCTCCGCCGCGCATGACGACGCCGACGTGCTGCGCCTCGCCGAGGCCGTGCGCAAGCTTGGGCTCGCTTCATGAGCGGCTTGTTCGTCAGCGCCGCCGGCACCGAAATCGGCAAGACCTTCGTCGCCTGCGCGCTCATCCATCAGCTGCGCATGCAGCGCCGCAAGACGGCGGCGCTCAAGCCCGTCATCAGCGGCTACGATTCGGCCGAGGCTGCCACCAGCGACAGCGGCCTGCTGCTGGCCGCGCTCGGCGAGGAACCGACGCCCGAGAACGTGGCGCGCATCTCGCCCTGGCGCTTCGCCATGCCGCTCTCGCCGCACATGGCGGCCAAACGCGAAGGGCGCAACGTGGCGCTGGCGCCCGTTCTGCGCTTCTGCCAGGAGGCGCTGGAGCAGCGCGACACATTGACGGTGATCGAAGGCGTCGGCGGCGTCATGGCGCCGATCAACGACGACGAGACGGTGCTGGACTGGATGGCGGCGCTGAAGCTGCCGACCTTGCTGGTCGGCGGCAGCTATCTCGGGGCGATCAGCCACATGCTGACGGCGGCCGAATCCGTGCTGCGCCGAGACATCCCTGTCGCCGGCATCGTGCTGAGCGAATCCGTGGAACAGCCGGTCGACCTGGCGGAGACCGCCGAGACCATCGCGCGCCTGCTGCCGGACGTGAAGGTTCTGACCGTGCCGCGCCTGAAGAGCTTCCAGGACGCGCCCGACATCACCCGGCTGGTGAACAACCTTTAAAGCGCGAAGAGCCGCCTCCTGTCCTGCCGTCATGCCCGCACTTGGCCCGGGCATCCATGCCTTGCGGCGTCGACGGAGAAGAAGGCGTGGATGCCCGCGACAAGTGCGGGCATGACGAATGGCTTGTCTTACCGCTAGCCGCAGGCCCTACAGCGGCCGGCGCGCCTTCAGCGCGGCGCCGAGCGTGCCGTCGTCGAGATAGTCGAGCTCGCCGCCGACCGGCACGCCATGAGCCAGGCGCGTGATCTGGCAATCGCAGTCCTGCAGGCGCTCGGTGAGGTAATGGGCCGTGGTCTGGCCATCGACCGTCGCTCCCATGGCGAGGATGACTTCCTTCACCTCCGGCCCGCGCGCGCGGTTGACCAGCTTGCCGATGGCAAGGTCGTCGGGCCCGACGCCGTCGAGCGCCGACAGCACGCCGCCCAGCACATGGTACTGGCCGCGGAACACGGCGGCACGCTCCAGCGCCCAAAGGTCGGCCACGTCCTCGACGACGCAGATGATCGACTTGTCGCGCCGCGCGTCCGTGCAGATGGCGCAGGGATCGCTGGTGTCGAGGTTGCCGCAGGTGCCGCAGACGCGCACGCGCTCCGAGGCTTCGCCGATGGCGGCGATCAGCGGCTGCATGAGGGATTCGCGCTTCTTGAACAGGTGCAGCGCCGCGCGGCGCGCCGAGCGCGGCCCGAGGCCGGGCAGCTTGGCGAGCAGCTGGATCAGCCGCTCGATTTCAGGGCCGCTCATGCGCTGAAATCTTTCAAGCGGGTCAGAACGGCAGCTTCATGCCGGGCGGCAGCTGCAGGCCGCCGGTGACCTGCGCCATCTCCTCGGCCATCTGCGCCTCGACCTTGGTCTTGGCATCGTTGAAGGCGGCGACGATCAGGTCTTCCAGCACTTCGACCTCGTCGCGGTCGACCAGCGCCGGGTCAATCTTGAGCTTGCGCAGCTCGCCCTTGCCGTTGAGCGTGACCTTGACCATGCCGCCGCCGGACTGGCCGGCGACTTCCATCTCCGCCATCTTGGCCTGCATCTCGGCCATCTTGGCCTGCATCTGCTGGGCTTGCTTCAGCATGTTGCCGAGGTTCTTCATGGGCGAAAGTCTCCGTCTGGGTCGGGCATCAGGTCGCCGCCATAGGCGCCCTCGTCGGGCGGCGGCGCGTCGTCGTAGCTGGGGGCTTCGTCGCCGGGAGGCGCTTCGTCGCTCAAGGGCACCTCGCCATCGAAGCCTTCGCCGGCGACCGGCGCGTCGACGGCCGGCGTCACGTTGGCCGTCTTCACCTCGAGGATGCGGGCGCCCGGGAACATCTCCATGGCGGCGCGCACGAAGGGATGCGCGGCGGCTTCCGCATGGGCGGTGCGCTTGCTCTGGGCGTTCTGCTCGGCGAGCGTCGGATCGCCCCTGTCCTGCGAGACGCTGACGATCCAGCGCTGGCCGGTCCATTCGGTCAGCAGGCTGCCGACCCGGTTGGTGAAGTCGCGCGGCGCGTGGGGCTCGGGGCGCAGCTCGATGCGGCCGGGCTCGAAGCGCACCAGATGCGCGTCGTTGACGAGCTGGCCGAAGAGGATGGCTTCGCGCTTGCGGTCGAACAGCGCGGCGACGTCGCGGAAGCTCTGCGGCATGGGGGCCGCATCGCTAGCTGGCTGCGGCGCGGCCTGCGGCGCCGCCATGGCGACGGGCTGGCTCGCGCCGCCGCCTGCGACAAGGCTGGGGGCGGCCATCATGGTGGGCGCATTTGTGGGCACGGCCGACATCGTCGTGGTGGCGACAGCGCGGGCCGTGGTCGTCGCGGGCGCGCCTGTGCGGGCCGAAGCGGTGGCGGAAGCCGAAGCCGCGCCGTTCTGCGTCAGGCTCTTCACCAGGTCGCCCGGCGGCGGCAGTTCGGCGGCATAGGCGAGGCGCACCAGGATCATCTCGGCGGCCTGCATCGGATTGGGGGCGGACTGCGTCTCCTGCAGGCCTTTCAGCAGCATCTGCCAGGCCCGCGCCAGCGACGGCATCGAAAGGGTCGTGGCCAGGCCGCTGCCGCGCACGCGCTCGGCCTCCGGCACGGTGACGTCCTTCGCCACGTCGGGCGCCACCTTGATGCGGGTGATCCAGTGGACCAGCTCGAGCAGGTCTTCGATCACGGTGGCGGCATCGGCGCCGGCGACATGCTGCTCGCCAAGCACGGCGAGCGCCTTGGCGACGTCGCCCTTCATGACGGATTCGAACAGGTCGAAGACGCGCGTGCGGTCGGCGAGGCCGAGCATGTCGCGCACCAGCGCCTCGCCGATGGTCGCCGCGTCGGCGCCGAGGCCGTGCGAGATCGCCTGGTCGAGGATGGAGAGGCCGTCGCGTGCCGAGCCGTCGGCGGCGCGGGCGATCAGCGCCAGGGCGGCCGGCTCGACATCGACCTTCTCCTTGCCGGCGACGTCGGACAGCAGCTTGGCCAGCTCGCTCTCGTCGAAGCGGCGCAGGTCGAAGCGCTGGCAGCGCGACAGCACCGTGACGGGAATCTTGCGCGATTCGGTGGTGGCGAAGATGAACTTCACATGCTCGGGCGGCTCTTCCAGCGTCTTCAACAGGGCGTTGAAGGCGTTGTTCGACAGCATGTGCACTTCGTCGATGATGTAGACCTTGTAGCGCGCCGATACCGGGCGGTAGCGCACGCCCTCGATCAGCTCGCGCACGTCGTCGACGCCGGTGCGCGACGCGGCGTCCATCTCCATGACGTCGACGTGACGGTCTTCGGCAATGGCGACGCAATGCTCGCAGACGCCGCAGGGCTCCGGCGTCGGGCCGCCCTTGCCGTCGGGGCCGACGCAGTTGAGCGCGCGGGCGATGATGCGGGCGGTGGTGGTCTTGCCGACGCCGCGCACGCCGGTCAGCAGCCAGGCATGGGCCAGGCGGCCCGAGCGGATGGCGTTGCTGAGGGTGCGGACCAGCGCTTCCTGGCCGATCAGGGTCGCGAAGCTGCTCGGCCGGTATTTGCGGGCGAGCACCCGATAGGCGTTAGCGGAAGCGGCTTCGTCGCTCATCGAACCTGGATTCGGAAAAAAAGGCGGCGCCGTGGAGGCGCCTGCAAAAAAGCGGGTGGGAGACTGGACAACGACCCGGATCGAATCTCGTTACGGCTGCTTCCTTCCGGACCTGACCGGGTTGGCGAGGAATCCGTCCATCGCCAGCCTCCCGAGCGGACTATATCAGGTGCCGGCCGGAGAGTCACAAGGTCGGGTGTTGAAAATCCGTCCGAAATTATCCACATGTTACGGGCTGTTAACGCTGATCCCGGCACCCTGCGCTGCTATGATCGGCATGCCCTCCCCGCCAGCCCCATCAGGTTCCATGGCCCAATCCGCACGCGACGAAGACCCGACGCCGAAAGATGCGCCGCTGCGCAAGATTCTCGCCCTGCGCCATGTCGCCTTCGAGGACCTCGGCGGATTCGTGGCGCCGCTGATCCTGCGCGGCTTCGGCATCCGCTACCAGGACGCCGGCTACGACGAGCTGGACCTGAAGGAGACCGACGCGGCCGACCTGCTCCTCGTGCTCGGCGGGCCCATCGGCGCCAACGACGAGGCCGACTATCCCTTCCTGAAAGATGAGCTGCGCGCCATCGAATCTCGCCTGAAGGCCGGCAAGCCGGTCCTCGGCCTCTGCCTCGGCGCGCAGCTCATTGCCCGCGCGCTCGGCGCCAAGGTCTATCCAAACAAGGTCAAGGAAATCGGCTTCAAGCCGGTGACGCTGACCGACGCCGGCAAGGCCTCGCCGCTCGCCGCATTGGAGGGCGCGCCGCTGCTGCATTGGCACGGCGACACCTTCGACCTGCCGAAGGACGCGCGTCATCTCGCCAGCACCGACGCCTGCGCGCACCAGGCCTTCGCCTGGGGCCCCAAGGACCAGGCGCTCGCCCTGCAATTCCACCCGGAAGGCACGGCGCGCGACCTCGAGCGCTGGTTCGTCGGCCATACCGGCGAGCTGGCGGCGGAGAAGATCTCCATTCCGGCCCTGCGTGCCGAAGCGGCCAAGAACGACCGGGCGCTCCGCCTGGCCGGCGCCAAGATGCTCATCGCCTGGCTGAACCAGGTGTTCGCGTGATGCGGCCCAACGTCTTCGCCGGCGACGCACTCGACCGCGCCGGCGTCGACAGCAAGGACGCCGCCTGGATCGCGGCGAGGCTGGCGGACGGCGCCGCCCGCGTGCTGCCGCTGTGGCGCAACGCCAATTTCGTGCTGCACGCGAGCAACGGCTCGGCGGAAGGCGGCGGCGACCTGCCGCCGACGCCGCTGCTGCTCGACGTGGCCGCCGCGCGGAAGCTGGCACCGCAGGGCGACATGATCCTGCTCGGCGTGACGCCCGAGGGTGCCGCGCGCTTCGCCCTCGACATCTCGCCGCTGGCGACGCCGCTCGACGACATCGCCATTCCGGACGCCAAGACCGGCGACCTGCGCGACCTCGCCAACGACCTGCCCCATGCCGACAGCGCCATGATGGCCCAGGCCCGCGCGCTCAGCCAATGGCACGCCGGCCACAAGTTCTGCGCCAAATGCGGCAGCAAGAGCGAAAGCCGCGAAGGCGGCCATGTGCGGGTCTGCCTGAACCCCGACTGCGGCGCGAGCCACTTCCCGCGCACCGACCCCGCCGTCATCATGCTGGTGACCAACGGCGAGCGCTGCCTGCTGGCGCGCCGCGCCGGCAATGCGCAGCCGATGTATTCGACGCTCGCCGGCTTCGTCGAGCCGGCCGAGAGCCTGGAAGAGGCGGTGGCGCGCGAGGTGCTGGAGGAAGTGGGCGTGCGCGTGACCGACGTGCGCTACCAGTCGTCGCAGCCCTGGCCCTTCCCGGCCCAGCTCATGCTCGGCTTCTACGCCGAGACGGCCGACGAGACCTTCACCCTGCAGGCGGACGAGATCGCCGATGCGCGCTGGTTCACGCGCGACGACCTCAGGCGCGTCGTCGCGGCGGAAGCCGGCGGCCCGCCGGCCCTGTTCGACGGCACGGCCGTGCAGATGCCGCGCGCGATCTCCATTGCGCGCCGCCTCGTCGCCGAGTGGCTGGCCGAGGGCTGAAAGCCCGAATGCCAAGCAGCTAGCTAGCGCCGCGCCTTCGCCTTGTAGCGGAAGGCATGGGCGGGATAGACGCCCATGATGCGCAGCTCGTCGGAGAAGAAGCTCAGCTCCTCCATCGCCAGCTTCACCGCCGGCTCGGACGGATGGCCCTCGACATCGGCGTAGAACATGCTGACGTCGAAGCTGCCGGCGCGGATGTAGCTTTCCAGCTTCGTCATGTTGACGCCGTTGGTGGCGAAGCCGCCCATCGCCTTGTAGAGCGCGGCGGGGATGTTGCGCACCTGGAAGAGGAACGACGTCATGACCGGGCCGTTCTTCGGGCCGGGATCGACCGGCGCGCGGCTCAGCACGATGAAGCGCGTGGTGTTGTGCGCCGCGTCCTCGATGTTGGTCTTCAGGATCTTCAGGCCGTAGATCTTGGCCGCCAGCGTGGAGGCGATGGCCGCCTCGGTCGGGTCGTTGCGCTCGGCCAGCTCGGCCGCGGCGCCCGCCGTGTCGGCATGGACGACGGCCTTCAGGCCCATCTTGCGGATGAAGTTGCGGCACTGCGACAGCGCGTGGATGTGGCTGCGCACGACCTTGATGCTCTGGAGCGTCGCCCCTTCGGGCGCCAGCAGGCAATGTTCGACGCGCTGGAAATGCTCGCCGACGATGTGCAGCTTGGTGGCGTGCGGGATGAGCTGGTGGATGTCGGCGACGCGGCCGGCGACCGAATTCTCGATCGGGATCATGGCGAGGCCGACGCGGCCCTTCTCCAGGGCGGCGAATGTCTCCTCGAAGGTCTCCGTCGGCAGGGTGGCGAGCTTCGGGTAGACCTCGCGGCAGGCAAGGTCCGAATAGGCGCCGGGCAGGCCCTGGAAGGCGATGCTGTTCTTCGGCTCCGCCTTCTTGGATGGGCGCTTGGATGCGGTCTTGGCCATGATGGTTACGCCAATAATTTCCGGGCTTTTTCGAGGTCGGCCGGAGTATCGACGCCGAGTGGAACGGTGTCAACGAAGGCCACCTCGATGCGCATGCCGGCTTCCAGCGCGCGCAGCTGCTCGAGCTTCTCGCGCTTCTCCAGCGCGCTCGGCGGCAGGGCGACGAAGCGCTCCAGCGCGTCGCGCCGATAGGCGTAGAGGCCGATGTGGTGATAGAGCGGGCCGTCGCCATGCGGCGCGGTGGCGCGCGTGAAATAGAGCGCGCGGCCTCCGTCACCCCGAACGTTGGGGCTGACCACCGCCTTGACGACGTTGGGGTCGGTGCGCTCGTGCGGGTCCTTGATGGCGCAGGCGAGCGTCGACAGGTCGACCGCCGGGTCGGCCAGCAGCTCGAAGGCGGCGCGCGGCAGGGCCGGATCGAGCGTCGGCAGGTCGCCCTGCAGATTGACGATGGAATCGTGCTTGCCGGCCGGATCGACGGCGCGCAGCGCCTCGAAGATGCGGTCGGAGCCCGACGGATGGTCGGGATCGGTCATCACCGCTTCGCCGCCGGCGGCGCGCACGGCGTCGAAGATCGCCCGGTCGCCGCAGGCCACGACCACCGGGCCGAGCTTGGCTTCCACGGCGCGGCGCCAGACCTGCACGATCATCGGCAGGCCCTGGATGTCGGCCAGCGGCTTGTCGGGCAGGCGCGTGGAGGCCAGGCGCGCCGGGATCAGCACCAGGGGGCTGTGCGGCGGCAGGCGGGAGGACGAGGCTTTGGCGGGAGAACCGACTGATGTCATGGGATAATTCTTAAGAATTCGTCGCAGAACCCACCTTATACCGCCGCATCGGCGGGCGGAACGGCGTTGTTGCCCGCCCCGGCAGGCAACCCTTTGGGAAACCGCCGATTTCGGCCAACCTCAAACCGTCGCGATCCCTCCTCCAAAGGGTTGAACCGCCGGAGCATCGGGACTAATCTCCGGCCCGCCCGGACCGGGATTTCTCTGGCCCGGGCGCGTTTCGTCACCCCGACGCTTTCCGCGGAGCTTCCTGCATGTCCTCGTTCGAGTGGAACAAGATCATCGGTGCCGTTCTGGTCGCACTGCTGGCGATCAAGACTTTCGACATCGTCGGCAACAGCTTGGTGCATCCCGATAAACTCGAACAGAACGTCTACGTCGTGGCTGGCGTCGAAGCCGCCACGCCGACGGACGCCGGGGCCGCGGCCCCCAAGGAGCTCGAAAAGGTCGGCCCCTTGCTCGCCTCAGCCAACGCCGACGCCGGCAAGAAGGACGTCGCCAAGTGCATGACCTGCCACAACTTCGACAAGGGCGGCCCGAACAAGGTCGGCCCGAACCTGTGGGGCATCGTCGGCAACCATCACGCCCACGCCGAGGGCTTCGCCTACTCTTCCGCCATGAAGGCGAAGCAGGGCGAGCAGTGGGACTACGAGGCGCTGAACGCCTTCATCTCCAGCCCGCGCACCTACGTCCCGGGCACCAAGATGACCTTCGCCGGCATTCCCAAGGCCAGCGACCGCGCCAACATCATCGCCTACCTGCGCACGCTGAGCGACAACCCCACGCCGTTGCCGTAAGAGCCGGGCTTCGGCGGGTGCCAGCATGACCGCAGACCCCGCCGCCTTCCTGGCCCTGGCCAACGACCTCGCGGAGACGAGCGGCGCCATCCTGCGCCGCTATTTCCGCCAGCCCATCGCCGTCGACGACAAGTCCGACGCCAGCCCGGTGACCGTCGCCGACCGCGAGGTCGAGCAGGCCCTGCGCAGCGCCATCTCCCGGGCCTTCCCCGACCACGGCATCCTCGGCGAGGAATTTGGCACGAGCCATGCCGACGCCGACTACGTCTGGGTCCTCGACCCGATCGACGGCACCAAGTCCTTCATCACCGGCAAGGCGACCTTCGGCACGCTGATCGCGCTCGCCTACAAGGGCGTGCCGATCCTGGGCGTCATCGACCAGCCAATCACCCGCGAGCGCTGGGTCGGCGTCGACGGCCGGCCAACCACCTTTAACGGCGCGCCGATCCGCACGCGCCAAGGCGTCAAGCTGCCCGACGCGCTGCTCTACGCCACCACGCCGCAGATGTTCGAGGACGGCGACCTCGCCGACTTCGCCCGCCTGACAGCGCAGGTGAAGTACCCGCTTTACGGCGCCGACTGCTACGCCTACGGCCTACTCGCCTCGGGCTTCACCGACCTGGTCTGCGAGGCCTCGCTCAAGCCCTACGACTACTGCGCCCTGGCGCCCGTGGTCGCCGGGGCCGGCGGCCGCATCACCGACTGGCAGGACAAGCCCCTGACCATCGCCTCGGGCCCGCGCGTGCTCGCCGCCGGCGACGCCTCCCTCCACGCCCAGGCCCTGGCCGTCCTCGCCGGACATACGCACGGCCGCTGACGCGCCTGAACGCCCGTCCCGAACGTTCGCCCCGAACGTTCCGGGAACCGCGAGGCGCGAGGAACCGTTTCCCACCTTGCACCTCTTTTGGACCGGCGGCACACTCCCCTCGTGACCTCGCGCTTTCCCCGCATGTTCTGGCTCGCGATGGCGACGGTGCTGACCGTTTCGCCTGCGGCATGGGCGCAGGACGGCGGCACGGCGCGGCCCGACGGCAAGATCGCCCCCATGCACGGCATCGCCATGCACGGCGACCTGAAGTACCCGGCGAACTTCAAGCATTTCGACTATGTGAACCCGGAGGCGACGAAGGGCGGCACGATGCGCTATTCGGCGCTCGGCACCTTCGACAGCCTCAACCCCTTCGTGCTGCGCAGCGTCGCCGCCGAAGGCTCGACGGAAATCTACGACTCGCTGCTGACGCCTTCCGCCGACGAGGCCTTCTCCGAATATGGCCTGCTCGCGAGAAGCGTCGAGATGCCCGCCGACCGCTCCTGGGTCGTCTTCAACCTGCAGCCCGAGGCGCGCTGGCACGACGGCCAGCCGGTCACCGCCGACGACGTCGTCTTCACCTTCGAGACGATCAAGGCCAAGGGTCATCCGCAGCTGCGCTACTACTACGCCGGCGTCGACAAGGTGACGGCCGAGGGGCCGCATCGCGTGCGCTTCACCTTCAAGCCCGGCGACAACCGCGAGCTGCCACTCATCGTCGGCCAGCAGGCGATCCTGCCGAAGCACTACTGGCAGGGCCGCGACTTCGAGCGCGCCACCCTGGAGCCCCCGCTCGGCAGCGGCCCGTACCGCTTCGACAAGGTGGAGGCCGGCCGCTCGGTCTCCTACCGCCGCGTGCCCGACTACTGGGGCCGCAACCTGCCGGTGAACGTCGGGCGGCACAACTTCGACGCCATGAGCTACGACTACTACCGCGACGGCAACGTGGCGCTCGAGGCCTTCAAGGCCGGGCAGTACGACTTCCGCCTGGAGAACGCGGCGAAGAACTGGGCGACGGGCTACGACTTCCCGGCGCTGCGCCAGGGCCTGGTGACCAAGGAGGTGCTCGACAACCACCGCTCCACCGGGATGCAGGGCTTCGTCTACAACACGCGCCGGCCGCTGTTCGCCGACCCCAAGGTGCGCGAGGCCCTGGCCTACGCCTGGGACTTCGAATGGACCAACGCGCGCATCTTCTTCGGCGCCTACACGCGCACCGAAAGCTACTTCTCCAATTCCGAGCTCGCCTCCACCGGCCTGCCGGAAGGCGACGAGCTGAAGGCGCTGGAGCCCTTCCGCAGCCAGCTGCCGCCGGAGGTCTTCACCAAGACCTACCAGGCGCCGCGCACCGACGGCAGCGGCGACGCGCGCGAGAACCTGCTGACCGCCCTCAGGATGCTGCAGGAGGCCGGCTGGCGCGTGCGCCCCGACGACGGCGTCATGCTCGACAAGGAAGGCCAGCCGGTCAGCTTCGAGATCCTGCTGATCCAGCCGGAGTTCGAGCGCATCGTCGCGCCCTTCGCCGGCAACCTGAAGCGCCTCGGCATCGAAGCCCGCATCCGCACGGTCGACACGGCGCAGTACCAGAACCGGCTCGACAGCCGCGACTTCGACATGATCGTCGGCAGCTGGGGCGAATCGCTCTCGCCGGGCAACGAGCAGACGAACTTCTGGACCTCGCAGGCCGCCGACACGCCGGGCAGCCGCAACCTCGCCGGCATCAAGAACCCGGTGGTCGACGCCCTCGTCGACAAAGTCATCAGCGCGCCCGACCGCGCCAGCCTCGTCGCGCGCACCCGCGCGCTCGACCGCGTGCTGCTGTCCGGCTACTACGTGATCCCGCAGTACCACGTCAAAGGCGACCGCGTGGCCTACTGGAGCAAGTTCTCGCGGCCCGCCGTCACGCCCACCCAAGGCCTGCAGCTCGACGCCTGGTGGATCGACCCCAACCGCGACAGCCTCGTCGCCAGCGCCAAGGCCGCCGCCACCGCCCAGCTGCAGGCCGAGCAGGCCGCGCAGCGCGGCGCCCAGCGTGGCGGCCACGCCGGCTACTGGATGGCCGCCGCGCTCGCCGGCCTGCTGCTGCTCAGCGCGATCGTCCGCAGCCTGCGCAGGCGGCAGGACCGCGGCCTGCCCAAGCGCCGCCTGAAAGGCTGACCCATGCTCGCATACGTCATCCGCCGCCTGCTGCTCATCATCCCGACGCTGTTCGGCATCATGGTCATCAACTTCGCCATCGTGCAGTTCGCGCCCGGCGGGCCGGTCGAGCAGATGGTCGCCCAGGTGCGCGGCACCGCCGTCGACGCCACCTCGCGCGTCTCCAACACCGGCAGCGGCGATTCGGCGGCGCGCCCCGGGAATCCGGCCTTCTCCAACAATTCCAACTATCGCGGCGCCCAGGGCCTCGATCCCAAGCTCGTCGCCGAGATCGAGCAGCTCTACGGCTTCGACAAGCCGGCCTACGAGCGCTTCTGGCTGATGATGAAGCAGTACGTGCGGCTCGACTTCGGGCGCAGCTTCTTCCGCGACCGCTCGGTGATCGACCTGGTGCTGGAAAAGATGCCGGTGTCGATCTCGCTCGGCCTGTGGACGACGCTGCTCATCTACCTGATCTCCGTGCCGCTCGGCATCGCCAAGGCGGTGCGCGACGGCAGCGCCTTCGACATCTGGACCAGCGCCGTCGTCATCGTCGGCAACGCCATCCCGTCGTTCCTGTTCGCCATCCTGCTCGTCGTGCTGTTCGCCGGCGGCAGCTACTGGGGCTGGTTCCCCTTGCGCGGCCTGACCTCCACGGGCTGGGACGCCATGAGCTGGCCCGACAGGATCCTCGACTACTTCTGGCACCTGACGCTGCCGCTGACCGCGCTGGTCATCGGCAGCTTCGCCAGCCTCACCATGCTGACGAAGAACTCCTTCCTCGAGGAGATCAACAAGCAGTACGTGCTGACGGCGCGGGCCAAGGGCCTGAGCGAGAACCGGGTGCTCTACGGCCACGTCTTCCGCAACGCCATGCTGATCGTCGTCGCCGGCTTCCCCTCTGCGCTGCTCGGCATCCTCTTCACCGGCGCGCTGCTCATCGAGATCATCTTCTCGCTCGATGGGCTTGGCCTGCTCGGCTACGAATCGGTGATCAACCGCGACTATCCGGTGGTGTTCGGCACGCTGTTCTTCTTCAGCCTGATCGGCCTGCTGTTCAGCCTGATCCGCGACATCACCTACATGCTGGTCGATCCACGCATCGACTTCGAGGCGAGGGGATAGCATGGCCGACGCAGCCCCTCACGCAGCCCCTCACGCAGCCTACGCCGCAGCGCCCGCCAAGCCGCGCCTGTTCGGCATCTCCGTCACGCCGCTGACGCGCCGGCGCGCCGACAACTTCCGCGCCAACAAGCGCGGCTTCTGGTCGCTGTGGATCTTCCTGGCGCTCTTCGTCGTCAGCCTGTTCGCCGAGTTCATCGCCAACGACAAGCCGATCCTGGTGAAGTACGACGGCGCCTACTACATGCCGATCTTCAAGTTCACCCCCGAGACGACGTTCGGCGGGCAGTTCCCCACCCAGGCCGACTTCACCGACCCCTGGCTCCAGAAGCGCATCGCCGACAATGGCTGGATGGTCTCGCCGCTGGTGCCCTACACCTACCGCACCATCAACTACCGGCTCGGCGTGCCAGCGCCGGCGCCGCCTTCCGCCGACAACTGGCTCGGCACCGACGACCAGGGCCGCGACCTGCTGGCCCGGCTGATCTACGGCTTTCGCATCTCCGTGCTGTTCGGCCTGGTGCTGACCATCGCCAGCTCCGCCATCGGCATCGCCGCCGGCGCGGTGCAGGGCTATTTCGGCGGCCGCGTCGACCTCTACACGCAGCGCTTCATCGAGGTCTGGTCCGGCCTGCCCGAACTCTACATCCTGCTCATCATCACCAGCCTGCTGGTGCCCGGCTTCTGGACGCTGCTCTTCGTGCTGCTGCTGTTCAGCTGGACCTCGCTGATCAGCGTCGTGCGCGCCGAATTCCTGCGCGGCCGCAACTTCGCCTACGTGCGCGCCGCCCGCGCCCTCGGCGTCAGCGACGGCATGATCATGTTCCGCCACATCCTGCCCAACGCCATGGTGGCGACGCTCACCTTCATGCCCTTCATCCTCAACGGCTCGATCACCTCGCTGACCGCGCTCGACTTCCTCGGCCTCGGCCTGCCGCCCGGCTCGCCGTCGCTCGGCGAGGTGCTCAACCAGGGCAAGGACAACCTGCAGGCGCCCTGGCTCGGCATCTCCGGCTTCGTCGTCATCGCCGTCATGCTCAGCCTGCTGATCTTCATCGGCGAGGCGGTGCGCGACGCCTTCGACCCGCGCAAGGCGCTGCGGTGAGCGCCATGGCAAGAGACAGCGCGATGGACGAGACGAAGACGCAGGACGCCGGCACGGCGCCGCTGCTGCGCCTACGCGACCTGTCGGTGATCTTCCGCGCCCGCCCGCAGGAGACTCCGAAGGACGCGCCGCTCCAGCCCGGCGACGTGCAGGCGGTGAAGGACGTCTCCTTCGACATCGTCAAGGGCGAGACCTTGGCGCTGGTCGGCGAATCGGGATCCGGCAAGTCGGTGACGGCGCTGTCGATCCTTCAGCTTCTCCCCTACCCGACGGCCCAGCATCCGGCCGGCAGCAGCGTCGCTTTCGACGGCGAGGAGCTCGTCGGCGCGCCCGACGCCGCCATGCGCCGGATCCGCGGCGCGCGCATCTCCATGGTCTTCCAGGAGCCGATGACCTCGCTCAACCCGCTGCATTCGGTGGAAAAGCAGGTCAGCGAAGTGCTGATCCAGCACAAGGGCCTGAGTCGCAAGGCGGCGCGCGCCCGCGTCCTCGAGCTGCTGCATCTCGTCGGCCTCGCAGACGCGGAAAAGCGCCTTGCCGCCTATCCGGACGAGCTGTCGGGCGGCCAGCGCCAGCGCGTCGTCATCGCCATGGCGCTCGCCAACGAGCCCGACCTGCTGATCGCCGACGAGCCGACCACGGCCCTCGACGTCACCATCCAGGCGCAGATCCTCGCCCTGCTCGAAGACCTGCAACAAAAGCTCGGCATGGCGATCCTGCTCATCACCCATGACCTCGGCATCGTGCGCCGCATGAGCGACCGGGTCTGCGTCATGACCAAGGGCGAGATCGTCGAGGCCGGCGCCACGCAGGACGTCTTCGCCGCGCCCAAGCACGCCTACACCCGCCACCTGCTCGCCGCCGAGCCCAAGGGCAAGGCGGCGCGGCCGCTGGCGGAAGCGCCCGAACTCGCCCATGTCGGCGACCTGCGCGTCTGGTTCCCGATCAAGGCCGGCGTCTTCCGCCGCACGGTGGACTACGTGAAGGCGGTCGACGGCGTGACCTTCAGCCTGCGCGCCGGCCGCACCGTCGGCGTCGTCGGCGAATCAGGCTCGGGCAAGACCACGCTCGGCTTCGCGCTGCTGCGCCTGCAGGCCTCCACCGGCCTCGTCCGCTTCGAGGACCGGGAATTGCAGGACCTGTCGCAGCAGGAGCTGCGGCCGCTACGCCGCCAGATGCAGATCGTCTTCCAGGACCCCTTCTCCTCGCTCAGCCCGCGCATGTCGGTCGGCGAAATCGTCGGCGAAGGCCTCAAGGTCCACCATGTCGGCGCGAATGCCGAAGAACGGCGCGCGCTGATCGACCAGGCGCTGACGGAGGTCGGCCTCGACCCGGCGACGCGCGACCGCTTTCCGCACGAATTCTCCGGCGGCCAGCGCCAGCGCATCTCGATCGCCCGCGCCCTGGCGCTCAAGCCCAAGCTGATCGTGCTCGACGAGCCGACCTCGGCGCTCGACATGTCGGTGCAGGCGCAGATCGTCGACCTGCTGCGCGACCTGCAGGACAAGCACGGCCTCGCCTACCTGTTCATCAGCCACGACCTCAAGGTGGTGCGCGCCATGGCCGACGAAGTCGTCGTCATCAAGGACGGCAAGGTCGTCGAGCAAGGACCGGCGGACGCCGTCTTCGACGCGCCGCAGAGCCCCTACACCAAGGCCCTCATGGCTGCCGCCTTCGAGCTGAAGGTCGCCGAAGAGGGCGCGGTCCGCCAATAGCGCGGCAGCAACCCGGACATCCCATGGCCCTCCTGTTCTACAGCGCTTCCGACAACAAGGCCGATTGGCGCGCCGCCCTCGCGCGCGCCATGCCGAACGAGGAGCTGCGGCTCTGGCCCGACATGGGCGCGCCGGGGGACATCGAGTTCGCCATCGTCTGGAAGCCGCAGGCCGGCCTGCTCGCCGGCCTGCCCAACCTCAAGGCCATCCTGTCGCTCGGCGCAGGGATCGACCACCTGACCTCCGATCCGCAGCTGCCGCGCCACCTGCCGCTGGTGCGCCTGATCGACCCGCCGCTGACGGCGCAGATGAGCGAATATGTCGTCATGAACGTGCTGCGCCATCACCGCCGCATGCCCGACTACGCGCGCCAGCAGGCGGAGGGCCGCTGGGCGCCGCTGCTGCCGCCGCCGATGGCGGCGCGCCGGCGCGTCGGCGTCATGGGGATCGGCGTGCTCGGGGCGGACGCCCTGGACAAGCTCAAGCCCTTCGGCTTTCCCCTGCGCGGCTGGGCGCGCAGCGCCCATGCCATTCCCGGCGTCGACTGCTTCCATGGCGACGCCGGGCTGCTGCCCTTCCTGGAAGGCTGCGACATTCTCGTCTGCCTGCTGCCGCTCAGCGCCGAGACGCGCGGCATCCTCGATGCGAAGCGCCTCAAGGCCTTGCCGGCGGGCGCTGCCGTCATCAACGCCGCGCGCGGCGCCCATGCCGTCGCCGCCGATCTGATCGCCGCGCTCGATTCTGGGCAATTGTCCGGCGCGACCCTCGACGTCTTCGATCCCGAACCGCTGCCCGCCGACCATCCGCTGTGGCGTCACCCGAAGGTGACGATCACGCCTCATGCTGCGAGCTGGACCATTCCGGAGACGGCGGCGCTGATCATGGCGGCGAGCGTCGCCGCGCTGCGCGCAGGCCGCAAGCCGCCAGGTTTGGTCGATCTTTCCGTGGGTTACTGACCGCGCGCTCGCGCGATAGGTGCGTGAATGCAGTCCTAGGATTGCGGTCATGCGCGCGACGCAAGGCAGCCCCGCGCAGGCCTTCGCGACGAGTCACTGTTCTTTAAGGCGCGGCATGTGATCCTATATCCATGAGGAACCCGGGAATGCTATGGCACAGGCCATGCAAGCGTTCCTGGCAACAATCGCATCGCGGCGAGGCCACAGCGCAAGCGGCTAGCGGATGCGTCAGGCGAGAGACTTCATCGACCGAGAGACGCTGGTTTGTTTCTAGCGCACGAAGCCGTGGACGGCTTCGGAGGAGTACGGGGATGAAGACGATCGCATCGCTCGCGCCGCTGACGGCGCTCCTGCTCGCCGTGTCTTTCGGCAGCTACGCGCCGATGGCGTGGGCCGACGACGCGCAGGCCACAAATCCCGCGACCGCAAATTCCGCGACCGCCACCAAATCCGACGCCGCGCCCTCCGAACGCAAGACCATCCATGCGCAATGCTTCGAGCGCACTCAGCTGCTGCTCGACCTCGCCAACGACCAGGGCGAACGGCTGAACCAGACCAAGCGCGTCGGCGACAAGGGCCTGCTTGAGGCCTTCACCTCGCCGACCGACGGCACCTGGACGATCGTCTACAGCGACAGCGACCAGCGCAGCTGCATCATCGCCTCCGGCGACGGCCTACCCGTGGCGCAGGACGACAGCGCCGAGGATGCCCGCGTGCCGAAGAAGGTCGAAGCGCACATCTGACGATCAGGCCGCGCCGTAGCGCGCGGCCAGGAGGGCGAAGACGGCGCGCAGGCCCTGCGCTTCGCCGCCTTCCGGCCGGCCCGGCTTGCTCGAACCGTTCCAGCCGATGAAGTCGATGTGCGCCCAGGGCACGTCGTCGGGCACGAATTCCTGCAGGAACAGCGCCGCCGTGATCGCGCCGGCGAAGGGCCCGCTCGAGACGTTGTTGATGTCCGCGACTTTGCTCGCGAGCATAGGCCGGTAGCCGCGCCACAGCGGCAGCGGCCACAGCGGGTCTTCCGCCTGGGCGGCGGCCTGCAGCAGCTCCGCCGACATCGCGCCGTCGTTGCAGAACATCGCCGGCAGCTCGGGCCCGAGCGCCACGCGGGCGGCGCCCGTCAGCGTCGCGAAGTCGAACAGCAGCTCGGGCTTCTCGCTGACCGCGTCCGCGATGGCGTCGCACAGGATCAGGCGGCCTTCCGCGTCGGTGTTGCCGACCTCCACCGTGATGCCCTTGCGCGTGGCCAGCACGTCGAGCGGCCGCATGGCGTTGCCCGACACGCTGTTCTCCACCGTCGGCAACAGCACGCGCAGGCGCAGGTTGAGCTTCGCCTGCATGATCATGCGGCCGAGCGCCAGCGCCTGCGCCGCGCCCGCCATGTCCTTCTTCATCAGCAACATGCCCGACGAGGGCTTGAGGTCGAGGCCGCCGGTGTCGAAGCAGACGCCCTTGCCGACCAGCGTGACCTTGGGCGCCGAGGGCTTGCCCCAGGTGATGTCGACCAGGCGCGGCGCGCGGTCGCTGGCGCGGCCCACCGCGTGGATCGCCGGATAGTTCTGCTTCAGGAGATCGTTGCCGACGACGATGCGAACCTTCGCCCCCGCCGCCTTGGCGACGGCTTGCGCGGCGGCGGCCAGCTCGGCCGGCCCCATGTCGGAGGCCGGCGTGGTGACGAGGTCGCGCACCAGCGCATGGGCGTCGGCCGTGCGCTCCACATGGCCCTGGTCCGCGCCCTCGGGCCAGGCCAGCTTGACGCCGTAGGGCTTGGCCGGCTTGTAGCGGCCATAGCGGTAGGCGCCAAGCGCCCAGCCGAGGGCGGCGGCGGTCGCCTCCGCCGCCGGCAGGGCCGCGTCGATGCGGTAGACGCCGGCGGGCAGGCTCGCCGGCAGGGCGGCGTAGCGCCAAAGCAGCCCTTCCGCCGCCGCGCCGCCGCCGAGGTCGTTCATGTGGCCGGCGCGCGCCGTGCCCTTGCCGAGGCCGAGCAGCACGCGCTCCAACTCGCCGTCGCGGCCCGTCACCAGGCTGACGCCGCCAGCCGCCGCGTCGAAGCCAGACGCCTTCACCCAGGCCTTGAGCCGCGCCGGCTGCTTCGCCGTCCAGGCGCGCAAGGCCTCGGCGGTCACGGGCGTGATGGGAATGGCCTTGGCGGCCTTGGCGACGAAGCATGGGGACACGGGCAGAGCTCCTTCAGGCGGCAAGCATGTTCGGACGGCGGACAGGAGCCAGCATCGCGCGCCCTGGCCTTTTTGGGAAGGGCTTGGGAACCTTGAGCAAATTCGCCCCTCGCTTGCGTCCGACGGCGTCCTGGCCTATCAGGGAACGGGCAAAAATCAGGGGAGATCGAGGATGGCGCCGGCAGACGAGGCGACGAACGGACAGGGCGGCCCGGGCTACAAGCTGGTGGTCGCCAACAAGAACTATTCGTCCTGGTCGCTGCGCGGCTGGCTCGCCATGAAGATCACGGGCGCTGCCTTCGAAGAGATCGTCGTGCCGCTGCGGGTGCCGGAAACCCGCGAGCTGATCATGCGCCACTCGCCCTCTGGGAAGGTTCCCTGCCTGATACATGGCGACGTCACCGTATGGGAGACGCTGGCCATCGTCGAATATCTCGCCGAGCAGTTTCCCGACGCCGGCCTGTGGCCGCAGGACAGCGGCGCCCGCGCCCACGCGCGCGCCATCGCGTCGGAGATGCATGCCGGCTTCATGATGCTGCGCAAGGCCATGCCGATGAACATCCGCGCCAGCCTCCCGGGCTGGGGCATGTCGCAGGACGGCGTCCAGGGCGACATCAACCGCATCGAATCGATCTGGCGCGATGCCCGCAGCCGCTACGGCGCCGGCGGCGACTTCCTGTTCGGCGCCTTCGGCGCGGCCGACGCCATGTTCGCGCCGGTCGCCTTGCGCTTCAAAACCTACGGGGTGTCCCTCGGCGAAAGCGCCGGCGCCTACGTGGAGGCGCTGCTCGCCTATCCGGCCCTGGCGGAATGGATCGCCGCCGCCAAGTCCGAGCCCTGGATGATTCCCGACTACGAGAAGGACGGGATCAACGGCCCCGCCGCGCCAGCCGCATCTTAACAAGACCGCGCCAGCGGCTTCCTAACAAGCCAGCGCCAGCTGCCTCTTAAGGCTTCTTGGCCGCGGGCTCGGCCTTCTTGAGCAGGCCCACTTCCGTATAGAAGCGCGCCGCCCCTGGATGCAGCGGGACGGTCAGGCCGTTGAGCGCGCTGACCTGCGCCATCTGCCGCGCGTTGGGCGGGCCGTTCGCCAGCAATGGCTGGGCGTTCTTGTGCCACAGCGCCTTCAGCAGGTCGTAGGCGGTCTGGTCGGGCAGCTTGGCGTTCGCCACCCACAGGGAATAGACGCTCAGGCTGAGGATGTCCTTCGTCACGCTGGAATAGCTGCTGGCGGGAATCGTCGTGGCCATGTAGGTCGGCTCGTCCTTGCGCAGCCCGGCCAAGATCGGCTGCGGCAGGGGCAGCAGGTCGATCAGGTTCATGTCGGCGAGCTGGGCGAGCGCCGGGGCCGGCACGCCGCCGACGTAGAACAGCGCGTCGAGCTGGCCGTTGCGCATCATGTCGACGGCGGCGCCGAGCTCGGTGGATTGCAGCTTCACGTCCGCCGGCTTGAGGCCGGCGCGGGCCAGCACGTTGCGCGCCAGCATCTGGGTGCCCGAGCCGTCGGTGTCGATCGACAGCCGCTTGCCCTTGAGGCCGGCCAGCGAGGTGATCTTGGCGGCGCGCCGGACGACGATCTGCAGCGTCTCCGGATAGAGGCTGGCCAGCGCGCGCAGGCTCGACTGGCGGTTGACGCCGGCGAAGGCGCCCTTGCCCTCGTAGGCCTGGGCCGCCACGTCGGCCTGGATGATGCCGGAATCGAGCTGGCCCTTGCCCACCTCGCGGGCGTTGTCGGCGGAGCCCTGGGTCGCCTGGGCGACCGCGATCATGCCGGGCAGGCCGCAGCTGCCGCCGCGGTCGCAGGGCCGCGAGCCGGGCGGGTTGCTGACCACGCTGGAGATCAGCCCGCCGATGGAGAAGTTGACGCCGGCCGTCGAGCCGGTGCCGATGCGGAAGAACTTGAGATCCTGGGCCTGGAGGCCAACCGCCATGAGGCTGCACAGAGCCGCCCCGCCGGCGATCAGGCCGGCAAGCCGCGCGAGACCGTGGCGAGAGGAACGAAGTCTCATGGTTCAGACTTAACGCTGTCGCGTGGCGAACTGCAACGGCCCCACGAAATATTTACCGCCGGTGGCCGCTCCGCCACCCGCCGCCCCGCCACCCGTCATGTCACTTTGGCGCGCTACGAACCGCGCTTGCGGCCACGCGCCAGGGCCTTCGCCTTGGCGGCCGGCAGCAAGCCCGCCTTGCGCGCCGCGGCCGCTACCTTCTCGTCGAGCGGCGGCAGCGCCATGTCGAGGCCCTCGCTCAGGCATGACGCGACGGTTTCCAGGGCGGCGATGCGGCCGAAGGCCTTCTGCGCGAAGGGCACCGCATGCCAGGGCGCGTTGCGCGGCGAGCAGCGCTCGAACATCTCGTCGATGGCCGCCTCGTATTCGGGCCTGAGCTCGACGTTGCGCAGATCGGACGGCGTCATCTTCCAGGCTTCGAGCGGGTCGGTCATGCGGTCGAGCAGGCGGGCGCTCTGCGTCTCGGCCGAGATGTGCAGGAACAGCTTCACGATGCGCACGCCATCGTCGGTCAGCATCTTCTCGAAGGCGTTGATCTCGCCGTAGCCGCGCTTCCAGTCCGCCGCCTTGGCGAAGCCCTCGACGCGCTCGACGAGCACGCGGCCGTACCAGGAGCGGTCGAACACGGCCATCACGCCGGCCGGCGGCAGGCGGCGCCAGAAGCGCTGCAGGTAATGCTCGCCGCGTTCCTCCTCGGTCGGCGCGCCGATCGGCCAGACATGGTAGCCGCGCGGGTCGAGCGGCGAGGTCAGCCGGCGGATCACGCCGCCCTTGCCGACGGCGTCCCAGCCCTCGATCAGGACGACGGCCCGCTTGTCCGCGAACTTGTAGGCGAGCTGGATCTCGCGCAGGCGCGTGCGCACCAGCCCATGGCGCTTCTTGTAGGCGGACTTGTCGAGCGCGCCGCGCAGGTCGACGTCGCTCAGGCGGCTGGCGGGCGGCAATGGATGCGGCATCGGGCGTCCCTTCAGGCGAGTGGCGGAGACGCCCTATGCGTCAGTTGCCGCCGGCGTCGACCGGGTCGGCCGGCGCGTCCGGCATCCGGCGCTTGAACAGCACGTAGCGGTCGAACTGGTAAACGAAGTCGTAGTTCTTCCATTCCGCCGCGAAGGCCGGGACGCTGAGGAAATATTCCATCAGGTCGAACTCGCGGCCGCCGCACCAGCGGATGCCCGGGTTCTTGTCCATGATGACCAGGGTCGGATGGTACTTGATGAAGTCCTCGGTCACCGCGTTGCGCAGCAGCTTTTCCATCGGCGGCATCTTGTCCGGGCTGTGGTAGCGCGGCTCCTCCGGGCGGCAGGTCTCGTAGGCGCCCTGCAGCGGCCAGATGGTCTGGAAGCGCATCGCCATCTTGGCGTTGGCGTAGTTCAGCACCGGGAAATGCGGGTAGATGCCGGGCGAGATGATGAGCACCGGCTGGCCTTCGGCGTACTTCTTCACCAGCTTCAGCAGCTTGCCGGCCTGGCTGTTGTCGAAGTTGACCTGGTCGTAGAAGGTCGTGCGCGTGGCGCCGGCCAGGCAGAACAGCATCAGCATCAGCGCGCCGACGGTCAGGCGCAGCGGCGCCATCGGCACCGCCGCCGTACGTCCGAGCGCGCGCTCGAGGCCGAGGCGGTCGCCGATCAGCTTGTCGACGCCCTGGCAGATCACCAGCACCGTGAGCAGCACGGTCATGACCTGGGCCGGCAGCAGGTGGTAGGGCCAGCCCTTCGCCTGCACGACGCCGCTCACCGCGCCGCCGAGCGCCGCCAGGCAGGCCATGCGCGTCAGCGGCGACAGGCGCAGCATGAAGGCGGCGACCGTCAGCGGCACCATCATCAGCATGAAGGGCGCCAGCAGGCGGCCGTAGAGCACGGTCAGCGGGTTGGTGCCGCCGATGTCCTCGTAGCCGCCGAAGATCATCGGCAGCACCGAGGTGAAATATTCCGGCGTGACGAGCCAGGACAGCGCGACGTAGCCGACCAGCACCGCGAACATCAGCCAGGGCACCGCATCCGACAAGGTGCGGCGCCAGCCGCGCGCGATCAGCAGGTAGACCTCGACGAACAGCGGAATGGCGTAGAAATAGGGCTTCAGGGCGAAGCCGACGCCGGCGATCAGCGCGATCGACAGCAGCTGCGCGCGCGACACGGCGACGCCTTCGTAGCGCAGGGCCGCCAGCATGATGTAGGGCACCGCGGCGAGCAGCATCAGGTGCTCGCGCTGGGCGAACATCTCGCCGGGATAGACGATGGCGAGGAACAGCACGAGCGGCAGGAAGATCAGGCGCTGCGTGCGCGCCTCCGCGCCGATCAGCGCCGGGCAGAGCTTCCAGCTGACGGCGACGCTCCAGGCCGCCAGCGCCAGCACGCAGGCCACCAGGGCGCTGGTGTCCTGCATGTGGAACATGCGCGCCATCGCGGCCGGCAGCAGGTTGAGCATGAAGATGAGCGGCGGGTTGACGTCGATCATGTCGACGTACATGCGCTCGCCGTCGAGCCAGCGGTCGGACACCGCCAGAATCACCGCCACGTCATGGTTGAGCGGCGGGATGAAATAGATGATCACCCAGGCGAGCGGCAGGACGAGGAAGGCGCCCGGCACGAACCAGCCGAGCATCCGCTCGGCAAGGCTCGCAGGAGTGAGGCGCGCGGGCGCCAAGGGCGATTCGCGCGGCGTAAGATCTGAAGTGGTCATGGACTTATCGGTCGTTCCTGGTCACGCCTGGCTGCACACCGCCGCAGAACGAGGCACACAACATAGAAGGCACGATGCCGGGATGAACCCCTCGCCGCTTCCCGTGCATCTTCAGCCCCCCGCTGATCTTTTGCTTTTTGGACGACGTCCGGGAAATGACGTATTTACGATCCAACGGCCGATCTCGCAAGACAATAGGCAGGCTTTACGGCGTTTCTAGGGCGTTTCGCATGACGCTTGACGTTCATAAAAATAGCTGAAAAATCAATAAGATGGAACGCATCGAATACGAGCGGATGCACGCCGTGGAAGACCGCATGTGGTGGTTCCGCGGACTGCACGCCAACGCCCTCGCGGCCTATGACGCAGTGCGAAACAAGTCGGCGCGCGGAACCCATGGCGCGACCCGTGGCGCGGCGCTCGTGCTGGACGCCGGCTGCGGCACCGGCGGCCTGCTGTCGCGCCTGGTGGCGCTGCCGGGCGCGCCGTCCCTCGTCGGCCTCGACGTCGACCAGCGCGCCGCCGAGCTGGCGCGCCTGAAGAGCGGCGGCGCGGTCACGCTCGGCAGCGTCAACGCCCTGCCGTTCCGCGAGAACAGCTTCGCCGCCATCTTCAGCATGGACGTGATGTGCCACCGCGCCGTCGACCCCGCCGCCGCCCTGCGCGAGGCGGAACGCTGCCTGGCGCCCGGCGGCGCGCTGATCCTCAACCTGCCGGCCTATCCCTGGCTGCTGTCGGCGCACGACGTGCAGGTCCACAACGCCCGCCGCTTCACCCGGCCGCAGCTGCGCGGGCTGCTGCACGCCGCCGGCTTCCCCGAGGTGCGCATCAGCTACTGGAACATGGCGCTGTTCCCGCTCATGGTGCTGCGCCGCAAGCTGCTGCCGAGCGCCGACGGCAGCGACGTGCAGCTCTACCCGGCCCCCGTCGAGGCCCTGTTCCGCGCCGTCCTGGCGGCCGAGCGGGGGATCATGCGCAGCGGCCTCACCCTGCCGTTCGGCGGCTCGCTGATCGCCACGGCGATCAAGCCGGAAACGGCGCAATAAAGCCGCATTTCTTCCCTACATAGTCCCACGCATGGGGTTTCGCCGGACGCCGTTTCCCGGCATCATGCGCCGCGACGCTTCCAGGCTCATCCGCAAGCAAAGATCAAAAAGACCAGATGTCCTCACGCCCCTTCGCGCTTTCCATCGTCATCCCCGTCTACAACGGCGCCTCCACCATCGGCACGCTGGTCGACGCGCTCGCCCAGCTGCAGGTCGAGGGCGGGCACGAGATCGTCCTGGTCAACGACGGCAGCCGCGACGACAGCGCCGCGGTCTGCCGCAAGCTGGCCCAGCGCACCGACGTGACGGTGAGCTTCGTCAACCTCTCGCGCAACTTCGGCGAGCACAACGCCGTCATGGCGGGCTTCAACCATGTCCGCGGCGACTACGTCATCAACATGGACGACGACCTGCAGAACCCGCCGTCGGAAGTGCTGAAGCTCTACCGCTACACGCGCGACAACGATTACGACGCCGTCTACACGCGCTACGCCGAGAAGAAGCACGAGCCCTGGCGCAACCTCGGCAGCCGCTTCGCCAACTGGGTCGCCGACCGGCTGCTCGACAAGCCCAAGGGGCTCTATCTCTCCAGCTTCCGCTGCCTGAGCGCGCAGGTGGTCGAGAACGTCGTCCGCTACCAGGGCCCCTACCCTTACGTCGACGGCCTGGTGATGCAGGCGACGCAAAGCATCGGCTCCGTCGAAGTCGAGCATTTCGCCCGCGTCGAGGGCCGCAGCAACTACACCATCGCCAAGCTGATCGGGCTCTGGCTCAACCTGTTCGTGAATTTCTCGGTGGTGCCGCTGCGCCTCAGCGTCATCCTCGGCTTCATCATGAGCGCCTTCGGCGTGGTGCAGGCGATCCTGGTCATCATCGAGGCCATGGGCGGCCACACGCCGGAAGGCTGGGCCTCGCTGATGGTCGCCGTGCTGCTGCTGTCGGGCATCCAGCTCATCCTGCTCGGCGTCGTCGGCGAATATCTCGGCCGCGTCTTCCTCACCGCCAATCGCAAGCCGCAGTTCCTGGTGCGCGAACTGTTCCGACCCAACGAATCCGGAGACCGCGCGCCATGATGATCTATTACGCCTCGCTCGCCACCGGCATCCTGCTCGGCGTCGCGGCCCAGCTGCTGCTGAAGGTCGGCGCGTCGGGCGAAGGCGGCATCGTCGAGCAATTCCTCAAGCCGCAGAGCATCGGCGGCCTGGCGCTCTACGGCTTCGCCGCCGCCTTCTACATGCTGGCGCTGCGCAAGATTCCGGTCTCGGTCGCCTTCCCGAGCGTGTCGCTGAGCTATGCGGTGCTCGCCGTGCTCGGCAACGTCTGGCTCAAGGAGCCGCTCGGCCTGATGCAGATCGGCGGCATCGTGCTGATCATGATCGGCGTCATCGTGCTAAACCAGCACGCCTGAGCCGCAGCGCCGGCTACTTTGCCGAGCGCCGCCTTCACAGCCAGCTACTTGCCCAACGCGGCTTTCACAGCCGCCTACTTGCCGAGCGCGGCCTTCACGGCCGCGATGGTCTCCGCGACCTGCGCGTCGCCGAGCTGCGGGAACATCGGCAGGCTCAGCACTTCCTCGGACGCCTTCTCCGTCGCCGGCAGTCCGCCCTGCGCCAGCCAGGTGCGGCCGGCATAGGCCGGCTGCAGATGCACCGGCATGGGATAGTGCACGTTGGTGCCGATGCCGCGCTCGCGCAGGCGCTCCTGCAGCTGCGCGCGCGCCTTGCTGCGGATGACGTACTGATGGAACACATGGCCGGCGTTCTTGCGCCGGGCCGGCAGCGGCAGCAGGCCGCGCAGGCCGACGTCGTAAAGCCCGGCGACGGCGACGCGGCGCGCGTTCTCCGCCGCGAGGTAATGCAGCCGCACGCGCAGCATCGCCGCCTGCAGCTCGTCGAGGCGCGTGTTCATGCCGGACAGGTCGCTGATGTAGCGCTTGCGCCAGCCGTATTCGCGCAGCGCCTTGATCTTCTCCGCCAGGCTCGCGTCGTTCGTGGTGACGATGCCGCCGTCGCCGAAGGCGCCGAGGTTCTTGGTCGGATAGAGGCTGAAGGCCGCCGCGTTGCCCCAGGCGCCGACATGCTTGCCGTCGAGCGTCGCGCCATGGGCCTGGGCGCAGTCCTCGATGACGGCGAGGCCATGCTTCTGGGCGATCGCCGCGATCGCCGCCATGTCGGCGGGCTGGCCGTAGAGATGCACGACGATGACGGCCTTGATCTTCGGCTTGTCGCCCCCCGCCTTGCCTAACGAGCCGCCCGACATGTCGCCAGCGAGCGCCGCTTCGAGCGCCGCCGGGCTCAGGGTGTAGTGCTCGTCGATGTCGGCGAGGATGGGCGTGGCGCCGACCAGCTCGATGGCGGCGACGGTGGCGACCGCCGTGTGCGACACGGTGACGACGCCGTCGCCCGGCCCGATGCCGAGGCCGCGCAGCGCGATCTCCAGCGCGTCGGTGCCGTTGGCGACGCCGATGCCCTGCGCCTGGCCGGCGAAGGCGGCGAACTCCTGCTCGAAGGCGGCGACCTCCTGGCCGAGGATGTACCAGCCGCTGCCGAGCGCGCGGGTGACGGCCTCGTCGATCTCGGCCTTGTGGGCGAGATAGCCAGCCTTGGGATCGGCCTGGGGGACGCGGATGTCGCTCACGGAAGCTCTCCTATGGATGCCGCCCTAGAGGGCGCGCTTAGACATAATGCGCGAGGTTCGCGCGGTAGAAATCCAGGCTGCGGCGCAGGCCTTCGACCAGCGTGACGCGCGGGCTCCAGCCGCTGGCGGCGCGGAAGGCGCGGTCGTCCGCGAAGTAGTCGCCGATGTCGATGCGCTTGCGGTCGGCGGGGAATTCCTTGCGCAGGAAGTCGCCCTTGCCGCCGTTGGCGACGACCAGCGCTTCGGCCAGCCCGTCGAGGCTGACGGCGGAGCTGCCGTTCTCGGCCGGGCCGCCGAGGTTGAAGGCCTGTCCGACGCAGGCCGGCGCGTCGATGGCCGCGATCATGGCGTCGGCCACGTCGTCGCCGTAGGTGAAGTCGCGCCGCTGGGCGCCTCCCCACACCTCGAACGGCTTGCTCTCCAGCACGCAGCGGATCCAGATGCCGACGAAGGTCTGGCGCGCGTCGCGGATGCGCATGCGCGGGCCGTAGCAGTTGGTCAGGCGCAGCGCCGTGGCGGCGATGCCGTGCACGCGCGCGTAAAGGAGGTGATGCTCTTCGGCGGCGAGCTTGTGCACGCCGTTGACGTCGGGCGGCCGCAGGGCGTGCTTCTCGTCGACCGGCAGGTAGTCCGGCGTGCCGTAGATCTGGCGCGTGCTGGCATAGACGATACGCACCTTCGGGTTGCGCGCGCGGCATATCTCGAGCAGGCCGAGCTGCGCCGTCACGTTGGACGCCAGGTCGCCGAGCGGGTCGGTCATGGAATCCATGTGGCTGGTGCGGCCGGCGAGGTTGAACAGCGCTTCGCTTCCCTCGATCAGCGGCGTCATCAGGGTCGCGTCGCCGATGTCGCCCTTCACCAGGGCGAAGCGGCGCGCATCGAGGCCGTCGAGGTTGAAGGGGTTGGCGCCGCCGTCGGGCAGGAAGCTGTCGACCGCCGTGACATGCGCGCCCAGAGCCGCGAGGCGGTGGGCCAGAGAGGCGCCGAGGAATCCGGCGCCGCCCGTGATGAGGGCTTTGCGGCCTTTCCAGACGCCGCCTAGGTCGCCCGAAGTCACGGCGTCAGCCCACCCCGCACGATCTCGCGCAGGTAGGCGCCGAGATCGGTGGCCTTGTAGCGGTCGGCGAGCTTGGCCAGGCCATATTGGTCGATGTAGCCCATGCGGTAGGCGATCTCTTCCAGGCAGGCGATCTTCAGGCCCTGGCGCTCCTCGACCGTGTGCACGAAGGTGCCGGCCTGGAGCAGCGAGGTCGGGGTGCCGGCGTCGAGCCAGGCGTAGCCGCGGCCCAGCCGCTCGACGCGCAGGCTGCCTTCGGCGAGATAGACGTTGTTGAGGTCGGTGATCTCCAGCTCGCCGCGCGGGGACGGCTTGAGCGCCTCGGAGAACTTCACCACCCGCTCGTCGTAGAAGTAGAGGCCGGTGACGGCGTAGTTCGACTTCGGCTCCTTCGGCTTCTCGACGATGCGCGTGGCGCGGTTCTGCTCGTCGAACTCGACGACGCCGTAGCGCTCCGGATCCTTCACCCAGTAGGCGAAGGTGGTGGCGCCGGGGCCGCCGGCCGCCGCGCTCTTGAGCGAGGCGCTGAGGCCGTCGCCATAGATGATGTTGTCGCCGAGCGCCAAGGCGCAGCCTTCGCCGGCAATGAAGTCGCGGCCGATCAGGAAAGCCTGCGGGATGCCTTCCGGCTGCGGCTGCGCGGCGTAGGAAATCTGCACGCCCCACTGGCTGCCGTCGCCGAGCACCTTCTGGTACTGCGGCAGGTCTTCCGGCGTCGAGATCAGCAGGATCTCGCGGATGCCGGCGAGCATCAGGGTCGACAGCGGATAGTAGACCATCGGCTTGTCGTAGACCGGCAGCAGCTGCTTGGAGATGGCGAGCGTGATGGGATGGAGGCGCGTGCCGCGTCCGCCCGCCAGAATGATGCCCTTCATGATGCGACTCCCGCCGATTTCTTGTTCTTGTCGTTGTCAGCGCCGAGGCCGAGACGCTGGCCGGCGTAGGCGCCGCTGCGGATTCCCTGCCACCAGGGACGGTGGTCGAGGTACCAGCGCACGGTGCGTTCCAGCCCTTCCAGGAAGTGAACGCGCGGCGTCCAGCCAAGGTCCCGCTCGATGCGCGAAATGTCCATGGCGTAGCGCCAGTCGTGGCCCGGCCGGTCGGCGACGTAGGTGATGAGCTTGCGGCGTTCGCCGATTTTCGCATCCGGCGCGAGGCGGTCCAGGATGTCGCAGATGCCTTCGACCACTTCGAGGTTGCGATGCTCCTCGCCGCCGCCGATGCCGTAGGATTCGCCGACCTTGCCGCGCGTCAGCACCAGGTGCAGCGCTTCGGCATGGTCGTCCACATGCAGCCAGTCGCGCACGTTGGCGCCCTTGCCGTAGACCGGCAGCGGCTTGCCTTCGAGGGCGTTGAGCGTCACCAGCGGGATCAGCTTTTCCGGGAACTGCCAGGGGCCGTAGTTGTTGGTGCAGTTGGTCAGCAGCACCGGCAGCCCATAGGTGTGGTGCCAGGCGCGCACGAGATGGTCGGACGAAGCCTTGCTCGCCGAATAGGGCGAGGACGGCGCGTAGGGCGTCTCCTCGGTGAACTTGCCCTCGTCGCCGAGCGCGCCGAACACCTCGTCGGTCGAGACATGGTGGAAGCGGAAGGCCGCCTTGCGCTCCGCCGGCAGCGTCGCCCAGTAGGCGCGCGCCGCCTCGAGCAGCACATAGGTGCCGACGATGTTGGTCTGGATGAAGTCGGCCGGCCCGTCGATGGAACGGTCGACGTGGGTCTCGGCCGCCAGATGCACGATGGCGTCGGGCTGATGCCTGGCCAGGATCGCCTGGACGGCGGCGCCGTCGGCGATGTCGGCCTTCTCATGGATGTGGCGCGGATGGCCGAAGGCCTCCTCCAGCGCGTCGGGGCTGGCGGCGTAGGTCAGCTTGTCGAGGTCGACGACCTGCGCATCGGTCTTGCGCAGAAGATGGCGCACGAGGGCCGAGCCGATGAAGCCGAAGCCGCCGGTGACGAGAATCTTCATGCCAGGACGGCCTGGCCGGACGGGGAAAGGGCGGGAAAGGAGCGGTCTGTGCGCATGGCGCCAGACGCTACGTTATCGCCCCGAACGACGCAAGACGTTGAAATTCCACATGTCGCGATGGGCGTCGCGCCAAGGATCACGCTAGGCATCAGATGGGCCGCCACGGCGGGTCTCCCGAACTCGCAGGATGCGATTCCGGCCACTGTCGCAAACGATTGCGGCGCGACCACGGCAATCTTGCCCCGGTCGCGCCGCAAATCGGCTTGCCAGAAGACCTGGCGGAAAGCCCTGCCTCAGGCGTGGGTGGCGGAGCCCAGCTTCTGCTTGTCGAACATCGACCAGACGCCCGCCTCGCCGTCCCAGCTGCCCTTGCTGGCGGCCTTGGAATATTCCGTGGCGCGCTGCTCGAAGAAGTTGGCGTGCTCGACGCCGTTCAGGATTTCGCTCAGCCAGGGCAGCGGATGGGCCTTGACCTGCCTGTAGCCGCTGGATTCCTCGGCGAAGTAGCCGAACACCGGGGTGAGCTTGAGCTGGGTCAGGCGCCAGTCTGCGACGTAGCGCACGTAGGACTGGATGTCCTCCGGCTTCATGCCCTCGACGTCGCCCAGGCTGAAGGCGAGGTCGATGAACTTCTCCTCGAGGCCGACCATGGTCTTGGCGACGTCGATGATGTCGTCGCGCACCGCCTTGGTCACGGCGCCCGTCTCGTTGTTCCAGGTATGGAACAGCTTGATGATGCCTTCGCAGTGCAGGCTCTCGTCGCGCACCGACCAGCTGACGATCTGGCCCATGCCGTTCATCTTGTTGTGGCGCGGGAAGTTCAGCAGCATGGCGAAGCTGGCGAACAGCGCCATGCCTTCGGTGAAGGCGCCGAACATGGCGAGCGTGCGCGCCACGTCCGACACCGTCTCGGTGCCGAAGGTGTGCATGTAGTCGGCCTTGGCGCGCAGCTCGGCGTAGTCGCGGAACGCCTCGAACTCCGACTGCGGCATGCCGAGCGTCTTGAGCAGCAGGGCGTAGGCGTCGATGTGGACCGTCTCCATGTTGGAGAAGGCGGCCATCATCATCTGCACTTCGAGCGGCTGGAAGATCGGGATGTAGCGCTTCAGGTAGTTGTCGCCGACCTCGATGTCCGACTGCGTGAAGAAGCGGAAGATCTGCGTCAGCAGCGCGCGTTCGGAATCGGTCACGCGGTTCGACGTCCAGTCCTTGATGTCGGCGCCGAGCGGCACCTCCTCGCCCATCCAGTGCGTCTGCTGCTGGCGCTTCCAGCATTCGTAGGCCCACGGATAGCGGTCGAGGTTGTAGGTGCCGGTGGCGTTCAGGAGGCCGACCTTCCCGGTGCCGATCAGGCTGCGCGGATTGAGGCCGATCAGGCTGCTGCCCGCAGGTTCGATCACTGACATGACAGGCATTCCTCGTAATCGGTCGGCGCCGACGCGGTCAGGCCGGACTCGGTTTTCTCTTCCAGCTGGCCGGCGATGGCGGCGCGCGAGATCGACTTGGAGCGGCAGTAGTAGAGGCTCTTCATGCCGCGCTTCCATGCCGTCCAGTGCAGCATGTGCAGGTCCCATTTGTCGATGTCGGCCGGGAGATAGATGTTGATCGACTGGCTCTGGCAGATGAACGGCGCCCGGTCGGCGGCGAGGTCGATGATCCAGCGCTGGTCGATCTCGAAGGCCGTGCGGTAGATCAGCTTCTCGTCGTCGGTTAGGCAGTCGAGCTGCTGCACCGAGCCTTCGTGCTCGACGATGGACTGCCAGACTTCCGGCGTGTCCATGCCCTTCTTCTGCAGAAGCTTGGTGAGCTGCGCGTTGCGCACGACGAAGGCGCCGGACAGCGTCTTGTGCGTGTAGATGTTGGCCGGGATCGGCTCGATGCAGGCGCTGGTGCCGCCGCAGATGATGCTGATCGAGGCGGTCGGCGCGATCGAGATCTTGTGGCTGAAGCGCGCCGCCATGCCGCGCTCGGCGGCGTCCGGGCAGGCGCCGCGCTCTTCGGCGAGCATGACCGAAGCGGCGTCGGCTTCGCGGCGAATCTTGCGGAAGATGCGCATGTTCCACGACTTGGCCAGCGCGCTTTCCATCGGGATGCCTTCGTCCTGCAGGAACGAATGGAAGCCCATGACGCCAAGGCCGACCGAGCGCTCGCGCATCGCCGAGTACTTCGCGCGCTGCATGCTGTCGGGCGCGATGTCGACGAAGAAGGTCAGCACGTTGTCGAGCATGCGCAGCACGTCTTCGACGAGGTTCGGCTCGTCGCACCATTCGTGCCAGGTCTCGATGTTGAGCGAGGCCAGGCAGCAGACGGCGGTGCGGTCCTCGCCGCGGTGGTCGGCGCCCGTCGGGAGCACGATCTCGCTGCAGAGGTTCGAGGTGGTGACCTTGAGGCCGAGGTCGCGCTGATGCTTGGGCATGGCGCGGTTCACCGAGTCGATGAACAGCAGGTAGGGCTCGCCGGTCTGCAGGCGCGTTTCCAGGATGCGCTGCCACAGCTGGCGGGCGTCGACCTCGCGCACGATCTCGTCGTTCTTCGGGCTGCGCAGGCCGAACATCTTGCCGTCGCGCACCGACTCCATGAACTCGTCGGTGATGTTGAGGCCGTGGTGCAGGTTGAGGCCCTTGCGGTTGAAGTCGCCCGAGGCCTTGCGGATCTCGAGGAACTCCTCGATCTCCGGATGGTGGATGTCGAGGTAGACGGCGGCCGAGCCGCGGCGCAGCGAGCCCTGGCTGATGGCCAGCGTCAGGCCGTCCATGACATGGATGAAGGGGATGATGCCCGACGTCTCGCCGTTGCCCTTCACCTTCTCGCCGATGGAGCGGACCTTGCCCCAGTAGGTGCCGATGCCGCCGCCGTTGGAGGCGAGCCAGACGTTCTCGTTCCAGGTGTCGACGATGCCGTCGAGCGAATCGGGCACGCTGTTGAGGAAGCAGGAGATCGGCAGGCCGCGCGTCGTGCCGCCGTTCGACAGGATCGGCGTCGAGGGCATGAACCACAGGCGCGACATGGCGTCGTACAGGCGCTGGGCGTGCGCCACGTCGTCCGCATAGGCGCAGGAGACGCGCGCGAACATGTCCTGGAAGCTCTCGCCCGGCATGAGGTAGCGGTCGGTCAGCGTCGCCTTGCCGAACGGCGTCAGCAGCTCATCGCGCGAGCGGTCCAGCGTGAGGTCGGAGGGCTGCGGCGGGCGGGCCAGCGGATGCGGCAGCGGCGCATGGCGCTCCGCGTGCGGAGCGGTCGCCGGCGAGGCGAAGGCCATGGCGGTCTGACGGGCCGGCGCCTCTGGCACCAGATTGCCTTGATGATCGAAATCCAACGCGAGAGACGACATGCACTCCCCCCTTCCTCAAATGGCGGCCGGGGGAATCGGGACTCTTGCGGGAATCGGCCGTCCTGGCCGTCATCTGCAAGCGTCGTCGGAGCACCCCGCCCGAAAACTGTTCGCGTACACGGCAGGTCTCCTGGCTCGCGGGTCTAGGCCGCTGTCTGGCCTTCCCGGCACCCCAAAACCTCCGTGGGGCCACCAGTGGCGCTGACGACAGCAGCTCGCCGCTTACAGTTGCGGGGGCAGCCCCGGCTTTGGCGCCAAGCGCCGCACCGGCTTCCCTCTTAGCCCCGGATTTAGCGATCCGGAGAACCGTGGACCCCAGATTTAGTGATGAAGGGCCTGTCACTGTCAAGCGAGCGCTGGAAGTCCGCAGAAACATTGGCTTTGGATTGTCCGCCGCTCGGCCGGATCGGCATGCATCCGCCATTGACATCGGACGATCCCGGAATCGGCCCCGGAATCGCCGCCAGAACCAGCTAGGCGACGGCCGGCCGCTCCGGCTGGCGGGCCAGCTCGATGAAGGCCTTCAGGTAGTCGATCTCGATGTCGGCTTCGCGGGCGCCGAGGAATATCTGCTTGGCGATGCCGTCGGCGCCCAGGCGCACGGGCACGACGTCGACCTTCGCGGCATATTCCGCCACCAGCCAGCGCGGCAGGGCGGCGACGCCGCGCTCGCTGGACACCATCTGCAGGATGATGTCCGTCGTCTCGATCGTCTTGTGGCGGCGCGGCGCGACGCCGGCCGGACGCAGGAACTGGTTGTAGACGTCGAGCCTGTCGGTCGCGACCGGATAGGTGATCAGCACTTCGTCGGTCAGGTCGCGCGCCTCGACATAGGCCGCCTGGGCCAGGCGGTGGCGCTTGCTGACCACGAGCACCTGCTCGTAGTCGAACACGGGCTCGAAGCGCAGCCCCGGCCTGTAGAGCGGGTCGGGCGTCACCAGCAGGTCGATTTCGTAGCCGAACAGCGCGCCGATGCCGCCGAACTGGAATTTCTGGATGACGTCGACGTCGACGTCCGGCCAGCGCGCCAGGTAAGGCGACACCACCTTGAGCAGCCATTGGTAGCAAGGGTGGCATTCCATGCCGATGCGCAGGGTGCCGCGTTCGCCCTGGGTGAACTGCTGCACGCGTTCTTCGGCCAGCTCGAGCTGCGGCAGCACGCGGTTGGCGACCGCCAGCAGATAGGTCCCCGCCTGGGTCAGATGCAGGCTGCGGCCGTCGCGCAGCCAGATGTCGGAGCCCATCTGCTGCTCGAGCTTCTTCACCGCATGGCTGAGCGCCGACTGCGTCAGATGCAGCTTGGCCGCGGCGGCGGTCAGGGATCCTTGACGCTCGACCTCGCGCAGGATGGTGAGATGGATCCGCTCTAACATGAGGAATTTTCATGAATTATTGAATATCCATCATTTTACATCATGGGTGAGGCCCCGCACAATCCCTCGGACATTCATTCCCCAAAGCCATTCGCCGCAGGTATCGCCATGACCATCACGCACAATCTCGGTTTTCCCCGCATCGGCGCGAAGCGCGAGCTGAAGTTCGCCCTGGAGACCTATTGGAAGGGCGAATCGTCGCGCGACGCCCTGAAGCGCCTCGGCGCCGAGCTGCGCCAGCGCCACTGGGACCATCAGAAGGGCCTCGACCTGGCGCCGGTGGGCGACTTCTCCTTCTACGACCAGTTGCTCGACATGAGCTTCACGCTCGGCAACCTGCCCGAGCGCGTGCGCGGCTTCCATGGCGACGACCTGGACAACTGCTTCCGCGTCGCGCGCGGCCGCTCGGCCGAGAGCGCCGACGAGCACGCCGACTGCTGCGGCGGCGTCGCCGCCGGCGAGATGACCAAGTGGTTCGACACCAACTACCACTACATCGTCCCCGAGTTCACGGCGGCCACCGAGTTCACGCTCGACGCCTCGCGCCTGCTGGAACAGCTGGCCGAGGCCAAGGCGCAAGGCGTCAAGGCCAAGCCGGTGATCGTCGGCCCGGTGACCTACCTGTTCATCGGCAAGGCCAAGGACGATTCCGACAAGCTGGCGCTCCTGCCGCGCCTGCTGCCGATCTACGCCAAACTGCTGGCGACGCTGGCCGCGCAAGGCGTGGAATGGGTGCAGATCGACGAGCCGATCCTGGTGACCGAACTCGCCCCCGAATGGCACGCGGCACTCCGCGCCGCCTACGATCGCCTGCAGGGCGCCAAGGCGAAGCTGCTTCTGGCGACCTATTTCGGCCAGCTGCTGGAGAACCGCAAGCTGGCCGCCAGCCTCCCCGTCGCCGGGCTGCATGTCGACGCCGTCAACGGCCGCGCCGACGTCGAGCCGCTGCTCGGCCTGCTGGCGCCGGACCAGGTGCTGTCGCTCGGCGTCGTCAACGGCCGCAACGTCTGGAAGACCGACCTGACCGCCGTGCTCGACTGGGTCGAGCCGGTCGCCAAGAAGCTCGGCGACCGGCTGTGGATCGCGCCCTCCTGCTCGCTGCTGCATGTGCCGGTGGATTTGAACAGCGAGCAGAAGCTCGATCCCGAGATCAAGTCCTGGATGGCCTATGCGCTGCAGAAGCTCGACGAATTGAAAGTGCTCGCCGGCGCGCTGAACGGCGGCCGCGACAGCGTGAAGGACGCGCTGGCCGCCAACAAGGCCGCCGTCGATGCCCGCCGCGCCTCGCCGCGCGCCAACAACCCCGCCGTCAAGGCCGCCATCGCCAGGCTGAACGCGGCCCTCGGCCAGCGCCAGCACGGCTATGCCGAGCGCGCGCCGAAACAGGCCGCGCTGCTGAAGCTGCCGGCCTACCCGACGACGACCATCGGCTCCTTCCCGCAGACGACGGAGATCCGCCACGCGCGCAGCCAGTTCAAGGCCGGCAAGATCGACGAAGCCGGCTACAAGGCCGCCATGCAGGCCGCGATCCAGCAGAGCGTGCGCGAGCAGGAGAAGCTCGGCCTCGACGTGCTGGTGCACGGCGAAGCCGAACGCAACGACATGGTCGAATATTTCGGCGAGCAGCTCGACGGCTACGCCTTCAGCCAGGGCGGCTGGGTGCAGTCCTACGGCTCGCGCTGCGTCAAGCCGCCGATCCTGTTCGGCGACATCACGCGCCCGCAGGCAATGACCGTGGAATGGATCAAGTACGCGCAGTCCCTCACCGAGAAGCCGATGAAGGGCATGCTGACCGGCCCGGTCACGATCCTGAACTGGTCGTTCGTGCGCGACGACCAGCCGCGCTCCGAATCCTGCAAGCAGCTCGCCCTGGCGATCCGCGAGGAAGTGCTCGACCTGGAAAAGGCCGGCGTGCACGTGATCCAGATCGACGAGGCCGCCCTTCGCGAGGGCCTGCCGCTGCGCAAGGCGCAGTGGAAGCAGTATCTAGACTGGGCCGTCGAATCGTTCCGCATCGCCGCCAACGGCGTCGCCGACGAGACGCAGATCCACACCCACATGTGCTACTCGGAGTTCAACGACATCATCGCGTCGATCGCCGACATGGACGCCGACGTGATCACCATCGAGACCTCGCGCTCCGACATGGAGCTGCTCGACGCCTTCGACAGCTTCAACTATCCGAACGAGATCGGGCCCGGCGTCTACGACATCCATTCGCCGAACATCCCGACGCAGGAACACATGGTGCACCTGATGAAGCGCGCCGCCGAACGCATCCCGGCCGAGCGGCTGTGGGTCAACCCGGACTGCGGCCTGAAGACGCGCCAGTGGGCGGAAGTGCTGCCGGCCCTGACCAATATGGTCGCCGCCGCGAAGACGCTGCGCCAAAGCGCCTAGGACGCAGGTCGCCTTCATTCCGCGAACTCGGCGATGTCAGGGATGCGGGTGAAGGCGACCTTGGCGCCGAGATAGTCCAGCCGCTTGCCCTCGCCCGGCTTGTCGCTCATCACGCCGACGCTCACCGTGTCGCGGCCGTAGCGCTTGTTCAGCGTGTCGAGGCTGGCCGACAGCAAGGTGCGGCGCGTGTCGCCGAGCTTCGGCGCATGGACCAGATCCACCACCTTGCCGAGCGGCGCCGCCGCCGCGTCGCGGCGCTGGGCGAAGAGGTCGAGCGTGGTGTCGGCGAGCGGCGCGAGATCGTAGAGCACGACCGAGACCTTCTTGAGCCGGCGCGGCCCTCTGAATCCGAATGGGGCCAGCTCGACATGCCGTTTCCACAGGGCGTCGAGCGCTGCAAGGATGGCGTCGTTGTCCTGCGTCGGGCCGAGGCGGAAGTCGCCGCCGTAGCGCTGGCCCGCCTCGTCGCGCGCGCTCATCGCCAGGCTGCCCGCCACATGATCCATGCGGCGCAGGCGCGTCGCCGCCTTCACCGCCAGGCGGCGCGCGACGAGACGGGCGCGGTCCGTCATGCGCAGGTCAGGATCGAGCACGCGGCTATGGCCGATGGTGCGCCGCTGCGTCTCGCGCGCCGGCAGGTCGAAGCCGTGCAGCATGTGCCAGAAGCCGTCGCCGGCGACGCCGTGCCAGATGCGCCGGGCGTCGCGCGGCGAGAGATTCCAAAGCCCCGCCAGATCGACGATGCCGGCGCGCAGCAGGCGGCGCTCCATGTTGGCGCCGATGCCCGGCAAGTCGCGCGGCACGAGCTTGAGCAGCGGCCCCGGCAATTCGCCGAGCCCGATGGCGGTCAAGCCGTCGGGCTTGCGCAGTTCGGTCGCCACCTTGGCGAGAAAGCGGTTGGGCGCCACGCCGACCGAGCAGCGCAGGCAGGGGCCGACAGAATCGAGGATCGCCGCCTTGACGCGCCGGCCGAGATCGAGCGCGACGCCGCGCTTGCGCAAATGGTCCGGCAGGCGGCAGCCCATCTCGTCGACCGATTCGACGCGCGCGACCGGGATGACGCCGTTCACCGCCGCGACGATGCGGTGATGGAAGCGCACGTAGATGTCATGACGCGCCGGCACCACGACCAGGTCCGGGCATTTCTCCTTGGCCTCCCAGATCGGCGTGCCGGTCTTGATGCCGAAGGCCTTGGCCTCGTAGCTGGCGGCTATGGCGCAGGTCGAATCGCTCATCACAGGCGCGACGGCGATGGGGCGGTTGCGCAAGGACGGGGTGAGCTGCTGCTCGACGCTGGCGAAGTAGCTGTTCAGGTCGAGGAACAGCCACTTCAGGGAATCGGCATCCTCGGCGAAGGTCCGCATGAGCCACCCAGGGAAATCAGCTCCGCCGCCGGCTGTCCCCGGTGGAAGCGAGGACGACCGGAAGGCGGATCGCATGAGAGCGGACGGCAGTCTTTAGACCAAAGAGAACAAAATGGGAACAACAAAAAAGGCAGGAATAAATTTCCTGCCTTTTCAATAAGTTAAGACAGCCCCAGACCTGAAGCTAATGCACCTGCAAAGACGCGATCTGCTGCTGCAGCATCGCCGCCTGCTGCTGCAGCTCCCCCATCTGCTCCTTCAACGCCGACATCGCGCGGGCCTGCTGCACTTCCATATCCTGCTGTTGCCGTTGCTGCGCGGCCTGCAGATCGGACAGCGCCGCCGCGCTGGACGACGTTCCCTGTTGCTGCTGGGGCTGCTGCCGCTGTCGGTCCAGCTGCTTTTGCAAGGCGACCATCTGCGCGCGCTGCTGCGCCTTGAGCTGCTCCATCTGCTGGGCGCGCATCGTTTGCTGCCTCTGCAGCTCGTCTTGCAAGGCCTTCAGCTGTTGCTGCACAACCGGCAGCCGCTGCTGCGCGGCCTGCAGCTGCTGCTGGCGCTGCTGCGCCGTCACGGGAGGGACGACTTGGGGAGGGGCGACTTGGGGAGGAACAGTTTGGGGAGGAGCGGCTTGGACCATCGCCGGGCCGGGATTTGCCGGAACCGGCTGGAGCGGGCTGCCTGCCGGCGCAAGGTTGGTCGACGTCGTCGACAGCATCGAGGGGTCGGCAGCGATGAATGAGCCTCCGCCGGTTTGGGCATAAGCGACGGCGCTGGCCGACAAGCTGCCGGCGACAAGGATGGCGATCATGCGTTTCATGACGAGTCCCCCGATTGTGACGAGCGAACTATAGCAAAACGCCGTGACAGGGCCATGCCCCCGAAGTGCCGTCACGGCATGGGCGAACAAGCACGGGCCAAACAAAAGGGCGGGGAAATCCCCCGCCCTTTTCAACATCTCGTTCTGCCCGCGCCATGGCGCAGGCCGGCAGATCGGCTATAGCGGCTTGGAGTTCACGACGGCGATCATCTCCTGGTTGCGCGCCGCGATGGCTTGCATGATCTGCTGTAGCTGGGCGGCGTTCGCCGCCGCCATCGTCGCCTGCAGCTTCTGCACGTCGTCGGGCAGCGCCGCCGCCTGCTGTGGCTGCGCCTGCAGCGACTGGATCTGCTGCTGCAAGGACGCGATCTGCTGCTGCAGGCCCGCGACGTTCTTCTGCTGCGACTGCTGGTCCTGGTACTGCGACTGCTGCATGCCCTGCAACTGCTGCTGTTGCTGGCGCTGCAGCCCGCCCATCTGCTGGCCGGCCGCCTGCATCTGCTGCTGCCACCCCGGCGTCGACGGCGGCTGCTTCTGCAGGGCGTCCATCCGCGCTTGCGCGGCGGCGAGCTGCTGCTGCTGCGTCTCCTTGAGCTGCGCCAGCTGCTGCTGGTCCAGCTTCTGCTTCGCCTGCAGCTGCTCGTTCGCGGCCTGGAGCTGCCGCTGCACGACCGGCAGCTGCTGCTGGGCGACCTTCAGCTGCTGGGCGCGCTGCAATGCCTGCGCCTGCTGCTCCTGCGCCTTTTCCAAAGCCAGCTGCTGCGGCGTCATCTGCGCGCGCTGCACGCGCATCTGCGCCGCGGCGGCCGCTTGCGCCGCCAGCGCCTGGAACGCCGGCGCCGCCTGCTGGCGCGCCAGCGTCGCCTTCTGCGCCGCCTGGGCGATCACGCCGTTCTGCTCGAGGATGCTTCTTTGGGTCTGCGCGACCGCCTGCATCGTCGCGACCCTCCCCGGCGTCACTTGCATCATCTGCCCGCGCAGCTGGGTCTGCAATTCCGCCATCCTGGCCTGCGCGAGCTTCAGCTGTTCGTCGGCCTGCGCCGACGCCGACAGCAGCGCCTGATGCTGCGGCGTGACCATCGCCGCCAATTGCGCCTGCTGCTGCGCGGTCAAGACGACCGGCGGCGCGGGCGGCGCCGGCGGCGCCCATTGCCCCTGCTTCATCAACGCTTCGGCCTGCTGCCTTTGCTGGTCGCTGTAGCGATGCGGCGTCCGCACCACCTGCGCGAGCTGCGTGCGCGCCGTCTGCTGCTGCGCCGTCGGGCGCACGATCTGATCCTGCTGCAGCTGCAAGGGCAGAAACAACGCGTTGACAGGGGTCACGATCGGCATCGCGTTGACGCGCTGGATCTCCAGCTGCAACGTGGTCAGCTCATCCTTTTGAAGCTTCAGCAACTGCTGATACTGCGCCTGCGTCATGCCGCTCGGCAGCGTCGGCGCCGCGGGGGCCGCCGGGACCATCGCCTGGTTGGCGCTCGTCTGGGCCATCATCCGCTGCAGCGTGTCCAGCTGGGCCTGCAGCGTCGCCGAGGTGGCGGCATCGCCGTTGACGCGCGCCTGGTTGAGCTGCTGGCCGGTCAGGCCCTGGTTCGACTGCACCGTGGTGCCCAGCAGAAGCAGCGCCTGATTGAGCGAGTCGCTGCTCATCTGCTTGATCGACTGCAGGTTGCCGAGCAGCGCCGTCGGATCGATGGCGGTTGCAGGCGTGCCGTTCGCGCCGGCTACGCTCTGGGCGTGCGCGGCGGCGCTCGCCGACAACAGGCCGGCGACGAGAATGATGGTCGCGGTTTTCATGAAAATCCCCCGTAAATGACGCGCCACTCTAGCGTCGGACAGGGGTGAAGCTGCAATTAATCGCCAGAAAGAGAATGAAAAAGGCGGGAAAACCCGCCTTTTTCATTCTCGCGCCCGGTTTCGGTCAGTAGCGGCTGAGCTGGCGCGTCGCCTCGCCCTGCGACTGCTGGATGGCCTGCAGCTTCGCCTGAACGTCGCGAATCACGTCCTGCATCTGCTGCACCATCTGCTGCGCCTGGGCCTGCTGCGCGGTCTGCGCCTGGGCCTGCGCCGCCATGGCGACGGCCTGGGCCTTCGTCCTGTCGGCTTCGGCGGCAGCCATGTTGGCGGCAAAGGCCTGCTGCGCGTTGCCGATGGCGCCGAGCGCCTGCTGCTTTTCCTGCGGCGTCAGCGGCTTCGCCGTCGGCGCGCCGGCCATCGTGCCTTGCGGCTTGCCCAGGACCTGGGAGCCCGGCTTCAGCTGGCTCATGCCGGGGCCGGTCGTGCCGATCTGCATGGCGGCGGCGGCGATCTGCATCGCGCCGTTGATCTGCGCCTGCTGCATCGTCGCCGCGGCGGCCTGCTGGATCTTGGCGGCCGCGTCTTGGATCGCCTGCACCTGCGCGTCCATGGTCGCCGAGCGGTCCGTGCGCGCCTGATCGCGCATTTGCTGCGCCATCTGCTGCATCAGGACCATGACGGAATAGATGTCCGTCGTCGCCTTGCTCGCCATGGCGGGGTCCAGCAGGTTGGCCGGCAGCTGCGGCGAGGCGATGAGGCCTTGCTGCGGCCGGGGCGGGACATTCGTCGGCATGGTCGGCTGGCCCGGCGACGGGTTCATCATCGGCGCGCCGCCGGGGCCCTGGTACATCTGGCCGCTGTTGATTTCGGGCGGCTTCGATTGAAAGTTCTGCGCCTGGGCCGCCTGCACATGAAGGGCGACGCCCGCGGCAAGAATGACGAGTCCGGTTTTCATTGGAATCCCCCGTGAACGATACGGCAGCTTAGTGCGGCGCGACGCCGCGCAAATCTCGCGTTTTTCAGGAAGTGGCCGAAGTTCCTACTTCGCCATTTCGGCCAGCATGACGATGTAGAGCCGGCTTTGGACCTGCAGCAGGCCGCTCTGGATCGGCACCAGCGCGCCGAGCTGCTGCTTGGCCTGGTCCGCCGCCTGCGTTTTGCTGGCTCCCATCAGCTTCTGCTGCAGCTCGATGAGAGCCTGTATGGCCTGCTTCTGCTGCTCGACGATGGTGGGGGCCGCAGCGGCGGCCTGCTTCTGCGCGATCGCCACCTTGGTCTTCGCGTCAAGCGGGAGGCTGGCGCCGACCTGGGCCTGCTTGAGCATGATGTTGATCACGTTGCCCATGGTCTCGGCCTGCGCGTACATGAGCTTCAGCATGGCGGTCGACTGCGGATCGTTCTGCACCTGCTTGGCGATCGGCTGCATCTTCTGCCCGATCTCATTGAGCGCCGAGCCCAGCGCCTGCAGCTCGGCCGTATTCGTAGCCGTGCCGGCCGCCCCGGGCATGGGCTGGCTCGGGGCCGTGGACTGGGTCTGCATTATGGCGCCCGGCATCATGGGCTGGGCCTGCGTTGAAATGCCCACTCCCACCGGCTGGCTTTGGGCCTGCGCCCCCGGCATATGAATGGCGACGCCTGCCGACAAGACGGCCGCAACGATGATCGCGCGCTTCATTTGGAATCCCCCGATTGTGACGCGGCGGAACTATATCAAATTTTCGCCGGGCAACCATGTTGGCCGAAGGGGGCAGGCGAGATTTTCGCGACCCGGGATGGATAAAATGCAAGGCAACCCTGCCCCCGGTTCGGCCGGTGGAGGCGCTCGCGGACTTCATATTTTTTTATAGCGATGGCGGGTGGCGGCCAAACGCGACAAGGCCATGCCTCGCGGCATGGCCTTGTCGTTCATCGAACGGACCTGAACAGGTTCAGCGAAGAACCATCCCGCTCGAACGAGGGCTGCGGATCGGGCGAAGGCCTAGTGGTAGGTCTTCTCCCAGTCCTTCACCTGCTTGTCGGCTTCGTCCTTGGCGATGCCGTAGCGTTCCTGGATGCGCCCGACCAGGCGGTCGCGCGTGCCTTCGGCCATTGTCAGGTCGTCGTCGGTGAGCTTGCCCCACTGCTGCTTGACCTTGCCCTTGGCTTGCTTCCAGTCGCCCTTGATCTGATCCCAGTTCATTGCGGTCTCCTATATGTGAGAGACGCGGCGGAGCCGGCCTTTTCGCGCGTTCCGCCTCATCTGAAAACTCGGCGCCGGTCTCTGCCGGCTCGCTGACAGAAAAACGCGAAGCCTTTGACGTCGTTCCGGTTCCGCGCCTGCGCTCTTTCGAGCGGACATGACGCGAAAGGCAGAAATGGGAACCTTTTCCGGCAGGAGAGCGTTGGCCGACTGATCAATAACGCAGCTGGCGTTTCGTGCGATCGCGACGCGCCACCGACAAAAACCCGCCACGTATCGCAAGGGGACAACCATGCTGAGCACGATCCTTCTGATCATCCTGATTCTCCTGCTGTTGGGCGCCCTGCCGACGTGGGGCTACAGCCGCAGCTGGGGCTACGGTCCGAGCGGCCTGACCTTCGTGCTGCTCATCATCCTGATCGTTCTGCTCGCCACGGGCCGCATCTGATCTGAGACGAGAAGGAGTGGGCCATGCCGCGCGGCAGCAAAGCGAAATACACCGCCAAGCAGAAGCGTAAGGCGTCCCACATCGAGGAAGGCTACGAAAAGCGCGGCGTCGGCAAGGCAGAAGCCGAGCGCCGCGCTTGGGCCACCGTCAACGACGCGAGCGGCGGCGGCAAGAAGAGCGGCAGCGGGCGCGGCAAGCCCGAAAGCAAGAAGGCCGCGAAGAAAGGCGGCAAGCGCGGCGGCGCAGCCGCGGCGAAGCGCCCGGCCAGCAAGCGCAAGGCCGCCGCCAAGAAAGGCGCCGCGACGCGCAAGACAGCGAAGAAAGCGTCCGCGACGAAGCGCAAGGCCGCGGCGAAGAAAGCCTCCCGCACGCGCGCGAAGCGCAAGAGCGGCTGAGCCGCACAGAGATCAAATGTTCAACCTGACGCTGCCGTGGTGGGAACTGATACTGCGCGGCGGCGGCGTCTACCTGTCCGTCATCCTGCTGCTGCGCCTGAGCGGCAAGCGCGAGCTCGGCCAGCTGACGCCCTTCGACTTCGTGCTGCTCATGCTGATCAGCGAAGGCGCGTCCAACGCTTTGACCGCCGGCGACGACTCCTGGGCCGCCGCGGTCATCGTCATCACCACGATGCTGCTGCTCAACGCCGCGCTCGGCATCCTCACGACGCGCTTCGCGCGCATGGAGCGCTGGATGGAAGGACGGCCGCTCTTCCTCGTCCGCCAGGGCCGCGTGCTCTACGAGACGCTGCGCCGAGAATCGATTTCCAACAACGAATTGATGGCGGCGCTGCGCCAGAACGGCTGCTTCCGGCCGTCGCAGGCCGAGTACGCCATCCTGGAGACGACGGGCGAGATTTCGGTGAAGAAGCGCGACTCGTCAGAGTCGCGCTGATTCGCCTGCCGGTTGCCGCCTACCAGTTGCCTGTCGTCGAGATCCATTCGGGATCTTCCTGCGCGGTGCGCTCGAAGGTCAGGAAGTCGTAGTAGCCGCAGTGGCCTTCGCCGGGGAATTCGCGGCAGACGCGCGGGCGGCCTTCATAGATCGTGCAGCGGCGCAGCTCGCGGTCGAAGAACTTGCAGATCGTGCCGAAATGCTCGTCGGCATGATGGCGCAGGATGCGCTCGCCCGGTTCCGCCCCGGCCTTCGTGTGCTTCTCGCGCGCGGCGTCTTCGCTGATGCCGAAGTATTTCGCCAGGCGCTTGATGTCGAAGTCGGTCACGATGATTCGGGCATAGGAGCAGCACTGGCCCGGGCATTTCGAGCAGTCGTAGAGCTTTCGCTTCGCCATGATGTTAAGCGCACCTGAAAAAGAGCCTTGGGTGAAGGCAGGTCGTTGATTCTCCTTACATGGCCCTCGGCCGTTTCGCAATCGCCGCATCGATTTCATTAAAGCGCAGGGCCATTGCGCAGCGCGCGCCTGGAGAACTGCGAGTCTCTCGCAGCGCGTAAAGCACTTGTCATTTTTTAATATATGCGCACAATCCGCCCCTTGCCTGTCGCCAGGCAGGAAACGCCTTGTCGGGGTTCTGGCCCCGATCTATGCTAAAAGTTATACGGCGCTATCGTGCAAAGGGGTTTGCGCGATTTCATGAGGCAGGAATGTCGTCGCTGTTTTCTCGTCGTCTGATGGCTTGGCTCGTGGCGCTGGCGGTAATCGCCGGCGCGAGCCCCGTCATGGCCGCGAGCCACGCCGCCGGCGAAGCGACGATCATGTCCGGCCTCCACCACAAGGCCCCGACGACGCCGCTCCAGGTCGTCGTCGAGGAAAGCCTCGCCCCCACCATTGAAGACGACAGCTCCCGCCGCCTCGCCGACCACGGCACGGGCGACGACGTGGCGGCTTTCGTCATGGCCGCTCCCGCGGTCCTCCAGTTCGGCTGGCAGCACGCCGCTGCCGCCGAAACCTCGACGCGGCGCACAGCCGACGTCGTGCAGTCTTGCCACAAGACCGGTCCTCCGACCGTTTAACGCCTTCCCGCCGTCGACCGTCCTCGCCATAAGCACAAAGAAGGACGGCGCCGGGTTTACACGGACGAAGGCAGAGGCGGAATCCGTAGTCGGTCAGGCACCAAAGCCTACAGTTCAATAAAGCGCCCCAGGCGCGACCCGCCCGACAACGCCGTCGCTGTCCCGTCCGTTTGAGATGACCTCAACTTCGGACAACGGATAAGCAAACATGGAAAGTTTCACGGCGGAAGCCGCCTTTATGGCCTCATCGGCCGGGCGAGCGTTCCTGATCCTGATGGATCCAACGCGACTTATGTTCCTCGCGACAGGTTGCGTTCTCGGCCTGACGCTCGGCATCGTCCCCGGCATCGGCGGCCTCGCCGGCACGGCGATGCTGCTGCCCTTCACCTTCGACATGGACCCCTACACGGCCTTCGCGTTCCTGCTCGGCCTCGGCGCGACCACGGCCACCGGCGACCCCATCCCGGCCATTCTGTTCGGCGTGCCCGGAGGTGCAGCCTCCGCGGCAACGGTCTTGGACGGCTTCCCCATGGCAAAGCGGGGTGAAGCCGGTCGCGCTCTTTCGGCGGCTTACATGTCGTCGCTGCTGGGCGGCCTGTTCGGCGCCGTCCTCATGGGCCTGACCATTCCCATCCTGCGTCCGCTGATGCTCTACATCGGCTCGCCGGAACTGCTCGGCTTCGCCGTGTTCGGCATCTCCATGGTCGCGGTGCTCTCGGGCAACGCGCCCCTGCGCGGCGTCTCCGCGGCCTGCTTCGGCGTCATGCTGGCCATGATCGGCTCCGATCCGCAGACCGGCACGCTCCGCTGGACCCTCGACAGCCTGTACCTCTGGGACGGCATGCCGATCACGCCGATGATTCTCGGCCTGTTCGCCCTGCCCGAGCTGTGCGACCTGCTGATCACCCGGACCGCCATCGCCGAAGGCGTCCCCGTCGGCCGCGAGGTCTACAAGGGCCAGTGGCAGGGCGTGAAGGACTGCTTCAAGCACTGGTGGCTGATCATGCGCTGCTCGTGGATCGGCGGCGGCATCGGCTCCATCCCGGGCATCAGCGCCTCGGTGGTGGACTGGCTCGCCTACGGCCACGCCCTCAAGACGGAGAAGGGCGCCAAGCTCACCTTCGGCAAGGGCGACGTCCGCGGCGTCATCGCCTCGGAATCGTCGAACAACGCCAAGGAGGGCGGCGCTCTCGTGCCCACCGTGGCGTTCGGCGTGCCCGGCTCCGCCGGCATGGCCATCCTGCTCGGCGCGTTCCTGATCCAGGGCCTCGTCCCCGGCCCGGACATGCTCGGCAAGAACCTCGACGTGACCTACGCGATGGTCTGGTCGGTGGCGCTCGCCAACGTGCTCGGCGCAGGCATGTGCTACGCCTTCAGCCCGCAGTTCGCCAAGCTGGCGACCCTGCGCTACACGCTCATCCTGCCGGCGGTTCTGGGCATCATCTACATCGGTGCCTTCGAAGCCTCCCGCCAGTGGGGCGACCTCTACGTGCTGCTCTTCTTCGGCCTGTTCGGCTGGATCATGAAGCAGTTCAAGTGGCCGCGTCCGCC
>DASYCO010000065.1:0-89907 GCA_036500145.1 Alphaproteobacteria bacterium | reverse complement strand
CCAGTTGATGGAGTTCACCGCCGAGAGATTCGCTTCGTCGCGGAACTTGGCGTCGGCGAACAGGGCCTTCACGATATTCTGGCAATCGTCGAAGGTGCCTTCGAGCGCGACATTGTGGACATTGGGCGCGTCCACGGTTGTCATCTGCCGGCGCTGGACTTCCGACGTGCGCCCCGCCGGATGGAGAATACAGATGTCGACGCCCTTGCGGCCGCGCGTCGCCTCGATGGCGGCGGAGCCGGTGTCGCCCGAGGTGGCGCCGACGATGGTGACGCGCTCGCCGCGCTGGGCCAGCACGTGGTCGAACAGCCGCCCGAGCAGCTGCATGGCGTAGTCCTTGAACGCCAGGGTGGGGCCGTGGAAAAGCTCCATCACCCATTCGTTGGGCGAGAGCTGCTTCAGCGGCGCCACGGCGGGATGGCCGAAGTCGCGGTAGGTCTCGGTGACGATGCGCTCGAAGACGTCGCGCTCGATGGCGCCCTCGACGAAAGGCGCCATGACGCGGAACGCGATCTCGTGATAGGGCAGCCCGGCGAAGGCGCGAATCTCCGCCGGCGTGAAGCGGGGCCAGGATTCCGGCACGTAGAGGCCGCCGTCGCGCGCGAGACCGGCGAGCAAAACGTCGTCGAAGCGGAGGGGCGCAGCCGCTCCTCTGGTGCTGATGTAGCGCAAACCGAAACTCCTGGATGGGAAAGGCCGAGACTAAAGGCCCTGGCCCGGGCGAGCAAGGCTCGCCCTTCCCTATTTATATCAAAGGCTTACGAAAGATAACGGCGTTCGAGATGGGCTTTGAAGACGCCCGCGTCGAGCGGCTTGCCGGTCGCCTGCACGAGAATCTCGCGCGCGCTGATCGACGAGGCGCGGCCATGCACATGGCTGCGCAGCCAGCCGACCATGTTGCCGAACTCGCCGCGCGACAGCTCGTCGCGCAGGTTCGGGACGGCCTCTTCGGCAGCGGCGAACAGCTGCGCCGCCGTCATGGCGCCCAGTGTGTAGGTCGGGAAATAGCCCCAGGCCCCGTCGTACCAGTGGATGTCCTGCAGGCAGCCGTGCGCGTCGTCGGGCGGCAGGACGCCGAGCAGCTTCTGCATCCCGGCGTTCCAGGCACCCGGCAGGTCGATGGGCTCGAGGTCGCCGGCGATCATCGCCTTCTCCAGGCGGTAGCGCAGGATGACGTGGGCCGGATAGGTCGTCTCGTCGGCGTCGACGCGGATGAAGCCGCGCTCGACCCGCGTGTAGAGCCGATGCAGGTTGTCGGGCTCCCACTCCGGGCCGTTCTTGTTGAAGGCCTCGCGGATCAGGGGAGCGGCGAAGGTGATGAACTCCTTCGTGCGGCAGGCCTGCATCTCCATCAGCAGCGACTGGCTCTCGTGCGTGCTCATGCCGCGCGCGTAGCCGACCGGCTGGCCGCGCCAGCGGCTCGGCAGGCCCTGCTCGTAGAGGGCGTGGCCGGTCTCGTGCAGCACGCCCATCAGCGAGCGCATGAAGTCCGCCTTGTCGTAGCGCGTGGTGATGCGCACGTCCTCGGGCACGCCGCCGCAGAAGGGATGGGCGCTGGTGTCGAGGCGGCCGTGGTTGAAGTCGAAGCCGACGATGCCCATCAGCTTGAGGCCGAGCTGGCGCTGCGCCTCGACGGAGAACGGGCCCTTGAGCTTGAGCGGCTCGGGCTTCGAGGCCTGGTGCTCCAGCGCCTTGCCGATGAATTCGGGCAGGAAGGCCGCGAGGTCGTCGAACACCGGGTCGATCTCGGCCGAGCGGCCGTCGGGCTCGTAGCCGTCGAGCAGCGCGTCGTAGGGCGAGAGCTTGAGCGCGGCGCCGAGGATCTTGGCCTGCTCGCGCACCAGCTTGAGCTGCTCCTTCATCAAGGGCAGCACCATGTTGAAGTCGCTCTCGGCGCGCGCCTGGCGCCACATCTGCTCGCAGCGCGACGCCGACAGGGACAAGGCGGAGACCAGGTCGGCCGGCAGCGCCGTGGCGCTGCGCTGCGACCGGCGCATCTCTTTCAGGTTGGCGCGCTGCCAGGGGTCGAGCGCGTCGGCCCAGTCATGCTCGGCGCCGTCCAGCAGGTCGCCGGTCGAGCTGTCGCTCAGCAACTCATGGGCCATGACCTTGAGGGTCGCGAGCTGGTCGGCGCGCGTCTCGGCGCCGCCCGACGGCATCATCGCCGCCATGTCCCACTGCAGCATGCCCGCGATCTCGCCAAGCTGGTCGATGCGGCGGAAGCGCGATTCCAGCGCGTCGTAGGGCTGCGTGTTGTTCGACAGGGGCGAATCGGCGCGGTCGGCGTCCATGGAACGGGCTTTCAGTCTGAGGACGGGGCGTCCAGCGGACGCCTCTGGGACAGTATGTAGGTGGCCAGCAGCACAGCCGCCAGGGCAAACCAGGTGATGGCGTACTGCAGGTGGTCGTTGGGCAGGTCGATGATCGTCTGCCCCCCGATGGGCAAGGCCTTGGGGTCCGCCTTGTTGGGCCCGACGTCGATGACGACGGGCGCCGGCCGGGAGAGGTCGGCGGCTTCCGCCATGGCGTGAACGTCGGTCCAGTACCATTGGTTGCGCGCCGGATCGTTGTCGGGCGTGAACGTCCCGGGGGTCGACGGCCAGCGCAGGATGCCGGTGGCGACCGTCTCGCCGCCGGGCTGGCTCTCGGGCCGCGTCTTGGGGTCGCTCTTCGCCTCGGGCACCCAGCCTCGGTTGACCAGCACGCTGTCGACGCCGGCGCCGCGCTCCGTCAGCAGCAGCGGCGTCACGATCTGCTCGCCGTTCTTGCCGCGGTAGGTGCGTGCCATCAGCGGCATCTCGTTGCCGTGGGCGTAGACGCCGACGGCGAAGACCGGCCGGTAGGCGGCGGCGGGGCCGAGCGGCAGCAGCTCGCTCAGCGGCGCCGGCGGCATCGCCAGGCGCTCCTCCATGTCGGCGATCAGCCCGAGCTTCCAGACCCGGCGCTCGAGCTGCCAGGTGCCGAGACCGAGCAGCGTGACGAGGAACGGCAGCATGACCAGCGTCGGGATCAGGCGCGGGCGGAAGACGCGTTTGGAGGAGGAAGCGGTGGAGTTCATGGATTGCCCAAGCTTATGCGCCAAGCCCGGCGACGCGGTGGCGGTACTGGAAGGCGATCAGCGTCGCCTTGAAAGGCCGCAGCAGGCCGATGGCGCCGACGAGGATGAGCGGCGGCCACAGCAGCATGTGCAGCCACAGCGGCGGCGCGAAGACCAGCTCGACGGCGAGCGCCAGGCCGACGACGACGGCGCCGAGGATGAGGATGACGAAGACGGCGGGACCGTCGCCCGAATCCTGGGCCTGCAGGTCGAGGCCGCAGGCGGCGCAGGCGGGTGCCACCGTCAGCAGCCCGGCGAAGAGCGGGGCCTTGCCGCAGCGCGGGCACCGGCACAGTAGGCCGGCGCGCCAGGGCGAAACAAGAATGGCCGCAGAACCCGGATCGTCGCGTTCGGCGGCCATTCTCAAGTCGTTCTGGGTCAAGTTACTCGGCGGCGAAGACCGCGCCGCCCGAACCCCACCAGTAGATGCAGGCGAAGAGGAACAGCCACACCACGTCGACGAAGTGCCAGTACCAGGCGGCGGCTTCGAAGCCGACATGCTGGGTCGGCGTGAAGTCGCCCTTCGACATGCGCGCGAGGCAGACGATCAGGAAGGTCGTGCCGACGATGACGTGGAAGCCGTGGAACCCCGTCGCCATGAAGAAGGTCGACGTATAGATGTTCTGGCCGAAGGCGAAGGTGGCGTGGTGGTACTCGAAGGCCTGCACGCAGGTGAAGATCAGGCCGAGGGCGACGGTGATCGCCAGGCCGCGGATCGCGTCCTTGCGGTTGTTGTCGAGCAGGGCGTGGTGCGCCCAGGTCAGCGACACGCCCGAGGTCAGCAGGATTAGCGTGTTGAGGAACGGCAGGTCCCACGGGTTGAAGACGTGGATGTCGGCCGGCGGCCAGACGCCGCCGATGGCGGCCTTCGGATAGAGCGACGAGGTGAAGTAGGCCCAGAAGAAGGCGACGAAGAACATCACTTCGGACGCGATGAACAGCGCCATGCCGTAGCGCAGGCCGATGCGGACGACGGCGGTGTGGAAGCCCTGGTGGCCCTCGCGGATCACGTCGCGCCACCACATGGCCATGACGAAGAGCACGGCGAGGAAGCCGGCGATCATCAGCCAGGGGCCTTCGTCATGCAGGAACAGCACGGCGCCGACCGCGAGCGCGCCTGCGGCGAGCGAGCCGAGCAGCGGCCACGGGCTCGGGTCGACCAGGTGGTACGGGTGCTTGGCCTCGTGGCCTTCGGCTTGGGTCGTGCTCATCGTTCGCGGTCCCTTATTCTCGTTACGCGCTGCTGATTAATGGACGGTCAGTTGATGCCGGTGCCGGCGGGGGCCGAGGCCGCGGCGGTGTCGCGCGCGGCCGGCTTGTCCACCGGGAAGAAGGTGTAGGACAGGGCGACGTCGGTCAGGTCGTCGAGGTTGCGGTCCTTGGCGATCGCCGGGTCGATGAAGAAGGTGACGGGCATGTCGATCGACTGGCCCGGCTCCAGGCGCTGCTCGGTGAAGCAGAAGCAGGCGATCTTGTCGAAGTACTGGCCGGCCTTGTCGGGCGTGACGTTGAAGGTCGCCATGCCGACGATCGGCTTGTCGGAGACGTTCGTCGCCCGGTAGTAGATGAGCGCCGTCTCGCCGACCTTCACGGTGACGTTGCGCTGCACGGGCAGGAACTTCCAGGGCAGGCTCTGGCCGACGTCGGCGTTGAAGGTGACGGTGACGTCGCGGTCGAGCACCTGGTCCGGGGCCGCGTCTGCGCGCTGCGTCGTGCCGTCGTAGCCGGTCGCCTGGCAGAACACCTTGTAGAGCGGCACGGCGGCGTAGCTCGCCCCCACCATCACGGCGACGGTGGCGACGGCGATGCCGGCGATGAGCTTGTTGCGGCGCTGCTGCGGGGAGCTCATCCGAGGTTCCCCGTGATCTTGACGATCGTCAGCGCGTAGAACAGCGCCACCAGCCCGACCAGGACGATCAGAAGGGCGATGTTGCGCTTGCGCAGGTTGTCGTTCTTCTTGCCGGCCATCACAGGGGGATACTCCAGCTCCAGGCCGCGGCGGCCGGGGCGAGGCCGAGCAGCGAATCGGCGACAAGCGCTGCGAACAGCAGGAAGAGATAGAGGATCGAGTAGCCGAACAGGCGGCGCGCGGCCTTCTCGGTCCCGTCGAACTGCACGGCGACGGCGCAGGCGAGGAACAGCGCGCCGAGGACGGCGGCGCTGGCGCCGTAGAGCGCGCCCGCGAGGTCGAGCGCCCACGGCGCCAAGGTCAGCGGCACGAGCAGCAGCGAATAGAGCAGGATCTGGCGCTTCGTCGCCTTCGGGCCGGCGACCACCGGCAGCATCGGCACGCCGGCGCGCGCGTAGTCGCCCGAGCGGTAGAGCGCCAGCGCCCAGAAGTGCGGCGGCGTCCACATGAAGATGATGGCGAACAGCATGATCGGCAGCAGCGCCAGGTCGCCGGTCACCGCGGCCCAGCCGATCATCGGCGGGAAGGCGCCGGCGGCGCCGCCGATGACGATGTTCTGCGGCGTGCGGCGCTTGAGCCAGACCGTGTAGACGAAGACGTAGAAGGCCTCGGCCATGGCGAGCAGCACGGCGGCGGTCCAGTTGACCGCCAGGCCCATGATGAGCACGGCGCCGACGGCGAGCGCCACGCCGAACTGGATCGCGGTGTCGGGGGCCATCCGCCCGGCCGGCAGCGGACGGCTCTTGGTGCGCGTCATCAGCGCGTCGAGGTCGCGCTCGTACCACATGTTGATCGCGCCGGACGCGCCCGAGCCGATGGCGATGCAGAAGATGGCGATGGCGGCGAGGAACGGATGGAGATGGCCGGGCGCCGCCAGCAGGCCGGCGAGGCCGCTGAAGACGACGAGCGACATGACGCGCGGCTTCAGCAGCGCCACGAAGTCGCCGACGGACGGCGAGAGCGCGGCCGAATCCGCATCGCCGGCCTTGTCGTAGACCGGAGACCCGCTGCGCATCTGCAGGGCGGCGTCGCTCACGTCGTCTTCCTCATTCCTTGTCGCGGCCCCTGCGAACGGGGCCGCGAAGCGAGCGGCGGCCCCGCCGCTGAGGGAGGGACCGCCTGGTGTCGTCTAGCTCAGTGGTGCTTGACCGGCTCGATCTTCGGGATTTCCTCGAAGGTGTGGAACGCCGGCGGCGAGCTCACGGTCCATTCGAGCGTCGTCGCGCCCTCGCCCCACGGATTGGCCGGCACCTTGGCGCCCGACGTCAGCGTGCGGAACACGAGGAACAGGAACACCAGGACGCTGAAGCCGGAGATGTAGGAGCCGATCGAGGCGACCATGTTCCAGCCGGCGAAGGCGTCCGGATAGTCCGGGATGCGGCGCGGCATGCCCTGCAGCCCGAGGAAGTGCATCGGGAAGAAGGTCAGGTTGACGCCGATGAAGAACAGCCAGAAGTGCAGCTTGCCGAGGGCTTCCGGATACTGGCGGCCTGTCATCTTGCCGAACCAGTAGTAGAAGCCGGCGAAGATGGCGAACACGGCGCCGAGCGACAGCACGTAGTGGAAGTGGGCGACCACGTAGTAGGTGTCGTGCATCGCGATGTCGACGCCGGCGTTGGCCAGCACGACGCCGGTGACGCCGCCGAGCGTGAACAGGAAGATGAAGCCGACGGCGAAGAGCATCGGCGTCTTGAAGGTGATGGAGCCGCCCCACATGGTGGCGATCCAGGAGAAGATCTTGATGCCCGTCGGCACGGCGATGACCATCGTCGCCGCGACGAAGTAGGCGCGCGTGTTGACGCTCATGCCGACCGTGAACATGTGGTGCGCCCACACGACGAAGCCGACGACGCCGATCGCGACCATGGCGTAGGCCATGCCGAGGTAGCCGAACACCGGCTTGCGCGAGAAGGTCGAGACGATCTGGCTGATGATGCCGAAGCCCGGCAGGATCAGAATGTACACTTCGGGGTGGCCGAAGAACCAGAACAGGTGCTGGAACAGGATCGGGTCGCCGCCCTTCGTCGGGTCGAAGAAGGAGGTGCCGAAGTTGCGGTCCGTCAGCAGCATGGTGATCGCGCCCGCGAGCACCGGCAGCGACAGCAGCAGCAGGAACGCGGTGATCAGCACCGACCACACGAACAGCGGCATGCGGTGCAGGGTCATGCCCGGCGCGCGCATGTTGAAGATGGTGGTGATGAAGTTGATGGCGCCGAGGATCGACGAGGCGCCGGCGATGTGCAGGCTGAAGATCGCCATGTCGACGGCCGCGCCCGGATGGCCGAGCACCGAGGACAGCGGCGGGTACATCGTCCAGCCGGTGCCGACGCCGCCGCTGACCATCGCCGAGGCGAGCAGCAGCAGGATCGAGGGGACGAGCAGCCAGAAGCTGATGTTGTTCATGCGCGGGAAGGCCATGTCCGGCGCGCCGATCATGATCGGCACGAACCAGTTGCCGAAGCCGCCGATGAGGGCCGGCATGACCATGAAGAAGATCATGAGGAAGGCGTGCGCGGTGACCAGCACGTTGAACAGCTGGTGGTCGCCGCCGAGGATCTGCTCGCCCGGCTGCTGCAGCTCCATGCGCATGATGATCGAGAAGGTGCCGCCGATCAGGCCCGCGCAGATCGCGAAGATGATGTAGAGCGTGCCGATGTCCTTGTGGTTGGTCGAGAACAGCCAGCGCTTCCAGCCGCCGACGTAACCATGGCCGCCATGATCGTCATGGCTGTGATCGTGCCCGTGAGCGTGCCCGTGAGCATTATCGTGGGTGTGACTCATGACCTAACCTCTTCTCTCGAACTGTCTTGCGGACGCTGCGCTGGCTTAGCGCGCGGCGGCGGCGAGCTGCATGTCGCTGGTAATCGGGGCGTTCTGGGCGAGCGCGGGAATGGGGGCGTCGGCGGCGGCGAACTTCTTCTTCGCCTCCTCGGTCCACTTCTCGAAGTCTTCCTTGGAGACCGCCTTCACGGCGATCGGCATGAAGCCGTGGTTGACGCCGCACAGCTCCGAGCACTGGCCGTAGTAGGTGCCCGGGCGCTCGATGCGCATCCAGGTCTCGTTCAGGTGGCCCGGCACGGTGTCGATCTTCACGCCGAAGGCCGGCACGGCCCAGGAGTGGATGACGTCCTCGGAGGTGACGAGCACGCGGATGTTGGTGTTCACCGGCAGGACGACCTGGTTGTCGACCTCGAGCAGGCGATGCTGGCCCGGCTTCAGCTGGTCTTCCGGCACGATCAGGCTGTCGAAGCTGATGTCGCCGTTGTCCTGGTACTCGTAGCTCCAGTACCACTGGTGGCCAGTGACCTTCAGCGTCAGCTCGGGCGTCGCCGTGCGGTCCATGAAGTAGAGCAGCTTGAACGACGGGATGGCGATGACCACAAGGATCATCACCGGCAGCACCGTCCACAGCACCTCGATGAGGGTGTTGTGCGACGTGCGCGACGGCGTCGGGTTGTTCTTCGCGTTGAAGCGGATGATCACGTAGAGCAGCAGCGCCAGCACGAAGAGCGTGATGATCGTGATGATGATCAGCAGCAGGTGGTGCAGGGCGTGGATGTCGTCGGCGACGGGGGTCGCCGCATCCTGAAAACCGAATTTCCAAGGCTGCGGCACGTCGGCGCTGGCGAGCGCCGGGAGGAACAAGCCGGCCGCGGCAAGCAGCCCGGCGGCGATCTTGGTGGAGACCTTGGAGAAAACCTGACTCAACTTCATCCTCGTGATCCTGTCGCAGCGTGACCGAAGGAACATTCGCGCGGCCTTATAGACCACGGCGCGGCTTGGCGCCAGAGCTAAGGCCCGGTCCTCTATCCTCGTGAAACCAATGGGTTTTTACGGGGATGGCGCGGCCGGTGGATGAGCGGTCTGGAGCGGTCTGCCGACCCCGCCGCAGGTCCGCGCGCAGGGGTTTGAGCGGCGGCCGACGAGGAGCCCTGGCGCGCCACGACCGTGACGCGAAACCAGGCGTCCATGTGTAGTCGCAGCCTCGCCTCTTGGGAAGGAATTTTCCATGCCGATCAGCCTATTGCGAGCGGCTCGCGACCGTTCCGTGACGCGTCCGCCGTCCGGCCCGGCGGCGCTTTTGCCGGGCGAAAACCTGTCCGGCGACTTTGCGCCGCAGGGGGCGGACGATCCTCCGCCCGCGAAAGGCGGCGACCTGGGCAGGAGGCATGGCCGATCCGCTCAGGGAAAAGCCGCTTCACGCAACTTTCCGTGAGCGTCCGGCCTTGGAAGTCCTTGGGAAGTCCTTGGGAAGCCCTTGGCCCGACTGGATACTGCGGGGTCGAGCGCCTATCTTAAGAAGGCACCCTTTCAGGAGTCCGCCATGTCCTCCCCCGTTTCCGCCCTCGCGACTGCCGACGAATTGTTCTTCACCAAGGCCGGCCTGTCGCAGCCCAAGGTCCAGGCCCTGACCGACGCCGCCCTCAAGGGCGCGGATGACGGCGAGCTTTTCCTCGAATATCGCGTGTCGGAAAGCTTCGGCTTCGACGACGGACGGCTGAAAACCGCCAATTTCGACACCTCCCAGGGCTTCGGCCTGCGCGCCATTGCCGGCGAAGCGACCGGCTACGCCCATGCCAGCGACCTGAGCGAGGCCGCCATCGCGCGCGCCGCCGAAACCGTCAAGACCGTGGCCAACGGCCATGGCGGCACCCTCGCCGCACCGCCCAGCGGCACCAACCGCATGCTCTACACGGACGCCAACCCCCTCTCGGCGATGGATTTCTCCGCCAAGGTGAAGCTGCTGGCCGACATCGACGCCTATGCCCGCGCCAAGGACCCGCGCGTGCGCCAGGTCTCCGTCTCGCTGACCGGCGAATGGCGCGTGGTCGAGATCGTTCGCGCCGGCGGCGAACGCGCCGCCGACGTGCGCCCGCTGGTGCGGCTCAACGTCTCGGTGGTGGCCGGCGACGGCGACCGCCAGGAATCAGGCAGCGCCGGCGTCGGCGGCCGCGCCCTCTACGACGGCTGGATCTCGCCCGAGCGCTGGCAGGCCCAGGTCGACGAGGCCCTGCGTCAGGCCCTGGTCAACCTCGGCTCGCGCCCGGCGCCCGCCGGCGAGATGGACGTGGTGCTCGGCAACGGCTGGCCCGGCATCCTGCTGCACGAGGCCATCGGCCACGGCCTCGAAGGCGACTTCAACCGCAAGAAGACCTCGGCCTTCGCCGGCCTGATGGGCAAGCGCGTCGCCGCCCCCGGCGTCACCGTGGTCGACGACGGCACCCTGCCCGACCGGCGCGGCTCGATCACCATCGACGACGAAGGCACGCCCGGCCACCGCACCGTGCTGATCGAGGACGGCATCCTGACCGGCTACATGCAGGACCGCATGAACGCCCGCCTGATGGGCATGGCGCCGACCGGCAACGGCCGGCGCGAGAGCTACGGCCACCGGCCCATGCCGCGCATGACCAACACCGTCATGCTCGGCGGCGACCATCAGCCGGAGGAAATCATCCGCTCGGTGAAGAAGGGCCTCTACGCCGTGCAGTTCGGCGGCGGCCAGGTCGACATCACCTCGGGCAAGTTCGTCTTCTCGGCGACCGAGGCCTACCTGATCGAGGACGGCAAGATCGGTCCCGCCGTGAAGGGCGCGACCCTGATCGGCAGCGGCCCGGACGTGCTGACGAAGGTCAGCATGATCGGCAACGACATGAAGCTCGACGACGGCATCGGCACCTGCGGCAAGGACGGCCAGGGCGTGCCGGTCGGCGTCGGCCAGCCGACCCTGAAGATCGCCGGCCTCACCGTCGGCGGCACGCAAGCCTGATGGAACAGCGGATTAGCCTCGTCACCCTCGGCGTCGCCGACCTCGCGCGCGCCCGGCGCTTCTACGAAGACGGCCTCGGCTGGACGAAGAACAACGCCCAGGACGAGGTCGCCTTCTACCAGGCCGGCGGCATGATCGTGGCGCTGTGGTCGCGCAAGGAGCTGGCCGCCGACGCCAAGCTTGAAGATGACGGAAAGGGCTTTCGCGGCATGTCGCTCGCCTACAACGCGCGCTCGCGCGCCGAGGTCGACGCCGTGCTGGCCGAGGCGGCCAAGGCCGGCGGCGCGATCCCGAAGGTGGCGGAAGAGACGCCCTGGGGCGGCTATGCCGGCTACTTCGCCGACCTCGACGGCCATCTCTGGGAAGTGGCGCACAATCCGTTCTGGACCATCGCGCCCGACGGCAGCGTGCGGATGCCTTAAGACCGCTTCCACGATATCCGTCACCCTCGGGCTTGACCCGACGGTCCAGGGCCCGCGCTCAGGCATGCGAAACATGGGTCCCCGGGTCAAGCCCGAGGGTGACGCTCATTCTCTGTTTCTTTGCAGGCAGAGCCGCAAGGCGTGGATGCCCGGAACAAGTCCGGGCATGACGAAGCAGGCGACCTACTTCGTCAGTTGCGGCCCTTGCGGTCGAAGGTGCGTTCCTCGAAGGCGATGAAGGCGGCGACCATCGAGCGGTAGATCGCCTCGAGAAGCTCCGGGTCGGCGCCGAAGCTCGCCGCCTGCCCGCGCACCTTCTTGATCACGTCCTCGATGCGCGGCTTGTCGACCACCTCGGCGCGCGTGCGCTTGATCTCGGCGGCGCGCGCCACGTAGCCGGAGCGCTCGGCGAGACGGGCCACGATCAGGCGGTCGAGCCGGTCGATCTCGGCACGCACTTCGGCCATGTCGGCGCAGGCGTCGGGAGCCTTGATGATGTCGCTCATGGATGGCGTCCTATCACATCAGACTTGTCAGGCGTGAACGAACCGGCGGCGACGCCGGTTCCCTCGGCTCAGTAGGCGTAATCCTTGAAGACAGGCTCGACATGGCCCTGCCAGTCGCCTTCGTACTTGGCGAGCAGGTCCTCGGCGGGCGTGTGGCCGCGCTCGGCGATCTCGGTCAGCTCGTCGAGGAAGCGACCCTCGTCGCGGCCGAGGTAGTCGTAGCGCTTGCGCGACGCGAGGCCCTGGCGGGCGATGGCGACGGTCTGGCGCGCCAGGATCTTCAGCGGCTTGCCGCGGAACAGGGTCGCCAGGCCGGTCTTCGGCACCTCGCGGCGCAGCAAGGCGCGCTCCTCGGCGGTCCAGTCCTTCACCAGGTCCCAGGCGGCGTCGAGCGCCGCCGTGTCGTAGAGCAGGCCGGTCCACAGCGCCGGCACGGCGCAGATGCGGCGCCAGGGGCCGCCGTCGGTGCCGCGCATCTCGAGGAATTTCTTGAGCCGCACTTCGGGGAAGGCGGTGGTCAGGTGATCGACCCAGTCGCCCATCGTCGGCACATGGCCCGGCATCGCCGGCAGCCGGCCGGCCATGAAGTCGCGGAACGACTGGCCCGAGGCGTCGATGTACTTGCCGTCGCGGTAGACGAAGTACATCGGCACGTCGAGCAGGTAGTCGACGTAATGCTCGAAGCCGAAGCCCTGCTCGAAGACGAAGGGCAGGTCGCCGGTGCGGGCCGCGTCGGTGTCGGTCCAGACGTGGCTGCGGTAGCTGACGTAGCCGCTCGGCTTGCCCTCGACGAAGGGCGAGTTGGCGAACAGCGCGGTGGCGATCGGCTGCAGCGCGATGCCGACGCGGAATTTGCGCGCCATGTCGGCTTCCGACTCGTAGTCGAGGTTCGCCTGGATGGTGCAGGTGCGCAGCATCATGTCGAGGCCGAGCGAGCCCACCTTCGGCATGTAGGCGCGCATGATGGCGTAGCGGCCCTTGGGCATCCAGGGGATGTCCTCGCGCTTCCACAGCGGGTTGAAGCCGAGCCCGAGCATGCCGGTGCCGAGCTCGGCGCCGATGGCCTTCACCTGGTCGAGATGCTCATGCACCTCCTCGCAGGTCTGGTGGATGTTCTCGAGGGGCGCGCCCGACAGCTCGAACTGGCCGCCTGGCTCCAGGGTGATCGACGCGCCGTTCTGGGTCAGCGCGATGACATTGCCGTTCTCCTTCACCGGCTGCCAGCCGAAGCGCTGCATCCGCTTGAGGATCTCGGCGATGCCCGCCGGGCCCTCGTAGGGCAGCGGGCGGTAGCTGTCGAGGTCGTAGGCGAACTTCTCGTGCTCGGTGCCGACGCGCCAGGCGTTGCGCGGCTTGTTGCCGGAAGCGATGTAGTCGACGAGCTGACGCTTGTCGGTGATCGGCTCGGCCGATGGTTGCGACGGTCCGGACATGCGCGCCTAACTGAAAAAAGGAGAAGAGGAAAAGGAAGCTAGAAGAAGAACGGCGTCAGTCGCGGGACTGCTGCCAGTCGCCGACCAGCGCCTGCAGGCAGGCGAGCGCGGCCAGCGCGGCGGTATCGGCGCGCAGAACGCGCGGCCCCAATCCCACGGGCGTAACAAAGGGAAGTTTGCGCAAGGCGTCAAGCTCGTCGGATGCGAAACCGCCTTCGGGACCGATCAATACTGCATAAGACCCGCTTGGCTTCGCCCCTGGTTTCATCGGCGTAAGTTGGTCACGCAGCGCTTCGGCGATGGGCGGCGCCGTGCCGCTCTCGTCGCACAGGATCAGGCGGCGCTCCGCCGGCCAGCCCTGCAGCGCGTCCATCAGCTTGGCGGGCTCGCGCAGCTCCGGCACCGTCAGCCGCTCGCTCTGCTCCGCCGCCTCGATAGCGTTGGCGCGCAGGCGGTCGAGGTTGACGCGCTCGGCCACGGTACGCCGCGTGTAGACCGGCCAGAGCAGCGCCGCGCCGAGCTCCGTCGCCTTCTCGGCGAGATAGTCGGTACGCGCCTTCTTCAGCGGCGCGAACAGAAGCCAGAGATCTAGATCGACGGCCTGCGCGCGCAGCAACGAGTCGACGGCGACAGCGCAGGTCTTGCGCTTCGCTTCGGCGATGCTGGCGCGCCATTCGCCGTCGCGGCCGTTGAACAGGCAGACGGCGTCGCCGGCCTTCAGGCGCATGACGTTGACCAGATAGTGGGCCTGAGGCGCCGGCAGCTCGACGGACGCGCCCGCCGACAGCGGCGCTTCGACGAACAGCCGCGTGCGCGGCTGGTAGCTGCCGTCGTTCACATGTTCGCGGCGCGCGGCGCCCTGGTTCTCTGGGGAGGGTTTTTCTGGCATGGTGCGAGGATGACTCTTTCATCGCAGCCTACACCATGAACGACGGCACCGACAGCCAGGCGACCACGGGACGGACGCTGAACCCGGACACCACCGCGCCGCGCCTGCTGCGCATGATGCCGCGCGCCTGGCGGCCCTATGCGCGCCTCGCGCGCCTCGACCGGCCCATCGGCACCTGGCTGCTGCTGTTTCCCTGCTGGTGGGGCCTGGCGCTGGCGAGCCCCGGCCTCGCGGAACCCGGCCTGCGCATCCTGGCCCAGCTGATCTGGCTGGCCGTCGTCTTCGGCGTCGGCGCGACGGTGATGCGCGGCGCCGGCTGCACCTACAACGACATCGTCGACCGCGACTTCGATTCGCAGGTCGAGCGCACGCGCGACCGGCCGATCCCGTCGGGCGCCGTCAGCGTGCGCGCCGCCTGGATCTTCCTCGCCTGCGAGCTGCTCGTCGGCCTCGGCGTGCTGCTGGCGCTGCATCCCTTCGCCTGGCTGCTCGGCGTCGCGTCGCTGTCGCTCGTCTTCACCTATCCGCTGGCCAAGCGCATCACCTACTGGCCGCAGGCGGTGCTGGGGCTCACCTTCAACTGGGGCGCGCTGATGGGCTACGCGACCTTGACCGGCACGCTGAGCTGGGCCGCAGTCGCGCTCTACGCCGCCGGCTTCTTCTGGACGCTCGGCTACGACACGATCTACGCCCACCAGGACAAGGACGACGACGAGCTGGTCGGCGTGAAGTCGACGGCGCTGAAGTTCGGCGCCGAGACGCGGCCCTGGCTTCACGGCTTCTACGCCGCGACGGTCCTCTGCCTGGTCCTGAGCGGCTGGCTGGCTGGCCTCGCCTGGCCCTACTACGCGCTGCTCGCCGTGGGCGGCGCGCAGCTGTTCTGGCAGGCGGCCAAGGTCGACATCGACGATTCGGCCGACTGCCTCGCCAAGTTCCGCTCGAACCGCCTGTTCGGCTGGCTGCTGCTGGCGGCTCTCTGTGCGGGCCAGCTCGCGCGCTAAGCGCGCGTGTGGAAAAATCGCGCGCCGACTATTGCGTCAGCTTCTCGCGCGTGAAGGGGCCAAGCCGGGCGGTGAAGAGCACGGCGGGGTCGACGGTGCGGATGATGGCCGCGACGTTGTCGGGCGCTTCCATGAGCAGGACGTCGGGAAAGGCGGGCTCGCCGCCGCGAATCTTGCCGTGCAGGATGCCGTTGTTCACGCGCCAGCGCATCTGCTCTTCGTCCATGAAATAGAGCGCCACGCCGTCGTTGCCGCCGAAGCGGTAGGTGGCGAAGCGCCAGGTCGCCGCCTCCGAATCCGCCTGGCCGTCCGCGTCGAGCCGCTGCACGGCGACGACCTGGCGGCCGACGACGTTGTAGAAGCGCAGGCGGCCCTGCAGGGTGCGGCTATGCGGGCCCTGGGTGGTGCGCCAGGTCTCGCGCGCGGTCATGAGCAGGTCGAGCGGCTCGGCGGGATCGACCTTGAGCTGGGCCAGAACCTCGTCGCCCTGCAGCACGCCGACCTCGTTGCCGCCGCGCCAGGCGCCGACGAAGCGCAGGTCCGGCGCCACGCGGAAGCTCTCCGGCAGGGCCTCGCGCGATTCCGGCGTGCAGGACGCCAGCAGCAATGCGGCGAAACCGATCAATAGGGATGTAACTGCGCGCAAAGCGCCTCTCGCGGCCGATGCCCGCCAGGAACGGCGGGCCGTGCGATGATGGAGCGGACCCGCGACGCGGGCAAGCCGACTTTCTGCCGCTTACGCGGCGCCCTTCACGCCACCGTCCTCGACGATCGTGAAGCGGGAATGGCAGCTGTCGACGCTGGCCCAGGAATGCGCCTTCCAGGCAGCCTTCGCTTCGTCGTACGTCTCGAACGGGCCGAAGCGTTCCGGACCCTTGCCATTGGCCATATCGCGGAAGTCGGTGGTTCTGTACTCACCACCGATGACCCAGTAATGCGGCATCGTCGTGGCTCTCCGATGAGAAGTGGTGGTTTGCATTTAGGTCTCGAACGGTTCGATGCAAGAAGCAAACGCCGAGCCGGATGACGCGATCCCGGCCGGTGATTTCAGCTTCACGCCCGGCGGCAAGGCCAGCCAGCGCCCATTGATCATGGCAGCCCTGCGTTACCGAAGGGTGAATCGCCCACCTCGGCCACAACCCCTTGTGGAATAACGCTTCTTTGCCGACCCCGGGGCGGACGGGACTTGCCCGGAGCACGCCGGCATGGCATTCCTGACCGATGCCCTTCAGTTCTCTGCGCGATTTCATCGACCATCTCGAGAGCCGCGACCGCCTGGTGCGCGTCAAGACGCCCGTGGCCGCCGCCCTGGAGATCACCGAGATCCAGACGCGCCTGCTGCGCGACCAGGGGCCCGCCGTCCTGTTCGAGCAAGTGACCGACGGCCAGGGCGACGCCTACGGCATGCCGGTCGCCGCCAACGTCTTCGGCACCGTCGAGCGCGTCGCCTGGGGCATGAGCCGCGAGCCCCACGAACTGCGCAAGCTCGGCGAGATGCTCGCCTTCCTCGACCATCCCGAGCCGCCCGATTCCTTTCGCGACGCCATCGCCATGCTGCCGCTGCTGAAGACGGCGCTGGCGCGCAAGCCCAAGACGGTCACGGGCGCGCCCTGCCAGGAGGTCGTGCTCAAAGGGAGCGACATCGACCTCACGAAGCTGCCGGTGCAGACCTGCTGGCCCGGCGAGCCGGCGCCGCTGATCAGCTTCCCGCTGGTCTCCACGCGCGGGCCGGACGTGAGCGGCCCTGACGGAAAGACGAAGCCGGGCACCGACAATCTCGGCGTCTACCGCATGCAGGTGACGGGCAAGACTACCGCCCTGATGCGCTGGCTCCACACGCGCGGGGGCGCGCTGCATTACGCCGCCTGGAAGGCGCAATACGGCAAGGATGGGCACGACACGCCGATGCCGGCCGCCGTGGCGATCGGCGCCGACCCCGCCGTGATGCTCGCCGCCGTAACGCCGGTGCCGGAAGGCCTCTCCGAATACGAATTCGCCGGGCTCTTGCGCGGCAAGCGCGTCGAGCTGGCCGACTGCCTGACCGTGCCGCTGAAAGTCCCCGCCTCGGCCGAGATCGTGCTCGAAGGCCATGTCTCGCTGACCGAGACGGGCGAGGAAGGCCCCTACGGCGACCACACCGGCTACTACAACTCCGTCGAGCGGTTTCCGGTCTTCACCGTCAGCGCGATGACCATGCGGCGCGACCCGATCTACCTCTCGACCTTCACCGGCCGCCCGCCCGACGAGCCGTCGGTGCTGGGCCAGGCGCTCAACGAGGTCTTCCTGCCGATGTTCGCGCGGCAGTTCCCCGAGGTGGTGGACTTCTACCTGCCACCCGAGGCCTGCTCCTACCGCGTCGCTGTGGTCAGCATCCGCAAGCAGTACCCGGGCCACGCCAAGCGCGCGATGATGGCCGTGTGGTCCTACCTGCGCCAGTTCCTCTACACCAAGATGGTCATCGTGGTGGACGAGGACATCGACGCGCGCGACTGGAAGGACGTGATGTGGGCGCTCGCCACGCGCTTCGACCCGTCGCGCGACGTGACCATCCTCGACAACACGCCGATCGACTACCTCGACTTCGCCTCGCCCGAGCCCGAGCTCGGCGGCAAGATCGGCCTGGACGCCACCAACAAGATCGGCAGCGAGACGAAGCGCGACTGGGGCCAGCCGATCCGCATGAGCGAGGACGTCATCGACGCGGTGACGCGCAAGTGGCCGGAGCTGGGCCTGCCCGGATCGGGCCAGCCGATCTGGAAGAAGCCGCGCCGGTAAGCGCCGATGCCCGGCCTTCCCCTGACCGACCTCATCGTCGCCGTCTTCGTCGTCACCTACATCGGCATGGCCTTCGGCCGCTGGCCCTGGCTCAAGATCGACCGCAGCGGCATCGCGCTGATCGGCGCCATCGTCCTGATCGCCGCCGGCGCGCTGACGGTCGACGAAGCGGCGCGCGCCGTCGACCTGCCCACCCTGCTGCTGCTCTTCGGCCTGATGATCGTCTCGGCGCAATACGGCGCCTCGGGGTTCTACGACGGCGTCGCGGCCAAGGTCGCGCAGCTCGGCGGCAGCCCGAAGCGGCTGCTGGCCGCCGTGATCCTGCTGGCTGGCGGCCTGTCGGCGCTGCTCGCCAACGACATCGTCGTCTTCGCCATGACGCCGCTGCTCTGCCACGGCCTGCGGCGGCGCGGCCTCAACCCGACGCCCTACCTGATCGCGCTCGCCTGCGCCGCCAACGCCGGATCGGCGGCGACGATGATCGGCAATCCGCAGAACATCCTGATCGGCCAGGTGGGCAAGCTCGACTTCACCGCCTTCCTCGGCTACTGCGCGGTCCCCGCGCTGGCCGCCTTGGGCGTGACCTTCGCCGTCGTCGCCCTGCAATGGCGCGGCCGCTGGATCGCGGCGGCGCATGACGGGACCGGCCTCGCCGACGTTCCGCTCGCCAGCGACAGGCTGCAGCTGGCCAAGGCGCTGATCGCCACCGCTGTTCTGCTGGTCCTGTTCTTCACCGATGCGCCGCGCGAAGTGAGCGCGCTCGCCATCGCCGCCCTGCTGCTGGTCAGCCGCAAGCTGGCGAGCCGCGAGCTGGTCGCGGCGGTGGACTTTCGCCTGCTGCTGCTCTTCGCAGGCCTGTTCGTCGTCACCGGCGCCCTGGCCGCAACGCCGCTGGCGGGAGACGTCTTCGCCCGGCTCGCGCAGGGCGGCTGGCTGCCGGACCGCCTCGCGACGCTGACGCCGCTCGCCCTGGCGCTCACCAACACCATCGGCAACGTGCCCGCCGTGATCCTGCTGCTCAAGGTCTGGCCGCAGCCGCCCGAGGGCGCGCTCTACGGCCTGGCCCTGCTCTCGACCCTGGCCGGCAACCTGCTGATCGTCGGCAGCCTGGCCAACATCATCGTCGCCGAGCGCGCCGCCGCCGTCGGCGTGAAGCTCGGCTTCGCCGATCACGCGAAAGTGGGCGTTCCCGTCACCTTGATCAGCATGGCCTTCGCCGCCATATGGCTATGGATGACAGGCGCGCTACCAGCATGATTGGGCCCACCTGACCAGCGTGATTGGGCCTGTCTGACCGGACCTGCCCGGCCTAGAATATCCACCCGCCCCGCCTTTCCCTCCTGCCCCGGAGCCTTCCATGACCACCGCGCCGCTCGACGCCGACAATCTGCTGGCCGACCTGCTGAAACAGGCCAAGGCGGCCGGCGCGGACGCTGCCGACGCCGTGGTGGCCGAAGGCGTGTCGCTGTCGCTGGCGCGCCGGCTCGGCAAGTCCGAGGGCGTCGAACGGGCCGAGGGCCGCGACCTCGGCCTGCGCGTCATCATCGGCAAGCGCCAGGCCATCGTCTCCGCCAGCGACTTCTCGCCGGCCGCCATGAAGGAGCTCGTCGGGCGCGCCGTCGCCATGGCCAAGGCCGTGCCCGAGGACAAGTTCTGCGGCATCGCCGAGCCGGGCCAGATCGCCAAGAGCTTCCCCGACCTCGACACCTGCGACATGCGCGAGCCCTCGCCCGCCGACATGGACGGCGCGGCCGCGGCCGCCGAAGACGCCGCGCGCGCCGTGAAGGGCGTCACCAATTCGGAAGGCGCGGAGGCCGGCTGGTCGCTGTCGCGCGTACATCTCGCCATCAGCAACGGCTTCTCCGGCAGCTACGGCGTGTCGCGCCATTCGCTGTCCGTCTCGGTGCTGGCCGGCGAAGGCACCGGCATGGAGACCGACTACGACTTCGCCACAGGCATCTCCGCCGCCGACCTCACAGACCCGCGCGAGCTCGGCCGCAACGCCGGCGAGCGCGCCGTGAAGAAGCTCAATCCGCGCAAGGCCAGCACGGCGCAGGTGCCGGTCGTCTACGACCCGCGCGTCGCCGGCGGCCTGGTCAGCAGCCTGGCCGGCGCCGTCAACGGCGCCTCCATCGCGCGCGGCACCAGCTTCCTGAAAGACAGCATGGGCAAGGCCGTCTTCGCCAAGGGCATCTCGATCATCGACGATCCGCGGCGCCTGCGCGGCCTGCGCTCCAAGCCGTTCGACGGCGAGGGCTTCGCCACCTCCCGCCATGTCGTGATCGAGGACGGCGTGCTGCAGACCTGGTTCCTCGACCTCTCGACGGGACGCCAGCTCGACCTGCCCAGCACCGGCCATGCGGCGCGCGGTACCGGCTCGCCGCCCTCGCCTTCGGCCACCAACCTCTACCTCGCCGCAGGCGCGCTGCCGCCGAAGGAGCTGATCGCCGACATCAAGCAGGGCTTCTACGTCACCCAGCTGATGGGCATGGGCACCAACCTGATCACCGGCGACTATTCGCGCGGCGCCAGCGGCTTCTGGATCGAGAACGGCGAGATCGCCTATCCGGTCAGCGAAGTCACCGTGGCGGGCAACCTGCGCGACATGTTCATGCATCTGACGCCGGCCAACGACCTGACCTTCCGCTACGGCACCGACTCGCCGACGCTGCGGATCGAGGGCATGACGGTCGCCGGCCAGTCGGCTTAACGGATTTCCCAGGCTTTACAGGCCTGTAGGGCGCAGGGCGACGGCCTATGGCGTACAAAGCGTGACATACGCTATGGTCCGCCGCCATGATCCTGCCTAAGCCCTTGCCGTTGCTCAAAAACTTCCCCGCCCTGGGAGGCGTCTGCCCGTGGCGCGCCTGAAGACGTTCCTGCGCCGCCCCGCCGTGCAGCGCGTCATCTGCGCGGCCGCCGCCGGCTACATCCGCCTGGTGCGCGCCACCAGCCGCCTCACGATCGTCGGCGGCGAGCATCCGCAGCGCCTGTGGGACGCCGAGACGCCCTTCATCCTCGGCTTCTGGCACGGCCGCCTGCTGATGATGCCCTACAGCTGGCCGCGGCCGCGGCCGATGCGCGTGCTGATCTCGCAGCACATCGATGGCCGCCTGATCTCCGGCACGCTCAAGCTGTTCGGCATCGACAACATCGCCGGGTCGAGCTCGCGCGGCGGCGCCGCCGCCCTCGTCGCCATCGTCCGGAGCCTCAAGCGTGACGGCGTCTCCGTCGCCATCTCGCCCGACGGGCCGCGCGGGCCGCGCATGCGCGCCAGCCTCGGCATCGTCCAGGCCGCCCGCCTCTCGGGCGCGCCGATCCTGCCCTGCATGTACGCCACCAGCCGGCGCAAGGTGATGAACAACTGGGACCGCTTCATCCTGTCCCTGCCCTTCGCGCGCAGCGTCTTCGTCTGGGGCGAGCCGATGACGGTACCGCGCGACGCCGACGACGCCGAAGTCGAGGCGCTGCGCCTCGAGCTGGAAGCCCGCATGAACGCCGTCGCCGACCAGGCCGACGCCCTGTGCGGCGTCGAGAAGACCGCCCCGGCGGCAAAGTCGGTGACGGCATGAGCGCGCTCTACCATGCCGCGCGCGGGCTCTACCGCGGCCTGACCGCCGTGGCCGGCCCGGCGGTGACGCTCTATCTCCGCCGCCGCCTGGCGCGCGGCAAGGAAGACCCGGCGCGCTTCCACGAACGCTTCGGCGAGGCGCGCGTCGCCCGCCCCGCAGGCCGGCTCGTCTGGCTCCATGCCGCCAGCATCGGCGAGGCCTTCTCTGTGCTGCGCCTGATCGACCGGCTGCTCGTCGACCATCCGGCCCTCCATGTCCTCATCACCACCGGCACGGTCAGCTCGGCGCAGCTGCTCGGCAACCGCCTGCCGCCGCGCGCGATTCATCAGTACGTGCCAGTCGACCGCATGGCCTGGGTGCGCCGCTTTCTCGACCACTGGCGGCCCGACGCGGCGCTGTGGGTCGAATCGGAGATCTGGCCCAACCTGATCGGCGAGACGCGGGCGCGCGGCGTGCCGATGCTGCTGCTGAACGCGCGCATCTCGCCCAAGAGCTTCGCCGGCTGGCAGCGCGTGCCCGGCATCGCGCGGGCGCTGTTCGGCGGCTTCGCCCGCTGCCTGGCGCAGGACGAGGACGAGGCCGGGCGCCTGCGGGCGCTCGGCGCGCGCGACGTGCGCGTCACCGGCAACCTCAAGAACGCCGACCGGCCGCTGCCCGCCGACCCCGCCGGGCTCGTCGCGCTACGCGACCAGATCGGCGCGCGGCCCGTCTGGATCGCGGCCAGCACCCACGACGGCGAAGAGGCGATGGTCGCGGAGGCGCAGGCCATCCTCGCGCGCGCGCGGCCGACGATCCTGACCATCATCGCGCCGCGCCATCCGCCGCGAGGCCCCGAGATCGCGGCGCAGCTGCGCGCGCGGGGCCTCGGCGTGGCCTGCCGCAGCGCCCACGAGCCGATCGCGCCCGACACCGCCATCTATCTCGCCGACACGCTCGGCGAACTCGGCCTGCTCTACCGCGTGGCGCCCATCGCCTTCATCGGCGGCTCCCTGGTGCCGCGCGGCGGCCAGAACATGCTGGAGCCGGCGCGGCTCGACGCCGCCATCGTCGCCGGCCCGCACATGGAGAACTTCCGCGCCATGGCGCGCGACATGGACGCCGCCGACGCCTGGCTGCGCGTGGGCGACGCCGCCTCGCTCGCCGCCGCCGTCGACCGTCTGCTCGCCGACGACATCCTGCGCGAACGCCTGATCATGGCGGCGCAGCGCGTCGCCAGCCGCCAGGACGACGTGCTCGACCGCGTCGCCGCCGAAGTCGCGCCCTTCCTCGCCTTCCCCGAGGCCGCCCATGCGCGCGCCTGACTTCTGGCAGGACGGCGGCGCGCTCTCCGTCGCCCTGTCCCCGCTCGGCTGCCTCCATGCCTGGGCCGGCCGGCTGCGCCGTGCCGCCGTCACGCCGCGCTCCGCCGTCATGCCGGTGATCTGCGTCGGCAACCTGGTGGCCGGCGGCGCCGGCAAGACGCCGGTGGCCCTGTCGCTCGCCGCGAAGCTGACGGCGCGCACCGGCCTCGCGGGCCGCGTCCATGCGCTGACGCGCGGCTACGGCGGCGAGCTGCGCGGCCCCGTGCGCGTCGATCCCCTCGTCCACGATGCGTGGAAAGTCGGCGACGAGCCGCTGCTGCTGGCGCGCCGCCTGCCGACCTGGGTGGCCCGCGACCGCGTCGCCGGGGCTGCCGCCGCCGTCGCCAGCGGCGCCAACCTGCTCATCCTCGACGACGGCCTGCAGAATCCGGCGCTGAAGAAGGACCTGTCCTTCGTCGTCGTGGACGGCGGCGCGGGCTTCGGCAACGGCCGCGTCATCCCCGCCGGCCCCTTGCGTGAGCCATTGGGCGACGGCCTCGGCCGCGCCGACGCCGTCGTCGTCGTCGGCGAGGACCGCGTGAAGGCCGCCGCGCGCATCGCCAGGCTGCGGCCCGCCCTGCCCCTCTTCCACGCCCGGCTCGTCGCCACGCCGGATTCGGCGGCCGCCCTCGCCGGCCAGCGCCTCGTCGCCTTCGCCGGCATCGGGCGGCCGGAGAAGTTCTTCGAATCCCTGCGCGCGCTCGGCTGCGAGCTCGTCGCGACCCGCGCCTTCGACGACCACCATCCTTACGACGCCAAGGACGTCGCCGCGCTGGCGGCGCTCGCGGCGCAGCAGGGCGCGCGGCTCGTCACCACCGCCAAGGACGCGGTGCGCTGGCCGGCCGATGCCCAGGCCGTCGCGGGCGGCGACATCGCCGTGCTCGACGTCGAGATCGCCTGGGACGACGAGGCGGCGCTGGACATGCTGCTCGCCGCCCGCCTCGCGCATGTCCTGCCGGAAGCCTGGCCGTGAAAAAGCGCGCGGCCGTGCTAAAGTGCCGGCCATGATTTCGTTTTCGACCCTCGGCGGCTGGCTCGCGCGCGGCTTCTACCTGACGCTCTACGGTTTCTTCGCGGCGCTGCCGATCGACGCGGCCTCGGCTGTCGGCGGCTGGATCGGCCGCCGGCTCGGCCCCAAGCTCGGCGTGCAGAAGATCGCCCGGCGCAACCTCACGATGATCTATCCGGAGAAGTCCGCCGCCGAAGTCTCCGCCATCATGGCCGAGATGTGGGACAACCTCGGCCGCGTCATGGGCGAGTTTCCCCATCTCGGCCGCATGGACCTCTACAACGACCCGCGCTTCACCATCGAGGGCGCCGAGCACATCGACGCCATGCGCAAGAGCGGCAAGCCCGGCATCTTCTTCACGCCGCATCTCGGCAACTGGGAGCTGTCGGCCCATGCGGTGATCCAGCGCGGCGACTGGACCGCGCCGCTCGCCATCGTCTACCGCGCCGCCAACGACCCCTCCGCCGAATGGCTGCTGCAGTTCGGCCGGCGCGGCCTCAAGGCCGAGATGATCGCCAAGGGAACCGGCGGCGCGCGCCGCATCGTCGAGGTGCTGCGCGCCGGCGGCTTCATCGGCATGCTGCCCGACCAGAAGATGAACGACGGCATCAGCGTGCCTTTCTTCGGCCGCCCGGCCATGACCGCCTCCGCCTTCGCGCAGCTCGCCCTGAAGTTCGACTGCGTGCTGCTGCCGGGCTACGTGCAGCGCGTCGAAGGCGCGCGCTTCCACATCGTCGTCGAGCCGCCCATGGCGCTGCCCAACAGCGGCGACCGCAAGGCCGACATGATCGCGCTGACCGCCGAGATCAACGCGCGCATGGAAGAGTGGATACGCGGGCGGCCCGGCCAGTGGCTCTGGGTCCACCGGCGCTGGCCCGACTAAGGCGCCGGCCCGATTAAGGCGGCCTTAGCGCTGCATCATCGGGCCGACCAGCAATTGCGGGTCGATGCCCAGGTCGCCGAGGTTGGCGCCCCAATGCAGGTTGGCCCCCGTGGCGCGGCCGGTGACGCCCACCGTGCCGATGGTCTGGCCCTTGGCGACGCGCTGGCCCTGCCGCACCGCGATCTTGTCGAGATGGATGTAGACCGTGTTCAGGCCGAGCCCATGGTCGATGATCACGGTATTGCCGTTGAAGAACAGGTTCTCGTGCGCGAGCGAGACGATGCCGTCGCTGGCGGCGCGGATCGTCGTGCCGCGCCCGGCAGCGATGTCGACGCCGAGGTGCGGCGCGCGCGGCTGGCCGTTCAGGATGCGCTGGCTGCCGTAGACGCCGGTGATCGTTCCCTCGACCGGCCAGATGAAGCCGGCGTCGAAGTCTGTCGCGTCGCGGCGCTGCGCGCGGGCCTCGCGGATCAGCCGCTGCTCGAACTGGATCTTCTTCAGGTCTTCCGGCGGCGGATTGACCGATTCGTCGGGCAGGCCGTTGATGCGCTGGATGTCGTAGGCGCGTGGAAACACCGAGAAGCTGCGCGTCTCCGTGTTCGAACGGTCGGACGACTGGACCGAAACCTCCACCCAGGTCTTGTCGTAGTCGCGCGCGAAGCCGATCAGGAACGTGCCGTTCGAGGCGACCGGCACATGCTGGCCGTTGACCCGCACATGGCTGTTGGGCTTCGCCTTGCCGATCAGCAGGCCGCCCTGGGTGGCCGGACCGTCGAGGCCGTAGCTCGTGGTGTCGAACACGGTCGGGCCCGGCGCGTTCTGCGCCTGGGCGACGGTGCAGGACAGCGCGGCCGACAGAACGACAGCAAGAAGGCGACGCTTCACAACAGGCTCCCTTGTCCGCTCGGGCCGGACGGTTTGGCAGGTTTGACGGGCTTGGACGCAGCCGGCTTAGGCGCGGCAGGCTTAGGCGCAGCGGGCTTCCGCTCGCCGTCGCCGCCCGCGCCCTCGATCACGGCGGACTTGTCGCCGTCGTGGAAGCGCAGGGTCACGGCCTCGCCGGACTGCGCCTCGGCTGCGGCGGCGACGAGATGGCCCTCGCCGTTCAGCACCAGGGCATAGCCGCGCTTCAGCACGTTCTCGTAGGAGTAGCTCTCCAGCATGCGGCCGAGCTGCGCCACATGCCGCTCGGCGTCGGCCAGGGCGCGGCCGCCCGCCGTGGCAAGGCGCTTGCCGACGCCGTCCAGGCGCTCGTCGCGCTGTTCGAGCAGGCCTAGCAACCGCTGCGGCCGCAAGGCGGCGGCGGCTTCGGCGATCTTCGAGCGGATGCGCGCGAACATGCCATCTCCCGCCAGGCGCAGGCGCTCCCAGCGGTCGTCGAGCCGCTGGGCGAAGTCCTCGATGACGCGCTGCGGATCGCCCATGACGCGGGCCAGGCCCGCGAGGCGGTCGGCGCGGTCGCCGATCATGCGGCTGTAGGAGCGCACCAGGCGCGCGCCGTCGTCCATCACCTGGCCGAGCAGCTCGGCGCGCACCGGCACCGCCATCTCGGCCGCCGCCGTCGGCGTCGGCGCCCGGCGGTCCGAGGCGAAGTCGATCAGGGTCGTGTCGGTCTCGTGGCCGACCGCCGAGATCAGCGGTATCTGCGATTCGGCCGCCGCGCGGATGACAACCTCCTCGTTGAAGGCCATCAGGTCTTCCAGGCTGCCGCCGCCGCGCGCGACGATCAGCAGGTCCGGACGCGGCACGGCGCCGCCGGCCTCCAGCGCGTTGAAGCCCCGAATGGCGCGCGCCACCTGCTCGGCGGCGCCGTCGCCCTGCACCAGCACCGGCCAGACCAGGACATGGCGCGGAAAGCGGTCGGCCAGGCGATGCAGGATGTCGCGGATGACGGCCCCCGTCGGCGAGGTGACGACGCCGATGACCTCGGGCAGGAAGGGCAGCGGGCGCTTGCGCTCGGCGGCGAACAGGCCTTCGGCCTCCAGCCGCTTGCGGCGGTCCTCGATCAGCTTGAGCAGGGCGCCCTGGCCGGCCAGCTCCACCGTGTCGACGATGATCTGGTACTGCGAGCGGCCCGGATAGGTCGTGACGCGCCCGGTGGCGATCACCTCCATGCCGTCCTCGGGCTTGATGGTCAGCTTGCCGGCGGAGCCGCGGAAAAGCACCGCCTCGATGGCGGCGTCCATGTCCTTCAGGCGGAAGTAGCAATGGCCCGAGGTATGGCGCTTGAAGCCGGAAATCTCGCCGCGCAGGCGCACCCGGCCGAAGGCGTCCTCCACCGTGCGCTTGAGCGCGAAGGCCAGCTCGCCGACCGTGAGGACCGGCAGGTTTCCGGACGTCTCGGCGGGGGCCATGTCGTCGAAGGGGGGATGGGAAGCCAACGGGGGTCTACCGGCGTTCTCTGCAGTGGAATCTCGGGGGAATCTCTAGTCGGGAATCTTTGGTCCGATGGTGCCCCTATGCTATCAAGACGGCCCGCCTGCGGATAGGGCAGGCATCGGTTTTCTCGCGCCATTTCTCCCGGCGACAGCGATTCCACGAAGGTTTTTCTGTGAAGGTTTTCCCGTGAAGGTTCTGGTCATCGGCGGCGGCGGCCGCGAACATGCGCTCTGCTGGGCGATTTCCGCCTCGGCGCTGTGCGACAAGCTCTACTGCGCGCCGGGCAACGCCGGCATCGCCCGGGTCGCCGAATGCGTCAATCTTCCTGTCGAGGACATCGACGGGCTGGTGAAGCTGGCGCAGGACAAGGCCATCGACTTCGTCGTCGTCGGCCCCGAGGTTCCCCTGGTGCTCGGACTCGTCGACCGGCTGGAAGCCGCCGGCATCGCCGCCTTCGGCCCGACCGCAGCGGCGGCGGCCCTCGAAGGCTCCAAGGGCTTCACCAAGGACATGTGCGCCAAGTACGGCATCCCCACCGCCGCCTATGGCCGCTTCACCGCCGTCGAGCCGGCGCTCGCCTTCCTCAAGCAGCAGACGCTGCCCATCGTGGTGAAGGCCGACGGCCTCGCCGCCGGCAAGGGCGTGGTGATCGCCGAGACCATGGCCGACGCGGAAGCCGCCGTGCGCGAGATGCTGTCCGGCTCGTTCGGCGAGGCCGGCGCCTCGCTCGTCATCGAAGAGTTCCTGAATGGCGAGGAAGCCAGCTTCTTCGCGCTGGTCGACGGCAAGACCGCCCTGCCCTTCGCCTCGGCGCAGGACCACAAGCGCGTCGGCGACGGCGACACCGGCCCCAACACCGGCGGCATGGGCGCCTATTCGCCCGCCCCCGTGGTGACCGACGCCCTGGCGGCGCGCGTGATGGCCGAGATCATCGAGCCGACGGTGGCCGCCATGGCCGACATGGGCCGCCCCTTCAAGGGCGTGCTGTTCGCCGGGCTGATGATCGACGCCGGCGGGCCGAAGCTGCTCGAATACAACACGCGCTTCGGCGACCCCGAATGCCAGGTGCTGATGACGCGCCTGAAGTCCGACCTGCTGCCCGCCCTGATGGCGGCGCGCGACGGCGCGCTGTCGCACGTCGACCTGCGCTGGCGCGACGAGACGGCGCTCACCGTCGTCATGGCCGCCAACGGCTATCCGGGCGCCTATGAAAAAGGATCCGAGATCCGCAACCTCGACGCCGCCGGCAAGCTGCCCGACGTGCAGGTCTTCCATGCCGGCACCGCCGAGAAGAACGGCAAGATCGTCGCCACCGGCGGACGCGTGCTCGCCGTCACCGCCAGCGGCAAGAGCGCCGCCGAAGCGCAGAAGAAAGCCTATGCGGCGGTGGATGCGATCGACTGGCCGGGCGGCTTCTGCCGCCGCGACATCGGCTGGCGCGCGATCAAGCGCTAAGGCATAAGGCGAATCGAGACCGGCGCCCGCCGCGCCAAGCCTTCGCCGACCATTGCCAAGCCATGTCATGGCCGGACTTGGTCCGGCCATCCACGCCTTTTGCGCTTCCAACATCGCAAGGCGTGGATGCCCGCAACAAGTGCGGGCATGACGATTGACTGGAAGGCTCAGCCCGCGCCGGCGTCGTCCTCGGCCGGCTGCCCCATGTCGGCAAGGAACCTGCGGTTCTCGTCGCGAACCGCCGCCGCCGCGTCGTCGTAGAGGAACGGCAGGAAGGCGTAGCGCTTGCCGCGCGTCACCGGCAGCGCCTCGTGCAGCAGCGAGCAGGCGAAGACCACGGCGCCGCCCGTCGGCGCGCGGTAGCTGCGTGCGCCATATTCCGGAAAGCGCAGGTCGCCGCCCTCGTAGTCCTCGGCGTTGAGGTTGATAGTCACGGCGAAGCGGCGGTGCGCCGTGCCCTTCGTCGTGTTGTCGCGATGGGCGCGGAAATGGCCGCCGGTCTCGGCGTCGTAGCAGGAGACGATGTAGCGCTCCATGCGCGTGACATGGAACTGGAAGGCCTTGGCGATCTCGGGGATCAGCCGGCGCTGCACGCGCTGGCGCAGCGCGGCCTGCAGCTGCTCGTCCACGATGTGGTAGTCGGCGCGGCGCTTGTGGCTGTGGTCCATGATCAGCTGCGTCATGCCGTCGACGTCGCGCATGAAGCCTGAATCGTGGCTCGTCCCCGCCTCGTAGCGCGCGATCAGCTCGCGGCACAGCTCCGGCTCCAGCACGCGCGGCAGCACCAGCACCGGCGCCACGGCCTCCGCCGCCTGGATCGGCGGCAGCGCCGCGATCGCGTCGAGCATCTCGGCCGTCTTGCCGATGTCCGCCGCGCGCACGACGCGCAGCATGGGGTCGAGCAGCAGCCAGTAGGAGCGGTAGGCGAGGCGCGCGCCGGGCACCGCGTCCGCCGTCGTCGCGCCATAGAGCTTGCTGACGGCAAGGTCGAAGTCCCAGAAATGGCGGATGCCCGGCAGCACCTGCTGCAGGCGGCCTTCGCTCTCGTCCGCCGGGTCGACGCTGACGCCGAACATGGAAATCTGCGCGTCGTCGAACAGGCTGCGGTGCGCCATCAGCTGGCGCAGCGCCTCGACGACCTCGGGGCGGCGCGCCGAGCCGAAGAAGCCGAGCAGCACATAGCGGCCGGCGACGGTGTGGAACATGTAGCGCGCGTTGTTGGTGCTGCGCGCGGCGAACCAGGGCGCCGAATCGCCCGGCTGGGGCGCGGCCGGCGGCAGGCCGCGGGGCGCGGCGGAGGCGGAGGCGGGGGCGGGAGCGGGGGCGGCCATGTCAGGCAGCGCCGTCGTCGCTAGAGCCTAGGCCGTTGGGCCGGCGCGCGCGGAAGAAATCGCGCAGCATCTCGCCGGCGGCGCGCTCGGCGATGCCGCCGTAGACCTCCGGCCGGTGATGGCAGGTCGGCTGGGCGAAGAAGTGCGGGCCGTTGTCGACGGCGCCGCCCTTCGGATCGGCCGCGCCGTAGTAGAGCCGGCGCAGGCGGGCCATGGAAATGGCCCCGGCGCACATGGCGCAAGGCTCCAGCGTGACATAGAGGTCGCAGAGCATCAGGCGCGTCGTGCCGCGCGCGGCGGCGGCCTGGCGGATTGCCAGCATCTCGGCATGGGCTGTGGGATCGTTCAATTCCTCGGTGCGGTTGCCGCAGGCGGCCAGGATCTCGCCGCTGTCGGGGTCGACGACGACGGCGCCGACCGGCACCTCGCCGCGCAGCGCGGCGGCCTCGGCTTCCTGCAGCGCGCGCAGCATGTAGGGATTGGGCATAATTGGATTCGTGGGCAGCATGGCGGCACCTTGACGCGCTCCCGACAGGGGGTCAAGCCGCCCATTCCCTTTGATCCCCCGAGTGGATCAACTCCGTTGATCCGCCGAGTTGATCCACTGAGTCATGCGCCCTATGCTGCGCGCCATGAGCGAAAGCCGCAAAACCCTCTCCCCGAAAGACATTCTGGCCCCGAAAGACATTCCGGTCGTCGGCATCACCCTGGATGCCGAGAAGCCCGGCGGCTATTCCAAGTTTCCGTGGTACGCCGTGCGCGAGAACTACGCGAGCGCCGTGAGCGCCGCCGGCGGCCTGCCGCTGATGCTGCCGCACGAGGCCGACCTGGCCGCCGCCTACCTCGACCGCATCGACGCGCTGATCGTCACCGGCGGCGCCTTCGACGTCGACCCGGCGCTGTTCGGCGCGCAGTCGCGCCACGCCACCGTGATCACCAAGGACAAGCGGACGGCCTTCGAGCTGGCGGTGACGCGCGGCGCGCTGGAGCGCGACATGCCGATCCTCGGCATCTGCGGCGGCGAGCAGCTGCTCAACGTGGTGCTCGGCGGCACGCTGATCCAGCACATCCCCGACGAGGTGAAGAACCCGCTGGCGCACGAGCAGCCCAATCCGCGCGACGAGCCGGGCCACGAGATTTCCATCACGCCCGGCACGCAGCTGCGCCGCATCGTCGGCACCGACAGGCTGGCGGTCAATTCCGCCCACCACCAGGCGGTCAAGACGGTCGGCGACGGCGTGGTGGTCAACGCGCTGGCGCCCGACGGCGTCATCGAAGGCATCGAAGACCCGCGCCAGCGCTTCTGCATTGGCGTGGAATGGCACCCCGAATTCACCTTGAGCGACGGCGACGCGGCGATCTTCCGCGCGCTGATCGCAGCGAGCAAGTAATGGCCGAAGACAGCAAAGACGGCGAAAAGGGCGAACGCATCGCCAAGCGCATGGCGCGCGCGGGCGTCTGCTCGCGCCGCGAGGCCGAGGTGATGGTGCTCGAGGGCCGCGTGAAGGTCGACAACAAGGTCATCATCACGCCGGCCACCCTGGTGACCGACGACATGCTGATCACCGTCGACGGCAAGCTGATCGACAAGCCCGAGCGCACGCGCATGTGGCGCTACCACAAGCCGCGCGGGCTGCTGACGACCAACCGCGACCCACAGGGCCGCGCCACGATCTACGACGAGCTGCCGAAGCACCTGCCGCGCGTCATCTCGGTCGGCCGCCTCGACTACAATTCGGAAGGCCTGCTGCTGCTGACCAACGACGGCGGCGTCGCCCGCAAGCTCGAACTGCCGGAAACCGGCTGGGCGCGGCGCTACCGCGTGCGCGCCTTCGGCACCCTCACGCCCGACCAGATCGAGAAGATGGGGCACGGCATGACGGTGGAGGGCGTGCGCTACGGCGCCATCGAGACGCAGGTCGACCGCCAGCAGGGCGGCAACGTCTGGCTGACGATGACGCTGAGCGAAGGCAAGAACCGCGAGATCCGCAAGGTGCTGGAAGCCGTCGGCCTGAGCGTCAGCCGCCTGATCCGCGTCGCCTACGGCCCCTTCCAGCTCGGCCGCCTCGAAGTGGGCGAAGTCGAGGAAGTGCCCGGCCGGACCCTGGCCGACCAGCTCGGCCTCGACCGCAAGGCCGTGCAGCTGCCGCGCGAAGGCCAGCAGCGCGGCGCGCCCGCCGCCGCGGCGCCGGCAGCCACGCCGGCGAGCGACGCGCCCAAGCCCCGCCCCTACCGCGTCGAGCAGCCGAATCTGGCCAAGCGCGCCGGCAAGGCCCCCGCAGGCAAAACCCATATGGGCAAGCCTGCCTATGCCGCGGCGGACAGGCCCGCAGGGGCTAAGCCCGCAAGCAAGAAGAAGTCCCAGAGCGGCCAGCCCTACGCCGGGAGCGCGCGCCCCGCGAAGCCGGCCGCCGCGAAGCCGGCAAGCGCGAGACCCGCCGCGAAGCCTTTTGCCGCGCCGAAGCCGGCAGGCGGCAAGCCCGCCGCCCGGAAGCCCGCCGCAAAGAAGCCCAATGCGGATCGTCGCCGGTAAGCATCGTGGCCGCGAGCTGCAGGCGCCCGCCGGCGACGGCACGCGCCCGACGCTCGGCCGCGCGCGCCAGAGCTTGTTCGACATCCTCGAGCACGGCAAGTTCTCCGACACCGGCGAAAGCCTGCTGCCGAATGCCCGCGTGCTCGAAGCCTTCGCCGGCAGCGGCGCCTTCGGCTTCGAGGCGCTGTCGCGCAGCGCCGCCTTCGCGACGCTGATGGACAATGCGAAAGCCGCCCAGGCGGCTCAGCGCGCCAACGCCGCGATGCTCGGCGAAACGCCCCAGTGCCGCATCCTCGCCGCCGACGCCACCCGCCCGCCGCCAGCCGATGCGCCTTGCGGGCTCGTCTTCCTCGACCCGCCCTACGGCAAGTCGCTCGCCGCCCCCGCCCTCGCCGCGCTGGCACAAGGCGCCTGGATCGACGGCGAAACGCTGGTCATCGTGGAAGTGGCGTCGAAGGAAGCATTCGCGGCGCCCGAAGGCTTCGCTCTGCTCGACGAGCGGGTCTACGGCCCGGCGAAGTTCATGTTCCTGCGACTGGGCTCATAAAATCCCATAAACGTCATGCCCGGGCTTGGCCCGGGCATCCACGCCTTGCGAACTCTTCAAGAGAAAGTCTTGGATGGCCGCAACAAGTGCGGCCATGACGAACGGAAGCGCTTATCGCCTTCCGAACAGCTTCTCGACGTCGGCGAGCTTCAGCTCGACGTAGGTCGGGCGGCCGTGGTTGCACTGACCCGAATTGGGCGTCGCTTCCATTTCGCGCAGCAGCGCGTTCATCTCGGCGGCGTTGAGCCGGCGGCCGGCGCGCACGCTGGAATGGCAGGCGAGCGTGCCGCAGACGTCTTCCAGGCGTTCCTTCAGGCTGAGCGCCTGGTCCATCTCGGCCAGCTCGTCGGCCAGGTCGCGCAGCAAGGCCTGCACGTTCATCTCGCCGAGCAGGGCCGGCGTCTCGCGCACGACCAGCGCGCCCTTGCCGAAGGCCTCGATCGACAGTCCCAGCTCCGCCAGTTCGTCGGCGCGCGCCAACAGGCGCGCCGCCGAGCGTTCGTCGAGCTCGACCACTTCGGGGATCAGCAGCATCTGGCGCGCGACGCCCTTGGCCGACAGCGCGTTCTTCATGCGCTCGTAGACGAGGCGCTCATGCGCCGCATGCTGGTCGACGATGACGAGGCCGTCGCGCGTCTGCGACACGATGTAGGTCTCGTGCAGCTGGCCGCGCGCCACGCCGAGCGGATAGTCCAAGGCGTCTTCCGCGAAGGCGCCGTCCTCGGCGCGCGCCATGGGGGCGGCCTGCATGGGCAGGGCCTCGGTGCCGGCGAGCGGCGCCTGCCAGGCGGCCATCGCCTCGGCGACGCCCGACGGCAGACGCGGGGACGACCAGCCGCCGCCGGGCCGGCCGTAATGCAAGGGCGCGCCGGTTCCGGGCCGGAAGGCGCCGAGCGCCGCGTCCGACACGGTGGTGGAGGCGCGGTGACCCTGCTCGGCCAGGCCGTGCTTGAGCGCGCCGACGATGAGGCCGCGCACCAGGCCGGCGTCGCGAAAACGCACCTCGGTCTTGGCGGGATGGACGTTGACGTCGACCGCCTCGGCCGGCGCTTCGAGGAACAGCGCCACGACCGGATGGCGGTCGCGCGCCAGGAAGTCCATGTAGGCGCCGCGCACGGCGCCCTGCAGCAGGCGGTCGCGCACCGGGCGGCCATTTACGAAGAGATACTGATGCTGCGCCGTGCCGCGCGAATAGGTCGGCAGCGCGGCGTAGCCGGTCAGCTTCAGGCCTTCGCGGTCGGCGTCGATGGCGAGCGCGTTGTCGCCGAAGTCGCGGCCCATGACGGCGGCGAGCCGCGCCAGGCGGGCTTCGAACAGGTCGCCGCTCTCGGCCTCCAGCGACAATTTCCGCTCGCCGTCGCTGACGACGACGAAGGAGACGTCGGGATGGGCCATGGCGAGGCGCGTCACCGAATCGAGCACATGGCCCTGCTCGGTGCGCGTCGCCTTCATGAACTTGAGGCGTGCCGGGGTGGCGAAGAACAGGTCGCGCACCTCGACGCGGGTGCCGCGCGCCAGCGCCGCCGGCTGCGGCGCGGACTTGACGCCGGCCTCGACCGTGATCTGCCAGGCGCTGTCAGCCTTGGGCTTGCGCGAGGCGATGGCGAGACGGCTGACGGCGCCGATGGAAGGCAGCGCCTCGCCGCGAAAGCCGAGGGTGCGGATGTCGACGAGGTCGTCGTCGGGCAGCTTGGAAGTGGCGTGGCGCTCGACCGCGAGGGTGAGCTCGTCGGCGGTCATGCCCTGGCCGTCGTCGGCGACGGCGATGAAGCTGAGGCCGCCGTCGCGCAGCTCGACCTCGATGCGGGTGGCGCCCGCGTCGATGGCGTTCTCGACCAGCTCCTTGACGCAGGCGGCCGGCCTCTCGATCACCTCGCCGGCGGCGATGCGATTGACGAGGCCCCCCGGAAGCAGACGGATGGTCACGCCGGCTTGGCTCCGACCAGCACAGGCGTGCCGGTGGCCGGCACCGCCGGCCCCATGCCGGCGAGATACTTGCGGGCAAGTACCTTGCCCTCTTCCACCGCCGGCTGGTCGAACGGATCGACGCCGAGCAGGTCGGCCGTGATGATCGTCTCGAGCATGAAATGCATCATCAGGGCGCCCATGGCTTCCTCGCCGACGGACGGCAGCCGCAGCACGCGCGTCGGGCGGCCGTTGCGGGCGAGCGTCTCGGCGGTGGCGCGCTGCTCGGCGTCGAGCAGGTCGCCCATGGTGCGGCCGACGAGGTAGGAGAATTCCGGCTCCTTGGCGAGCTCGGGCATCACCATGTCGCCGGCGCCCTCGGCCGGGCCCAGGATCAGCGTGAAGAGCTTGTCCTTCGGGCCGCCGAGATAGAGCTGCAGCTGGCTGTGCTGGTCCACGGTGCCGAGCGCGTTGATCGGCGTGGTGCCGTGGCCGTCCTTGCCCAGGCTTTCGGCCCAGAGCTGGCGGTACCAGAAGGCGAAGGGCGCCAGGCGGTCGACGTAGGGCATCAGCACGGACTGGTTGAGCCCGCGCCTGGAAGCGACGTAGGCGAGCGCCGCGCCGACGGCGGGCGCCGATTCCGACGGCGTCTTGGCCGCGAGCGCCGCGTCGAGGGCGCTCTGGGCGCCGTCGCGGATCTTGCGCGCGTCGACGCCGGCGATCATCGCCGGCAGCAGGCCGACGTTGGTCAGGGCCGAGTAGCGGCCGCCGACGCCTGGATCGTGCTCGAAGACGGGAATGCCGAAGCGGCCGGCCGCGCGGCGCAACGGATTCGCCTTGCCGTCCACGGCGGGCTCGGTGATGACCACCATGTGCTTGGCGAGCGAGGCCTTGCCGAAGCGCTCGATGAAGTCGTCGGCCAAGGTGAAGAACTGGATGGCGGTCTCCGCCGTCGAGCCCGACTTGGAGACGACGATGACGCCGGTGCGCCCCAGGTCGACGCCGGCATGGAGCTTGCCGAAGGTGACCGGGTCGATGTTGTCGAAGAAATGCACGCGCGGGCCGCTGCCCGGCTTGCGCGGCAGGCCGACCGGCCAATGGGCGAGCGCGCAGAGCGTCTGGCCGCCGAGGCTGGAGCCGCCGGTGCCGAACACCAGCACGTCGTCGAAGCTGTCACGGAACCGAGCGACGACGTCCCTGAGGGCGATGAGGTCGCTGCGCGCCGAAGGCACGGCGAGGAGCGGCAGGCTGCCGGTGGCGCGCGGGTCGCGGGCCTGGCCACGCAGGCGGTCGAGCGCGCGCGCGGTCAAGGCGACGGCGGCGTCCAGCTCAGCTTCGGGAATTCCGCCGTCGCCAATGCGGCCGGCAAGGCAGGTGGCGATGTCTTGTTCGAAATGCATGGGGAGAACACTACCAGGAGGAACCGGGACGGCCAACCGCGAGAACGGCCCGCAGGAACCCAGAAAAGATGGCGGCCCACTATGGCGGTTCTAGGGCGGGCGGCTCTAGAACGGGTGCCGTGGGCGGCCTTGGAGGCAACGCCTGGGGCCCGTTCCGGTTCCCCTCCCCCTATCGGGTAGGCCCGGCCTGGCGCGGTTCCTGGAGTTTCCGGCCTTCGCCCTCAGTCCTCGACGGCCGGGGCCGTGGCGGTGGCCGTCACGCCCTGTGGCTTGCCGACCACCACGAAGGTCAGCTTGTCCGGGTCGAACCAGCGGCGGGCGACGCGGCGGATGTCGTCCATGGTCACGGCCTCGATGAAGCCGTTGCGCCTGTCCATGTAGTCGATGCCGAGGTCCTCGAGCTGGACGCCGACGATCAGGCTCGCCATGGCGCGCGTCGAGTCGATGTTGGTGAGGAAGGAGCCGGTCAGGTAGGTCTTGGCGTCGGCCAGCTCGGCCTCCGTCAGGCCGTCGTCGCGCAGACGCGCCCACTCCTTGCGGATGATGTCGATGCTTTCGCCGACGCGCTCGTTCTGGGTGGCGACGCCGCCCGTCAGCAGGGCGGCGCGGTCGTAGGGCGCCAGCGCGGTGTAGACCGAATAGGCGAGGCCGCGCTTCTCGCGCACCTCCTCGCTCAGGCGCGAGGTCAGGCCGCCGCCGCCGAAGGCCTGGTTGAGCACGTAGGCGACGTAATAGTCGGGATCCTTGCGCGACAGGCCGGGCTCGCCGAAGCTCACCACGCTCTGCGGGATGTTCTTCTCGACGACGAAGACCTGTCCCGCCAGGGCCGGCGCGACGGGCGGCAGCGCGACGGGGCCCGCGGCGGCGCGCAGGCCGCCGAAGGTGGCGTCGAGGCGCGGCGCCAATTCTTCCGGCGTGATGTCGCCGACGACGCCGATGATGAGGCGGTCGCGCGCGAAGCGCTCCTTCACATAGGCCTGGAAGTCGGCGCGGGTCAGGTCCTCGACGCTCTGGCGCGTGCCTTCTGACGAGCGGCCGTAGGGGTCGTCGCCGAAGGCGGTGAGCGACAGGATGCGCCCCGCGATGCGGCGCGGGTTCTCGGCGGCGCCCGACAGCCAGGCGCGCATCTGCGACTTCACCTTCTCGACCTGCGCGTCGTCGAAGCGCGGCTCGGTCAGCGCCAGGCGCAGCATGTCGAAGGCGGTCGCCTCGTTGCGCTTCAGCGTGCGCATGCTGCCGCCGACGCTGTCGACGGCCGAATCGAAGCTGAGCGAGACGGAGGAATCCTCCAGCCGGCGCTGGAAGGCCTGCGAATCGAGGTCGCCGGCGCCTTCGTCGAGCAGGCTGGCGACGAGGTTGCTCAGGCCCTCCTTGCCGGCCGGGTCGAGCGCCGAGCCGCCGCGGAAGGCGTATTGCAATGAGATCACCGGCACGCTGGGATCGCGCACCAGCCAGGCCTCGATGCCCTGCGGGCTGACGACGCGCTCGATGGCGACGGCCTCGGCGGACGGCGCGGCGAAGGACAGCGCGGACAGGGCGGCGAGCGCCACGGCGGCGACGGCGACGGAACGGCGAAGGGCGAAGGAGACGGCGCACATCGGTCAGCTCCGCGACGGACGGGCCGCCGGCAGCAGGATGCCGGTGACCGAATTGACGATGTTGAAGACTTCGCGGGCGGCGGCGTTGACCTGCTCGGGCGTCACCGCCCGAATCCGCTCGGGCCAGGCCTCGACGTCGTCGACGGTCTGGCCGGTGGCGAGGGCCGCGCCGATGGCCATGCCGCCGCGGCGCAGCGAATCGCGCGCGTAGTCGGCGCTGGAGACGAGCTGGTTCTTCGCGCGCGCCACCTCGTCGTCGGTCACGCCGTCCTTCAGCAGGCGGGCGATCTCTCCGTCGATGGCTTCCTCCAGCTTGGAGACGGGCACGTCGGGACGCGGCTGGCCGCCGATCGAGAAGGTGCCGGAATCGAGCGCGCCCGGCTCGTAGGAGGCCCAGGCCGAGACGGCGAGCTTGTCGTCCTCGACCAGCTTGCGCTGCAGCCGGCTGGTGGCGCCGCCGCTCAGGATGGTGTCGAGCACCTGCAGCGCGTAGGCATATTGCGTGTCGCCCGCATGGTAGCTCGGCGCGACATATTCGCGGCTCAGGCGCGGCTCGCGCACGCGGTCGCTTTCCATGGTGACGCGGCGCGCCGCGACGTGCGGCGGCTCCTGCAGGCGGACGCGGGGCGCGACTTCGCGGCGCGGGATCGGTGCATAGTACTTCGCCGCCAGGCTGCGCACCTGCGGCAGGGTGACGTCGCCGGAAACGATCAGGATCGCGTTGTTCGGCGCGTAGTGACGGCTATAGAAGGCGAGCGCGTCCTGCTGCGTCAGGCCGGCCATCTCATGCTGCCAGCCGATGACCGGGATGCGGTAGGGATGGTTGAGGAAGAGCGAGGCGTTCATCTGCTCGTTCAGCAGCGCCGACGGATTGTTGTCGGTGCGCGAGCGGCGCTCCTCGATGATGACCTGGCGCTCCGGCGTCACCTCCTGCTCGGTGATCGACAGGTTCGCCATGCGGTCGGACTCGAGCTTCATCACCAGCTCGAGCCGGTCGGCGGCGACGGTCTGGTGGTAGGCGGTGTAGTCCCAGCTGGTGAAGGCGTTGTCGCGCCCGCCGTTGCGCGAGACGATGCGCGAGAACTCGCCCGGCGCGATGGTGCCGGTGCCGCGGAACATTAGGTGCTCAAGGAAATGCGCGATGCCCGACTTGCCGGAGGGATCGTCGGCCGCGCCGACCTTGTACCAGACCATCTGCGTGACGACGGGCAGGCGGTGGTTCTCGATGACCACGACCTCGAGGCCGTTGGGCAGGGTGAATGTCTGCGGGTTGAACACCGCGGCGGACGCGGCGGCGGACGAGAGGGCCAGCCCCGCCGCCAGGCCGACGCGCAGCAGGAACGACGAAGGGGCGCGCAAAGCCCCAGAACGCAAAGCCCTGGAAAGGGAGAGCATCGGACCTCCTGATCGGCGCGGCCTTATGGCGTCCGCTTAACCGCGGGCAAGGATGCCCGACAAGCACTATGCCGGAGACAGTATGGCGCTTCCGAGGCGGCGGCGCCCGGCCGCATGATCACGAAAGCGCGAGGCCGCTGGACGCGCCGTCTCGACGGCCCCCAACCTTCCAGACGGCGATCTTCCGGATGGCGATCTTAGAAAATGCCGCTGAGGATGCCGCGGTCGAGCGCGTCGCCGCGCCGCTTGATGGTCGGCGTCTCGCCCGTGGTCGGCGGCTGGCCGAGGGCGGCGTTCTCGCGCAGGCGGCGGGCTTCCTTGTCCGGGTCGACGACGACGCCGGGCTGCTGCTTGCTCTGCCAGAACATCAGGTCGTCGACGAAGGTCGAATCCGCCTCGGCAAGCACCGAGCTCTCGCGGTTGACCTTCTGGCGGATGTTGGGATCGGCGTCGGTGGCGCCCGCGAGGCGGAGGAAGGTGGCCTCGCCGGGGTCGCGGCCCTGCAGCATGGGGCTGGCGGCCTGCACCGGGCCGCTGTCGCGGTCGACGACGATCTGGCGCGCCGCGTCGCGGATGTCGGTCTCCTGCGGGCGGGCGGCGCCCGGCTGCGGCGCGGTCAGGCCGTAGTCCGGCGGCAGGCTGAGAGGCGCGCGGGCGACGACGCGGAATTCGTCAGGCGGCGTCTTGTCGGCGCCGAGGATGCCGCTGAGGCTCGAACAACCGGCGAGCGCCAGGCCCAGCAGGGCCACGGGAGCGGCGCGGCGCCAGGAAGAACGATGAAGCCGAGTCATAGGCGAATCCCTTTAACCAAAAGTCAGCGCAATGATTCCCTGCGCCCGACGAGGGCGTCAAGAACCAGTAATACCACGCCGACGACGATTGCCGAATCGGCCATGTTGAAGGCCGGCCAATGCTGGCCAAAGGCATGAAAATCCAGGAAATCCGCCACGGCGCCCCAGCGCAGGCGGTCGATCACGTTTCCGATGGCGCCGCCGATGACGAGGCCGAGGGCCACGGCGACCCACAGGCGCACGGCCCGGCGCAGCCAGGAGAACAGGATCGCCACGATGACCAGCGCGAGGGCGGCGAACAGCCAGCGGCCCCAGGCGACGTCGTTGCCGACGCCGAAGGTGACGCCCTGGTTCCACACCATCACGAGGTTGAAGAAGGACGTCAGCTCGACCGGGCGCGGCGATTCCATGAAATGGCCGACGACCCACCATTTGCTCAGCTGGTCGAGGACGACCAGCAGCACGGCGACGCCGAGGCCGACCGGCAGGCGGCGCGGATGCGGCATGGCGGCCTGTTCGGTCACGGCGCTCACGCGACCGGCGCCGGCATCGCGCCGACGGCATCGTTGCAGCGGTTGCACAGGTCGTCGTGCTCGGCGTGCTGGCCGACTTCCACCAGCACCTGCCAGCAGCGCTGGCACTTGGCGCCTTCGGCGAGGTCCGACACCACGGCGACGCCCGGAATGTCGGCCATGCGGAAGGCGTCCGCCGGGCCTTCGCCCGCCAGCAGCTCGATGTCGGAGGTGATCGCGATCTCCGCCAGGTCGAGGCCGGCGAGCGCCGCGTGGTAGCTCTCGTCGGCATAGACCTTGGGCGCCGCCTGCAGGCTCGCGCCGATCTTGCCGTTGGCGCGCGCCAGTTCCAGCGCGCCGGTGACGACGCGGCGCAGCTTGCGGATGTCTTCCCACTTGGTGGCCAGCGCGTCGTCGCGCCAGTCCGCCGGGATCGCCGGGAATTCGCGCAGGTGCACGCTGTCGGTCTCGCTCGGGAAGCGCGACAGCCAGGCCTCTTCGGCGGTGAAGCAGAGCACCGGCGCCAGCCATGCGGTGAGGCAGGAGAACAGCGTGTCCATCACCGTGCGCGCGGCGCGGCGACGGATACTGCCCGGCGCGTCGCAATAGAGCGCGTCCTTGCGCACGTCGAAGTAGAAGGCCGAGAGGTCGACGGCGCAGAAGCTGTGCAGCGCGGCGAAGAAGTTGTGGAACTCGAAGTCCTCGCAGGCGCGGCGCAGCTGCTGGTCCATCTGCGCGATCTGGTGCAGCACGAGGCGCTCCAGCTCCGGCATGTCGGCGATGGGCAGGCGCTCGGCGTCGGTGAAGCCGTCGAGCGCGCCGAGCAGGTAGCGCAGCGTGTTGCGCAGGCGGCGGTAGGTGTCCGCCTGGTACTTCAGGATCTCAAGGCCGATGCGGAGGTCGTCGGAATAGTCCGAGGCGATGACCCAGAGGCGCAAAATGTCGGCGCCGAACTGCTCCATCACCTGCTGCGGCGCCACCACGTTGCCGAGCGACTTCGACATCTTGCGGCCCTGCTCGTCGAGCACGAAGCCGTGCGTCAGCACCGCTTCGTAGGGCGCGCGGCCGCGCGTGCCGCAGGATTCGAGGAGCGAGGACTGGAACCAGCCGCGATGCTGGTCGGAGCCTTCGAGGTAGAGCGAGGCCGGCCACTGCAGTTCCTCGCGCGCTTCCAGCACGAAGCTGTGCGTGCTGCCCGAATCGAACCAGACATCGAGGATGTCGGTGACCTTCTCGAAGTTCGCCGGATCGTGCTCGGGCGCCAGGAAGCGCGAAGGGTCGGCCGTGAACCAGACGTCGCTGCCTTCGGCTTCCACGGCAGCGACGATGCGCGCCATGACCTTCTCGTCGCGCAGCGGCTGGTTGGTGCGCTTGTCGACGAACACCGTGATCGGCGCGCCCCAGGCGCGCTGGCGCGAGACGCACCAGTCGGGGCGGCCTTCGACCATGGAGGCGATGCGGTTGCGCCCGGCGGCGGGCACGAAGCGCGTGTCGTCGATGGCCTTGAGCGCCTTCTGGCGCAGCGTCTCGTTGCCGCTGCCCGCGTCGTCCATGCCGATGAACCACTGCGGGGTGGTGCGGAAGATGAGCGGCGCCTTGGAGCGCCAGGAATGCGGATAGGAGTGCACGACCTTGCCGTGGGCGAGCAGCGCATCGACCTTCTGCAAGGCTTCCAGCACCGGCTTGTCGGCCTTGAAGACATGCAGGCCGGCGAACAGCGGCACGCGCGGATAGTAGGTGCCGTCCTCGGCGACCGTCTCCGGCACTTCGAGCTTGAACTTCTGGCCGACGACGAAGTCCTCCGCGCCATGGCCCGGCGCGGTGTGGACGAAGCCGGTGCCCGCTTCGGTGGTGACATGGTCGCCCGGCAGCAGGGGCACGTCGAAGTCGTAGCCTTGCCCGCGCCACGGATGCGAGGTGACGCTGCCTTCGAGCCTGTCGCCCGACAGCGTGGCGACGACCTTGTGGCCGGCGATCTTGGCGGAGGCCAGCAGGCTTTCGAGCAGTTCGCGCACGACGAGAATCTTCTCGCCGGCCTTCGCCAGGCTGCCCTCGCCCGCTTCGGTCACTTCGACGACCAGATAGTCGAATGTCGGGCCGTAGGCGATGGCGCGGTTGCCGGGCAGCGTCCACGGCGTCGTCGTCCAGATGACGATGGAGGCGCCTTGCAGCTCCGGCACGCTGGCCTTCACCACCGGGAAGCGCACCCAGACGGTGGTCGAGGTATGGTCGTGGTATTCGACTTCGGCTTCGGCCAGCGCCGTCTTCTCGACGACCGACCACATCACCGGCTTCACGCCCTTGTAGAGCAGGCCGTTGAGCAGGAACTTGCCGAGCTCGCGCACGATGGAGGCTTCGGCGGCATTGGTCATGGTCGTGTAGGGATTGGCCCAGTCGCCGGCGATGCCGAGGCGCTTGAACTCTTCCTTCTGGATGTCGATCCATTCGGCGGCGAAGCGGCGGCATTCGTCGCGGAAGTCGATGACCGGCACCGCATCCTTGTCCTTGCCCTTGGCGCGGTACTGCTCCTCGATCTTCCATTCGATGGGCAGGCCGTGGCAGTCCCAGCCGGGAACGTAGGGCGCGTCATAGCCGAGCATCCCGCGCGTGCGGTTGATGACGTCCTTCAGGATCTTGTTCAGCGCGTGGCCGATGTGGATGTTGCCGTTGGCGTAGGGCGGGCCGTCGTGCAGCACGAACTTCGGCTTGCCCTTCGCGCGCGCGCGGTGCGTCTGGTAGAGGCCGATCTTGGTCCAGCGGGCCAGCAATTCGGGCTCGCGCTGGGCGAGCCCGGCCTTCATCGGAAAGCCGGTCTTCGGCAGGAAAACGGTGGATTTGTAATCGGCGGCCATCGGAACGCGAATTTCGCTTTAATTTCAATGGGGAGGCGCGAAAGGACGCGCCGCATGGGGCCGCACTGTTCTCTATCGGCGGGGCCGCGTCAACTGGGGAGACGGCTTAGCCCAGCCGAAACTCCGGCGCGGCGAAACGGGCCGGATCGGCCAGCACCGCCCGCGCCTCGGCGGCGTCCTTGTTCATCTGGACGATCAGGGCGTCGGCGCCGTCGAATTTGCGCTCCTCGCGCAGATATTCGATCAGCGCCACGCGCAGGTGCTTGCCGTAGAGATCGCCGGAAAAATCGAACAGGTGAGCCTCGAAGCGCAGGTCCTGGCCGGCGAAGGTCGGGCGCCAGCCGAGCGAGGCGACGCCGTCGCGCCAGACCGTCTGCGCCCCCTCGTCGATGCCGGCGCGCACGGCGTAGATGCCCGCCTTGGGGCGCTGGTAGTCGCCGAGCGGCAGGTTGGCGGTCGGGAAGCCCAGGGTGCGGCCGAGCGCGTCGCCATGCTCGACGCGGCCCTCGATCTCCCAGTAGCGGCCGAGCAGCTTGGCCGCCTGGGCCGGCTGGCCCGCGGCCAGCAGCTCGCGGATGTGGCGCGAGGCGATCACCGTGCCGTCGGGCTCGCGCTGGATGACGACGCAGCTCACCTCGAAGCCGAGTTTGCGGCCCAGCTCGCGCAGCAGCTCGACGTTGCCGCCGCGCTTGTGGCCGAAGACGAAGTCCTCGCCGACGACGACGTGCGAGACGCGCAGGCCGCCGACGAGGATGTCGGCGACGAAGCTCTCCGCCGACACATGCGCGAAGGGGCGGTCGAAGTGGAGCACATAGAGGCAGTCGACGCCTTGCCGTTCCATCTGGTGCGCCTTGGTGCGCAGCGAGCTGAGGCAGAAGGGCGGCGCGTCGGGCTGGAAGATGCGGCGCGGATGGGGCTCGAAGGTGAGCACGCCGAGCGGCTTGCCGGCCTTGCGCGCGATATCGCCGGCGGCGCCGATGACGACCCGGTGGCCGCGATGGACGCCGTCGAAATTGCCGATGGCGACGACCGCGCCGGTGGCGTCGGGCGGCAATCCATCATAATGGCGAAACAGGCGCATCGGCGGAGACTACAGCGGAAGAGCGTGGGGCGGATGGGCGGGAGGCGAGCGCCGAACGCGCCCGCGAACCGCCGTTATAGCCCGGAACAGGCTGAGTGTATGGGGAAATGCGCGGTCGGACCGCTCGCTCCGCCCGGCGGCGGAAGGTTCGGGCGCCGAAAAGCCCCGATGGTTCAAGCGCTGAAGGATTGGCCCTGCGGCAGCGAGATCGCCTTCGGCGCCTGGTCGGCCTTCGACGGCACCATCATCATCGCCGTGCCTTCCAGCACGACCTTATCGCCGACGATGCACTGGGTCGTCAGCACGACGCGCTTCTTCTCGAGGATGACCTCGCTGACCGTGACCTCGGTCTTGACGACGTCGCCGATGCGCACCGGCGCCTTGAAGCGCAGGTCCTGGCTCATGTAGATGCAGCCGTAGCCCGGCAGCTTGGTGCCGAGGGCGGTGGAGATGAAGCTCGCCGTCAACATGCCGTGGGCGATCTGGCCCTTGAACATGGTCTTCTCGGCGAAGGCCTTGTCGAGGTGCACCGGGTTGTTGTCGCCGGAGACGGCGGCGAAGGCGACGATGTCCGCCTCGCTGATCGTGCGGACGTAGGTCGCCGACATGCCGACGCTCAGTTCCTCGATCGCGTAGCCCTGGTAGTCGCTTTCGGTGGCCAGCTTGGTCGCCATGGGGATCACTCCTTGCTCGGGCCCGAGACAGGGCCGACTGGGGGCCGCCAGGGTCATGCTGCGGCGCAGTATAAATTGCTGCGTCGCAATATAACGAAAGGCCGGAGGCGTCACAACCCCCGCTTCCCTCACGATTTTGCGAGTAAATCGTTAAAAAACAGCGATCCAGGGCCCCATTGCACCGCAATAGGCCAAAATTCCGCGATACGGCTATTCCATCATGACGGAGTAGCCGCCGTCGACGAACAGCATGTCGCCGACCACGAAGTCGGAATCATCCGAAACCAGGAACAGGACGGCCTTGGCGAGGTCGATGGGCTCGCCGTTGCGGCCGCGCAGGTTGGTCACCGGGCGGTCCGGGTCGAACGTGTCCTTGCCGACTGGCGAGCCGATCTTGTTGGGGATGACGCCGTTGACGCGGATGTCGTAGGGCGCGAGCTGCATCGCCATCGAGCGCGTCAGGTTGGCGACGCCGCCCTTGGCCGAGGTGTAGGCGATCGCGCGCGGCCGGCCGCGAAAGCCCGAGGTCGAGCCGACGTTGACGATCTTGCCGCCGCGCTTCTGCTCGACCATGCGCTGGGCGACGTGCTTGCCCATCAGGAAAGGCCCGGTCAGCGTGACGGCGATGGTCTTGTCCCAGTCGGCCTTGCTGATCTCGAGGATCGTCTTGTTGTCGGAATAGGCGGCGTTATTGACCAGAATGTCGATGCCGCCCCATTTGGCGACCACGTCGGCCACCAGCTTCACGACGTCGGCTTCGCTCGACACGTCGGCGACGAAGCCCGCCGCGTCGCCGCCGGCGGCCCGGATGTCGGCCGCCACCTTGTCGCCGCGCCCCTTGTCCATGTCGACCACGGCGATGCGGGCGCCTTCGGACGCCAGCAGCCTGGCCGTCTCCTCGCCGATGTTGCGTCCGGCGCCGGTGATGACGGCGACCTGGTCCTTGAGCTTCATGGACGTCTCCCTGTTCTTAATTGGCCGGCATTGAAACAGCCGGGTCCGGGCCCGTCAAATCGGAAGGCCCCGACGCCGCTTAGGCGTTTCTTAAGGATGATGCACGAAATTCCACGATCGGGCAGAATATCGCCCAGCGTCCCTTCCACTGGAGAGCTTCCATGGCCTTCGGCTCCGCAAAAATCCCCAAGATCCGCGAACATGCGGAGCTGACCCTGAGCGACGGCCAGACCCTCGCCGGCCATGTCTTCATCGACGCGACCTCGCGCATCCAGGACTTGCTGAACAGCGAGCCGCGCTTCTTCCCCTTCATCGACGACAAGAACCAGATCCACCTGATCAACAAGGCATGGGTGATGCTGGTGCGGCCCTACGACAAGTAGGCGCTAGCCGCAAGCAAGCCTAGCCACGGGGGCCTTCGACCGTCTTGGTCGCCAGGGTCTTGTGGGCGACGTAGCCGCCGTCGATCAGCAGGTCGGACGCCGTCATGAACGAAGATTCGTCCGACGCCAGGAACAGCGCGCCGTAGGCGACCTCCTCCACCTTCCCCGGCCGCTTCAGCAGGTACATCGGCCCGCGCGCCTTGCGCGCCTCCTCCAGGTTCCCGTCGTAGCGCCATAGCGCGCGCGGCGTGTTGATGGCGCCCGGCGACAGCGAATTGACGCGGATGTCGTCCGCCGCATGGTCGATGGCAAGCGCCTTGGTGAACATGATGAGCGCCGCCTTGCTGGTGCAGTAGGGCGAGCGCTTCGGCACCGCCAGCTGGCCGAGCTGCGAGGCGATGTTGACGATGCTGCCGCCGCCCGCCGCCTTCATCTGCGGAATGGCGTATTTGCACATCAGGAACGGGCCGGTCAGGTTGACGGCGAAGGCCCTGTTCCAGTCTTCCAGCGAGAGATCGACCACGGTGCCGTCGGGCGTGACGGCCGCCGCGACGTTGACCAGGGCGCGGACGTTGCCGAAGCGCTCGACCGCGAGCTGCACGGCGCGCTCGCAGTCCTCCGGCCTCGACACGTCGGTCGGGCAGGCGACCGCCTGGCCGCCAGCCTCGCCCCTCGCCTCGCCGATGTCGAAGGCCGTCTCGGCCGCCTTCGCCGGGTCGACGTCGCAGACGACGACGTTGGCCCCTTCTGCCGCATAGAGGCGCGCGATGGCGCCGCCGATGGCCCCGCCGCCGCCGGTGACGATGGCCGTGCGGCCCTTGAGCTTGCCGGTCGCGACATGCTGGTCGAACGGTTGCGCTTCGATCATGGGCGGCTCCTTCGTTGGCGAGACGGAGCACAGCATACGCGCAGGCAAACCGGCGTCACGGCCCTTCTTCGCGCAGGCGCCTTGTGCGGACCGCCGCTCCTCGGCTAGCGTCTCGAACGGCGGCGCAGGCGTATCGCCTGCCAAAACCGCATGCCGAAGATTGGGGAGGACGCGCCATGAAGCTGGTTTTCTATCCGGCGAAATACGGCAGGATGGTCGAACGCGCCATCGCGGCCTTTCCCGAGATCGACATGGTGCCCGTCCACGACCCGGCGAGGCTCGCCGAGAACATCAAGGGCGCCGAGGTGCTCGTCACCTCCAACCGCATCTACCTGCCGGAGGTGGCGCGCGCCGTGCGCGACAATGCAGACGCGCTGCGCTGGATGCATTTCACCACGTCCGGCATCGACAACGCGCTGAAGAACGGCTTGCCCGACGGCATTCCCGTCACCAACAGCAGCGGCATGCATGCCCGCTGCGTCGCCGCCCATGCCATGACGCTGCTGCTTTCCGTGACGCGCCGGCTGGCCGACTGCGCGGCGGCGCGGCCGCGCCGCGACTGGGTCCGCGACGCCGTGCACGGCGACCTCAGCACGCTGGAGAACAAGACGATGGCGCTGATCGGGCTTGGCGCCATCGGCCAGGACATCGCGCGCAAGGCCAAGGCCTTCGACATGCGCGTGATCGGCGTCAGCCGCGCCGGCGAAGCGCCCCACGTCGACGAGCTGCGCCCGCGCGAGCGGCTGCACGAGACCCTCGGCGAAGCGGACGTGGTGATGGTCGCCACCGGCTATAGCCCCGAGACCCACCACATCATCGACGCGGCGGCGCTTGCCGCCATGAAGCCCAGCGCCATCCTCGTCAACATCGGGCGCGGCGCGCTGGTCGACGAGCCGGCGCTGATCGCGGCGCTGAAGGACGGCCGGATCCGCGCCGCCGGCATCGACGTGACCGAGGTCGAGCCCCTGTCCGCCGACAGCCCGCTGTGGGACCTGTCCAACCTCGTGCTGACGCCGCACATCGCCGGCGCCGGCAACGACAACAACGACGTGCTGTTCGACATCCTGAGCCGCAACCTGAAGCTCTATCTCGCAAAGCAGCCCTTCGCGCGCGTCGTCGCCGGGCCCAACCTGCAGGGAGCCGCGTCGTGAAGCTCGTCTTCTATGCGACCAAGTACCGCAAGATGATCGACGGCGTCGGCCGGGACTTCCCCGACATCGAGGTCGTCTCGATCAAGGAGCCGAAGGACGTGGCCGCAGCCGTGGCCGGCGCCGACATCTTCATCACCACCAACAGCGCCTATACGCCCGAGGTCGCCGAGATCGTGCGCGAGAAGGGCACGGCCCTGCGCTGGATGCATTTCACGAACTCGGGCATCGACTACGCGCTGGAAAGCGGCGTGCCGCCGATGGTGGCGGTGACGAACAGCAGCGCCGGCCGCGCCCGCGCCGTCGCCACCCATGCGATGACCCTGCTGCTCGCCCTCGTCCGCCGCCTGCCGGACTGCGCCGCGGCGGCGCAGCGCCATGAATGGCCGCGCACCGAGATGAACCGCGACGTGGACACGCTGGACAAGAAGACGATGGCGCTGATCGGCCTCGGCGCCATCGGCCAGGACATCGCGCGCAAGGCCAAGGCCTTCGACATGCGCGTGATCGGCATCAGCGGCATCGCCGAAGCCGCCCACGTCGACGAGCTGCGCCCGCGCGAGCGGCTGCACGAGACTTTGGCCGAAGCCGACGTGGTGATGCTCGCCACCGCCTACGACCCCAGCACGCATCACATCATCGACGCGAAGGCTCTCGCCGCCATGAAGCCCAGCGCCCTGATCGTGAACATCGCGCGCGGGCCGATGATCGAAGAGGCGGCGCTGATCGCCGCGCTCAAGGCCGGCCAGATTCGCGGCGCCGGCCTCGACGTGACCGAGATCGAGCCGCCGCCCGCCGACAGCCCGCTGTGGGACGCGCCGAACCTGGTGCTGACGCCGCATAGCGCAGGAGGCGGCGGCGACGACGCGGTGCTGTTCGACATCCTGAGCGAGCACCTGCGGCTCTTCCGCGCCCGCAAGCCCTTCGCGCGCGTGCTCAGCGGGCCTACGCTGCCCGCCTGACGCGACGTCTCTGGGCATATTGTCCGCAAGGCTTGCGTCGCAGCCTGCGCGCCAGACGTCATGCGCGCGACGCAAGGCCGAAAGGCCCAGCCTTTTGCGCGGCTTGCGCGCACGGCCGCCGCTGGCCTTCTTTTCCTAGCCGCTGCAATGAGATGGGACCGGAACGCGCCCTGCGCTGTGCCGTTCATCTGACAGACCCGTTGCTAGCGCCCCTGAATGGGGCGTCGGGCTCGGAGCCCCGGGACTCCCATCGCTGGCCCTCGTTCCCGGGGCTCCATTTTTTCGACATTCAGACCGGCAGGAGAGAGTCATGCCCTTTAAGTTGCCGCCGCTGCCCTATGCGGAAAACGCCCTCGAACCGCACATGTCCGAACGCACGCTCCAGTTCCACCATGGCAAGCACCACAAGGCCTACGTCGAGACGCTCAACAAGCTCGTCGACGGCACCAAGTACGCCGACATGACCCTGGAAGGCATCATCCAGGCGACGGCCGGCGCGAAGTCCGGCGACGACAAGAAGATCTTCAACAACGCCGCGCAGGTCTGGAACCACACCTTCTTCTGGCACTGCCTGTCGCCGCACGGCGGCGGCGCGCCGGATGGCGATTTGCTCGCGCGCATCGAGAAGGACTTCGGCGACCTCGACGGTTTCCGCAAGGCGTTCAAGGAAGCCGCCGTCGCCCAGTTCGGCAGCGGCTGGGCCTGGCTGGTCGAAGAGAAGGGCAAGCTCGCCATCGTCACCACGTCGGACGCCATGACCCCGATCGCGCAGGGCCAGAAGCCGCTGCTCGCCTGCGACGTCTGGGAGCACGCCTATTACCTCGACTACCAGAACGAGCGGCCGAAGTTCGTCGAGACCTTCCTGCGCCAGCTCGCTCACTGGCATTTCGCCGCGCATGCGCTGCACGGCGACGAGTTCATCTCCCACGCGTTGATGGAGGGCAACATGGCTTCGAAGATCGCAGGCTCCAGAAACGAGGGCGAGGGCAGCTACATCGCGACCCGCGCCTACAACAAGGGCGTCGCCAAGTCGGTGGCGGCGGGCAAGGGCAGCGCCCAGGCCAAGGCCGCCGAGAAGGCGCTCGACGGCGCGGAAGGCGCCGACCTCAAGCGCGCCGAGGAAGCCGGCAAGCGCCATTCCCATGGCGAAGACCCCGCCTTCCGCAAGATCGGCAAGGCCTCCTGAGCCCCGCCTGACATCGGCCCCTGACATTGGCTGCGGCCTGTCTTGATCCTCCGACAGGCCACGGTCCCCAACGTCCCCTGGGCGCAAGCCCGGGGGACGTTTCGCTTAAGGCCCCCCTTGCGAGCGTGACCTCGGCGCGGGATAGTCGCGCCCGCAGAAAATCGCAGGGGAGCGTTCGGCCATGACCATCTTCATCAACGACGACCATGTCCGCGCGCTGCACGACAGCGGCGCCGTCACCATGGCCGACTACGTGGATGCGGTCGAAGCCGCCTACCGCGACCAGGGCACCGGCGACTTCCAGATCCTGCCGCGCCAGAACTTCTGGATGGAGCGGCCCGGCGAAAAGCGCCCCGGCTCGCTCAAGCTCGGCGGCGGCTTGCTCAAAAAGGTCGGCGTCATGGGCTGCTCGATGTATTCGACCGGCTTCGGCGGCGGCATGAACCTCTGGGTCACCGTCTATTCCGCAGTGAACGGCGACGTCGAGGCGATCCTCCATTCAGGGCAGATCGGCCCCAGGAAAACCGGCGCCACCTCGGCCGTCGCCACCAAATACATGGCGCGGCCCGACGCCGCCGTCGCCGCGCTGATCGGCACGGGCGACCAGGCGCGCACCCAGCTCATGGGCCTGATGGCCGTGCGGGCCCTGCGCGAGCTGCGCGTCTACAGCCGCGACAAGGAAAAGCGCGACGCCTTCGCCGCCTGGGCGCGCGCGAGCTTCCCGGCGCTCTACGTCGTCTCCGCCGCCAGCGGCGAAGCCGCCGCCAAAGGCGCCGACATCGTCACCACCGTGACCAACTCGAAGACGCCCGTGCTCGACGCCGCCTGGATCGACGAGGGCGCCCACTGCAACTTCATCGGCGCGCACTATCCGGAGCAGCGCGAGGTCGACGAGGCGGTGCTGAAGCGCGGCAAGATCGTCGTCGACGACCTCGACCAGGCCTTCCACGAGAAGGGCGAGCTGATCATCCCGCTCAAGGCCGGCGCCATCGCCCGCGACGTCGTGCTCGGCGACATCGGCTCGGTGATCGCCGGCAAGCTGACGCCGCGCGCGTCGGACAAGGACATCACCATCTTCCTCTCCGGCGGCACCTCGCTGGAATACATGAGCGCCTGCGCCATGCTGGCGCGCAAGGCCAAGGCGGCCGGCCTCGGCCAGACGCTCGACGGCGGGAACTAAGCCCCGCCGCGAAAGCCGGCGAAGACGGATTCTTCCGTTGAATCAAGCGCCTTCCTCGCCATACGCGGCGCGCGCGGCAGCGTCGCGCGATTGCGTCTAGGCAAGCGTGCCGGGCATGGAGATACTTGCGGCAAGGGGAAGCCGAAACGTCGCCTGAGCCTGCAAGGAGGGTGGACATGTCCATGTCGCCGCTGCTTCGTCGCTTTGCGTTCGTCTCCATCGCATTCGCCGCCGCCTGCGCCGCGCCGGCGCGCGCGGCGCCCTTGCCCGTCGACCTTGAACTCATCCTCGCCGTCGACGTCTCCGGCAGCGTCGACGCCATCGAGGCCAGGCTGCAACGCGAGGGCTACATCGCGGCGCTGACCAGCGACAAGGTGCTTAACGCCATCAAGGCCGGCCCCTACCGCCGCATCGGCCTCGCCTACGTCGAATGGGCCGGCGCGACGTACCAGCAGACCATCATGCCCTGGACCCTGATCGAGACGCCGGCCGACGCGCAAGCCTTCGTCAGCAAGGTCGCCGATTCGCCCTACGTGGCGATCCGCTGGACCTCCATCAGCGGCGCCATCGACTATTCGATGAACCTGTTCAAGGAAAGCCCGTTCGAAGGCACGCGGCGCGTCATCGACGTCTCCGGCGACGGCAAGAACAACCATGGCCGCGAGGCGAGCCTGGCACGCGACGAGGCCGTCGCCGCCGGCATCACCATCAACGGCCTGCCGATCCTCAACAGCCGCGCCGGCGCCTACGACTACGGCGGCCCGCGCGGCTGGCCGTCCGATCCCGACCTCGACAGCTACTACCAGGCCAACGTCATCGGCGGGCCCGGCGCCTTCATGGTGCCGGCATCGAGCTTCGACACCTTCTCCGAAGCGGTGCTCTCCAAGCTGATCCGCGAGGTCGCCGGCATCGCGCCCGCCGCGCCGGCCGACGGCGACACGCAGTTCGCCTACGCCCCGAAGGCCGCCCGCTAGAGCCGTGGCGCAAATGGAAAGGGCGCTCCCTCGGGAGCGCCCTTGTCGCCGAGGCTATCCGCCCGCCCCTATTCCACGAAGGCTTCGAGCAGCTCGATCGGGTCGCCGTAGCGCGCCGCCATCTCGATGACCTGCGGGTCGCGCAGCGACATCAGGAAGCCGTTGTCGATCAGCGTGACGTTGCCGGCCTTCACCGTGGCGTCGAACACGACGCAGTCCTGGTGGACGTGCGGCTCCTCCCAGAAGGGCACGACGCGCTGCATGTATTCGCTCGGCCGGTTGCTGTCGGTGCCGAAGTGCAGCGCGCCCGCCGAATTGGAGCCGGCCGGGTAGATGTTGAAGCGCGGCGCCTTCGGGTTGAAGCCGCAGCCGAGCTCATGCAGCATCGCCTCGCGGCCGACCAGCATGTCGCGCAGCGTCTCGGCGTCGAGCGAGCGGCCGTGCACCTTGTCGACGACGCCGTCCTTGTACTCGATGCCGACCTTCTCCTCGAAGGGCTTCGGGAAGCCGACCGCCCATTGCGGGAACACCACGCCGCCCATCTGCGGGCGGGCCTGCGGGTCGCGGTGAAAGCAGGTCTGCGCGTAGATGTTCGGGCCGTGCGCCGGCAGGTAGTGGACGTAGCAGCCCGGCACGTCGCCGGTGTTCTCGCCACGCCAGCGGTTGTGGTCGAGCAGGTTGGTGACCATCTGCGGCGTGAACTTGATCGTCAGGTCGGTGCCGCGCGCGTCCGCGAAGGTCATGTCGAAGTCGCTGTCGCGTGGGTACATGCGCGCGGTGGCGCGGATGATCTCGCCCACCAGCTCCACCGGGAATCGCGCCTGCGGCGTGTGCAGCACGTCGAGGTTGCGGAAGTAGGTGATCTTGATCCAGCGCTGGCCCTTTTCCTTGCGCAGCTTGTTGAACAGGGGGAAGCCGGTGGAGGCGAACCAGGTCGAGACGACGAAGTCCGCCTTCTCGATCAGGGCCACGGCCTCCGCCGGCGGCGCCGTGACCTGGCTGGTCGAATGCATGTATTCGATCGGCTTCACGCCGCGCCCGAGCGCGATGCCGGAGATGGCGTCGACCACGCGGCGGTCGAGCAGCGGGTCGGTGAGGAAGACCACGTTGTCGCCCGGCCGGATGGCGAACACCTTCATCATGTTGTCGATGGCCTGGAAGTAGTTCCGCAGCTCGGTCTGCGGCAGGATATTGTCCGACGGCATGGCGTTGGACGTCTTGCCGGCGACGATGTCGGCATAGGTCGAACCGTGTCGGGTCATCGCGCTCTCCTCCCTCTGTTATCGGCCTTCGCCTCTTGCGGGCGGATGGCCGGCGCCCGCGCTGCTTCGCGGCGGGCATGGCGAACTCGACTGGATGGGAATGTTAGGAGCCGGCGGAGCAAAGGTCCAGCGAGACGCCCTGCGAAACGGGCGCGCGGACGGGCATGGATCAGCCTGCGCCGCGGGGGGATATGGGTCAGCCCGCCCCGCGGGCCAGGCGCGCGACGGCTCCCGCCGCGCTCTCAGCGCGCGGCAGCGACACGATGACGGTCGTGCCCTCGCCGACTTCGCTGACGATGTCCAGCGCGCCTTCATGCAGCTCCACGAGCACCTTCGTCAGCGGCAGCCCGAGGCCCGTGCCCTCGTAGCGGCGCGCCAGCGTGCTGTCGACCTGGCCGAACGGCGACAGGGCGATGGGAATGTGCTCCGGCGCGATGCCGATGCCGCTGTCGGTCACCCGGATTTCCAGGCGGTTGCCTTTGGTCTCCACTGCCGAGACGGACAGCCTGCCGCCCGGCTTGGTGAACTTGATGCCGTTCGACAGGAGATTGAGCACGATCTGGCGCAGCTTGGCGGATTCGCCGAACACGAGCAGCGGCGAATCCGGATAGGAGACGTCGAACTGCAGCTCCGCCGCGCGGCACTGCTCGCGCACCATCGTGGCCGAAGCGTCGAGCACCTTGCGCAGGTCGACCATTTCCGACACGAGCTGCAGCTTGCCCGCGTCGCTCTTGGCGAGGTCGAGGACGCTGTTGATGATGTCGAGCAGGTGACGGCCGCTCTGCAGAATGTCGGCGGCGTAGCCGACGTACTTCTGGTTGCCGACCGGACCGAGGATCTCGGCCGAGATGATCTCCGAGAAGCCGATCACCGCGTTGAGCGGCGTGCGCAGCTCGTGGCTCATGTTGGCGAGGAAGTTGGTCTTCGCCATGCTGGCCTCTTCGGCCGCGCGCTTCGCTTCCTTGAAATGCTCCTCGCGCTGCTTGAAGTCGGTGAAGTCGCTCAGGAACAGGAAGAAGCCGCCGTCCTGGGTCTCGCTGCGGCTGAAGCGGATCCAGCGCGCGTCGTCGAGCTGGTACTCGCCGGCGGCGAACAGGGCCTCGTCGCGCGGGACCACGGCGGGCACGCCGTTGGTCGCGGAGCGTGCCGCGAGCTGCGCGCGGATCAGCGTCAGGACGCCGGAGAAGTCGGCGCCCTCGACCAGGTAGGGCGCGACTGTCGGGAAGAAGCTGCCGATCTGGCTGTTGGCGACGACGATCTTGCCGTTCGCGTCGACCAGGGCCATGCCTTCGCGCGAGCTCTCCAGCGCGTCGATCAGCCGGTTTTGCGCCGAGCGGCGCTGCGCCATCTCGCGTTCCATCATGACGCGGATGCTCTGCTGCATGACGGTCATGGAGCGCAGCAGGATGCCGGTCTCGTCGCGGCTGTTGCCGCCCGGGATCGGCGTGTTCAGCTCGCCGCCGGCGATGCGGTCGGCGACGATGGCCGCCGCGGTCAAGGGTCGCAGGATGCGGCGCGCCAGGGCGTAGGTGATGACGCCCGACAGCAGCAGCGCCAGGGCCAGCGCGCCGAGGCTGATGTACTCGTAGCCGTTGATCGCCCAGATCGCCTTGCGCCGCTCGACGAAAGTGTGGCCCGCGATCAGCTCGGTCAGCACGTCGAAGCGCTCGACGAGCTTGTTGCCCAGCGCGTTGATCTCGTCGTCGCCGGCCGGGTCCGTCACCGTCTGGCGCAGCTCGTTCCAGCGCGCGAAGAGCGACTTGATCTCGGCGATGACGTCGCGCTCGTTCGGCGCCAGGGCGCGCTGCTCGGCGACGCCGAGATCGCCCATGAAGTCGTCGCCCAGCTCCTCGATGGCCTTGTCGATCTCCGCCCGTTCCTCGGGCGGCACGCCGCCGCGCCGCAGGAGCTCCTTGTCCATGCGCGAGAAGGTCAGGCTGGCGGAGCGGGCGAAGTTGATCGCCATGAGGGGGCCGTCGTAGGTCTGCACCACGAGCTGGCCGGCGGCGAACAGCACATAGAGGCCGTAGCCGCCGAGCGCCCCGGTGATCAACCCCATGGCGACGAACGCACCGAAGATCGCGGTGCGGATCGAATGCGCCTTCGATGGCATCAGCTTAGCCAAAACGGTGCCTTTTGCGAACAACGCGCGATCCGCAGCGGTACTGTGCGGCAGCATAGCAAAGACCGGCCGGGCCGCCAGCCGGCAGCCCGTTCGGCAATCCCCGGCGGCCGGACGCGGCCTAGTTCACCGTCACCGTCAGCAGCATCTTCGGGTGAATGTGGCAGTGCACCTCGTAGACGCCCGCCGTCGTGAACTCGACCGGGATGACGTCGCCCGGGTTGGATTCGGCCGAATCGAAGTTGAAGGCCTTCGATTCGATGAAGATCTGGTGGATGAACTCGTCGTCGTTGTTGAAGCGGACGGTGTCGCCCTTCTCGACGGCAAGCGTCTTCATGTTGAAGGCGCGGCCCTTCTGCGACACGTCGTGGAAGCTCTTGGCCATGGCCAGGGAGCCGGTCAGGACCGTCGCGAAGACGGCGCCGGCGACCAGGCCCTCGCGCCAGAAGCGCGCCAGGAATCGGGTGGATCGCCGGGTCACTGCGTCACCACGTCGCGCTGCATGGCGGCCAGCAGCGCCACCAGGCGGTTCTGCACGTCGAAGGGGACGCCGACCTCGTCCATCGCGTCATAGAGGTCTTCCGTGAGCGCATTGAACTTGGCGGTGTTCAGGTGCAGGCCCTTGTGCGCCGCGTACATGTCGCGGCCGGGATAATGGCACGGCCCGCCGGTGATCTCGCAGAACTGGTCGGTCAGGCGCGAACGGAAGCGGTCGAGGTTGATGTTGTCCACATCGTCCTTGATGCGCTCGTCGACGAGCCATTTGTCCACGGAGATGCTGACGATCTTCGCGATGCCGTCCTTTTCGCCGAGGGCGCGATAGAGCGAATCGTCGTCCGCCTTCGCGGCATGGGAAGACGCGACGGCCAGAAAGCCGGCGACGAGGAGGCCGACGCAGGCGGAACGCATGCCGCGCAGCCGGGTGAATGAAGAGATCCTATGCATCAGAAGCCTGCCTGCAGCGAGAGGTAGAAGCCGTTCTGGTCCTTGAACGTCGCGATGTCGCCCAGCATGGTGTAGGCGGCGGTCAGCGAGACGTTCTTGTTGAGGAAGTAGGCGACGAAGACGTCGCCGGCGTCGTCTTCCTTGGCGAAGCTGAGATTGTCCGGCTTCATGCGGTATTCCACGCCGAGGGCGACCTGGCGCGACAGCAGGTAGGCCGCCGAGCCTTCGAATTCCGGGCGGTAGTCGTCGTTCTTGTCGCCGCCGAAGCCGAGGATGCCGTACTGGTTGGCCTTGGTCGCCCGCACCGTGGCGTTCAGCAGCAGGCTCTGCGCGAGGTAGAGCTTGCTCGCCGCGACGTAGAAGTCGACGCCCCAGTCGTCCGTGGCGCCGAGCGCCTTCACGAGGTCATGGCGGTCGTTGGACTTGTACTGCGCGCCGACGGAAACTTGCGGCCACCAGCGGTCCTGGTCATAGACGGCGTCGCCGATCACCTTCACCTTCGCGCCGAGGATGTCCTGGTGGAACGTGTAGCCCTCGCCGAGGCCGAGCGCCGCGCCGGCGTCCTGCGTGTTGAAGGCCTGGCGCGCGTAGGACAGCTCGACGCGGTCGAACAGGCCGATCGCGACGCCGCCGGTGTTCAGCGAGAAGTCCGACAGCTGGTCGTAAGTGTAGTGGGCGTTGACGCCGATGCCGTTGTCGGTGCCGTAGCCGGTGATCAGCGCCCAGGGCACGAGGCCGCCGCCGCCGGCGCCCTCGATCTGGGAGACGCCGCCGGTGGCCAGCAGCTTGCCGCTGTCGAACAGATCGTCGGCCCAGGCCGACGAGGCCGGGGCCCAGCCAAACGAAAGGACGGCCGCGCAGACAGCCGATCGCAGGCCGGCGCGGAAAGGAGAATGGCGCATGTCGGATACACGTCGAATAGGAGATGGGACGGACGGGGAAGCGCTCAAAGTAGAAAGGGTTTCCCTTAATTAACCCTTAAAACCGGGCTTTAGCGGGCAGCCCAGCGGCGAAATTGTCCTGCGCGGACAGGGTTTTGCCCGCTTTGCCATGCCTTATTTCCATAATGTGATTTCCATACGACCGTATTCCTAGCCGCACGATTCAGCGGCTCCTTCCACAGACCGCCCACAGCGGGATCAGCCGCAAGGTCAAGCAGCGATGCGGCGCGAAAGCACGTCTTCCTCTGTCCTTTTTGTGACGAATCCCTCGCAGCCTCAGATCGCGGAACGGCGACAGATCCCTCCCGTTAAACGCACTCTTACCATGCGTTCAGAGTGGTCTACCCGTGTCTCTCACAACGTCCTTTCCCGTTTCCGCTTCCACCACCATCGCCGCGCCGGCCGCTCGCAAGACGTCGCGGCCCGGCGTGCTGCCGTCGCTGACGCCGCTGCGTGGCATCGCCGCCCTGTGGGTGATCCTCTATCACTTCACCTGGCAGTATTTCCCGCAGCTCAACAGCGAGCCCTTCACGCAGGCCATCGCCAAAGGCTACCTCGCCGTCGACCTGTTCTTCCTGCTGAGCGGCTTCGTGCTGACCCACGTCTACCTGACGTCCTTCGCCCGGCGCGTGACGCCGCAAGGCTACCGCGCCTTCCTCGCGGCCCGCGTGGCGCGCATCTATCCGCTGCATCTCTTCGTGCTGGCCCTGTTCCTGCTCGTCGAGATCGCCTTCGCGCGCGGCTTCCCCTCGATCCCGCTCGAAGGGCCGCGCTCCTTCGCCGCCTTCTTCGCCAATATCTTCATGCTGCAAGGCCTGGAGGCCGGCGAGCTGAGCTGGAACTATCCGGCCTGGTCGATCAGCCTGGAGTTCATCGCCTACCTCCTGTTCCCGCTGGCGCTGCCGCTGCTGTGGAGCTCGGCGCGCGTCGTGCGCAGCCTCGTCATGCTGGTGCTGCTGGCGGCGCTCGTCTGGCTGGCGCAGTCGACCGAGGACCACCTCAACCAGTGGGACGGGCCATTGGCGCTGCTGCGCTGCCTGCCGGAATTCTTCCTCGGCAGCCTCGCCTACGCCATCTACCGCTCGGGCCTGCTCGCCCGCCTGTTCGAAAAAGACCTGACGCTGCTGCTCGCCTTCGCCGGCGTCGGCTTAGCCATGCATGTGGGCGCGCCCGACCTCTGGGCCGTGCCGCTGTTTCTGCTGCTCATCCTGTCGGCGGTGAGCAACCGCGAGCGCGCGGCCGGATTCCTGAACGTGCGGCCGCTGGTGTGGCTCGGCGACGTCTCCTATTCGATCTATCTCGTGCACGGCTTCGTGCAATATGCGATGGGCCGGCTGCTGCCCGCCTTCTTCGGCAGCGACGACCCGGGCCTGCTGTCCTTCGACTGGTCGCTCGGCCTGATGACGGGCATGCTGGTTGTCACATTCCTGCTCTCGGCCTTGACCTACCGTTTTGTCGAAGTGCGTGGCCGCAGCTACATGCGTGCGCGATTGAAGCCGCGTGCCGCCAGGACATGAAGCCCTGAAGACGCAGGTGACTGCGCGGTAACCGTTTCGCTCATCAACATGTCATCGAAGAAAATTCGCGCTCGCTTGTGATGCCGCTTGGAGTCGCCTAGCTTCCTCCCCACATCCTGGAGCAAGCTCATGACCTCATCCGCACCCCAGACAGCGCCCAAGACATTCTTCATCACCGGCGTCTCGACCGGCTTCGGCCGCACGCTCACGGAAGCGGCGCTGGCCGCCGGCCATCGCGTCGTCGGCACATTGCGCGACGAGGCGGCCCGCACCGCCTTCGAGAGGCTGAGTCCCGGGCGCGCCTTCGGCAGGATCCTCGACGTGACGGACATCGCCGCCATCGCGCCGCTGGTCGATGCGATCGAGCGCGAGATCGGCCCGATCGACGTGCTGGTCAACAACGCCGGCTACGGCCATGAAGGCCTCGTCGAGGAAGCCGCGATGGCGGACATCCGCCGCCAGTTCGAGGTCAACGTCTTCGGCGCCGTCGCCGCGATCCAGGCGGTGCTGCCCTACATGCGCAAGCGCCGCGCCGGGCGCATCCTCAACGTCACCTCCATGGGCGGCATCGTCACCTTCCCCGGCGTCGGCATCTACCACGGCAGCAAGTTCGCCCTCGAAGGCATCTCCGAAACGCTCGGCAAGGAAGTCAAGAGCCTCGGCATTTACGTCACCGCCGTGGCGCCGGGCGGCTTCCGCACCGACTGGGCCGGCCGCTCGCTGGTCCGCGCCGAACGCAAGATCGCCGACTACGACGACTTGTTCGAGCCCTTGCGCCAGCGCCGCCAGGAGATGAGCGGCAGGCAGGTCGGCGATCCCGTCAAGGCGGCGCAGGCCATGCTCAAGCTCGTCGAATCCGACGATCCGCCCGCCCACCTGCTGCTCGGCAGCGACGCCGTGAAGTTCGTGCGCGAGAAGATCGCCGCGCTGGAATCCGACATCGCCGGCTGGGAGACAGTCTCGCTCTCGACCGACGCCACCTGAACGAAGGAAGACCATCATGACAGAGCTCAATGCCGCCAAGTCCGGCAGCTTCAAGATCAGCGGCGACATCGCCGTCAACCGTCTCGGCTTCGGCGCCATGCGCGTCACCGGCGACGGCATCTGGGGCGAGCCCCGCGACCGCGCCGAATCGCTGCGCACGCTGAAGCGCCTGCCCGAGCTGGGCGTCAACTTCATCGACACGGCGGACTCCTACGGCCCCGACGTCTCGGAGGAGTTGATCCACGAGGCGCTGCATCCCTACAAGGGCCTGCTGATCGCCACCAAGGCCGGCCTGACGCGCACCGGGCCGGAGCAGTGGATTCCGCTCGGCCGCCCCGACTACCTCATCCAGCAGGCCTACAAGAGCGTGCGGCGCCTGGGCGTCGAGCAGATCGGCCTCTGGCAGCTGCACCGCATCGACCCCAAGGTGCCCCGCGACGAGCAGTTCGGCGCCATCAAGCTGCTTCTGGACAAGGGCATCATCGCCCACGCAGGCCTGAGCGAAGTGTCGGTCGCCGACATCGAGGCCGCCTCCAAGGTCTTCAAGGTCGCGACCGTGCAGAACCGCTACAACCTGGTGGACCGCACCAGCGAGGCCGTGCTCGACCATTGCGCCAAGCACGACATCGGCTTCATTCCCTGGTTTCCGCTGGCCGCCGGCGACCTCGCCAAGCCGGGTTCGCTGCTCGACAGCATCGCCAAGACGCACAATGCCGGGCCGAGCCAGATCGCGCTCGCCTGGGTGCTCAAGCGCAGCCCGGTGATGCTGCCGATTCCCGGCACCTCGAAGGTCAAGCATCTGGAGGAAAACGTCGCCGCGGTGAACATCGCGCTCAGCGACGAGGAATTCGCGGCGCTTGATGCGGCCGGCAAGGCCCAGTTCAAAGGCTAGGTTCAACGCTGACAGGGAGAGCAGCATGACGGACGAAAAAACCTATCCAGTCACCCATAGCGACGCCGAATGGCGGCAGATTCTGACGCCCGAGCAGTATCAGGTCATGCGCGGGCATGGCACCGAGCGGCCGGGCAGCTGCGCCTTGCTGACGGAAAAGCGCGCCGGCAGCTTCTTCTGCGCAGGCTGCGCCACCGAACTTTTCCAGGCCAAGACGAAGTTCGAGAGCGGCACCGGCTGGCCGAGCTTCGACCAGCCCGTCGCCGGCGCCACCGAGACCACCGTCGACCAGAGCCACGGCATGGTGCGCACGGAAGTGCATTGCGCGACCTGCGGCAGCCACCTCGGGCATGTGTTCCCCGACGGCCCGCCGCCGACCCATCAACGCTACTGCATCAACGGCGTGGCGCTGAACTTCAAGCCGGCCTGACGCCGACCAAGACAGCTGAATGAACGGGCCCGCCGCAACGTCCCTTGCGGCGGGCTTTTTCGTTCATGCGACGCGCACGTAGCCCATCATGCCGGTGTCCTGGTGATCGACGATGTGGCAGTGGAACATCCAGTCGCCCGGCTCGCCCGCCACGAAGGCGATGTCGATCCGCTCGTTCGGCTGCACCAGCACCGTGTCCGCCCAGTGCGGCGGCAGCTTGCGCTTGCTCGAGGACAGCACGCGGAAGGTGTGCCCGTGCAGGTGCATGGGGTGGATGTAGCGCGAGCCGTTGAACATCTGGAAGACGTAGCTCTTGCCGGACGTCAGCTCGGCGAGCGGCGGCATCTTGGCGTCATGCGTCATGCCGGGCCACGACTTGCCGTTGATCGACCAGAAGATGTTCTGGTTGAGGCAGAGGCTGTCGGTGCCGAGGCCGGTCTCCTTGAGCCAGGCCGCGAGCTTCGGGTCCATCAGGCCCGCCTGCAGCGTGAAGTCGATCTTCTGCGCCCCGTTGAGCTTCGGGACTGGCAATTCGACGGGCGGCAGCTTGAGGGCCGTGCCGGCGCGCTTCTGCGCCGCGGCGCCTTTCGTGACGATGCGCATCAAGAGCTGCGGCTTGCTCGTCCAGATGTCTTCGATCACCACCTCGGCGCCCTGGTCGGCCGGCGCCTGGAAGCCGATCTCGCAGCGCATCGCCGGGCCGAGACGCCAGTTCTGCGCCGGAAACGGCTCGCAGGCGTTGCCGTCGGTCGCGATCACCGCGGCGTTGGCGCCGCGCACCCCCAGCATGGGCATGCGGCTGACGTCGAGGTTGACGATGCGCAGGCGCACGCGGGCGGAGGGCGGCACCTCCAGGGTCGGCGGCGCGCCGCCGTTGACGGTGCGCAAGTTGCCGAAGGTGCCGGCGCGCGCGGCGTCGCGGTCGGTGGTGAAGCTGTCGAAGGCGCCGCTCGGCAGCACCCGCCAGTCCTTCAGGACCACGACCTTGTCGACGTCGAACAGGCCGGCGTCGCGCGGGTCTTCCACGACGAGCACGCCCGACAGGCCGCGGCTCATGGCCTGCAGCGTGTCGCAATGGGGATGGAAGAAATAGGTGCCCGGGTCGGGCGGCGCGAAGCTGTAGGTGAAGGACTGGCCGGGCTGCACCGGGTCCTGCGTGAAATAGGGCACGCCGTCCATGACGTAGGGCACGCGCACGCCATGCCAGTGGATCGTCGTATGTTCCTGCAGGCCGTTGTTCAGCGTCGCGCGCATCGTCTCGCCGCGCGGCACGCGCAGCTCGAGCGGCCAGCCGTCGCCGTAGGTCCAGGCCGGCGACGGGCCCGCGAGGCCCGGCAGGCGCAGCGGCCGCTCCTTCGCCAACAGCGCGATGGCGCCGGGATCGGCGCGCAGCGGCTTCGGCAGCGCGGCGATCCCCGCCAGTGCGGCGGTGCCCAGGAGAAAGCGGCGGCGGCTCAGGTCGGCGAAAGGACGCATCATCACAAATCCAAGTCTTGTAGGCCCAAGTCTTGTGGCCCAATCCGGCAGGTCAGCCTGGCAAGGCGGCCGCCATAAAAATCCTATAAGCCGTCCGGCGCGGCGTCGGCCGGCCGGGTGAAATATCACGTGCCGACAGGACCTATTCGCATGTTCCGCCCGATTAACAAATAGCAACAATCATGCGGCGGATCGGTAAAGACTTAGAGAGGCTTGGCGGCGAAGGCGCCATCTTTTGCACCCGCCGCCAAGGGCTCGCCCGCGACGGACGACGCTAAGGGTAATTCGGAAATTCCTATAGTGGCTATTTACGCTGGGGTCGGATGCGGATATTGATCCCTGCAACATGCCCGATTCCATCCCCTCAGAAGGCCAATCCCCGGCGCCCGCGGCCCCAGAGCCTGCAGCAAAGCCGGCGAAGAAGGCATCCAAGATCCAGAGCATGGGCATGGTCCCCTGGGTCGTGGCGAGCGGGATGTTCATCAACCAGCTCGATTCGACGGTCCTGACCACCTCGCTGCCGCAGATGGCCGAGAGCCTGGGCGAAAGCCCGCTGCGGCTGTCGCTGGCGATCACGAGCTACCTCATCACGCTGGCCGTGTTCATTCCGATCAGCGGCTGGATCGCCGACCGCTTCGGCCCGCGGCGCGTCTTCTGCTGGGCCATCGCCATCTTCACGCTGAGCTCGATGGCCTGCGGCTTCGCCGACAACCTGTGGATGCTGGTCGCCACGCGCGTCATCCAGGGCTTCGGCGGCGCGCTGATGACCCCGGTCGGCCGCATTATCCTCGGGCGCAGCTTCCCCAAGGACCAGCTCTATTCGGCCCTGGCCTTCGTCTCGATCCCCGGCCTGATCGGCCCCACCATCGGCCCGGTCGTCGGCGGCGTGATCACGACCTACCTGTCGTGGCGCTGGATCTTCTTCGTCAACATCCCCTTCGGCGTCGCCGGCATCCTGCTGGCGCTGAAGTACGTGCGCAACTTCGACACGCCGAAGCCGCCGCCCTTCGACATAAAGGGCTTCCTGATCGTCGGCATCGGGCTGGCGTTCCTCGAGCTCGGCATCGACTTCCTGGGCCACCGCATCGTCGGCATGCCGGTCGTCTTCACGCTCTTCATCAGCGCGACCGTGCTGCTCGGCGCCTACACCTGGTACGCGCTGACCCACGCCAACCCGGTGCTCGACCTCACGCTCTTCAAGCTGCGCACCTTCCGCGCCTCCACGGTCGCCGGCGGCCTCTGCCGCATGACGATCGGCGCGGTGCCGTTCCTCCTCGCCCTGATGCTGCAGGTCGGCTTCGGCTACACGGCCCTGGCCTCGGGCCTCATCACCTTCGTGATGAACATCGGCGCGATGTGCGTCAAGGCGGTCGCCCCCCGGATCGCGCGCAAGTTCGGCTTCCGCAACCTCGTGCTCTACAACGCAAGCATGCTCGGCGTGATGGCGATGGGCATCGCCACGTTCCAGCCCGACACGCCGCACTGGGTGATGATCGCCTACCTGCTGTTCTACGGCGTCGTCCGCTCTGTCCAGTTCACCAACATCAACGCGCTCGCCTTCGCCGACCTGACGCCGCAGACGCTGAGCCGCGGCAACAGCATCGCCAGCGTGATGCAGCAGCTGTCCAGCAGCTTCGGCATCGCCACGGCCGCGACGGTGCTCGGCATGGTCGCGGGCAGCAGCGGGATCCTGACGCCGACGGACTTCCGCTGGGCCTTCATCATCGTCGGCTTCTACCCGATCCTCTCCGTGCTGGGCTTCGTCACCCTGAAGCCGACGGACGGCGCCGAGCTGGCGGGCCGCGCCCGCGGCGGCTGACGCCGCCCGAACCCGCGAACGTTCCAAGACCGCAATTTCCAAGACCGCATTAAACCTCGCCGCCCGCGGCGGGCGCCGTTGCACGGGCGCGAAGCGCTCCTGTAGAGTGAGGGCCGTTCCACGCCATGCGCTCCCCCGCCCCGTTCGGCCCGACGGCTTGCCGGCCCGAAGCCCCTCAGTGGAGACCCGCCATGCCGGACATCGACCCCGACCGCGCCCATGCCGACGCGCTGCTCGACGAGGCGCTCGACGAGAGCTTCCCGGCGAGCGATCCCGTCGCCGTGCATCCCGCAGCGCCCGCGCACAAGGCCTGGCCGGCGCTGCCCTACGCCGCCTGGCAGGACACCTGCGAGACCCTGCATCTCTGGACGCAGGTCGTCGGCAAGGTCCGCCTGGCGCGCACGCCCTGGCTCAACCATTCCTGGCATGTGCCGCTCTACGTCAGCGCGCGCGGCCTCTCGACCTCGCCCATCCCTGACGGAGAGCGCTCGTTCGAGATGGAGTTCGACTTCATCGACCACAAGCTGGCCATCACGGTCAGCAGCGGCGAACGCGCCGCCGTCGAGCTGAAGCCGCAGACCGTCGCCGCCTTCCATGCCGCCGTCATGGCCAAGCTCCGAGAGCTCGGCATCGACGTTCAGATCAGCGACTTTCCCTGCGAAATTCCAGGCGCCATTCCCTTCAGCCGCGACGAAGCCCACACCGCCTACGACGCGGAGGCCGCGCAGCATTTCTGGCACGCGCTCGTCCAGGCCGACCGCGTGCTGCGGAAATTCCGCACCGCCTACCTCGGCAAGAGCAGCCCGGTGCATTTCTTCTGGGGCAGCTTCGACCTCGCCGTGACGCGCTTCTCCGGCCGCCGCGCGCCGCAGCATCCGGGCGGCGTGCCCGGCCTCGCCGATGCGGTCGTCTGCGAAGCCTATTCCCATGAAGTGAGCAGCGCCGGCTTCTGGCCGGGCGGCAACGGCGTCGACGCTGCGTTCTACGCCTACGCCTATCCGGAGCCCGAGGGCTTCAAGGCTGCGCGCGTGCACCCGGAAGCGGCCTTCTACAGCGAAGCCCTGCATGAATTCCTGCTGCCCTACGAGACGGTGCGCACGGCGCAGGACCCTGAGGCGACGCTGCTCGCCTTTCTCCAGAGCAGCTACGAAGCGGCGGCAGAGGCCGCAGAGTGGGACCGCGCCGCGCTCGAATGCGGCGTCGGGCGCGAGGCGGTCCCGCGCCCCGTCGGCTGACTGACGCCGGCACGAGCCGCAGATCACCGCAGATCGCCATGGCCGAAAAGGCTCCGGATTTGGCTTTTGTCCGCCGCAATCGGACTGAGGCTCCCGGGGCCGTGTTGGCGCAACAGCCTCGACTGCCTACAGTGAGCTCGGAAACCGGGAGAGCTCGCATGAAACCGTCGCTGGGATTGCTTCTGCTCGCATTTCTGCACGTTCCGCTCATCGCGCATGCGCAAAGCGACGAGGAGCTGGCCAAGAAGCTCTCCAATCCCGTCGCCAACCTGGTCAGCGTCCCGTTTCAGCTCAACTACGACGAGGGCTTCGGCCCGAAGGACGCCGGCCGCTACACGCTCAACGTCCAGCCCGTCGTGCCTTTCAGCCTGGGCGAGGACTGGAATCTCATCACGCGCACCATTCTGCCGATCATCTACCAGGAGTCGCCCGCCAGCGGCATGGACAGCGAGTTCGGGCTGGGCGACACGACCCAGTCGTTCTTCTTCAGCCCAAAGGCGCCGGTCGGCGGGTGGATCGTCGGCGCGGGCCCGGCCTTTCTCTGGCCCACGGCGACCGACACGGCGCTCGGGAGCGAGAAGTGGGGCGCCGGCCCCACGTTCGTCGGGCTGCGCCAGGAAGGGCCATGGACCTATGGCCTGCTGGCCAACCACATCTGGAGCTACGCCGGCGACAGCGACCGCAGCGAGGTGAACTCGACCTTCCTGCAGCCATTCCTGAGCTACACGACGAAGTCCGCGACGACCTATCTGCTCAACACCGAGTCCAGCTACGACTGGACAGGCGAGCAGTGGACGGTGCCGATCAACGCCGGCGTCAGCCAGCTGCTGAAAATAGGCACCCAGGCCGCCCAAGTCGGGCTCATCGGACGCTACTACGCAGAATCGCCCGATGGCGGCCCCGAGTGGGGCGTCCGGCTTGTCCTCACCTTGCTGTTCCCGGAGTGAACAGAGGCCGATGTCCGGTCACTTTGCCCCCTGCACGTGCGAGCCGCGGCCGAAGCCGACGATGCGCAGCAGCATGATCATCACGAACAGCACCAGGATCATGAGGACGCCGATGGCGCCGACGCCCTGGATTTCGCCGGAATCCCACATGCTCCAGATCAGCACCGAAAGAACCTGGTTCTCGTTGCCTTCGTAAAGCAGGAGCGGCGTGCCGGCGATGCGGATGGCATGCAGCATCGTCCAGATCCAGACGCCGACGAACGTCGGCAGCATCAACGGCACGAAGATGCGCCACATGGTGCGCCAGTAAGGCGCGCCGGACACCTGCGCCGCCTCTTCCAGATCCTTGTGAATCTGCAGGATCGCCGCATTCATGGCGCGCGTGCCATAGGCGATGAAGCTGACGGTGAAGGCCAGGGAGATCGCCAGGACGCCGCCATGGATCGGAATGCCGAGCTTGTTGGCCCGCAGGAAGACCCACAGGAAGGCCAAGCCCATGACGATGCCGGGAATGGCGTGCGGCAGGAAGACCAGCTGATCGAGGAGGCGCCGCCCCCAGAACTTCGACCGCACGACGATGAGCGAGACGCTGAAGGAGATCGCGACCGTCAGCGTCGAAGTGATGGCCACCATCAGCAGCGTGTTCCAGAGCACCTGAGCGATCAGCGGGTTCTCGATCAGCTCCCTGTAATACCCGAATGTCATCGAACGGAACGCCGCGGCCGAAGGAACCTGCAGGAACCCCAGGAAGGACACATAGAGGAGAACCAGGAAGGGCAGGACGATGGCGAACACGAGGAACAGGGAGACCAGCAGCAAGGCGCACCAGCTCCAGCGGCCCAGGTCGGCCTCGCGCGGGCGGTAGCCCTTGCCCGTGATGATGCTGAACTGCTCGGAACGGGCGATCACCCGCGCATAGAGCCAGGTCGCGCTGATCGCGATGAGCACGTAGACCATCGCCAGCGCGTTGGCGTCGCCGTAGGCGGGCACGCCGTCCGCGATCTGCAGGATCGAGTAGATCTTCGTCGAGAACACGTAGGTCGACGCAGGCAGGCCGAGGATGCCCGGCACCTCGAAGGCCTCTAGCGCGGTCATGAACTGGTAGATCATGACCGCCAGCAGGCCCGGCAGCATGAGCCGCATGGTGACCTTTCTCAGCGAGGAGTGCGGCGGCGCGCCAGACATCGCCGCAGCTTCTTCAAGCGAGGGGTCCATCGACCGCAGCAATGGCACGAGCATGAGGAAGGCCGTCGGAACGAGGCGGATGCCTTCGATGAACATCATGCCGCCCAGCGAATAGATGTTGATCGGCCCCAGGCCCAGGGGCGCCATCAACTTGTTCAGGAACCCGATCCGGGGGCTCAGCAGCAGGACGTAGGCCATGGCCTGAAGCATCCCCGGCATCGCCAGCGTCATCGGGATGCCGACGTAGATGAGGACCTTGCCGCGTATGTTCGTGCGTTCGGTGAGCCACGCGAGGATCGTCGCGACGGAGATGCCGACGACCGTCGCGCCGCTCACGTAAATCAGCGTGTTGGTCATGACCCGGTAGGTGCCCGGGTCGGACCAGACGCGCGCATAGTTGTCGAAGCTCAGCCGGGTCAAGTCGAACTCGGTGGGAATCGACACGTTCGAAAGGCTGCCGAGAACCAGGAAGCTCAGGGGAGTCGCCACGACGAGGATCAGCAGCGCCAGCACGATCCAGTGCCAGAGATGCACCTTGGCGAACTGCACGCGGACCCTGTCATGCAACGGCGTCGACATAGTGGTCACTGTCATTTGAATCCGACTCCCCGTTTAGATGCCGCGCCTGAGCCTGGCTATTCCGAGCCGCCGCCCGAACCTGGCGGCGGCAGCACGCCGCCGGCGTTGCTCCACGCTTCGTTCCAGAACTTCTGAACGGTCGGTCCGTATTTATCGATCGATTCGAGGCTGCGGAACGCGGTCTCCTTGCCGACGATCTGGTCGGCGAAGGGGATGAACTCCTTGCGCTGCAGGTCGGTGCGCACAGGGATCGAATCCGAGATGCGCGCCTGCATGATCTGGCCTTCCTTCGAGAGGAGCCAGTTCATGTAGAGCTTGGCGGCATACTGGTTGGGGCTTCCCTTGACGATGCCCTTCATCGCCACGGTCGCCGGCACCGGCACCGGGCAGTTGAAGTCGAGCGGCGCGCCCTTCGCCTGGAGCTGCTGGACCATGAATTCCGACGTCGGGATGATCATCGAGAACTCGCCGGCGCCCGCCAGGGCCGGCAGCATGTCCATGCCTTCCATGCGCAGCTGCGGCTTCACGTCGGCGAAGAGGCGCTGGACGTACTGCTTCGTCGGCTCCGCGCCGTTGCGGTTCCACAGCATGAGGATCCAGAGCTGCGGACGGTTCCCGAGAGCCAGGTTGTGGTTGCGCCAGACCGGGTTGGTGAGCAGGTCGTCCCAGGTCTTCGGCAAGTCTTCCTTCTTCACGAGGTTCGTGTTGTAGGCGCCGCACCAATATTGGCGGCGATAGCCGACCCAGGTGCCGTTCTCGCCGCGCGTGCCGGGCTCGAGCTCCGAAAAGGTCGGCATGTCGCTCAAGTCGGCGAGGACGCCGTTTTCCTGGAAGGTCGAATAGAACCCGCCAAAGTCGGTGATGACGTCGGCCGGAAAGTTTCCCGCCTTGAACGCCACCAGGATGCGGGTGGTGCGCGCCTGGTAGGTGCTCTGCGAATAGTTGATCTTCAGGAACGGATAGCGCTCGCGAAACGGCACCGACATGTTGCGGAACTGCGCGTCCGTCAGGTTGTCGAGGATCTTGAGGGCGCCTTCCTTCTTCGCGCCCTCGATCCACGCCGCCGGCACGTCGAGCTCCTTGTCGAGGCCGCTCAGCACCGATTCATCGACCTTATAGCTCTTCAGCACGCCTTGAAGCGCCTTCGACAGCTCCGCCGCGAAAGAGGGCATGCTGATGAGCATGCCCGCCGCGGCGACCGCGACAGGCATCCAGGCCTTCAGAAGACTGCGTCCATTCATCGTGTTTCTCCCCGTCATGTAGGGTCGCAGCGCGAGCAGCAGAGCTGTCCTTTGGGCATTCGAGAGATGCCTCGCGCGTGCGCCGGTTTCTTGTTTCGCCAGATTAGCGTCCAGACACCATATGCCCATGCGGGCGCGAGCCAAGCCGCCGGCCGCCCTTCGGCGTGATGATGATGGTGTCGCCCCACAGGCAGTCCGACACCTTGTCCTCGGAAATCACCGACGGCTTGAAGATGAAGGCCATGTTCTCGCGCAGCGCGATGGCCAGCTGCTCGGGGCGAGTCTGCATCGGCGTGATCAAGGGGCCGTCGTCGCCCTGGCCGCGGCCGTGCATGTTCAGGCGCCCGAACGCGTTTGCCGCCGGGCCCGACTTCGGCAAGGCCGCCGCCACGAAGTCCTTGGTCTTCGACGCGATCTCGCCGACGGTGATGCCGGGCTTCAGGATCTCGAGAAGGCGGTGGTAGATGTCGTGGTGGACCTTGATCAGCTCCTTGTGCACCGGGTGCACCTCCTCGACGAAGACCGGCTGGTCCTGCTGGGCGCGGTAGCCGATCCAGGACGCCTCGATCTCGTTCAGGATGAGATCGCCTTTCTGCAGCCGGCGCAGCGTCGGGCGCGTGTAGGTGTGCTTGACGTTGGGTCCGGAAATCCAGTTGCAGTGGACCGGCATCTCCGACCCGTTCTTGTAGAGCGCCGACTGCACCGCGGCCCACACGTCCCAGTCGACCGCGCCGACCTTGGCGGCGGCCACCTTGGCCTCGACGCCCTTCTCGATGATGTCGACCGACTTCTGGAGAGCGGCGATTTCCTCATCGCTCTTCTGATAGCGCGCCTCTTCGAGGATGTGCGTGGCGTCGACGAATTCCGTGTTCGGGAAGGCTTCGCGCATCTGATTGTAGAAGCCTAGCAGAATCAGGCCCATCGGCGTGCGCACGCCGGCCCCTAGGCCGACGACGCCGATGCGCTTCGGCTTGAGCTCCTTGAGGCGCTCCACGACGCCACCCGCCGGATTGCGGCGGGTGTTGCGCAAATCGGTCGTCCAGTACTGCACCGGCGCAGCCCAGTCGGTGTTGGCGCGGTTCACGCAGGCGGTGACGTCTCCCTCGATCGGGAAGACGACCGCCACCTCGCAGTCGCCGCCGCCGCCCACATGGCTCAGCCAGCGTGCCGACGCCTGAAAGTCGGTCGAATGCGCCGTATTGTTCGGCACCACGATGACCGGCAGGTCCTCCTTGGCCATCAGCGAGCGGACGAGCTTCCAGCGGCGGTCGCGCTCGGCGAGCGAGAACATCGGATAAAGCAGGCCTTCGCTCATCGGATCGGTAACTGTCTTGGTCATTGGTGGTGCCTCCCGTGCACTGATTGCGATGCTCGTTCTTCGTGATGTCTCGCGAACGTGGAGCGTCCGGAGATCATGGCATCGAGCTGAAAGATCGGGAGAGCGACCATGCGTGCGACAGCATCATTGCGCGCGATGGCACGCGCACGCTTCAAACCGGCCTGCAGGACATTCAAGGCAAGCCCTGTCGGGCGATGCATTGCCGCTGTGAATGGCCACAGCGTCCTCCCATGTTTTTTTATTAAAGCTCTTTGTTGCGCGAACGCTATCAGCCCCCCTGGAAGGGCACTACCCACGAAAAGAACAAAACTCTTATCTTGCTTCTTAGGGGCGACGTTTGCGGGCCGCCTCGCCAGGCGGCCATTTTTGCGGCGCAACATCGAGGGCTTCGGCCTGCGCGGCGCTGCCCACAATTTTCTGCATCGTTCTTATGCGCAGATACCGGCTAGTCACTCAACCGGTCAACCTTATGATTTGCGCAACGAGAAATATTTTTATGAATATCGGAGCTCAAATAATGGGACTTCTTGGAGGATTCAATCATCTGGTGATCCAGGTGACAGATCTCGACCGCTCCAAAACATTCTACGAGGACGTGTTCGGATTCGACTATCTCGGCCATGACCTCATGGCGGAAGACGGCCCGAACGTCCTGCTGAAGGCGAACAAGAGCCATTACGTGCTGCTCGTTCAGGTCGACAAGGTCCAGCCCTTCCGCCCGAACAGCAGCAGCATCCATCACGCCTTCTACCTGACGCCGGCCCAGTACAAGGCGGCGCAGGACCGGCGCAAGGCCGCCGGCTTCGACGTGACCGACACGCGCTCCGCGTTCCGCGCGCGCGGCGAATACAGCTTCGACGTCTACGATCCGGACGGGCACCGTTTCCAGCTGCAGTCCGTCGGCCCCGAAGCCGCCGAGGTTCTCAAGCCCGGGCTCGGCGAAATCCGCTGCGGCAAGGCCGAGGAATTCGCCGCCAGCTCGGTGACACATTTCAAGAAGGAGCAGTTCTTCCTGGTGCGCCGCGACGAAGGCTTCATCGCGCTGTCCCACTGGTGCACCCACCTGAACGGCGAGCTGCGCTGGCGCGAGAACTACTGGTCCTTCTTCTGTCCCTTCCACAAGGCCACCTTCGACCGGAAAGGCGTCTCCACGAGCCATCGCGCCGGCTACCCGCCGCTGCGCGCGCATCCCGTGCGGCTCGACGCGGACGGCACCGTGATCGTCGACACCGACGAAATCGTCATCCGGAAGGACTTCGACCCGAGCCAAGTCACCCCCGTCGCATGCGGCGCCCATACGCCCGCTTCCACATAAACCGCAGGAGACAGCCATGGCAGCCCTGGAAAGCCTCAATCATACGGCCATCTGCGTTCATGACCTCGCCGAAGGCATGGATTTTTACTGCAACATCCTTGGCGGAACGGCGCATCAACGGTCGAACTACGAGATCGAAGACACCTCGACCGGCATCGCGATCTTCCACTCCGTCATCCTGGAAGATTACCTGCTCGCCCTCACCGTCACGGCGAACTACATGCCGATGCCGCCGGACGGCCAATTGCGCGGCGCGCATGGATTCCGCCACGGCTTCTGCGTGCCGCGCAGCCGCTTCGAGGACGTGCAGCAGAGCCTGGCCAAGCACGACGTCCAGTTCGAAGGCCCGGTCGACCACCCTGAGAAGAGCCCTTTCGGCCAGTCGATCTACTTCAAGGACCCGAGCGGAAACTTTCTCGAGATTCTGTGGCTGAAGGAAGAAGGCAGCCAGACCTTTAAGCGCCGGTACATCCATGTCGAATAGCCTCGCAGCCACCGCCGATCCGATTGCCGACATCAAGCTGGACGGCATCAGCCACATCGCCGTCAAGGTCGACGACCTTGCCGCCGCGCGCGACTTCTACCGCGGCGTCCTTGGCTTCTCGCTGGAAAGCGGGCTTTCGCTGCCGGAATGCGGCCAGCATGCGGTCCTCTCCACGGCGTCCGGGCAGCATGTCGCCCTCTGCCTGGACGCCGGCTTCGCCCCGCTGCCCGATACCGGGATTCACAACGGCTACCGCGTCAGCCCGCAGGCGCGCCAGACGATCCTCGACCGGCTGGCCAAGGAAAACATCGAGGTCTTTTCCTACCGGGAGATCCGGCCTGCCGAAGCCGCCGAGAATTGCTACTTCTACGATCCAAGCGGCAACCGCCTGCAACTGGTCTGCGCCGACGGCACGGCGGCGGCGGCGAACGGATCGCTGGTCGACGCCATCGACCATGTGACGGTGCAGGCCAGCGACGTGCACTGGAGCGAGGACTTCTACGCTCGTCGCCTTGCCATGCCCATCGACGCCGTCGTCGGCTGGCGGACGGCGGACTATGTCCTCGCCAAGCGCTGGAAGGAAGGCGCCGAATCCATGGCGCCGGGCCAGATGCGCTTGGACAAGCGCTACAGCACCATCCACGGCACCGATCCCGTGCCGCGCGCCAACATGCAGCTGTTCGTCAAGGCTGGGGATGCATGTGTCGGCGTCTATCTCGCCACCAGGCATTTCCAGATGCCGCCGGAGGAACTGCAGATCGGCACGCCGCGCGTCGCCTTCCGCGTGTCGCGCAACAGCTTGAAAGCGATTGCGGCGCATTTCAAGGAGACGGGCCACGCGGCGGAAGGGCCCATCGCCCATTCTGCCTCGCCCCAGGCGCGTCATTCTCTCTACACCAAGGACACGAACGGCAATTTCATCGAGTTCGTGTCGCCTTAGGCGGGCTAGCCGCTATCCGGCCATCGAGAATTCCGACTTTCTCGCCTCGATTTCCTGTTTCAGGAAATCGAGGAAGGCCGGAATTTTCGTCGGCACATATTCGCTCCGCGCGTAAAAGGCCTGCATGGTCTCGCGCGAAACCGTGATTTCCTTGAAGATCGCCTGCAGCCGGCCGGCGGCAATGTCCTTTGCCGCGACGTAGATCGGCAGCCTGGCGATTCCCAGGCCGCTCACCGCCGCGACGCGCAAGGCTTCGGAGTTGTTGATTTCCAGCGAGCCTCGCACGGAAAGGCAATAGTCCTTCGGCGTGCCCTTGAACCACCATTCCTTCGACGCATAGAGCGTATGCGTGATGCAGTTGAAGCGGCTGATGTCCTTCGGCTCGGCAGGCGTGCCGTGCTTCTTGAAGAACTCCGGCGAGGCGCAGATCAGGTGCTGGACCGGCGCGATGTCGCAATGCTCGTAGCTGCTCTCGTCCATCACCCGGCCATTGCGGATGACGATGTCCGTGCCCGTCTCGATCAGGTTGATGGGCATCGCCGTCATCATGAACTTCAGGCGCAGATCGGGATAGAGCGTCAGGAACTTCGGAATCAGCGGCACGATGACGGTCTCGGCAAATCCCCAGACCGAGCTGACCCGCAATGTGCCCGACGGCTTGCCGTACAGGTTGTTGACGAGAGATTCGCCGTCGTGAAGGTCGGCCAAGGCGCGCGTGCAGCTCTTGTAGAAGGCCTCGCCCGCGTCGGTCAGCGACATCTTGCGCGTCGACTTGAAGAACAAGGTCGCGCCGAGGCTCTGCTCAAGCTCGTGGATTCTGCGGCTGATGACCGAGGGCGACAGCGCGAGGGCGCGCGCGGCCGCCGTGAAATTCCCATGTTCGGCAACTTGCACGAAAACTTCCACGTTCCTGAGATTCATGCGACGTCCTTGCGTACTGACGGTTTGGAAACCTGCCTAACAGCCAGACTCGCTTTTTAAAAGAGCTTTATTGTATCGCGAAACCTCGCGCCATCTTGAGCCGGGCTCCGAATCTCCGCTGCTGCAGCGCAGCCGCAAGGACGGTCGTTCACAATTCGGCCGGCGCTCGGCACTCGGAATTTCTGCGGAGCGCTTCAGTCCGTTCCCTTGAACTTGCTGAATAAAACTCGGGCAAGCGCCGCACATCATTGCCGCGAACATGATATTGGCGCGGCAGCGCCTGCCGAGGAAAGCGGCCGCGAAATCGCGGTTTCCCATGCTGCTCCACGAATTCCTATATTCCCGCATGCTATCAATACGTTATATGAAAAGAACGTGGCTGCGGCCGGCATCGCCAAATCAATGGCGATTGCGGTTGGCACGCAACTGGGGCAATCGTGACGAAACCAAAGCTTCCAAACGCCAATGTCGGTGCGGCAGCGCCTTCATCCATGGCGTCCCATTTTCCAGCGTGATCGTCTCTCCGTGATTCTCGCCGCCCGCCTGCAAGCCACCCTCGATCTGATGCATGACGTCGACAACGTCGCGCGTCCCGCCGATGCCGTCGTCTCGGCTTGGTTTCGCGAGCGGCGGCATGTCAGCGCCGACGATCGCGGCCAGATCGTCGAGCTGCTTTATGCGCTGCTGCGGCATCACGCCCGCCTAGGCTGGTGGCTGGCGAAACATGAATGCCCCGTCACGCCGCGCGGCCGGCTGCTGGCCTGGCTGGCGATCGATGAAGGCAAGACGCTGGATCAGGTCGACGCCCTGTTCGACGGCAGGAAGTTCGCGCCTGCCGTCTTGACCGACCAGGAACGCATGCTGCTGGCGAGATTGCAGGGCTGCACGATCGACCATCCCGCCATGCCGGACGAGGTGCGCGGCGAATGTCCGCCCTGGGCGGCTCCCTATTTGCGGCGCCGCTTCGGCGACTCGTTCCAGCGCGAGATGACCGCGCTGCTGACGACGCCGCCGCTCGATTTGCGCGTCAATCCGCTCAAGTCCACGCCCGAGGAGGCGCTGCGCGCGCTTAGGCGCCTCGGCTTGCCGGCCGAGGCGACCCGCATGGCGCCTTACGGCATTCGCGTGAACGAGCGTCCCTCCTTGTCCGACCTGCCCATGTTGAAGAACGGCGAGGTCGAGATTCAGGATGAGGGCTCGCAGCTTGTCGCCATGCTCGTGGGCGCGCGGCCAGGCGAACGCGTGGTCGATTTCTGCGCCGGGACCGGCGGCAAAACGCTGGCCATAGCCGCCCAGATGGAGAACAAGGGCCATGTCATGGCCTGCGACGTTCTCGCCAATCGCCTAGCGCGCGCCGCCGAGCGGTTCCGCCGCGCCGGACTGCACAACATCGAGACCAAGCCGCTGAGCAGCGAACGGGATCCCTGGGTGAAGCGCCACAAGGGCAACTTCGATCGGGTGCTGGTCGATGCGCCCTGCAGCGGCACCGGCACCTGGCGGCGCAATCCGGATGCGCGCTGGCGCTCGCTCGGGTCGGGGCTCGACAGTCTGCTGCCGCTGCAGGCGAGCATTTTGACAAGCGCCGCGCGGCTGGTGAAGCCCGGCGGACGCTTCGTCTACGCCACATGCTCCCTGCTGCCCGAGGAAAACGAGGAGCAAGTCGCCGCCTTCCTCGCGGCGCATCCCGCCTTCCATGTCGTGCCGCTGCGCGACGCCGCGCCGCAGCTGACCGATTCGGCCCATCCGGATTATCTGTCGCTGACGCCGGCGCGCCACAACACCGACGGCTTCTTCGCCGCGGTCATGCAGCGGGACGCGCCCTGACCGAACGCGCCTAGCGCCGCCCCTTATTGGGAAAAGGCACGCCCTTCGTGGTGAAGCGCCGCGCGCCCTGCCGCGCGCCTGCGGGCGAGCCGCTGGGCCCACCCGTGCCGGGCGGCTGATGGAGCGGCACGAGCTGCTCGGGACGCGGGCCGATCAGGTCGGCGCGGCCCATCTTCCTCAGCGCCTCGCGCAGCATCGGCCAGTTGTCGGGGTCGTGGTAGCGCAGGAACGCCTTGTGCAGCCGGCGCTGCCGCAAGCCCTTGACCACCTCGACCTTCTCGCTCGCCCCGCGCCGCACGGCGCGCAGCGGGTTGACGCCGCTATGGTACATGGTCGTGGCGTTCGCCATCGGCGACGGCAGGAACGTCTGCACCTGGTCGGCGCGGTAGCGGTTCTTCTTGAGCCAGAGCGCGAGGTTCATCATGTCCTCGTCGGTCGTGCCCGGATGCGCGGCGATGAAATAGGGGATCAGGTAATATTGCTTGCCGGCCTGCTTCGCGGCGGCGTCGAACATTTCCTTGAAGCGGTCGTAGGCGCCAATGCCCGGCTTCATCATCTTGTCGAGCGGGCCGCGCTCGGTATGTTCGGGCGCGATCTTCAGGTAGCCGCCGACGTGATGGGTCACCAGCTCCTTGATGTATTCCGGGCTCTTCACCGCAAGGTCGTAGCGCACGCCGGAAGCGACCATCACCTTCTTGACGCCCTCGACCTCGCGCACCTTGCGATAGAGGCGGATCAGGTCGTCATGGGAAGTGTTCAGGTTCGGGCAGATGTCCGGGAACACGCAGGACGGCCGCCGGCAGGCCGCCTCGATCTTCGGATCCTTGCAGGCCAGCCGGTACATGTTGGCGGTCGGGCCGCCGATGTCCGAGATCACGCCCTTGAACCCCGGCGTCTTGTCGCGGATCAGCTCGATCTCGCGCAGGATCGATTCTTCCGAGCGATTCTGGATGATGCGGCCTTCGTGCTCGGTGATCGAGCAGAACGAGCAGCCGCCGAAGCAGCCGCGCATGATGGTGACCGAGAACTTGATCATGTCCCATGCGGGGATCTTCGCATCGCCGTAGGACGGATGCGGCGCGCGGGCGTAGGGCAGGTCGTAGACGGCGTCCATCTCGGCGCTGGTCAGCGGGATCGGCGGCGCGTTCAGCCACAGGTCGCGGTCGCCGTGGCGCTGGACGAGCGGCCGTGCGTTGCCGGGATTGCTTTCCCGGTGCAGCACGCGCGAGGCGCGGGCGTAAGATTCGCGGTCCTGCTCGACCTGCTCGTAGGCCGGCAGCCGGATCACGGTATCGCCGGCATGGCGGGCGGCGCCTTCGTCGGCGGAGTCGAGGTCGTCGGCGTGCAGTTCCGTGTAGCCGTCAGGCACGCGGCGGAACAGCGCGACGCCGCGCACGGAATCGATGTCGCGCGGCGCTTCGCCGGCGGCGAGCCGGTTCGCCACTTCGACGACGGCGCGCTCGGCGTTGCCGTAGATCAGCAGATCGGCCTTGGCGTCGGCCAGGATCGAGCGGCGTACCTTCTCGGACCAATGGTCGTAATGCGCGATGCGGCGCAGCGACGCCTCGATGCCGCCGAGCACGATCGGCACGTCCTTGAAGGCCTCGCGGCAGCGTTGCGCGTAGATGATGGTGCAGCGGTCCGGGCGCTTGCCGCCTTCGCCGCCGGCCGTGTAGGCGTCGTCGTGGCGCAGCCGGCGGTCCGCCGTGTAGCGGTTGACCATGGAGTCCATGTTGCCGCCGGTGACGCCGAAGAACAGGCGCGGCTTGCCCAGCGCCTTGTAGGGCTCCGCCGATTGCCAGTCGGGCTGCGAGATGATGCCGACGCGGAAGCCCTGGGATTCGAGCAGCCGGCCGATGATCGCCATGCCGAAGCTCGGATGGTCGACATAGGCGTCGCCCGTCACCAGCACGATGTCGCAGGCGTCCCAGCCGAGCGCATCCATCTCGTCACGGCTCATCGGCAGGAACGGCGCCGCCTTGGCGGACGCCGGACGGGCGCAAGCCAGGGACATCGGAGGTTTTTCGGCGCAGGCTTGGGTATCCATGGCGTCCACGCCTAGTTGAGAGCAGGGATTGCAGCGGCTACCGGCAAGCGCCGGGTCATGCGCCCGGCCTGGATGATTGTAGGCTCATCCGACGTCGTGGTGCCCCCAGCCGGAATCGAACCAGCACGCCCTCACGGGCAACAGATTTTGAGTCTGCCGCGTCTACCAGTTCCGCCATAGGGGCCCGCGCGAAAGGGCCGTGGTAGGGCGGCCCTGCGGAAGCGGCGGATCATAGCCAGGGCTGCGCCCCGGTCAAGCCGCCCGACGGAGGGCCGCTTCGGCCCTTTGCCGAGGCTTTCCGCCGTTTTGCGCCCGCGCCGCCAGATTCGATGCTGCGGCGCACCCGGCGACTTTCCAAAATTTGAAGCGTCACGACGATTGACGGAATTGCGGCGGCGACCGAATACTGCCCATAACGAGAAACGCGCCGAAGCGCGCGACGCGGCGAAACGCCGCGAACGACTGGGAGGTCCGCCTTGCGTCAGCGTCAGCAGAGGCTCGGAGTCCGTCTAACGCGCGCCGCCCGGGTCGTGGCAGCGCTCGGCGTCCTCGCCTTCGGCGGCGCGGCTGCCGCTTCGTCGCCGGCATCGGCGCAGGATGCGGCCCTTGATGCCGCCAAGGTCTGGGTCGACACGCTCGCCAAGGCGAAGAAGGAAGGCAAGCTCGTCGTCGCCGGCCCGGCGGGCAAGGCCTGGCAGACGCTGCTCGAGACCTTCCAGAAAGACTATCCCGACATCAAGATCCAGGTGACCTCCTTCGCCGGCCGCGACTTCTGGCCGCGCGCCATCAAGGAGCGCGAGGTCAGCCAGTACCTGTGGGACGTGCGGGTCGGCGGCGCCGAGACCCAGGCCTTCAAGATGATCGAAAGCGGCGGCCTGGCGCCGGTGCGCGACATGTTCCTACTGCCAGAAGTCACCGACGAGTCGAAGTGGATTGGCGGCATCGACGCCTCCTTCCTCGACTACGGCAAGAAGTACATGGAGGCCTTCTGCGGCCAGGAAAGCACGTTCCTCTACTACAACGAGGACGTCATCAAGCCGGGCGAGATCAACACCTTCGCCGACATCGTCGACCCGAAGTGGAGCGGCAAGATCACCATGGCGGACCCGCGCGGCGGCTCCACCATCGTGCAGATGGGCGCCATGTACAAAGCCTTCGGCCCCGACTTCATCCGAAAGCTCATCGTCGACCAGAAACCCGTCATCACCTCGAACACGCGCCAGCTCGTGCAGTGGTTCGCGCAGGGCACCTATCCCATCGGCATCGGCATGCCGACGGCCGAGCTGATCCGCTTCGAATCGAGCGGCGTCGACCTGAAGCGCCACCGCGTGCCGGGGCTGGAGATATGGACGCCGGGCACCTGCGGCATCCAGGTGCTGGAGCCGCGCCCGAACCCCAACGCCACCGTCGTCTTCGTCAACTGGCTGCTCACGCAGAAGGTGCAGGCCAGGATCATGGCCGGCACGCAGCTCAACAGCCGGCGCAACGACGTGCCGCTCGGCGACCCCGAGCGCGCGCTCGACCTCAACGACCTCGGCAAGTACATGGGCGCGCAGACGCAGGACTTCGAAGCGCCCATGGCCGACGCCAAGGAACTGATCCGCACCCTCATGCAATGACGAAGACCGCGCTTCGCCGCGCCGCGCCGATGGCGCGACGCGGCGCAACCACGCAATTGGGCACGCACAGGAATTGGGAGAGCGACATGCATGACTGCCATGAGGCGGGCGACCGCCCGACGCGCGCCGCAGCGGGCCTGGCCCTTGCCGTCCTGGCCAGCGCGGCGCTGGCGCTCCTGGTCGCCGCATCGGGCGCGGCATCGGCGCAGAACGCCGCCCCTCCGCAGGCCTGGACCGACACGCTCGCCAAGGCCAAGAAGGAGGGCAAGCTGATCGTCGCCGGCCCGTCGGGCAAGCTCTGGCAGTCGCTGCTCGAGACCTTCCAGAAGGACTATCCCGACATCAAGATCCAGGTCACCTCCTTCGCCGGCCGCGACTTCTGGCCGCGCGCCGTGAAGGAGCGCGAGGTCGGGCAGTATCTGTGGGACATCCGCGTCGGCGGCGCCGAGACCCAGGCCTACAAGCTGATCGAGACAGGCGGCCTGGCGCCCGTGCGCGACATGTTCCTGCTGCCCGAAGTGGCCGACGAATCGCAGTGGTACGGCGGCTTCAACGGCATGTTCCTCGACTACGGCAAGAAGTACATGGCGGCCTTCTGCGCCTTCGACAGCCCGCTGATCTACTACAACGAGGACTTCATCAAGCCGGACCAGATCTCGGCCTTCACCGACATCGTGAAGCCGGAATGGAAAGGCAAGATCGCCATGGCCGACCCGCGCGGCGGCTCGACCATCGTGCAGATGGGCGCCATCTACAAAGCCTACGGCCCCGACTTCATCCGCCAGATGGTGGTCGACCAGAAGCCGATCGTGACGCAGAACACCCGCCAGCTCGTGCAGTGGTTCGCGCAGGGGACATATCCCATCGCCATGGGCATGCCGGGCGCCGACATCATCCGCTTCGAGGAGAGCGGCGTGCATCTGAAGCTCGGCCGCCTCAAGGGCCTGGAGACCTGGAGCGCCGGCGTCTGCGGCCTGCAGGTGCTGGAGCCGCGGCCGAACCCGAACGCGACCACCGTCTTCGTCAACTGGATCCTCACCCAGCCGGTGCAGGCGAAGATCATGAAGGCGGCGCAGCTCAACAGCCGGCGGCGCGGCGTGCCCTTCGGCGACGAGAGCCGCGCGCTCGACATGGAGCACATCGACAAGTACCTCGGCACCCAGACCCAGGAATTCGAGGAGCCCATGGCCAACGCCAAGGAGCTGATCCGCAACCTCTTGCAATAGCGAACCGCCGAGGGGGCGGCACGGTCCGGCGAGGATGCTGCGGCGCGCGAGCGCCGCGCGCCTCGCCGGAACGTGACCTGTCCGCAATTGACGCCGTCGCCGGACCATGGCGATACTTCATCGGGAAACGAAAAGGCGCAAAGCGCCAGCGGCGAACGCCGCGCAACGTCTGGGGAGATCACATGCTGAATCCATTCGCGGCCGGAGTCCGCCTGTCGCGCGCCGCATCTGTCGCCGCCACGTTCGGCCTGCTGGCCGGCAGCCTTGTCGCCGGCAGCCTTCTGGCCGCCAGTTCCGCCCATGCGCAAGGCGCGCCGGCCGCCAGGCCGGCGCCCTCGCAGTTCGCGCGCACATGGGACGAAACGCTCGCCGCGGCCAAGAAGGAAGGCAAGCTCGTGGTCGCCGGCCCGTCGGGCAAGCTGTGGCAGGACCTGCTCGAGACCTTCCGCAAGGACTATCCCGACATCAAGATCCAGGTCACCTCCTTCGCCGGCCGCGACTTCTGGCCGCGCGCCGTGAAGGAACGCGAAGTGGGCCAGTACCTGTGGGACATCCGCGTCGGCGGCGCCGAGACCCAGGCCTTCAAGCTGATCGAGAGCGGCGGCCTGGCCCCCGTGCGCGACATGTACATGTCGCCCGAGGTCGCCGACGAGGCCAACTGGTACGGCGGCTTCAACGGCATGTTCCTCGACTACGCCAAGAAATACATGCCGGCCTTCTGCGCCTTCGACAGCCCGCTGGTCTACACCAACGAGGACTTCATCAAGCCGGGCCAGATCACCACCTTCACGGACATCGTGAAGCCCGAATGGAAGGGCAAGATCGCCATGGCCGACCCGCGCGGCGGCTCGACCATCGTCTCCATGGGCGCGATCTACAAGGTCTTCGGGCCGGACTTCATCAAGAAGCTGATCGTCGACCAGAAGCCGGTGGTGACGCAGAACACACGCCAGCTCGTGCAGTGGTTCGCGCAAGGGACATATCCCATCGGCATGGGCATGCCGACGGCGGACGTGCTGCGCTTCCAGGAAAGCGGCGTGAACCTGAAGATGGGCAAGGTCAGCGGCCTCGACACCTGGAGCGCCGGCGTCTGCGGCCTGCAGGTGCTGGAGCCGCGCCCGAACCCGAACGCCACCGTGGTCTTCGTCAACTGGATCCTGAGCCAGGCCGTGCAGGAGAAGATCATGAAGGCGACCCAGCTCAACAGCCGGCGGCGCGGCGTGCCCTTCGGCGACCCCGACCGGGCGCTCGACATGGAGCATATCGACAAGTACATGGGCACGCAGACCCAGGAGTTCGAAGAGCCCATGGCCAGCGCCAAGGAACTGATCCGGAACCTGATGCAATAACGACGGCGTCGATTGACGGCGGGCGGCGCGGTCCCGATAATCCGGCCGCCCGCCGTTCGACGACCGCAGCCCATCGCCCGCAGCGCATGAACCGTGCCGGCACCTGAGAGGACTTGTATGGCGTTCGCGTCGAGGCTCGGCACGGCAGCCGCATATGCGGCGATGGCCTATCTCGCTTGCTTCATGGCACTTCCGGAGGGCGCCGCCGCCCAGGGCAAGCCGCGCGCGGCGCCGCGCCCCGTCGATAGCGTCATCGACATGGCGAGCTTCGCCGGCACCAGCAACCTGCCGGTCTGGATCGCCCAGGACAAAAACTACTTCACGCGCAACGGCGTCATCGTCCACCTGGAGCAGGTCGACAGCGTGGCCGCGCAGATTTCCGGCGTCATGGCCGGCAAGTATCCGCTGTTCATGACGGCGATCGACAACATCGTCGCCTACCAGGAAGGCCAGGGAGTCACCACGCCGCCGCTGCCCGACATGTTCGCCTTCATGGGCGTGCACCACGGGCTCAACAGCCTGGTGGTGAAGCCCGAGGTGATGACCTACCAGGACATGCGCGGCCGCAAGATGGGCGTCGACACGCTCACGTCCGGCTACGCCTTCGTGCTCTACCGCCTGCTCGAGCGCAACGACCTCAGGCGCGGCGTCGACTACAAGGTGGTGCCGCTCGGCGGCCCCGTCGAACGTTTCGCCGCGCTCAAGGAAGGCCGCATCGACGGCACCCTGCTGTCCGCGCCGAACGACACGGAAGCGACGGAGCTCAACTTCACCATCCTGGCCGAACCGTCCGACCTCGTCGGCGGCTACGAAGGCACGGTCTATGCGACGCGGCGCAGCTGGGCCAGCACGCATCCGCGCGAGATGCTCGCCGTCGCACGCAGCCTGATCGCGGCGCACGATTCCATCCGCGTCGACAAGGCCGGCGCCATCGCCGTCCTGCGCGCCCACATCCGCGGCCTTTCGGAGGAGCGTGCCGAACTGGTCTATACGGGCCTCGTCGACGAGAAGGGCGGCCTCTCCAAGCGCGGCGAGATCAGCGTCGAAGGCGTCAAGACCGTGCTGGAACTGCGCAGCGAGATGGGCGAGCCGAAGAAGAGCCTGACCGACCCGTCGCGCTACATCGACACCAGCTATTTCCAGCAGGCGCGCGGCCAATAGGCCCTGCCCGCAGCTCCGGTTTATTTTGGAACGACCGGAGCGAATCGCGATTCCGGAACGTTTTTGAACAGCCTGCCTAATTCTTGGACAGCTGGCTGTCGGAAACGGGGTTTCGCTTGCCGAATTGGCTTCTCTCGCCGCAGACTTCCTTCATGGCGTCGGCGTTCGTTCCCTTGCGCGTCAATGGCAAGGCCAGAGCGGCTCCGGCCCCAGTGAAGAAAGACGCCCCTGTCGAGAGAGATGCCCGGCCTGCCCCCATCCCTGCCGTGAAAGCCGCCAAAATCAAATCCGCTCAGGTCAAAGCCAAGGCCCCCGCCGCCAAGCCGGCCGCCGCGAAAGCCGCCCCCAGGATCGCGGCGCCCAAGGCTGCGCTCCCTAAAGCCGCGGCAGGCGTGCACAAGCCCGTCGCCTTCGACGAGATGACCTCTTTCGCCGGCAGCGGTCCGGTCACGCCTGAAAAAGTGCGCGAGGTCTACCGCGTCTTCGCCGAATGGCAGGCGACCGTGCCGGCCAAGGAATTCGAGCGCAAGCGCAAGGAAGCGGAGCTGCTGTTCCGCCGCCTCGGCATCACCTTCCTGGTCTACGGCAAGGAAAGCTCGACCGAGCGCCTGATCCCCTTCGACGTCATCCCGCGCATCTTCACCGCCGACGAATGGCAGATCATCCATGACGGCTGCTGCCAGCGCGTGCGCGCCATCAACGCCTTCCTGCACGACATCTACCACAACCAGGACATCCTGCAGGCCGGCCGCATCCCCGCCGAGGAAGTGCTGATCAACCCGCAGTACCGGCCGGAGATGCAGGGCCTCGACGTGCCGGGCGGCGTCTATGTCCACATCGCCGGCCTCGACCTGGTGCGCACCGGCGAGCGCGACTTCTACGTGCTGGAGGACAACCTGCGCACGCCGTCGGGCGTCTCCTACATGCTGGAGAACCGCAACGTCATGATGCGGCTGTTCCCCGACCTGTTCTCCGCCCACAAGGTGGCGCCCGTCGACAACTACCCGGCCCACATGCTCGAAAGCCTGCGCGGGCTGGCGCCCGGCGTGAGCAACCCGACGGTCGTGCTGCTGTCGCCCGGCGCCTACAACAGCGCCTACTTCGAGCATGTCTTCCTGGCCGACCAGATGGGCATCGACGTGGTCGAAGGCCAGGACCTGTTCGTGAAGAACGGCCATGTCTTCATGCGCACCACCAAGGGCCCGCAGCAGGTCGACGTGATCTACCGCCGCGTCGACGACGACTTCCTCGACCCGCTCGCCTTCCACCGCGACTCGATGCTCGGCGTGCCCGGCCTGCTCGCCGCCTACCGCGCCGGCAACGTGACCTTGGCCAACGCCATCGGCACCGGCGTCGCCGACGACAAGTCGATGTACGTGCACGTGCCCGAGATGGTGCGCTTCTACCTGGGCGAGGAGCCGAAGCTGTCGAACGTGCCGACCTACGTGCTGCGCGACGACAAGGACCGCGCCTACGTGCTCGACAACCTCGACAAGCTGGTGGTCAAGGAAGTGCACGGCTCGGGCGGCTACGGCATGCTCGTCGGCCCTGCCGCGACGACGAAGGAGCGCCAGGACTTCGCCAAGCGCATCCTCGCCAACCCGGGCAACTACATCGCCCAGCCGACCCTGGCGCTCTCGACCTGCCCGACCTTCGTGGCCAAGGGCATCGCGCCGCGCCACGTGGACTTCCGCCCCTTCGTCATCACCGGCAAGACGCAGACCCTGGTGCCCGGCGGCCTGACCCGCGTCGCCCTCATCAAGGATTCGCTCGTGGTGAACTCGTCGCAGGGCGGCGGCACCAAGGACACCTGGATCTTGGAGGCCTGACGCCATGCTCGGACGCAGCGCCAACCACCTCTACTGGATGTCGCGCTACATCGAGCGCGCCGAAAACACCGCCCGCATCCTGGAAATCAGCCAGCGCATGGCGTTGCTGCCGCATGTCGCGAAGAAGGGCGCCAGCGAATGGCAGGCCGTGCTGGAGATCGCCGGCGACGTCGAGGAGTACAAGAAGCGCTTCGGCGACATCACCGCCGCCAAGGTGACCGCCTACCTCACGCTCGACCGCGAGAACCCGTCCAGCATCTGGTCGACCATCCGCGCGGCGCGCGAGAACGCCCACGCCGAGCGCGTGTCGATCACCTCCGAGATGTGGGAAAGCCTCAACGCCACCTGGCTCGAGGTGAAAGACCTCACCCCCGACATGCTGGGCAAGAACGGCCAGCGCGACTTCTTCGACTGGATCAAGGAGCGCTCGCACCTGTTCCGCGGCATCACCTTCGGCACCATGCTGCGCGACGAGGCCTACAACTTCGGCCGCCTCGGCACTTTCGTCGAGCGCGCCGACAACGTCGCCCGCATCCTCGACGTGAAGTACCACGTGCTGCTGCCCTCGCCGACCGACGTCGGCGGCGTCATCGACAACTTCCAGTGGGGCGCGCTGCTGCGCTCGGTCTCGGGCTTCCGCGCCTACCACCGCGTCTACCACGACACCATCGAGCCGAGCCGCGTCACCGAGCTGCTGATCCTCAACGATTCGATGCCGCGCTCGCTGCACTCCTGCCTCGACGCCACGGTGAGCCTGCTCGGCATGCTCAGCGACGACAAGCCGACGGAAGCCGCGCGCCTCGCCGGCGAAGTCCATGCCTCGCTGCACTACGGCAAGATCGGCGACATCTTCCGCACCGGCCTGCACGAATTCCTGACGGTCTTCCTCGCGCGCAACAACGCGCTGTCGGCCGAGATCCAGAACAGCTTCCACCTGGCGGCCTAGAAACTCATGAGACCGAACCCATGAAGCTCGCCATACAGCACACGACCGTCTACCGCTACGAGGCGCCGGTCAACTACACCATCCAGTACCTGCACCTGACGCCGCGCACGGCCTCCTGCCAGCGCGTGCTGCGCTGGCGCCTGGAGACCCCGGGCCAGGTGATCGAGATGCCCGACGCCTTCGGCAACCTCATGCACGTGCTGGTGGTCGACAAGCCGCACGACGAGATCGCCATCCGCGTCAGCGGCGAGGTCGAGACGACCGACACCGCCGGCGTCATCGGCAGCGAGACCGAATCCCTGCCGCCCGGCGTCTACATGCGCCGCTCGCACCTCACCGAAGGCGGCGACGCGGTCGCCGACCTCGTCTCGCCGCTCCGCAAGATCGTCTCCAAGGACCGGCTCGACGGCCTGCACGCCCTGCTCAGCAAGGTCAGCGCCGCCGTCGCCTACCGCCAGGGCGAGACCGACGCGCAGACCACCGCCGCCGATGCGCTGATCCAGGGCAGCGGCGTCTGCCAGGACCAGGCCCATGTCTTCGTCGCCGCCGCGCGCGCCCTCGGCGTGCCGGCGCGCTATGTGTCAGGCTATTTACACGTCGGGCTGGGCAGCGGCGACAACGCGTCGCACGCCTGGGCGGAAGCCTGGGTCGACGGGCTCGGCTGGGTCGGGTTCGACATCACCAACGGGATTTCGCCCACGGAAGCCTACCTGCGCCTCGCCGTCGGCCTCGACTACCTCTCCTGCGCGCCCATCCGCGGCGTCCGCCGCGGCGGCGGCTCGGAGGCCATGGATGTCAGCGTGCAGGTCAACCAGGGCAGCCTCGGCGTCACCCCGACGGTGCCGCTGTCGCCGGACGGCGGACAGGCCCAATAGCCCGCAAGGCTTCCCCAGCGGGAACGGCGGCCGCGCCCGAGCGTTCTCCCTCGCGTGCGCCACGCGCGCCCGGCGCCCGGCCGCTTTCCAGTGGAGCGGCCGCGCCTGCTCCGATATGCTCGCGCCCCAAGCATCCCCCAGTAGACGTTGATCGCGCATCCATGACCTACGCCGTCGGATTCCTCCTCCAATCCGGACTTGTCTTCGCCGCCGACACGCGCACCAACGCGGGCGTCGACCATGTCTCGACCTTCCGCAAGCTCACCGTCTTCGAGAAGCCGGGCAACCGCATGATGGCCCTGCTCTCCGCCGGCAACCTGGCGATCAGCCAGGCCGTCATCGAGGACTTGCGCGAGGGCGTGCGCGCCAAGCGCAAGGAGAACCTGATGAACGTCCGCAGCCTGTTTGGCGCGGCGCGTCTGGTCGGCGCCGCCGTGCGCAAGGTGCACGACGTGGACGGCGAGGCGCTGCGCCAGCAGGACACCGACTTCAACGTGTCCTTCATCTTCGGCGGCCAGATCAAGGGCGAGCAGCACCGCCTGTTCCAGGTCTATTCCGCCGGCAACTTCATCGAGGCCTCGCCCGACAGCGCCTATTTCCAGATCGGCGAGAACAAGTACGGCAAGCCGATCATCGACCGCGTCATCCGCCACGATTCGACGCTGATGGAAGCGGCGAAATGCACGCTGCTGTCGTTCGATTCGACCATGCGCAGCAACGTCTCGGTCGGCCTGCCGATCAACCTGATGACCTACCGCAAGAACAGCTACAAGCGCGGCTTCGAGGTCGAGGTCGACGCGACCAACGACTACTACCGCAGCGTCGGCGGATACTGGAGCGACGCGCTCCGCTTCGCCTTCCAGGAAATGCCGAACCCGGACTGGAAGATCTGACCGTGCTGCGTCGCATGTACGACTGGACGCTGTCGCTCGCGGCAGGCCCCCACGCGGAGAAGGCGCTGGCCGCCGTCTCCTTCATCGAGAGCTCGTTCTTCCCGATCCCGCCGGACATCCTGCTGATCCCGATGATTCTGGCGCGGCCCGAGCGCGCCTGGCGGCTCGCCGCCATCGCCACCGTCTCCTCGGTGATCGGCGGCTTCCTCGGCTACGCTATCGGCTACTTCCTGTTCGAAGCGGTCGGCCAGCCCATCCTGCAGTTCTACGGCATCGTCGATAAATACGTCGAGCTGCGCCACACCTTCGACGAATGGGGCGCCTGGATCATCATTGCCAAAGGGATGACGCCGATCCCCTATAAATTCCTGACCATCACCAGCGGCGCGCTGCATTTCGACCTCGCCATCTTCACCCTGGCGTCCGTGGTCTCGCGCGGCGTGCGTTTCTTCCTGGTCGCGGCACTTTTGTGGAAATTCGGCCCGCCGATCCGCGATTTCATCGAGAAGCGCCTGACCCTGGTCCTGACGCTCGGCCTTGTGACTTTGATCGGCGGCTTCGTCGTGCTCAAATATATCTTCTGATCCGGCCCCGCCTGCGCGGCCCCTCTTTCGCGTCAAGGCCCTCTTCGCGCCAAGGAACGAGACGATGCTTTTGACCCCCGGCGTCCCCCTTCAGCCCAATGGCGATCCGGTAGCGCGCCGCGCCTTCCTCGGCCTGCTCGTCGCCAGCATCGCCATCTTGGGCGCCGCTTTCGCCTTCCAATTCATCGGCGGCCTGCATCCTTGCGTGCTTTGCCTATGGCAGCGCTATCCCTATGGCGTGATCATCGGACTCGCCGGCATCGGCG
>DASYCO010000064.1:0-10724 GCA_036500145.1 Alphaproteobacteria bacterium | reverse complement strand
GGCGGGTTGGCGATGGCGGCGGAATTGATCGAGACCTTGTCCGCACCCGCGAGCAGGAGCTTGCGCACATCATCGAGCGTGCGCACACCGCCGCCCACGGTCAGCGGCATGAAGCATTGCTCCGCGGTGCGGCGCACTACGTCGAAGATGGTGTCGCGGTTCTCATGGCTCGCGGTGATGTCGAGGAAGGTGAGCTCGTCCGCGCCGGCGGCGTCGTAGATCTTGGCCTGCTCCACCGGATCGCCGGCATCGGTCAGGTCGACGAAGTTGACGCCCTTGACGACGCGGCCGTCCTTGACGTCGAGGCAGGGGATGACGCGCGCCTTGAGCAAGCTCACGACTCCATCAGCTTCAGGGCGGCGGCGACGTTGATGCGCCCGTCGTAGAGGGCGCGGCCGGAAATCACGCCTTCGAGGCCGGAGCCTTCGTGGCGCTTGATCTCCTCCAGGTCGGAGAGCGACGAGACGCCGCCGGAGGCGATGATCGGCGTGGTCAGCGCGAAGGCGAGGTCGACGGTCGATTCGAGGTTCACGCCCGTCATCACGCCGTCGCGGTCGATGTCGGTGAAGATGATGGCGGCGACGCCCGAATCTTCGAAGCGCAGCGCCAGGTCGAGCGCCTTGACGCGCGACGTCTTGGCCCAGCCCTCGACGGCGACGTAGCCTTCGCGCGCGTCGATGCCGACGACGATCTTGCCGGGGAACTGCTTGCAGGCGGTCTTGACCAGTTCGGGGTCGTTGAGCGCCACGGTGCCGAGGATGACGCGCGTGATGCCGGCGTCGAGCCAGCGCTGGATGGTGGCGAGGTCGCGGATGCCGCCGCCGAGCTGCACCGGCAGCTTGATGGCGGACAGGATCGCGGCGACGGCCGCGTCGTTCACCGGCTTGCCCTTGATAGCGCCGTTGAGGTCGACAAGATGCAGCCACTTGAAGCCGGCCTTCTCGAAGGCGCGCGCCTGATCGGCGGGATCCGCGTTGTAGACGGTGGCCTGATCCATGTCGCCCTTGAACAGACGGACGCAATTGCCGTCCTTCAGGTCGATGGCGGGAAACAGAATCATGGGCAAGGCTCCGGATGGAAAGGCACGAGGGCTGTCTCCTCATCGTCATGCCCGCACTGGTTGCGGGCATCCACGACTTGCGATGCCGACGAAAGAAAAGCCGTGGATGCCCGGGACAAGCCCGGGCATGACGACAGGGAAAGATCGAAACGGGTTTTCATCACGGCCGCCAGCGCAGGAAATTGGCGATGATGGCCAGGCCGTTGGCCTGGCTCTTCTCGGGATGGAACTGCGTGCCGACGATGTTCTCGCGCCCGACCGCGGCGACGATGGGCCCGCCGTAGTCGACCGTCGCCAGCACGTCGGCGGCGTCCGTCGGCTTGAGATGGTAGCTGTGCACGAAATAGGCGTCGCGGTTCGCCTCCAGGCCGGCGAACAGCGGATGGGGGCGCGTCATGCGCAGCTCGTTCCAGCCCATGTGGGGCACCTTCAGCGCCGGATCGGCCGGCGCGATCGCCTCGACCGTGCCCTTGATCCAGCCGAGGCCCTTGTGCTCGCCATGCTCGAGGCCGACCTCGGCCATCAGCTGCATGCCGACGCAGATGCCGAAGAACGGCTTCTTCTTCACGAGCACCTGCTCGTTCAGCGCGTCGATCATGCCGGGCAGCGCCTCGAGGCCGCGCTTGCAGTCGCCGAACGCGCCGACGCCCGGCAGCACGATGCGGTCGGCCTGCGCCAAGGCCTTGGCGTCGGCGCTGACGGCGACGGTCTCGCCGAGGCCGGCGTCGTCCGCCGCGCGGGCGAAGGCCTTGGCCGCCGAGCGCAGGTTGCCGGAGCCGTAGTCGACGATGACGATCTTCACAGGCGAACGCTCACAGGTTTGACGAGACTCATGCCGCGCCCCAGGGGCCGGCGTCGGGCGAACGCCACGGCTTCGCCGCTTCGGCGGGCCCCGCCGCGCTGGCGCGCAGCGCCGCCAGAGCCTCGATCGACTGGAGATCGAGGAAGCGGCGGATCGCCGTCTCCATGTCGCCTGCCGTGACCACGCCGGAATCGCGGTAGCCGCGCCGGCGCAGCGCCATGCGGCGCCAGTCGTTGCCGAGGAAGCCGACGATCACGGCGATGCCGAAGAAGACGAGCGACGCGGTCAGCCCGTCGAGGTTCAGCTCCTCGAAGACGACGCCGAGCGCCAGGCTCAGCGCGAGGAGCGCAGCGGCGACGATCCACAGCCTGCTGCCCAGCGCCCAGGCGAAGCCGAAGAGGAAGGCCGGCCAGGAAAAGCCCTCCTTGACCAGCTGCGGCAGCGGATCGCCCGCATCGCCGCGCAAGCCCTTCGCGGGAGGCAGATGAACCGTGTAGACGTGAAGCGGCATGAGCAAATGTCCGTTGGGCGCCGGGCGAAGGGCGACCGAGAGCGAGCCGGAATTAAAGCGAGCCGCCCAGCACGCCCTTGGTGGAGGGAATGGCGTCGGCCTTGCGCGGGTCGATCTCGACCGCCTGGCGCAGCGCGCGGGCCAGCCCCTTGAAGCAGGACTCGACGATGTGGTGGCTGTTCTCGCCGTAGAGGTTCTCGACGTGCAGCGTCAGGCCCGCGGCCTGGGCGAAGGCCTGGAACCATTCCTTGAACAGCTCGGTGTCCATCTCGCCGACCTTCGGGCGCGGAAACTTCACGCGCCAGATCAGGTAGGGGCGGTTGGAGGCGTCGAGGGCGACGCGCGTCAGCGTCTCGTCCATCGGGATATAGGCCGAGCCGTAGCGCGCGATGCCGGCGCGGTCGCCGAGCGCCTGGGTGATCGCCTCGCCGATGGCGATGCCGCTGTCTTCCGTCGTGTGATGCGCGTCGATGTGCAGGTCACCCTGCGCCTGGCAGCGGATGTCGATCAGGCTGTGGCGCGAGAGCTGCTCGAGCATGTGGTCAAGGAAGCCGACGCCGGTCGAGACCTCGTAGGCGCCGGTGCCGTCGAGATTCACCGTGACGGAGATCGAGGTCTCCTTCGTCTTGCGCGCGACGGTGGCGCTGCGGCCCACAAACTTGGGCGCGACGAACTTGGGCGCGGCCTTGCGGACGGCGAGGGCCTTCGACGCGCCAGGCTTCGACGCAGCCTTCACGCTCCTGGCCTTGGCGGTCGAGGGAGCATTTGCCGAAACGGTTTTTGCGGTGCCGCGCGCCTTGCGCGCGGGGGCGGTCTTCGGGCTCATGACCCGGTCTCCAAATGGCGGAAAGTGAGCTTGTTTTAGCAGGACAGCGTTGAAAGTCCAAGGGAAGCCAAGGGTTTTCCGCCCCGCGAGGCGTGCTGGTACGGCCTTGATCTTGGCCGCCAATCTCCCACATTTAAGGGATATCCCATCCTTGAGGCCGGCGCCCCGCCGGGCCGCCCTTTCCGAACGGACATCCCATGACCGACAGCCCCGCCGCCCGTCCCGAACTGTGGCACGGCACCACGATCCTGGCCGTGCGCAAGGAGGGCAAGGTGGTCATCGCCGGCGACGGCCAGGTCACCCTCGGCGCCACCGTCATCAAGTCGAACGCCCGCAAGGTGCGCCGCCTGGCCTCCGGCAAGGTCATCGCCGGCTTCGCCGGGGCGACGGCGGACGCCTTCACCCTGTTCGAGCGCCTGGAGGCCAAGCTGGAGAAGCACGGCCACAACCTGGCCCGCGCCTGCGTCGAGCTGGCCAAGGACTGGCGCACCGACCGCTACCTGCGCCGGCTGGAGGCCATGATGGCGGTCGCCGACGCCGAGACCTCGCTGGTCGTCACCGGCACCGGCGACGTGCTGGAGCCGGAGGACGGCCTGATCGGCATCGGCTCGGGCGGCATGTACGCGCTGGCCGCCGCGCGCGCCCTGTTCGACCGCGCCGACATGGACGCCGAAGCCATCGCCCGCAAGGCCATGGGCGTCGCCGCCGACATTTGCGTCTACACCAACCGCAACATCGTGGTCGAGACGATCTGAGGCCCGCCGCGTCCGCCTCGCCTTTCGCCCTTCCCTATTCAGGATCAATCCATGGCCCTCCCCGCCAGCCCCTCCTTCAGCCCCCGCGAGATCGTCTCCGAGCTCGACCGCCACATCGTCGGCCAGCATGACGCCAAGCGGGCCGTCGCCATCGCGCTGCGCAACCGCTGGCGCCGCCAGCAGCTGCCCGAAAGCCTGCGCGACGAGGTGATGCCGAAGAACATCCTGATGATCGGCCCGACCGGCGTCGGCAAGACCGAGATCGCGCGCCGCCTCGCCAAGCTGGCCCAGGCGCCCTTCCTCAAGATCGAGGCGACCAAGTTCACCGAGGTCGGCTACGTCGGCCGCGACGTCGAGCAGATCGTCCGCGACCTCGTCGAAGTGTCGCTGGCCATGACGCGCGAGCGCCTGCGCAAGGACGTGCGCGCCAAGGCCGAGCTCGCCGCCGAGGAACGCGTGCTCGACGCCCTGGTCGGCGGCAATTCCGGCGACGAGACGCGGCGCAAGTTCCGCCAGATGCTGCGCGCCGGCGAGCTGGACGGCAAGGAGATCGAGATCGAGACGAACGACGCGGGCGGCGGCATGCCGACCTTCGACGTGCCCGGCATGCCCGGCGCGCAGGTCGGGATGCTCAATCTCGGCGACATGTTCGGCAAGGCCTTCGGCGGCCGCACGCGCAAGCGCAAGCTGACCGTCGCCGAATCCTACGCCGTGCTGATCGAGGAAGAGAGCGACAAGCTGCTCGACCCGGAGAGCGTGACGCGCGAGGCCATCGCCGCCGTCGAGCAGAACGGCATCGTCTTCCTCGACGAGATCGACAAGATCTGCGCCGCCGAGGGACGTCGCGGCGGCGACGTCAGCCGCGAAGGCGTGCAGCGCGACCTGCTGCCGCTGATCGAGGGCACCACGGTGGCGACCAAGCACGGCCCGGTGAAGACCGACCATGTGCTGTTCATCGCGTCGGGCGCCTTCTCCGTCGCCAAGCCGTCGGACCTGCTGCCCGAGCTGCAGGGCCGCCTGCCGATCCGCGTCGAGCTGAAGGCCCTCGGCCTCCACGACTTCGTTCGCATCCTGAGCGAACCGGAAGCCAGCCTGATCAAGCAGTACGTCGCCCTGCTCGACACCGAGAAGGTCGCCCTCGCCTTCACCGACGACGGCCTGCGCGAGATCGCCCAAGTCGCCGTAGAGGTCAACGAGAGCGTCGAGAACATCGGCGCGCGCCGCCTGCAGACGGTGATGGAGCGCCTGCTCGAAGAGGTCAGCTACAGCGCGTCGGACACGCCGGGCCTGACCGTGAGCATCGACGCCGCCTTCGTGCGCAAGCATGTCGGCGACTTGGCGAAGGACGTCGACCTCAGCAAGTTCATTCTGTAGCCATCGTCAAAAACGGGAGGCAAAGATGACCGACGCGAACCCCAGCGCCCTGTCCCATGTGTCCATCGGCACCAACCAGTTCGAGCGCGCCGTCGCCTTCTACGACAAGGTGCTGGCGCCGCTTGGCTGCAAGCGCGTCATGGAACATCCGGGCGCCGTCGCCTACGGCAAGCAGTATCCCGAGTTCTGGGTGCAGACGCCGATCGACGGCAAGCCCGCCGCCGCCGGCAACGGCAGCCATGTCGGCTTCATCGCGCCGACGAAGGACGCCGTGCAGGCCTTCTACGACGCGGCGGTCCAGGCCGGCGCCACGGGCGACGGACCGCCCGGTGAACGGCCCCTCTACGGCGCCCCCTACTACGGCTGTTTCCTGCGCGACCTCGACGGTCACAAGATCGAGGCCGCCTATTGGGACGAAGAGCTCGCCGCCAAGATCGGCATCGGCTGAATTGGCCTAGCGGCCGCGCTTCGGCTTGATGGCGCGCAGGCGCGCGACCAGCGCGTCCAGCTCGTCTTCGTCCAGGTCGCCGATGCGTTCGGCGAGGAGGTTCGCAAGCTCGGTGGCGCGCGGGCTGAGGCCTGCCGTATCGACCGCGACGCGCGGATGCGAAACGCGGACGAGGCGTCCCAGCTCCTCGGCGTCGTCCCAGATGATGGTGAAGAAGGTGCAGATCTGGCGCACCAGCATGGGGCTCGGCCGGCCGCGCTTGCCATGTTCGAGCGCCGAGAGATAGGCCGAGGAGATTTCCAGGCTCTCCGCCATCTCCTTCAGCGTGACGCCGCGCAGCTTGCGCAATTCGCGCAGCTTGGCCCCGAACGGCGTCATGCCGTTCTCCCTAAAGAGTCTTGCGGCGTCATGCCTTGTCGCGGCGGCGCTTGAGCAGCACGTAGAGCGCGCCCTCGCCGCCGTCCTTCGCCTGGGCGTAGCGGATCGCCAGCACCAGCGGGCGCAAGTCCGCGCCGTTGAGCCAGCGCGGCACCGCCTTGCGCAGCACGCCGGTCTCGCCCCCTGTCTTTTCGATGTGCGGCTTGATCCCCTTCCCCGTGATGACCAAGACGCAGCGCTTGCCCGCTTCGGCGCTCGTGGAGATGAAGCGCGCGAGGCGGCCATGGGCCTGCTCCTGCGTCAGCCCATGCAGGTCGAGGCGGCCTTCGAGCGGCAGCTGGCCGCGCACCAGCTTCTGGCCGGTGCGCTTGTCCATGTCGACGAGGCGGTCATGCGACAGCTCCGCCGCAGGCGCTTTGCGCGGCGGCGGCTTCGGCGCGGCGGGCAGCGCGCGCGGCTTGCGTGAAGGCGGCGCTTCAGCGACGGCTTCGGCCTTCGCCGCCGGCTTCACGGAAGCGATGCGGCGACGATGCTTCAGCGGCGTGATGCTCTCGGCGATCTTCCACCAGAGGTCGTCGTCGGGCACCAGCGACTTCAAGATCGGCTCGCTCGCTTCTGGTCAGCTGGAAGGCTTGGCGGCGCGGTCGGCGACGGCGTTGGGCAGCAACAGGTAATATTCGCCGCGGTCGCGCATCAGGCCGGCGCGCGCCGCCGACTCCTCGCCCCAGCCGAAGAAGACGTCGCCACGCACGGGACCGCGAATGGCCCCGCCCGTGTCCTGCGCCACGACCAGGCGGCGGATGCGCACGTCGCCCGAGCTGGAGGTGGACGCGTTCGCGTCGTCCGGATGGGTCGCGTCGAGCCAGATCGGCAGGCCGAGCGGCAGGAACTTGCGGTCGACCGCGAGGCTGCGGCCCGGCGTCAGCGCCACGGTCTGCGCGCCGATCGGGCCGTCGTTCGGGCCGGCGCTCTTCGTCTCGCCGAAGAAGACGTAGGAGCGATTGGCGTTCATGAGCGCTTCGGCGTCGCGCGGATTGGCCTTGAGCCAAGCGCGAATCGTCTGCATCGACACCTGGTCGGCCGGCATGACGCCGCGCGCCGCCAGCTCGCGGCCGATGGCGACGTAAGGCTGGCCGTTCTTGCCGGCATAGCCGACGCGCAGCACCGAGCCGTCGTCCATGTCGATGCGGCCCGAGCCCTGGATGTGCAGGAAGAAGGCGTCGATGGCGTCGTCGACCCAGAGCAGCTCGAGGTTCTTGCCCTTGAGCGCGCCGCGCTCGATGGCGGCGCGGTCGTCATAGGGCTTGAGCTTTCCCTGCACGACCTTGCCGGCGATGGTGCGGCCGGAAAACTCCGAGCCGAACTCGGCGAGGTCGACGGAGACGAGATCGGACGGCACCTTGTAGAGCGGCACGTTGTAGCGCGCCGACTGTTGGCGCGAGCCGCGCAGCTCGGCCTCGTAGTAGCCGGTGAAGAGGCCTTGGCTGTTTTGGTTGTTCGCCGCCTTGAAGGGGCGGAATTCGCGCTCGAAGAAGGCGCGCGCGGCGGCCGCGTCGTTGTCGGGCACTTGCGCGGCGGCGGCGCAGGCGATGCGCCAGTCGCCGACATAGCCGCCGATGCCGGGCGCAGTCTCGCCGGTCGGCGCCGGCTGCAGGCGCGTGGCGTCGGCCTGTCGCGCGAAGTAGGCGCAGGACTTGCGCAGCGCGGGCAGAGCGGCGGACTGGTCGTCGGCCGACCAGCCGGGCAGGGCGGAGAAGGCGACCGGCGTCAGCGTGAGCGCGTCGGGCTTTTTCTCGGCCTCGCGCGGCGCGCAGGCGGCGAGCGCCAGGAGCGCGGCGAGGACGGCGCCGGTGAAAAGGGCGGACAGGGGCAGGCGAGGGGCGGCAATCTGCGCGGACATGCCGCGCAGATTACTGCAGTTCGGACTATTGGGGAACGTCGGTGCGGACGAGAGTCCAGTTCGGATCCGGCGAGCGCGTGTTGCGCGCGAAGGTCCAGACGTCGGTCGCCTCGGCGATGCGGTCAGGGTTCCCCTCGACCACCTTGCCTTCGGCGTCGCGCGTCACGTTGATCTGCTCGCTGACGTACTTCACGCCGACAAAGGCGCTCTGGCCTTCCATGCGGGCCTCGACGATGTCGGCGGACTTGATGCGCACCACGGTGGTCTCGGCCTTGTGGCCGTCCTGTTCGCGCGCCGTGATGGCATGGTCGAAGTTGGCGTAGACCTCTTCCGACAGCAGCGGCTTGAGCTTGGCGCGCTCGCCGGCGGCGAAGGCGCTGACGATGTAGTCGAAGGCGGCGCGGGCGCCCTCCTCGAACTTCGCCTCGTCGAACGACGGGTCGGCCAGCTTGACCTGGGTCAGGGCCGCGCCGAGCGGCGTGGCGGCAGCGGCGGGCGCTGCGTCCATGGAGTCGCGGCGGGGCAGGGAGACGACATCCCCCGTCCGCCGGGCGTCGGACGCCTCGGCCGGGGCGGGCGGCTTGGCGAAGGGGTCGCGGCGACGCTCGTTGCCGGTGCGTTTCCCGAGCACGCTGCGCAGGCGCAGGATGATGAAGGCCGCCACCAGCGCGAAGAAGATGATGTCGACGAATTGGAAGCCGTTACCCATGGAAGTTCCTGTCGCGAACGGGCCCCTTCGGACCGGACGGCGCAAACCGTGACGGAGCGGGGCGGATTGTCGCCAAACTAGCACGCCGGACCTAGGAGGCGCAGCCAAGACGCCGTGATCGCGGCCGGTCCCGCCAGAGTGGAAACCATTGCTTTGAATCTGGCCCCGCCGCCGGCCAATACAAGCAAAAGCGCCGGATTGACCTGATATCCGCCGCGAAATGACCCTTTAAGCCGCACCAGCGCGGGTTGCCGTTCCGGATTTGCTTTCGGAAAAAATACCTATCCGAAATTCTTTCTCATTTTCGCTAGGAATTTTAAGGGCTGCTTAAGCCTTCTGCACTACTCCTTATTGCATAGCCGCTCGGTTCGCGACCTCGGTCTACCCCCGACCGACCGTCGCGCGTGTCCCTCCCCACGCCAGCCGAGCGGCTTTTTTCCTTCATAGTCAATGAGATGATGACCATCATGTCGACTTCGAACCTGTCCCTCGCGAACCTCAAGATCCGCACCAAGGTGATGATGGGCTTCGGCCTCGTCCTCATCCTCCTGCTTGCCGTCGGCGCCACCGGCCTCTTCGGCCTGCGCACGACCAGCGACAGCTTCACCGAATATGCGCGCATCGCCGGCACGTCGGTCGACGCCGTCGGCATCCAGCGCGACATCGCCAACATTCGCCGCAACGTCGCCAACTACGTCGACAATGGCGACCCGCAGATGATCACCCGCGTGCGCGACGCCGGCGTCCTGCTCAAGAAGCAGATCCCCGAGCTCGCCGCCGCGATGCTGGATCCGGCCCGCAAGGCCAAGATTCTCGCCATCGAGCAGCCGGTCACGACCTACCTCGCCAACTTCGAGCAGGTGGTGAAGATGCGCGGCGAGCGCGAGAGCTTCCTGAAGGACAAGCTGAACCCGTCGGGCGAGAAGGCGAAGAAGGCGATCGAGGAATTCACCAAGTCGGCGATGCGCGACAAGGACTACGAAGAAGTCGCCAGCATCAACGACGTGCAGAACCTGCTGTCCGCCGCGCAGATCAGCGCCCTGCAGTTCTTCGACAACCCCTCGTCGGAACAGGCCGACAAGACCAACGCGCTGTTCGAGGCCTTCGACAAGGCGGCCGCCGAAACCACGAAGCACGTCGATCCGGGCCTGCGCCAGCAGATGCTGGCGGAAGCCATCTCGACCAAGAACGAATATCACGAAGCCTTCTCCCAGATCGTCATCCGCATCATGGACATCGAGCGCATGGTCGACAGCACCATGGGCGAGCAGGCGACCGACATCTCGCGCAACTTGACGGAGCTGAGCACCGCCCAGGTCAAGCGCATGGACGAAGTCGAGGCCAAGACGCAGGCGACCATCAACTTCGACCTGTTGCTGACCGCCGTTCTCGCCGGCGGCGCGCTGGTGCTCGGCATGCTGCTCGCCGTCCTGATCGGCCGCGGCATTTCCAAGCCCGTCTCCTCCATGACGGCGGCGATGACGACGCTGGCCGGCGGCGACCTCACCGTCGAGATCCCGGCACGCGGCCGCCACGACGAGATCGGCGAGATGGCCGGCGCGGTGCAGGTGTTCAAGGAAAGCATGGCCGAAACCGAGCGCATGCGCGGCGAGCAGGAAGAGCTGAAGAAGCGCGCCGAGATCGAGAAGCGCGCGGCGATGGAGAAGCTCGCCGACGAGTTCGAGGCCTCGATCCGCGGCGTCGTCAACGGCGTGTCCTCTGCGGCCACGGAGCTGCAGGCGACGGCGCAGGCCATGTCGGCCACCGCCGAGGAGACCAACGTGCAGGCCAGCACCGTTGCCGCCGCCTCCGAGCAGGCGTCGAACAACGTGCAGACGGTCGCGACCGCCGGCGAGGAGCTGTCCTCGTCCATTTCCGAGATCAGCCGCCAGGTCAGCGAGGCCGGCAGCATCACGCGGCGCGCCGTCGAGCAGGCCGAGCGCACCAGCGTCCAGATCGTC
>DASYCO010000063.1:0-12651 GCA_036500145.1 Alphaproteobacteria bacterium | reverse complement strand
CAGGTGGCTCCCCGTGAGCGGGGAAGCGGTCGCCCGACCAAGGCGGACCGCCGCGCCATAGCGCGGCTTAAAGATGATTAGCGCGCGTTGCGCGCCGCGCCGCCATTTCTCGGTAAGACGAGCAGCCGCTAAACACGCAGTTCGGCCTGTAGAATAAAGCGATACCCACGAAAATTCTGTAGGGGGAGTTGCAGGGTTGGAGGGTGTGTGATACTCCCCTGCCATCCCATCTCTTCGTGCTTTCGAGTCAGGATCGCGCCATGACCTACGTCGTCACCGACAATTGCATCCGCTGTAAATACATGGATTGCGTCGAAGTCTGTCCGGTGGATTGCTTCTACGAAGGCGAGAACATGCTCGTCATCAATCCCGAGGAATGCATCGACTGCGGCGTCTGCGAGCCGGAATGCCCGGCCGAGGCGATTCTGCCGGACAGCGAAGCCGGCCTCGAGAAGTGGGTCGAGCTGGGCCGCGAATACGCCACCCAGTGGCCGAACATCACGCGCAAGAAAGATGCGCCGGCCGACGCCGACGAAATGAAGGGCGTCGAGGACAAGTTCGACAAGTTCTTCAGCCCGAAGCCGGGCGGCGCCGCCTAAATCTGGCTTTAGCTAGGTTCCATAGGCGATTTAGGATTCCAGTCCGCGGCCCTGGTCGCGGACTGTTCTTTTTTGAAAGAATGTTGCGCTCACTGGCCTGCCGCCGCGCATGTTTTTCGCCGGTCCGGCCCTCGAAACAAGAATTCATTGATTTAAATCAATCAATTGCCGCCATTTCTGTAATGGGATCGGCAAGCCTGTTATTTTGGCCCTTCTTCTGTTACACTTCTTACCTATGAAATTGGCTGTGTAAGCAGCCGGTTGCGCTCCGCGCGGCAGGTCCGCCTGACGACGGGGCACCCTCTTCGAACAAAACAGGCAAGCGGCCAGCCTCTCCTGACAATCCAAGGGGTTGCCGCTCCAGGGTTTGCGTCACCCGACCGACCCGGTTTTGTCGCAAGGAGCTGGATCGTGCCGAGCACGTCGAAAAAGAAGGTGACCGTGAAAAAGCCCGCGGCCGGCAAGAAGCCGGCGCCTGCCAAGAAAGCCGCCGCGCCGAGCAAGCTCAAGGCCGTGGCCAAGAAGATCGTCGCCGCCGTGAAGAAGCCGGTGGCGAAGAAGAAGCCCGCGCCGGCGCCGGCCAAGAAGCCCGCCGTTGCGGCCAAGCCGTCTGCCAAGACGGCCGTCGCCCCCAAGGCCGCCCCCAAGCTTGTCGCCAAGCCGGTCGTCAAAAAGCCCGAGCCCGCGAAGAAGCCCGAAACGGTCAAAGTCGAGGCGAACAAGAAAGTCGAAGCGTTGCGTAAACCCGAGTCCGTCAAGAAGCCGGAGCCTGCGCCGGCTCCTGCTCCGGTTCCCGTCGTCGTCAAGAAGCCCGAGCCGCCCAAGGTCATCCACATCGATTTCGTCGCCGGCGACTATGTCGTCTACCCGACGCATGGCGTGGGCCGCGTCGATGCCATCGAGAACCAGAGCATTGCCGGCCATGAGCTGAAGCTCATCATCATCCGCTTCGACAAGGAAAAGATGACGCTGCGCGTGCCGATCGAGAAGGCGAAGGCCTCCGGCCTGCGCAAGCTCAGCTCGCGCCAGCAGATGGACGTGGCGCTGACGACCCTGAAGGGCCGCTCGCGCACCAGCCGCGCCATGTGGAGCCGCCGCGCCCAGGAATACGAGGCGAAGATCAACTCCGGCGATCCGGTGTCGATCGCCGAGGTGCTGCGCGACCTGCACCGCAACGCCGGCCAGCCCGACCAGTCCTACAGCGAGCGGCAAATCTATGAATCGGCGCTCGACCGCCTGGCGCGCGAACTGGCCGCCGTCGAGAAGACCGACCGCGAAGTGGCGATGCAGCGCCTGGAAGACATGCTGAAGGCCGCCTAGGCCCGTGATGTCGCGCCGCGGACCTGCATGGGCCGCGGCGTCTTCGCTTCCGTTCTCTTCCTTTGGTTCGTCCGGCCATAGTTGGTAAACTGCGGGCCCGTTCTGCGCGAACCCGAGGATCGATGGCGGACAGTAAAGTCTTTGCGGCCCTGCGCTGGCCCTCCCGAAGCCCGGCCCGCCGAGTCTGGGCGGTGTCCGCGATCCATGGCGAGGCCGAGCGTCTTGCCCTGCTGCACGGCCAGATCGCCGAACGCCTCCAAAGCAACGACCGCCTCGTCTATCTCGGCAACTACCTCGGCCGCGGCAGCGCCGTGCGCGCCACCCTCGACGAGCTGGTCGCCTTCCGCCGCCGCGTCATCGCGCTCGCCGGCATGTTCGCCGCCGACGTCGTCTTCCTGCGCGGCTGCCAGGAGGAGATGTGGCACAAGACGCTGCAGCTCCAGTTCGCCACCAATCCCGCCGAAGTCCTGCAATGGACGCTCGGGCAGGGCCTCGGCCAGACGCTCGCCGCTTACGGCGGCGTCGCCAACGAAGGCCTGTCGGTGACGCGCCAGGGCGCCGTCGCCATCACCAAATGGACGCAGAAGCTGCGACAGACGATGAACCAGGCGCCGGGCCATGCGGATTTCATGGCTTCCCTCAAGCGCGCCGCCTTCACCGATGACAGCGGGCTGCTCTTCGTCAGCGCCGGCATCGATGCAACGCAGCCGCTGTCGGCGCAGGACGACGCGCTCTGGTGGGGCGGCCCCGGCTTCGCCGCGCTCGAAGCGCCGGACGCCGCGCCCTTCGACGGCTATGCGCGCGTCGTGCGCGGCGCCAAGCCCACGGGCGCGCCGGCGGTTCCCGGCGTCGTGCAAGGCGTCCGCACCGCGACCGTCGACGGCGGCGCCGGCTTCGGCGGCCAGCTGCTCGCTGCCTGCTTCGCCGCGAACGGCGAAGTCGTCGACATGGTCACGGCCTGATGAGCGACGACGAGCCGCGCCTGCGCACGGGCTTCTGGGTGCAGACGCAATTGCGCCTCTGCGACCTCGCGGCCATTCCCTTCACCGTCGTCAAGCGGGGCGACGCCGATGCCGGCGCGGTGCTGCTGCGCATCGACAAGGGCATGAAGGGCGTCGTCATCCTGGCTCGCGAATATGACGCCGCCGGCAAGCGCAGCTGGCAGCCCGCCCTCGGCGACGCGCCGGTGACGGCGGAAGAGGCCGACGCCTATGTCGCCCGCCAGACCGGTCGCGACCCCGACCTCTGGGTGATCGAAGTCGAGGATTCGGCAGGTCGTTACAAGCCCGATTAGCGGCTCGTAGGACCTTGCTTGCCGGATTGCGGTCTTCGGCCGAGGGACGCCGCAAGCCCGATTAACCGCCCATTAACCAAGTCCTGCTTGAATGGCAGGGTCGCGAGCTGTCCGCGATCCGGCAAGCAAGGCACGGCCATGGAAGACTGGTACCTGCGCAAGGTCATCTCGGAAGGCGAGACCGGCGTCGACCGCGCCGCCCTCGACGTGGCGCTCGCCCTCGGCATTTCCTGCGGCGGCTGGTGCCCCCACGGCCGGCGCGCCGAAGACGGCGAGATTCCGACGCGCTATCCGCTGGAAGAGACCGAATCGCCCGACCACAACGAGGCGACGCGCCTCAACATCAAGGCTGGCGACGCGGTCATGCTGCTCTACGTGCGCAATCCAGGCATGGGCAGCCGCCACATGCTCTATCTCGCCAACCAGATGCACAAGCCGATCATCACCGTCGACCTCGCCGCCGGGCCGGACCCGCAGGACGTCATCGACTGGCTCGCCAAGATGAAGGGCGGCATCACGCTCACCGTCGCCGGCTCGCGCGAATCCACCGTTCCCGGCGTCTATGAATCGGCGCGCCACTATCTGCGCGCGCTGCTGCGCGAGGTGCCTTACCACAACGTCCATCAGGCCGGCGCCTAGCAACGCTGGGCGCCGTGCTACGCTGGCCGTCATGAACGGACATCGGTCATGACAGGCTGGCGCCTGCGCAAGATCGTCTCGGGCGGCCAGGCCGGCGTCGACCGCGCCGCGCTCGACGTGGCGCTCGCGCGGCGCATTCCCTGCGGGGGCTGGTGCCCCAAGGGCCGTCTCGCCGAGGGCGGCGTCATCCCCGACCGCTATCCGCTCATGGAGACCGCGACCGCCGACGTGGCGGAACGCACGCGCCTCAACGTCCGCGATTCGGACGTCACGTTGGTCATGGTGAACGGTGCGTCCGACAAGGGCACGGACCACACGTTGGCCGTCGCCGCCGAACTCGGACGGCCAGCCTTGCGCATCGACCTCGTGCTCAAGCCCGATCCGCAGGCGGTGAACAACTGGCTGGGGTCGGTCGGCGCCAGCCTCGTGCTTAATATCGCGGGGCCGCGCGAATCGAACGCGCCGGGCATTCAGGCCCTGGCGCGCGAATATCTACGATGGCTGCTGGCCGACGTCGCCCTCGACGACGATCTTCACGAGCTGCCCGGCCTTTAGGCCTTCGTTGGGCTGCAGGCCGTTGAGCACGCGGAAGCGCTCGACCTGGCGGTCGGGGAAGGCCATGCGCGCGGCGAGGCGGTCGACCGTGTCGCCGGCGCCGACGCGCGTCACGGCGACGCGCAGCGGCTTGACCGCCGCCGCCTGCGCCGCCGTCAGCTTGCGAAAGCTGTAGGTCGTCGTGCGCAGGGCCTCGGAGAGCGACGCCGTCTGCTGCGGCGCGGTGAGGAAGACCATGCGCGCCACCTGCTCGGCGTCGAAGCGGATGGCGACGAGGCGGACGTCGCGCACCTCGCTGCCGTTGCTGCCGCGGAACTGCGCCGTCGCCGCCTCCATGCCGTTGACCGAGATCGTGTCGACCTGCTGGAGGTTGGCGCCGCGCGCCCAGACGCTGGCGAGGTAGCTCGCCATGCCACCAGCGCCGACCTTCTTCATGTCGAACAGGATGCCTGCGCCCTGTGGCCCGCGCGCCTGCACGGCGGTCGCCCCGTTGACGAGGCGGAAGCCCTGCGGCACGTCGAAGGCGAAGCGCAGCAGCGGATGGGTGAAGCGCGTGCCGCGCGCGTAGCCCTGCTCGGGCGAATCGCCGTAGATCATGCCGTGGATCTTGCGCAGGTAGACGTCGCGGCCGTCCATCGGGTCCTTGACCGGCGCGCCGCCGCCGGCTTCCGCCATGGCGCGCTGCACGCGGTCGAGCGTGCGCGGATGGCTCGCCATGATGTCGCTGGCGTCGACCGTGCCCGGCGGCAGGCCGGCCACTTCCGCCTCGAGCTGCGACTGCGCGCGCAGGCTGGCGAGGAAGTCCGCCATCGCCTGCACGTCGTAGCCGGCGCGGCGCAGGTAGCGCACGCCGAGGCTGTCGGCCTGGAATTCCTGGTCCTGCGAATAGCTCGCCAGGTAGTAGCTGCTGGCGGCGCTGCCGATCTGCTGGCCGACGCTGCCGAGCCCGATGCCGAGGATCGCCGACAGGATGTTGGCGCCCATGGTCTGGTTGTAGCGCTGCGCTGAATGGCGCGCCGTGACATGGCCGATCTCGTGCGCCATGACGCCGGCGACCTCGGCCTCGCTGTTGGCGAGCGCCAGCAGGCCGCGCGACACATGCACGTAGCCGCCGGGCAGGGCGAAGGCGTTGACGATGTCGGAATCGAGCACGGTGAAGCTGAACTTCTGGTCGGGCAGCTCGGAGGTGCGGGCGAGCAGCTGGCCGACGCTGTCGACGTAGCGCGTCAGCTCGGGGCTCTGGTATTCGCCGCCGAACTCCTCGACCAGCTTGGGATGCTCCTGGTCGCCGACCTTCTGCTCGTCCTGCGGCGACATGAGCGAGAGCATGCTCTCGCCGGTCGCCGGATTGGTCGTGCAGCCGGCGAGCCCGCCGGCGGAGAGCAGGAGGGACAGCGCGAGCGCGCCGCGCCACATGTTGCGCTGGGTCATTCGAGAACCTCGATCTGCTCGGGGTGGGTCGCGTCGATGGCGGGGCCGTTGATCGATTCGATCCAGCCGCGCACGCGCACGACATGGTTGGCGAAGCGCTTGGGGTCGAAGGCGCGGCCGAAGGCCTTGAAGTCGCGCTTGGCGATGGAGACGGTGAAGTCGGTCTTGTAGTCGGCGCCGAAGTTGAGGTAGGCGCGGTCGCGCGTCGCCGTCGCCTGCAGCACGCGGCCCTCGACGATCTGGAAGCTGTCGGCCGCGCCCTTGAGGTCGTCGGGCTTGCGGATGCGGTAGTAGGCGTTGGCCCAGATGCCGCGCTTGGCGGCGCGCGCCTGCGCTTCGAGGGCCAGCATCTCGGGAATGGCGCTGCGGTTGTCGGCGAAGGTGTAGACGCGCGTGAAGCCGTCGGCGAGCATGGCGCCCTGAATCCAGGTGCCGTCCTCCGTCGTCAGATGCGCGAGGATGCGGCCGTAGCGGTCCTCGCGCGCGCCGCCGTAATGCAGGGTGACGCGCTTGCCTTGGACCAGGCCGACCAGATGGGCGCGCGCCTCGGGCGCCAGCGGCCAGGTCGGGTAATTGGGCCGGCCGAGCGGCAGCTTCGGCCCCTGGGTGCCGACGAGCCGCACCTGGCGCCCGGGCTTTCCGTCGCCGTCGTCGAGCCGCACCGTGTCGGCGTCGACCACCTCGACGACGGTCGCCGTCTCGCCCCGGGTCAGGGACGCGGGCAGGGGCACGGCGGCCGCCTCCGACTGCAGCGTCATCGCCAAGCTCGCATAGATCCATATCCCAAAGGCCAGGAGGGCGCGCGTCATGGGCGCAGTCTAGCGGAGCGGGCTCGCGGGAGAAACCACCCAGCCCCAACCACTCAGCCCAAGCTGTGCGAGGCCCGGCTTGCGGCCTTCCTCGGCGGGATTATGATGCGGGCATGTCCAGTCCGCTCAGCTCCGCGCCGCTCTATCCGCCGATCGCGCCCTTCGATTCGGGCCATCTCGATCTCGACGGCCTGCACAAGATGTATTGGGAGGTCAGCGGCAATCCCCAGGGCGTGCCGGTGGTGTTCCTGCATGGCGGCCCGGGGGCGGGGGCATCGCCCGACCATCGGCGCTACTTCGATCCGTCGCACTACCGCATCATCGTGTTCGACCAGCGCGGCGCGGGGCGCTCGCTGCCGCTCGGCGAGCTGCGCGACAACACGACGCCGCACCTGGTCGCCGACATGGAGACGCTGCGCCAGCATCTCGGCATCTCGCGCTGGCTCGTGTTCGGCGGCTCCTGGGGCTCGACGCTCGCCATCGCCTACGGCCAGGCCCATGCGGAACGCTGCATCGGCCTGGTGCTGCGCGGCATCTTCCTCTGCCGCCAGTGGGAGATCGACTGGTTCCTCTACGAGATGCGGACCATCTTTCCCGAGGCCTGGCGCAAGTTCTCGAGCTTCCTGCCCGAGGACGAGCGCGGCGACCTGCTGACCCACTACCACCGCCGCCTGACCGACCCCGACCCGGAAGTCCACATGCCGGCGGCGCGGGCCTGGAGCACCTACGAGGGCTCCTGCTCGACGCTGCTGCCCTCGGCCGACACGGTGGCCGAGTTCGGCAAGGACCGCATGGCCCTCGGCCTCGCCCGCATCGAGGCCCATTACTTCGTCAACGACATCTTCCTGCCGAAGAACGCCCTGCTCGAGAACGCCGCCAAGCTGGCATCGATTCCGGCCGTCATCGTGCAGGGCCGCTACGACATCGTCTGCCCCATCCGCACCGCCGACGAGCTGGTGCGCGCCTGGCCCCATTCCAGCAGCTGGGGCGCCCATGGCGGCGTCGACTATCAGGTGGTGCCGGACGCCGGCCATGCCGCGACCGAGCCGGGCATCCGCCGGGCTCTGGTCGCCGCGACGGAGAAGTTCAAGGCGTTCCGTTCCTAGGTTTTAATTCTCAGGCGGCCGGCGGGAACTCAAAGGAGAATTTAACGTTAGGCTTTTCAAGGGTTTGAGCTTCTCCTAGACTTTCGCATAGGCGTCGAGGGGCTCGACGCCTATCGGTTAGGGGAAATGTGACATGGCTTCGATCGCTACGTTGATGCGCGCGTCCCGCCTGGGCGCCGCGGCTCTGCTCTGCGGCCTCGCCTTCGCCGCCAACGCGCAGCCCGCGCAGGCGGCCGACAAGGACGTGCTGTCCGTCGGCCTCGGCGTCTACGACGTGATCCGAGACGACGATTCGGCGATCGCAGCGTCGCTCGAATATCAGTCCGCGCACAAGCTCTGGATCTTCGATCCCGTCGTCGGCCTGATGGGCACCGCCGACCAGTCGGTCTACGGCTACGTCGGCATCGCCTATGACCTGAAGTTCAGCGACCACTGGATCGTCACGCCGTCCTTCGCGCCCGGCCTCTATGCGCGCGGCGAGGGCAAGGACCTCGGCTCGACGGTGGAATTCCGCTCGGCCGTGCAGGTCGCCTACCAGTTCGACGAAGGCTCGCGCCTCGGCCTGCTGTTCTATCACATGTCGAACGCCGGCCTGAGCGACCACAACCCCGGCACCGAAGTGCTGATGGCGACCTACGGCCTGTCGCTCGGCAAATAAGGATTCGCCTGCCGTCCTGCGACGGGAGGCGCCCGGCATCTCTCAGCTCGGCATCTCCAGGACGCCGATTCCCCAGGCGGGAATTTCCCCTGGCGTCTTCTGGCGCTTCGAGCTGCCCTGCGGATCGATGAATTCGTGGTGCTGGAATCCGTCACGCGCCTCGCGCCAGAAATCCCCGACGCCGACGTCGCCCCACTCGTCCTGGAACAGGCAGATGTCGTGAAAGACGACGAGGCCGCCCGGCTTGACGAGGTCGCGGTACATCTCGAAGTCGCTTTTGACGCCCGCATAGGAATGGTCGCCGTCGATGAACAGGAGATCCACCTTCCTGCCGCCGAGGGTCGAGGTCAGGGCGTCCTTCGTTGCCGGCTCGTGGGAATTTCCTTCGATGAAGCGCAGGGTCTGGCCGCGCTTCCTGAAGCTTTCGAAGACGGGGCGCTCCTCCGGGCTCTGTCCGCCGCCGTTCACCATGCCCATGAGATCCATGCTGACCAGGAGCGCGTCGTCGGACGCGAGTTGGCTCAGGCAGTAGAAGGTGCCGCCGCGCGCCGTGCCGATCTCGACGACGGTCGACAGCGCGCGCGTCGCGATGAAGCGCAGGAAAGCGTTCAGTTCGCGGGTGTTCTGGATGGCGATGAAGAGATAGCCCGACTTGTGGACGAGGCTTTCGAAGTCGAGCTGCGCATTCTCCACCCAGGCCTTCGTCCATTTCGTCTCGGGCAGGCTGATCGCGCCGCCGCTCGCGACGGCTGCGGAAAAGGCGGTGGCGTCCTGCGCGCCGAGATGGACCATCCCCGGCAGGTAGGAGTGGTAGAGGATGACGCCGTCGGACGGCAGGGTCAGGTCGATCCCGGCATCCTGCCCTTCAGGATTCCGGATGAATTCGGAAAACCTGGCGTTGCCATGCCGGCGGCAAAATGCCGTATTGGTCACGTAGCGCTTCAGGTCCGCGGCCGACACGCTGCGCAGGTTCGCCAGCAGGCCGGGCGTCACGGCCAGTTCGTTGCGCGCGCCGAGGGAGAGCAGGAGGCCGGCATCGAGCAGGCGCTTGGCCTGTTCGTTCCGGGTGGCGAGGTCGCCGGCGGCGCCCGCCTTGGGGCTGGAGAAGATCGCCGCGGGAAGCGGCCGGCGCAGGGCCTGCCAGATGCCGGCCCATGGTCCGTCCAGGTTGAAGGCCTGGCCGTTGCTGAAGTCGCGAATCGCGACGCCGGTCCCCTTGTTCATGATTTCCAGAAACGGCGAGACCTTCCACGTATCCAACTTCTCTGTGCCCCCGGGAGTGAACGTCTTGGCCTCGCCCGTCTCCGGCCGGGCGGGGCCGCGGCTTCAGGCCCTCGGCCTGGGACGCAACGGAATGAATGTCATGCGCAGGCGGGCCATTTTCAGTCTTCGGCTTTCGCCTGCGCTTCTGCGCAATTATATTTTCAATTCGCTTGGTCTCCGACCGAAAAACAAGGCCCCCCGACAAAAAAGACTCTCATGCAGCGGACAGCCCGCCAAGCACTTGCCGGACTTGCGACTTAACCGAATGGCGTGGCGATTGCGAAGCGCTGCGGCGGCGGCGTAATCTCAGCCGGCGTTCGCGTGGCTCGGCAGGATAGGGCGCAGGATGCCTGGTCTTGGGAGCCATGGGGCGAATCCCACCAGGAACACCGTTCACAATGGTCGCGGCTTGCCGCCGAGGTGACAGCCATCAAGCTTGGGGGCGCTCGTGCTTTTTACCGAGTATAAATTCTTTATCCTGCTGTCCACGACGTTCGCTTTTTACTACCTGCCGATCATCCGTTCCCGCCAGGTTGAAATTCTTGTTCTCGCGAGCCTGACCTTTTACGGCTACGAACAGCCAAACCTGCTCATTTTGCTGATGCTGTCGGCGTCGATCACGGCGACGACGGGCTATCTAGTCTACGTTTCCACGCAGGCTCTATGTCGCCGTATGGCGGCCGTGGCGGGGGTCAGCATCAATCTCGGCACATTGATCTTCTTTAAATACGCCGGCTTTCTCGGCTCTGCGTTCTTCACGGCCGCGACCTCGCCAAGCGGGCTCCTGCATCAGCTGCTGCTTCTGCCGCTCCCCATCGGTATTTCCTTCTACACTTTTCACGGCATCAGCCTGGTGATCGACACGTTCAACCGGCGGTTCGCCCTCGGCCGCTCTGAGGCGAGCATGCCAAGCTTTCCGCAGCATGCCGTAAAGACGTTTCTCTACATCACGTTTTTTCCGCAGCTCATCGCTGGCCCCATCGTCAAGGCGCATGACTTCTATCCCCAGATCGTCACGAAATATCTTTCGGACATCGACTGGTATAGCGCCGGCCGGGCGCTCGTCGTCGGCTATTTCCTGAAATGCGTCGTCGCCGACAACCTCGCGCAGCAGACCTATCTGATTCAGGCCCCTTACTTTGAAGGTATCTCGACGAAAGGGCTAGCCGTCGTTCTGTTCGGCTATTCCATGCAGATCTTCGCGGATTTCGCGGGATACTCCTTGATCGCGATCGGCCTGGCCAGGCTGTTCGGTTACGCGCTGCCGCAGAATTTCAACTTCCCCTACATTTCACAGACATTCTCGGAATTCTGGACGCGCTGGCACATGTCGTTGTCCGCCTGGCTGCGCGAGTATCTCTACTATCCGTTTGGCGGAAATCGCAAAGGCGCCTTCCGCACCTACATCAATCTGCTGGTCGTCATGGCGCTCGGCGGCCTTTGGCACGGAGCGGCCTGGAGCTATGCGGTGTGGGGCCTGTGGCATGGGTTCGCGCTGGTCGTCGAGCGAGCCTTTCGCAACCGATGGTTCTACCGGTCGGCCAATCCGCTGCTGAAGCCCGTCCGCATGGCGCTGGTCTTCGGCGTGGTCACGGCAGGCTGGCTGCTGTTCAAGCTGCCCAATTTCAGCGACGTGATTGACTTCTCGAAGGCGCTCTACAACAACCGCGCCGCGCCAACCTTCACCGAAACGATCCTGCTCGTAATGCTCTATTCGGCGCCGGTCGTCCTCTACCACGCGCTTTACCTCTGCCGTTCGGGGTGTTCACGCATCCATCGGGCGTTCTTCATGGCGGAGCCCGCCATTCTCGGCGGCATGTTGGCCGCCATTATCCTAGCTGCCGGTGAGTCGGATGCTTTCATCTACTTCCAATTCTGAGCCGAAGCGGCGCCGGCTATGGCCGGTCCTGGCATGGGCGGCCGCCATTCTGGCAAGCTATGCCTGCCTGGTGCAGTTCTTCGTGCCGGCCGTCCGGGTCGAACTCTATCCGTCATCCGAGTTCAATCACATCTTGTCAGAAGGTTTTCTGACCAGCCCGACCGCGGCGCCGATTGCCGTCGCCGGCTCATCCCTCGCGCAGCATCTGCCCGCGAGCGTGCTAAGGCCGTTTGCCGTGAATGTCGCTCTGGCGGGCGGTGGCCCGCTCACGGGGCTGGAACTGGCTGCTCTTGCGAGAGCCGCGCCGCGATTGGTGCTGGTCGAAACCAATTTCGTGGAACGCGGGCCGGACGAGAAGATTCTCGAGCGCGCCTCGGACTATCCCTGGAACGTCTTGCGTCAGCATGTGAAAGCCGCGCAATACGCCTATCGGCCGACAAATCTGCTTTATGCCGCGCTGCGTTACATGCGCGAGAAGCCGGCGCCGGCCGAACTCGTCATGCTGCCCAAGGACATGATAGAGAAGCTGATCCAAAAAAGTCGTGCGGACTTGTCGCAGCCCGCACCGGCCGACCTGCTGAAAGAGCGGCTTGACCAGATGGACGCCGAAATCGCGCATTTGAACGAGCGAGGTATCTGCGTGGCATTTTTCGAGATGCCGGTCGACGCGGCCTTGGAAGCGACGGTGCGGCTCGTCGACAACAGAGAGGCGATGCAACGGCGCTTTCCGTCTGCCCGCTTTCCGTGGTTGGCTGTGCAACTGCCGACGCCAGCGCGCACGAGCGACGGGCTGCATCTGGCGATTCCGGACGCGACGCTGGTCGCGGAGCAGCTTCTTGCCCAGGCGAAGGCCCTGGTTGCGGCCAGCCAGTGCGGCCCGGTGGCCTTAAGGGCCGAAGCCGACCGTTGATCGGGCCTCCATTCGACGATCCTTGCAACGGGTAGAAACGTGGCATTGCGCGGCGATTGCGAAACGTCCCCGGCGCGGCGTAATCTCCCCCGGCGTTCCCGTAGCTCAGCAGGATAGAGCACAGGATTCCTAATCCTGGGGTCGTGGGTTCGAATCCCGCCGGGAACACCATTCCGAACATCCGAGAT
>DASYCO010000062.1:0-60422 GCA_036500145.1 Alphaproteobacteria bacterium | reverse complement strand
TTCGATCGAGTCCTGGTCGCCCAGCCAGTCGGAGCCCTTGACCGTGTCGTACATGTGCCAGCGCCAGTCGTCGGGGCCCATGTTGCCGAGCGCCGCCGAGATGCCGCCCTGCGCCGCCACGGTGTGGCTGCGGGTCGGGAAGACCTTGGTGATGCAGGCCGTCTTGTAGCCCTTGCTGGCCATGCCGAAGGTGGCGCGCAGGCCCGAGCCGCCGGCGCCGACCACGATCACGTCGTACTCGTGATCGATGACGGTGTAGGCGCGGCCGCCGATGGTGAAGGTGCCGGCCTTCGGTGCGGCGCCCGTAGCGCCAGTGCTTGCGTCGGGCATACTAGCCTCCCAATCCGATACGCAGGATGGCCACGATGGCGCCGAGGCCAAAGAGCACTGCGATGAACTTCGTGAGCACGATCATCACCACGCGCGTGCCGCCGTCGGTGTAATCCTCCCACACGACCTGCAGGCCGAGCTGCGCATGGTGCAGGCCGACCGCGATGACGAGCGACAGCAGGATCATGACCAGCGGCGAGCCGATCCAGGCGCGCACGGTGGCGTAGTCGGCACCGCTCAGCATGACGAGCGAGACGGCGAACCAGACGACGAGCGGGATGAGCGCGATCGCGGTGAGCCGCTGGGCCCACCAGTGACCGACGCCTTCCTTGGCCGAACCGAGCCCGCGGGCGCGAGCGAGGGGAGTCCTGCGATCCATGATCTCTTCCCTCACACCAGCCGGAGGCCGACGACCCACGACACGACGGTCGCGATCACGGCGACGACGACGACGGTCCAGCCGCTGCGATAGGCGTCCTTCAGCTCGAAGCCGTAGCCCGCGTCCCAGAAGAGATGGCGGATGCCGTTGCAGAGATGGAAGAACAGCGCGTAGCTGAAGCCCAGCAGCACCAGCATGCCGAACCAGGAGCCGATGAGCCCCTGCGCGGCCGCGAAGCTCTCCGGCCCGCTGGCGGCGGCGGCCAGCCAGTAGACCAGCAGCAGCGCGCCGGCAGCCAGCGCGATGCCGGTCGCGCGATGCAGGATCGACAGCAGCATGGTGAACTTCCAGCTGTAGATCGAGATGTGCGGGGAAAGGGGTCTTGCGGGTTTTGCCATCGGGCGAGCCTTCGGAAGAAGCTGGCAGAATGAAGCGGGCGATAAAGACACTACGTCAGCCGCGCCGGGCGGGACCACCCGCGGCGGCGGCTTGCTGGCATATCAGAAACGCATGGCGCGTCGCAGAGGATCTCTCGAACGGGACCGGGCGCGGTGCGGAATGGGCGTCCGAAACGGCCGGCCGGGTGGTGTCCGCCGGCTCCGGGGAATGACCTCGAAACCCAGGGCGGGTGGCCCTGTTGCGGTGCGGGAAGGGTGTAGCCTCCCCGCCCGGGCAAGTCAACGCCACGGGCCGAAAGCCTCGGCTTTTCAAGGACGGGCTGGCCGGGGCGGACCGCCGCGCCGGGCGAGCCAGAGCGTTTCGGCTTAACCAGCTGGGTCAGGTAACGGGATTGTCCGAATGGCCGAGGGCCATGTCCGGCGCGATGCGGTCGCGCAGCCGCTGCTTCAGCTCGCGCATTTCGGGAAAGCGGCCCTCGTCCTTGCGCGACCAGACCAGCGCCCCGTCCACCCGCACCTCGAAGACGCCGCCGCTGCCCGGCAGCAGCGCCAGCTCGCCGATCTCCTCGGAAAAGGTCGTGAGCAGCTCCTGCGCCATCCAGGAGGCGCGCAGCAGCCAGCGGCATTGGCGGCAGTAGAGGATTTCGACGCGGGGCGTGCGCGGCATGGCGGATCTCCGGAGGCGGGCTTGAAGGGAGGGCCGGTTGAAAGGAGGGCCGACGGACCGGAGCCAACGATATCAACGGCCTGACGCGGCGGCGACGGGTAAATGTGGATAAGTCTGTGGAACGCCTGTGCGGGCTTTGTGAGAATTAAGTCATTCCATGCACAAGATTATCGGCGGACGATCCAGGCCCGCCTTGTCGCGCGCCCGGCCTGCCGCGATCATTCCTGCGATCCATAGGAGTTCGGCGCAAGCCGAATGGCCGGTTTTGCAAAAAGCCGCGCTGCGAAGGACGGCGGACGGCTCTCTCACCGAGGACCACGCCGCGGCGACCCGGACGGCCACGCGACTCTCCCTGGGGAGCGTGCGCGAACCGAGGTCATGTCCGACGGCTCTTGTGGATCGGGAGTCAGGCCGGCTCCCGAGGCGTCAGGCGGTGTCTTGCCGGGCACTCCGCGCGGTTCCTTCGGGAACCACGCGACCTGACGCCTCTTTCTTTAGGAGCAGCGGAATCGCCGGGCAACCGATTTCTGATCCCCGCCGCCGGCTTCCCGCCTCTCGCCGCCGAAAATCCTTTTCTCGCGCCGCCGCGCGCCCCAGGTGATGACAGAGGCGTGTCCGCCTCGCTTGCCGGCGTTCCCTGGTTGTCTCGGCTCTGGGGCTGAGATAAGAAGCGAGGCCCCTGCGCGTCAGGCGGCTCGGCCAGCGGAACTGCGGCCGACGGCTACGGGAGACTGCGTCCGCGATGGATGTCACGACCATGTTCTGGAAAGGCCTGCTCGTCGGCGTGATCATCGCCGCGCCGGTCGGCCCCGTTGCCGTCATGTGCATTCACCGCGCCATCGCCCAGGGCAAGCTCGCCGGCTACGTCTCCGGCTTCGGCGCCGCCTGCGCCGACGCGATCTACGGCGCCATCGCCGCCTTCAGCGTCGGCTTCCTGATGGGCCCGCTGCTCAACCACAATGCCTGGGTGCGCTTCGCCGGCGGCACCCTGCTCTGCCTGATCGGCCTGCGCGCCATGCTGACGCGCCGCACGCCGCCGCCGGCGACGCGCGACCGCGAGAAGCTGTTCAGCGACTTCGCCTCGGCCTTCGTCGTCACCCTGACCAATCCGACGACGGTGATCTCCTTCGCCGCGATCTTCGCCGCCATCAACATTCCGCACATCGCCGACCATCCGCGCCTCGGCGCGGTGCTCACCTTCGGCGTGCTGCTCGGCGCCACGCTCTGGTGGTTCCTGCTCACCACCGTCGCGGCCCTGTTCCACGGCCGCGTCACCGAGCGCGGGATGCTGTGGATCACGCGCGTCTCCGGCGTCGTCATCTTCGCCTTCGGCGCCTTGCTGCTGCTGTCGCTGCTCGGCGTCGTCGACCTCGGCCTCGACGACGTGGAGCGGCGCATCCAGGAACGCACCAGCGGCAGCATCGGCGGCCCTGTCCTCTAGCCTCCGGCCGCCTCTCGCTGCGCCATGCGCAGCTGCACGGGAAATGAGCAAGCCTGCCCGTTTCCGCTCCCGCCTGCGACGCCCCTTCATCCCGCCCGGCCGAAAGCGCCGCGATTCCAGCCGCCGCGGCGCCGCGCGCGGCTGGCACGCCGGTTGCTGTGAAAATTGCGCCTCTGACGGTCGTCCTCTCCGCCAGCCGAGGCGCAATCGACGGCGCGGGCGACGCTGGACCTGCCGGTCCCGCTGCGGCGCTGTGGGGAACTGCAGAAGGTCCGGTCCCGTGTCGCCCGCCGCTCAAACGAAAGCCGCCGTTCTCGCGAACGGCGGCTTTTTTCTCGGTCGCTTGAGGCTGCCTACGCAGCCTTGCGCGCCAAAGGGCGGAGCCCGTCTTGATTCGTAAAGCGGTCAGGCCGCTTTGCGGAGATGCGTCTTGATCAGCTCTTCGGCGATCTGCACCGCGTTGAGCGCGGCGCCCTTGCGCAGGTTGTCGGCGACCACCCAGATGGTGAGGCCGTTCTCGACCGTCGGATCCTCGCGGATGCGGCTGACGTAGACGAGGTCCTCGCCCGTCGCTTCGACCGGCGTGACGTAGCCTTCGTCGGCGCGGTGGTCGACGACGGCGACGCCCGGCGCGCCGCGCAGCGCCTTGCGCGCCTCGTCGGCCGTGATCGGGCGCTCGAACTCGATGTTCACCGCCTCGGCATGGCTGATGAAGACCGGCACGCGCACGCAGGTGGCGTTCACCAGGATGCTGGGATCGAGGATCTTCTTGGTCTCGACCACCATCTTCCACTCTTCCTTCGTCGAGCCGTCGTCCATGAAGACGTCGATGTGGGGAATGACGTTGAAGGCGATCTGCTTGGTGAACTTTTCCTTCTTCAGCGGATCGTTCACGAACACGCCGCGCGTCTGCGTGAACAGCTCGTCCATCGCTTCCTTGCCGGCGCCCGAGGTCGACTGGTAGGTCGAGACGACGACGCGCTTGATCTTCGCGATGTCGTGCAGCGGCTTGAGCGCCACGACCATCTGGATCGTCGAGCAGTTCGGGTTGGCGATGATGTTGCGCTTGGCGTAGCCGTTGAGCGCCTGCGGGTTCACCTCGGGCACGACCAGCGGAACTTCCGGGTCCATGCGCCAGAACGACGAATTGTCGATCACCACGCAGCCGGCCTTCGCCGCGCGCGGGCCGTGCACTTCCGCGACCTTGCCACCGGCCGAGAACAGCGCGATGTCGGTGCCCGTGAAGTCGAACGTCGCCGTGTCCTTGACGGTCAGGGTTTTCGTGTCGCCGAAGGAGACCTGCTTGCCGATGGATTTCGAGGAGGCGAGCGCCACCACGTCATCCGCGGGGAAGTTGCGCTCGGCCAGGGTGACCAGCATTTCGCGACCGACATTGCCGGTAGCGCCGACGACAGCGACTTTGTAGCCCATGATCTACGTCCGATGTATGCGCGGCCGCCCGAGAGGCCGGTGGGTCCGGCGGACATGCCGGGGCCGGGGGCGGGCCGGAAGCCGGGATTATCGGCAAAACGCCCCCAGTTGCAAGCCCGGGCGTGGCAAGCCCCCTCTCCCGCCGGGCCGCCGGAAAAATGCGGCTTTCCGGGCCTTAAAGAGCCCCAAACGAGACCAGGCCGTCGCCATGGGGGGCGGCCGGTCCGGCGGCGACGGGAGCCTGGGCCTGGGTCGGCCTCAGGCGAAGAGAAAATCGTTGTCGCTGAAGAAGATCGGCAGATTCCACTGGATCGTGACGGTATTGCCGCCGCCGAGGTTGATCTGGGTGTTGAGCAGGCCCGTCATGCTCATCGACAGGTCGTCGACGTCATGGATGTTGGTGAAGTCCCTGAGGTCGATGACGTCCTGGCCATGGGTGAAGTCGCTGATGACGTCCTGGCCGCCATTCGGGGTGATCCAGAAGTCGTCGTAGCCGCTGCCGCCGCTCATGGTGTCGTTTCCGGCGCCGCCGATCAGCCAGTCGTTGCCGTCGCTGCCTTCGAGAGTGTCGTTGCCGGCGTCGCCGAACAGCACGTCGTCGCCGCCGTCGCCGTAGAGCTTGTCGTTGCCGGCGTCGCCCATCAGCTTGTCGTCGTCGGTGCCGCCGCGCATCGTGTCGGTGCCGTCGCCGCCCCACAGCTTGTCGTCGCCGGCGTCCCCTTGCAGCGAATCGTCGCCGGTGCCGCCGAGCAGCTGGTCGTCGTTGTCGCCGCCCTGCAGCGTGTCGTTGTTGGCGTCGCCGAACAGCACGTCGTTGCCGGCTTCGCCCGACAGCGTGTCGTTGGCGTCGCCGCCCATCAGGTAGTCGTCGCCCGTGCCGCCGTAGACGCTGTCCACGCCGCCGTCGCCGAACAGCACGTCCTTGCCGTCGTCGCCGTTGATCTGGTCGTTGTCGTCGCCGCCCTCGATCCAGTCGTCGCCGGTGCTGCCGCCGAGCGTGTCCTTGCCGGCGCCGCCGAACATGGTGTCGTTGCCGTCCATGCCCTGCATCTGGTCGTCGCCGATGCCGCCATAGAGCGTGTCGTTGCCGGCGTAGCCGTAAAGGTAGTCGTTGCCGTCGTCGCCGGAGAGAAGGTCGTCGCCGTCCTGGCCATGCAGCTGGTCGTTGCCCTTGCCGCCGTAGAGCGAGTCGGCGCCGAGGCCGCCGTCGAGGTAGTCGTCGCCGTCGAGGCCGTTGAGCACGTCCTTGCCGTCGAAGCCGAAGACGGTGTCGGCGCTGTTCGTGCCGGTCAGGGTGTCGTTGCCGTTGGTGCCGGAAATGTAGGCCATGGCGCGAGGTATCTCATGTGGGTCCGGGCGGAGAACCGCCGTGGGAATACCTCGCTTTTTATCTAATCTATTACTTTAGTGCAATGAGATCGCAGTCTTATGCCCTAAAAGTCATATATGTATTTATTATTTAATTCAATGAGTTATGGAATTCTGCGCTTTCTGCACAACGATTCATATGGATAAAGCAATAGACACCCCACCCCTTGGCACGGCTGAAACAAAACAGGCCGGCTCCCCCCGGATGCCGGCCTGCCCTGTCGCGACGGGATGCTGTCTCTAGGCGAAGAGGAAGTCGTGCGCCGTCAGGTTCTGCGGCGGGATGTACTGGACGTACAGCGTGTCGCCATGGCCGAAGTCGATGATGGTGTTCCAGCCGTCCGACTTCATCGACAGGTCCTTGAGGCTGTGGATGTTGGTGAAGTCGCGCAGGTCGATGACGTCCTGGCCCTGGGCGAAGTCGGTGATCGTGTCCTTGCCGCCGTTCAGGGTGATCCAGAAGGCGTCCTGGCCCGAGCCGCCGCTCATGGTGTCGTTGCCGTCGCCGCCGATCAGCCAGTCGTTGCCGTCGCCGCCCTCGATATAGTCGTTGCCGTCGTCGCCCCAGATGACGTCGTCGCCGCCGTCGCCGTAGAGCTTGTCGTTGCCGGACTGCTTGCCGGCCGCATCGTCGCCCATCAGGTAGTCGTTGTTGTCGCCGCCGCGGATGGTGTCGGCGCCGTCGTCGCCCCAGAGCTTGTCGTTGCCCTGGTCGCCGGTGATCGCGTCGTCGCCGGTGCCGCCGCTGACCTGGTCGTTGTCGCCGGCGCCCTGGATGTTGTCGCCGCCGGCGTCGCCGAAGATGAGGTCGTTGCCGCTGTCGCCGCCGAGGGTGTCGTTCGAGTCGCCGCCCATGATGCGGTCGTCGTCGGCGCCGCCCCAGATCGTGTCGGTGCCGGCGTCGCCCCACAGCGTGTCGCTGCCGTTGTCGCCGGTGATCGTGTCGTTGTCGTCGCCGCCTTCGATCCAGTCGTTGCCGTCGGCGCCGTACAGGAAGTCGCTGGCCTTGCCGCCATAGAGGGTATCGTTGCCGTCCATGCCGAGCAGGTTGTCAGTGCCGTCGCCGCCGTCGAGTATGTCGTTGCCGGCGTAGCCGTAGAGCTGGTCGTTGCCCTTCTCGCCGTACAGCGTGTCGTCGCCGTCCTGGCCATGCAGGCCGTCGTTGCCGTCGCCGCCATAGATCACGTCGGCGCCGATGCCGCCGTCGAGGTAGTCGTCGCCGCCGAGGCCATAGAGCACGTCGTTGCCGTCGAAACCCTGGACGGAATCGCCGTCGTTGGTGCCGGTGAGGGTGTCGTTGCCGCTGGTGCCGGGGACGTAAGCCATGGCCGTTGTCTTTCCGAAAAGCGCTGCCGATCAGCGCTACATAACGATATCTTTATATCGTTATTCTCCTCGGAAGTATATTGGATTTTATGCGTTCTATGCTTTTAGGCATAGAATCTACACATCCGCATATATTCAACATTTACAGATAGATAGGCGAATTATGTGGCCATCTGACGCGCCGTCATATGGTTAATAATAGTTAATAAGGCAGAGAATCCGGCGGCCGATGCTGGAAACGGCTGCGCCGATACAAGCCCGGCGCTGGAAACAAATGAGCCGGCACAAGGCCGGCTCATGGGGATCAGAAAGGGCCGGAGGCGGCCGCTCAGGCGAACAGGAAGTCGCTCGCCTGCAGGTTCTGCGGCGTGACCCACTGGACGAGCAGCGTGTCGCCATGGCCGAAGTCGATCAGGGTGCTGTTGCCGTTCTGGGCGGTCATCGTCAGGTTGGCAAGGCTGTGGATGTTGCTGAAGTCGCGCAGGTCGATGACGTCCTGGCCATGCGTGAAGTCGACGATGGTGTCCTTGCCGCCGCCCGGCGAGATCCAGAAGGCGTCCTGGCCCGAGCCGCCGCTCATGGTGTCGTTGCCGGCGCCGCCGACCAGCCAGTCGTTGCCGTCGCCACCTTCGAGATAGTCGTTGCCGTCGTCGCCCCACAGCACGTCGTCGCCGCCGTCGCCGTAGAGCGAGTCGTTGCCCGCGCTGCCGCCGCCGAACATGTGGCCGGCGCCGTCGAGGTCGCCCATGAGATTGTCATTGCCGTCGCCGCCGCGGATCGTGTCGTTGCCGTCGTCGCCGAACAGATTGTCGTTGCCGGCGTCGCCCGAGATGGTGTCGTTGCCGAGGCCGCCGACCATCTGGTCGTTGTTGTTTCCGCCGTACATCAGGTCGTTGCCGGCATCGCCAAACACGAGGTCGTTGCCGTCTTCGCCATAGAGCTGGTCGGCGGCGTCGCCGCCCATCAGGCGATCGTCGCCAGCGCCGCCGTAGATCAGGTCCACGCCGCCGTCGCCGAACAGCGTGTCGTTGCCGTTGTCGCCGAAGATCTGGTCGTTGTCGTCGCCGCCTTCGATCCAGTCGTTGCCGTCGGCGCCATAGAGCAGGTCCGTGCCCGCAGCGCCGAACAGACTGTCGTCGCCTTCGTTGCCGAACAGGCTGTCGTTGCCCGCGCCGCCGTAGAGGAAGTCGTTGCCGGCGTAGCCGTACAGATTGTCGTTGCCGTTCTCGCCGTACAGCGTGTCGTCGCCGTCCTGGCCATGCAGGCCGTCGTTGCCGTCGCCGCCATAGAGCACGTCGGCGCCGATGCCGCCGTCGAGGTAGTCGTCGCCGCCGAGGCCATAGAGCACGTCGTTGCCGTCGAAACCTTGGACGGAATCGCCGTCATTGGTGCCGGTGAGGGTGTCGTTGCCGCTGGTGCCGGGGACGTAAGCCATGGGACGAACTATCGACCTAAGCCGTTGAAGGAATGCCCGCCAGGCGCTCGGCGGAACATAACGATATCCTTATATAGCAAACTCCCCCGAAAGGGTAGGGAGAGTCTCTTCACAAAGACGCGAACCTATCCGAATGTGGCAGGCAATTATTAATAAACCGTGGAAATTCAGCCTGTTAACCACGCCATGGGCAAAACATCGCCCTATGCAGATAGGTATGCAGGACGGCGTAAGCAAGAATTCCTGAAGGTTGGGAAAACAGGCCCAAAACGAGCGAGGGCCCGTCCGGGCTACGGACGGACCCTCGGGTCCGAAAGGCAGGTCTTTGATGGCTAGAGCAGGAAGTCGCTCGCCGTCCACTGATGGACCGACATGTTGTTGACCATCACCACGTTGCCGCCGCCGAGGTCGATCTGCGAGCCGCCGGCGACGTTGGCGATGCTGACGTTGGCGAGGCTGCCGAAGCCGAAGTCGCGCAGGTCGATGACGTCCTGGCCGTGCGCGAAGTCGGTGATGCGGTCCTGGCCGCCGGCCGGCGAGATCCAGAAGCCGTCCTGGCCCGAGCCGCCGGTCATGACGTCGTTGCCGGCGCCGCCGATCAGCCAGTCGTTGCCGTTGCCGCCCTGCAGCGTGTCGTTGCCGTCGTCGCCCCACAGCACGTCGTCGCTGTCGTCGCCGTAGAGCGTGTCGTTGCCCGCGTCGCCCAGCAGCGTGTCGCTGCCGACGTTGCCATGGATGACGTCGTTGCCGTCGCCGCCGAACACCGTGTCGTCGCCGTTGTCGCCGTTCAGCGTGTCGTCCTCGGTGCCGCCGACGATCTGGTCGTTGCCGTCGCCGCCGGAGATCGTGTCCTTGCCGGCGTCGCCGAACAGCTGGTCGTTGCCTGCGTCGCCGTAGAGCTTGTCGTCGCCGTCGCCGCCGGTGACCGTGTCCAGCCCATCGTTGCCGTGCAGCGTGTCGACGCCGGCATCGCCGAAGATCGTGTCGTCGCCGTCCTCGCCGTTGGCGATGTCGTCGCCGTCGCCGGACTCGATCCAGTCGTTGCCGATGCCGCCGTAGATGCGGTCGAGTCCGTCGCCGCCGAACAGCGTGTCGTTGTCCTCGTAGCCGTAGAGGTAGTCGTTGCCGATGCCGCCCCACAGGACGTCGTCGCCGACATGGCCGTAGAGCTTGTCGTCGCCGTTCTCGCCATAGAGCGTGTCGGCGCCGTCGTTGCCGTTGAGCGTGTCGTTGTCGTCGCCGCCGTAGATCAGGTCGATGCCGGAGCCGCCGGTCAGGGTGTCGTTGCCCGCGCCGCCGAGCAGCGTGTCGTCGCCGTTCTCGCCGTTCAGCGTGTCGACGCCGTCGCCGCCGTCGAGCGTGTCGTTGCCGTCGCCGCCGTACAGCTTGTCGATGCCGGCTTCGCCATGCAGCGTGTCGCTGTCCTCGTAGCCGTAGAGCTGGTCGTCGCCGTCGCCGCCCCACAGCACGTCGTTACCGAGATGGCCGTAAAGCTTGTCGTTGTCCTCGTTGCCGTAGAGCGTGTCGGCGCCGTCGTTGCCGTTCAGGGTGTCGGCGCCGAGGCCGCCGAACACCATGTCGTCGCCCGTGCCGCCCGACAGGGTGTCGTTGCCGCCGTCGCCGTAGAGCGTGTCGTTGCCGTCGTCGCCGGTGATGGTGTCGGTGCCGTCGCCGCCGTAGACCAGGTCGAGGCCGGCGCCGCCATACAGCTTGTCGTTGCCGAGGTTGCCGTTGAGGACGTCGTTGTCCTCGTTGCCGTTGACGGTGTCGTCGCCGTCGCCGCCGTTGAGAATGTCGTTGCCGAGGCCGCCGTTGATCTTGTCGTTGTCGGCGTCGCCGTTGAGCGTGTCGTCGCCCGCGTCGCCGTTCAGCGTGTCGCCGCCGGCACCGCCCCACAGCACGTCGTTGTCGTCGCCGCCCGACATGCTGTCGGTGCCGATGCCGCCATAGAGCAGGTCCGCTCCGGCGTCGCCGGAGAGCGTGTCGTTGCCGTCGCCGCCATCGAGCAGGTCGACGCCCGCGCCGCCATAGAGCTTGTCGGTGTCGGCGTCGCCATAGAGGGAGTCATCGCCGTCGTTGCCGTTCAGCGTGTCGTTGCCGGCGTCGCCGTGCAGAATGTCGTTCTCGGTGCCGCCGCTGAGCACGTCGGTGCCGGTGCCCCCGGAGAGCACGTCGGCGCCCGCGTCGCCCGACAAGGTGTCGTTGCCGTCGCCGCCGCTCAGCGTGTCGGCGCCGTTGCCGCCGAAGAGCTTGTCGCTGTCGGCGTCGCCGAACAGGGAATCGTCGCCGTCGTCGCCGTTGAGCGTGTCGCCGCCGGCGTTGCCGTGCAGCGTGTCGTTCTCGCTGCCGCCGTTGAGCGTGTCGCTGCCGTCGCCGCCGTTCAGGGCATCGGCGCCCGCGCCGCCCGACAGCGTGTCGTTGCCGCCGTCGCCGTTGAGCGTGTCGTCGCCGTCTTCGCCGTTCAGGGTGTCGGCGGCGTCGCCGCCGGACAACGTGTCGTTGCCGGCGCCGCCCCACAGGATGTCGGTGCCTGCGCCGCCATAGAGGAAGTCGTTTCCGGCGCGGCCGTACAGCGTGTCGTTGCCGTCGCCGCCGTTGAGCGTGTCGACGCCGTTGCCGCCGTCGAGCGTGTCGGCGTTGCCAAGGCCGTTGAGCACGTCATCGCCGTCGAGGCCGTTGATGGTGTCGACGCCGCTGGTGCCGTTCAGCGTGTTGTTGGCCGAGGTGCCGTTGATGACCGCCATAGGAGCGCTGCCTTGCAGAGGTTGAAGCTCATACGCCCGTATGGAAACTATATAAGGATAGCTTTATATAGTTCCCGCGCCTGAGCGCAAGCCTCATTAAGGCAATTTTAGCCGTTTTTTCGAAAAAATCGGCCAAAACCAACTAGTTAACTGGTTAATACCAGGCTGAATTGGTTAACGGGGCAGGACGGCCGTCCCAGATGGAACGGCCTCCTCCATTTCGCAAGCTTAGGCGGCCAGCTTGTCGAGTTCCTTGGTGACCTGTTCGCCCATCTGCTGGGTCGAGATCAGGGTCTTGCCCGGCTGCATGATGTCACCGGTGCGGTAGCCGGCGTTCAGCACGTTCTGGATCGCCGTCTCGATGAGGTCGGCATCCTCGCCCATGTCGAACGAGTAGCGCAGCATCATTGCGTAGCTGAGGATCGTGGCCAGCGGGTTGGCCTTGTTCTGGCCGGCGATGTCGGGGGCCGAGCCGTGCACCGGCTCGTAGAGCGCCTTGCGGCGGCCCGAGCTGTCGGCGGCGCCGAGCGAGGCGGAGGGCAGCATGCCGAGCGAGCCGGTCAGCATCGCGGCGCAGTCGGACAGGATGTCGCCGAACAGGTTGTCGGTGACGATGACGTCGAACTGCTTGGGCGCGCGCACCAGCTGCATGGCGCAGTTGTCGGCATACATGTGGGCGAGCTTCACGTCCGAATATTCGGCGTGCAGCTTGGTGATCTCCTCGCGCCACAGCACGCCGGATTCCATGACGTTGGCCTTCTCGACCGACATCAGGCTGCCGTTGCGCTTCTGCGCCAGCTCGAAGCCGATGCGGCCGATGCGCACGATCTCGCTGGTGGTGTAGACCTGGGTGTTGACGCCCTGGCGCTCGCCGTTCGCCAGCGTGGTGATGCCGCGCGGCTCGCCGAAGTAGACGCCGCCGGTCAGCTCGCGCACGATCATGATGTCGAGGCCCTTGACCAGGTCGGTCTTCAGCGTCGAGGCCTCGGCCAGCGCGTCGAACACCAGCGCCGGGCGCAGGTTGGCGAACAGCTCCATGTCCTTGCGGATGCGCAGCAGGCCGCGCTCGGGCTGGTCCTTGAAGGGCAGCTTCTCCCACTTGGGGCCGCCGACCGCGCCCAGCAGCACGGCGTCGCACTTCATGGCCTTTTCCATCGTCGCGTCGGACAGCGGCGTGCCCTCGGCATCGTAGGCGACGCCGCCGATCAGGCCCATGTCGACGTCGAACGACACCGAGCGGCGCTTGTCCATCCAGCCGATGATGCGCTTCACCTCGCCCATCACCTCGGGGCCGATGCCGTCGCCGGGGAGCATGAGCAGTTTCTTGTTGGCGGCCATGGAGTGTTCCTTATCAGGGTCTGTTCGGTTCTCTACGCCGTCACCCTCGGGCTCGACCCGGGGGTCCATGCTTCGGCTGGAGGAGCGTCGACATGGATGCACGGGTCAAGCCCGAGCATGACGAAAGGGAAAGGCTTTACGCGCGCGCCAGCCAAGGCGTATTCGCGGCCTGCTTGGCTTCGTAGCCTTCGATCTCGGCGCCCTTCTGCATGGTGAGGCCGACGTTGTCGAGGCCGTTGAGCAGGCAGTGCTTGCGGAAGGGGTCGACGTCGAACTTCACCACTTCGCCGTTCGGGCGCGTGATGGTCTGGCTCTCGAGGTCGACCGTCAGGCGGGCGTTGTGGCCCATCTCGGCGTCCTTCATCAGCACGTCCACGGTCTCCTGCGGCAGCTTGATCAGCAGGATGCCGTTCTGGCCGGCGTTCGAGAAGAAGATGTCGGCGAATTCCGGCGCGATGACGCACTTGATGCCGAAGCCGTGCAGCGCCCAGGCGGCGTGCTCGCGCGACGAGCCGCAGCCGAAGTTCTCGCCGGTGACGAGGATCTCGGCCTTGCGGTACGGTTCCTTGTTCAGGATGAAGTCCGGGTCTTCCGAGCCGTCCTTCTTGTAGCGGATCGCCTCGAACAGCGCCGGGCCGAGGCCGGTGCGCTTGATCGTCTTGAGCCAGCGGGCCGGAATGATCTTGTCGGTGTCGATGTTGATCATCGGCATCGGCGCGGCGATGGCGGTGAGCTTGGTGAACTTGTCCATTTGCCTGTTCCTCTCAGCGACCGGTCAGAGCTTGCGCACGTCGGTCAAATGACCGGCGATGGCGGCCGCGGCGACCATGGCCGGGCTCATCAGGTGCGTACGCCCGCCGGGGCCCTGACGGCCCTCGAAGTTGCGGTTCGACGTGGAGGCCGCGCGCTCGCCCGGCGCCAGCTTGTCCGGGTTCATCGCGAGGCACATGGAGCAGCCCGCCTCGCGCCATTCGAAGCCCGCTTCGGTGAACACCTTGTCGAGGCCTTCCTTTTCGGCCTGCGCCTTGACCAGGCCGGAGCCCGGCACGACCAGCGCGCGTACGCCCGAGGCGACCTTGCGGCCCTTGGCGATGGCGGCGGCCTGACGCAGGTCCTCGATGCGGCCGTTGGTGCAGGAGCCGATGAAGGCCGTCTGGATCTTGACCTCGTTGAGCTTCTCGCCGGCCTTGAGGCCCATGTATTCCAGCGCGCGCGTCATCGAGGCGCGGCGGTTCTCGTCCGAGACGCTCTTCGGGTCGGGCACGATGCCGTCGATCGGCAGCACGTCTTCCGGGCTGGTGCCCCAGGTGACGAGCGGGATGATGTCCTCGGCGCGCAGCACGACTTCCTTGTCGTAGACCGCGCCGGCGTCGGTCGGCAGCGTCTTCCAGTAGGCGACGGCCTTGTCCCAGAGGGCGCCTTGCGGCGCCATCGGGCGGCCCTTCAGGTAGGAGTAGGTGATCTCGTCCGGCGCGATCAGGCCGGCGCGGGCGCCGCCTTCGATCGCCATGTTGCAGACCGTCATGCGGCCTTCCATGGAGAGATTGCGGATCGCCTCGCCGGCGAACTCGATGACATGGCCGGTGCCGCCGGCGGTGCCGATCTTGCCGATGATGGCGAGGATGATGTCCTTGGCGCCGACGCCGTCATGCAGCTTGCCCTCGACGGAGATGCGCATGTTCTTGGCCGGCTTCTGGATCAGCGTCTGGGTCGCGAGCACATGCTCGACCTCGCTGGTGCCGATGCCGAAGGCGAGCGAGCCGAAGGCGCCGTGCGTCGCCGTGTGCGAATCGCCGCAGACGATGGTCATGCCCGGCTGGGTGAAGCCTTGCTCGGGGCCGACGATGTGGACGATGCCCTGGCGGTTGTCGTCGATCGCGAAGTAAGGCACGCCGAACTCGCGGGTGTTGTCGACCAGCGCCTGGATCTGGATGCGCGACTCTTCCTCGTTGTTGCCCGACAGGCGGTCCGAGGTGGTCGGCACGTTGTGGTCGGCGACCGCGAGCGTCGCATCGGGGCGGCGCACCTTGCGGTGCGACAGGCGCAGGCCGTCGAAGGCCTGCGGGCTGGTGACTTCATGGACCATGTGGCGGTCGATGTAGAGCAGGCAGGTGCCGTCGGGGTCTTTCGACACCACGTGGCTGTCCCAAATCTTGTCGAACAGAGTCTTCGATGTCGACATGCGGTCCTCTCTCTCCATCTGCCGCGCGCCCGCGACAGGGCGGGCGCGGTGGTTCATTCAGTCCCGGCAAGCATCTGCGCAAGCCAGGGGCGACGCCTGGGGCGGCGTCGCCCTTCCAGATAGGCCGGTCCTTATCCTGGTACGAGATGACCAGTTATCCTGGTATATTCGCTCCCAGGCGACGGCCCGGCCTGCTCTCCAAAAGCCGTCCGCGCGGCCCGGCGCAGGCGCGCCGGGCGTCGTCCAGTCAGGCCTTAGGCCTTCTTGGGACGGACCTTCTTTTCCTTCTTGGCCTTCACCGGAGCCTCGGCGCCTTCCGGCAGCGGCAGGTCCGACGTCTTGACCAGGTCGTCGCGCACGTTCGTCTTCTCGACGATGCGGGCGCTCTTGCCGGTGCGGCCGCGCAGGTAATAGAGCTTCGCGCGGCGGACTTCGCCGCGGCGCACGACTTCGATGCGCGTCACGTTCGGCGAGTAGAGCGGGAAGATACGCTCGACGCCTTCGCCGTACGAAATCTTGCGCACGGTGAAGGAGGAGTTCACCGACTCGTTGCGGCGCGCGATGCAGAGGCCTTCGTAGACCTGCACGCGGGTACGGTCGCCTTCGACGACCTTCACGCTGACGCGGAGGGTGTCGCCGGCCTGGAAGTCGGGCACGCCGCGCTCGGTGGTGAGCTTGGCGATCTGTTCCTTCGCCAGCTGATCGATGAGGTTCATAATTCTTACCTTTTCGTCTTGGTTAAAGCAGTTGATGGACAGGATCCGGCGTTACGGCCGAACCGATAGGTTTGCGACGTAGCGCGCCCAGAGATCGGGCCGCCGGTCGCGGGTGATCTGCTCGGCCTGGGCGAGACGCCAGGCGCGAATGTTCTCGTGATGGCCGGACAGCAGCACGTCCGGCACGGCGCGGCCGCACCAGCTTTGCGGCCGCGTGTAGAGCGGGTATTCGAGAAGGCCCAGCTCGAAGCTTTCCTCGACCAGCGATTCGACGTTGCCGATGACGCCGGGCAGCAGGCGCACGCAGGCATCCAGCATCGCGATCGCCGCCGGCTCGCCGCCCGACAGGATGAAGTCGCCGAGGCTGACTTCCTCCAGCTTGCGGCTGTCGATGACGCGCTGGTCGATCCCCTCGAAGCGGCCGCAGAGCAGCGTGACGCCGGGGCCGTCCGCGAGGCGACGCGCGGTCGCCTGGTCGAACAGCTTGCCGCGCGGGCTGAGGTAGATCACCGGCGCGCCGGACATGGCCGCAGATTGGGCCACCGACTCGAGCGCCGCGTCGATCACGTCGGGCCGCATCACCATGCTGGCGCCGCCGCCGAACGGCGTGTCGTCCACCGTGCGGTGCCTGTCGGTGGCGAAGGAGCGGATGTCCGTCGCCTCCAGCTTCCACAACCCGTCGGTGAGCGCGCGACCGGCGATCGAATGGCCGAGCGAGCCCGGGAACATCTCCGGGAACAGGGTCAGCACCTGCGCCGTCCACGTCGAAGCCTGGGGAGAAACGTTCATGAACGGTCTCCCTGCGGCTCTTCGTCGTCGAGCAGGCCGTCCGGCGGCGCGACGACGATGCGCCCCGCCGAAAGGTCGACCTCGGGCACCACTGCGTCGGTGAAGGGCAGCACCACCGAATCGCCATTCGCCGGCTTGATCTCGATCACGTCGCCGGCGCCGAAATTGTCGACGGCGACGACCGTGCCGAAGTCCTCGCCGGAGGCGAGGACGGCCTTCAGGCCGATCAGGTCGTGGTGGTAGTACTCGCCTTCGCCCGCTTCCGGCAGGGCCGCGCGCAGCGCATAGAAGCGCAGGCCTCGCAGGGCCTCCGCCGCGTTGCGGTCGGCCACGCCGTCGAGGCGGGCGATCACCGTGCCGTCGTTGGTCACGCGGACCGCCGACAGCTTGAAGCTGCGCTTGCCGGTTTCGTCGAGCAGCGGGCCATAGGCGCCGACGCTGGCGGGATCGGCGGTGAAGGCCTTGATCTTGACCTCGCCCTTGATGCCGTGCGCGGCCGCGACCGCGCCGACGCAGACATGCTCGCGCGACGCCGCGAGCCCTGAAGCAGGACCCTTCGGCATGACGCGATCTGTCGTCGGTTGGCGCATGGCGGCGAACACGGCTCTGTCGATCCCTAAGCGGCCTGCTTACTCAGCCTGGGCTTCGGGCGCGGCTTCCCCAGCAGCTTCTGGGGCGGCTTCGGCCGGAGCCTCTTCCTTCGGCGCGTTGGCGGCTTCTTCAGCCTTCGCCTTCGCGTCGGCGGCGGCCTTCAGGCGCTCCTGAGCCTTCGCCTTGGGCGCGCTCTTCTTCGGCGATTCATTGTACTTCGGCATCGGGATGATGTCGGCGGCGCCGAAGAAGCGGGCGACGCGGTCGCTCGGCTGCGCGCCGACGGAGACCCAATGCTTGGCGCGCTCGACGTCGATCACGACGCGGTTCGGATGGTCCTTGGCGACCATCGGATCGTAGTGGCCGATCTTCTCGATGAAGCGGCCGTCGCGCGGGCTGCGCGCGTCGGCGACGACGATGCGATAGAACGGGCGCTTCTTCGCGCCGCCGCGGGTCAGTCGGATGGAAAGTGCCATGAGTGTGTCAGCTCCTGAGTTGAAGATCGAAATCGGTTGAAACGGTGGAATTGGTCAAAGGGTCAAAGTCGGCAAATGGAAAAACGAATGTCTGTGTGCGGCCCTATCTGCGGCCGCCAGGCATGAGGCCGGCCATGCCGTGCCGCGCGATGCCCTTCTGCCCCATCTTGGTCGCCTTGCGCATCATCGTGCTCATGTCCATGAACTGCTTCACGAGGCGGTTCACTTCCTCGACCTTGGCGCCGGCGCCGGCGGCGATGCGGCGCTTGCGCGAAGCGTTGAGCAGCTTGACGTCGCGGCGCTCCTTCGCCGTCATCGAATTGATGATCGCCTCCTGACGGGCGATCATCTTCTCGTTGACGTTGGCGGCAGCCATCTGCGCCTTGATCTTCGCGGCGCCCGGCAGCATGCCCATGACGCCGCCGAGGCCGCCCATCTTCTTCACCTGGCGCAGCTGGTCGCGCATGTCCTCGAGGTCGAAGGTGCCCTTCTGCATCTTCGCCGCGAGCTTTTCGGCATCCGCCTTGTCGACGGTGTCGGCGGCCTTCTCGACGAGCGAGACGATGTCGCCCATGCCGAGGATGCGGGAGGCGATGCGCTCGGGGTGGAAGTCTTCAAGGTCTTCGAGCTTTTCGCCGACGCCGATGAGCTTGATCGGCTGGCCGGTGACGGCGCGCGCGGAAAGGGCCGCGCCGCCGCGCGCGTCGCCGTCGACGCGGGTCAGCACGATGCCGGTGATGCCGATCTGGTCGGCGAAGGCCTTGGCGACGGTGACGGCGTCCTGGCCGGTCATGGCGTCGGCGACGAGCAGCGTCTCGGTCGGCTTGACGATGTCGCGCACGCGGGCCGCTTCGGCCATCAGCGCGTCGTCGATGTGCAGGCGGCCGGCGGTGTCGAGGATGACGACGTCGTAGCCTTCGCGGCGGCCCGTGCTCATGGCGCGCGCGGCGATCATCTCGGGCGGCTCGCCCTTGACGATGGGCAGCGTGCCGACGCCGGCCTGGGCGCCGAGCAGCATCAATTGTTCCTGGGCGGCGGGGCGGTGCACGTCGAGCGAAGCGAGCAGCACCTTCTTCTTCGCGCGGTTCTGCAGGCGCAGGCCGATCTTGGCGGCGCTGGTCGTCTTGCCCGAGCCCTGCAGGCCGACCATCATGTAGGCGATCGGCGGGGTCGCGTTCAGGTTGAGCGCCACCGACTCGGCGCCGAGCATGGCGGTCAGCTCGTCCTGGACGATCTTGATGACCATCTGGCCCGGGGTCACCGAGCGGATGACCGCCTCGCCGACGGCCTTCTCGGAAACCTTGGCGACGAAGTCCTTGACCACGGGCAGGGCGACGTCGGCCTCGAGCAGGGCGATGCGCACTTCGCGCATGGCCTCCGCCACGTCGGACTCGCGCAGCGCGCCCCGGCGGGTGAGCCGGTCGAAGACGCCTGTCAGCTTGCCAGAAAGGCCGTCGAACATTGAGCCGCTAAACCTTTGGTTTCAAAAGCAGAATACGCAAAACGACGAAACGCCAGTGCGCGACACTCGCGGACTGGCGGCCACTCACCCTTTGTTTTCAATAACTTAGGGCTGGCGGGACAAGAAGGACTGTTCTTGAACGGGGCGGAAGGTAGGCCGGAGGCCTTAAGGAGTCAAGCTGGAGGGGGCTTTCAGAGCCCCTGATAGCCCATCTTGCCTAGGGCGTGGCGCATCTGGTCGCCCAGAAACAGGGCCTTTTTCGCTAGATATTGCGCGATTCCAGTGTCTGCGGTGGCGATGGCGAAGGTCCGCGAGGCCATGAAGGTCTCGTATTCGTCCATGCCGTGCCAGACGACGCCGACCAGTTCGGCCCGCTCGGCGCGGGTCAGGCCGTCGATCTTGGCCAGGAGCGCCTGCAAGGCGGGCGACTGGCCGGCCGCCACGTCCTTCTCCACCGCGTCGGCCGAGACCGCGGCCCCCAGCCGGCCGGTCAGGTCGGCCTTGTAGGCGTCGACCAGGGCGATGACCGCCTTGGCTTGGTCCAGGGAAAGGTCGACAAGGGGTTCGACCAAGACAGTCGCCGTCATGAGAATCCGCCGTTTCGCTGATGGGGGTGGCCGATCATGCCGCAAGGCCCCGCCCGGACGCAAGACGGGCGGGCCGCCCGCCCCCGAATCCATTTGATCGGGCAACGCGGCGAGGCCATATAAGGCCGCATGGAGCCGGTGAGTTTTCTCAAGATGCATGGCCTGGGCAACGACTTCGTCGTCATCGACGCGAGGACGCGGCCCTTCACGCTGTCCGCGGCCCAGGCGGCGGCCATCGCCGACCGGCGGCGCGGCATCGGCTGCGACCAGATCATCGTGCTCGAAGCCGGCCAGAAGTCCGAAGATGCCTTCATGCGCATCCGCAACGCCGACGGCAGCGCCTCGGCCGCCTGCGGCAACGCGACGCGCTGCATCGGCGGCTTCCTGATGGACGAGAGCGGCAAGAGCCGCATCGTCATCGGTTCAGAAGCCGGCGACTTGTTCGCGGATCGCTCCGCTGGAGGAGAAGTCACCATCGACTTTGGCGCGCCGCGCCTGAAGTGGAACGAGGTGCCGCTGTCACACGAAGTGGACACGCTGCATCTGCCGCTCGCCGCCGGTCCGGTCGCCGATCCGGCCGCCTGCTCGATGGGCAATCCGCACGGCACCTTCTTCGTGGACGACGTCGAGGCTCTCGACATCGCCGCCATCGGACCGACGCTCGAATTCGCGCCGATCTTCCCCGAGCGCGCCAACATCGGCTTCGCGCAGGTTCTCACGCGCGGCCGCATCCGCATGCGCGTGTGGGAGCGCGGCGCCGGCATCACGCTGGCCTGCGGCACTGGCGCTTGCGCGACGCTCGTCAACGCCGTGCGGCGCGGTCTCGCCGACCGCAAGGCGCGGCTCGTGCTCGACGGCGGCACGCTCGCCATTGAATGGCGCGAATCCGACGACCATGTGCTGATGACCGGCGCCGTCGCCATCGTCGCGCGCGGCGTGATCGATCCGTCGCTGCTCGCCGAGCCTGCCTCCGCGCCCTCTGCATCCGCTGCCGTCGCCTGAGGCCGGCATGGCCACGATCCTGAAGCCCCCGAACGCCACGAGCGAGCCCGAAGTCCTCACCTTCGGCTGCCGCCTCAATGCCTATGAATCCGAAGTGATGCGCGCCGAGGCGATCAAGGCGGGCCTGAGCGACGCCATCATCGTCAACACCTGCGCCGTCACCGCCGAGGCCGAACGCCAGGCGCGCCAGACGATCCGCAAGAAGCGCCGCGAGAACCCGGGCGCGCGCATCATCGTCACCGGCTGCGCCGCGCAGATCGACCCGGCGAAGTTTGCCGCCATGGCCGAAGTGGACCATGTGCTCGGCAACGCCGAGAAGATGAAGGCCGCGAGCTACGCCGCCCTCGGCCAGGACGACGCGCCGCGCCTGCAGATCACCGACATCATGGAGCTGCGCGAAGCCGCCGGACATCTCATCGATAACTTCGAAGGCCACGCGCGCGCCTTCATCGAGGTGCAGCAGGGCTGCGACCATCGCTGCACCTTCTGCATCATCCCCTACGGGCGCGGCAACTCGCGCTCGCTGCCGATGGGCGACATCGTCAACCAGGTGAAGCGCCTGGTCGGCAACGGCTACAACGAAATCGTGCTGTCGGGCGTCGACATCACCAGCTACGGCCCCGACCTGCCGGGCGCGCCCAAGCTCGGCCAGATGGTGCGTCGCCTGCTCGCCAACGTGCCCGAGCTGGCGCGCCTGCGCCTCTCCTCCATCGACGTCGCCGAGATCGAGGGCGACGCGGACCTGATGGAGCTGATCGCCCACGAGCCGCGCCTGATGCCGCATCTGCATCTCAGCCTGCAGGCCGGCGACGACATGATCCTCAAGCGCATGAAGCGCCGCCATTCGCGCCAGCAGGCCGTCAAGTTCTGCGCCAAGGTGCGCGCGCTGCGGCCCGACATGGCCTTCGGCGCCGACCTGATCGCCGGCTTCCCGACCGAGACCGACGAGATGTTCGAGAACAGCCTGAAGCTGGTCGAGGACTGCGGCCTCGCCTACCTGCATGTGTTTCCCTTCTCGGCCCGCGCCAGCACGCCGGCGGCGCGCATGCCGCAGCTGCCGATGCCGGTCCGCAAGGCACGCGCCGCCCGCCTGCGCGGGGTCGGCGAAATCGCGCGCGACGCCTATCTCGCGCGCTTCGTCGGCCGCACGGTCAGCGCCATCATGGAGACCGAGACCTTGGGCCGCAGCGAGGAATTCGCCGCCGTATCCTTCGCCCAGCCGCAAACGGTCGGCCGCATCGTGCGTGCCCGCGTCAGCGGTCTTTCCGGCGGCAAGCTGATCGCCGAGAGCCTGCAATGAGCGACATCGAGACGCCGAAGAAGGGCTGGCTCGCCCGCCTCAAGGCAGGGCTGACCCGCTCTTCGACCAAGCTTGGCGAGGGCATCACCGGCATCTTCAAGAAGCGCAAGCTCGACCGCGAAGCCCTCGACGAGCTGGAGGAGCTGCTGATCGCCGCCGACCTCGGCCCGGCGACGGCGGTCAAGCTCACCGAACAGCTCGCGCGCGGCCGCTTCGACAAGGACATCGACGAGACGGAAGTGCGCGAGGCCCTCGCCGCCTCCATCGCCGAGATCCTGGCGCCCTTGGCCAGGCCGCTGGCCATCGACCGCAGCCGCAAGCCGCACGTCATCCTCGTGGTCGGCGTCAACGGCTCGGGCAAGACGACGACCATCGGCAAGCTCGCCGCGCGCTTCCGCGCCGACGGGCTCTCGGTCATGGTCGCCGCCGGCGACACCTTTCGCGCCGCCGCCGTCGAGCAGCTGCGCGTTTGGAGCGAGCGCACGGGCGCCGCCTTCTACTACAACGAGAAGGGCGACGCCGCCGGCCTCGCCTTCGACGCGCTGACCGCCGCCAAGCAGCAGGGCACCGAAGTGGTGCTGATCGACACCGCCGGCCGCCTGCACAACAAGGAACATCTGATGGCGGAGCTGGACAAGATCCTGCGCGTCATCCGCAAGATCGACCCGACCGCGCCGCATGACGCGGTGCTGGTGCTCGACGCCACCACCGGCCAGAACGCCATGTCGCAGGTCGAGATCTTCAAGAGCCGCATCAGCGGGCTCGTCGTAACCAAGCTCGACGGCACGGCGCGCGGCGGCGTGCTGGTGGCGCTGGCCGAGAAGTTCGCCATGCCGGTCCACGCCATCGGCATCGGCGAAGGGGTCGACGACCTCGACGCCTTCGAGGCGCGCGACTTCGCGAGAGGACTTATGGGACTCGAGCGCTGACGCGCCCGGCGGCTCATGGGGCTTGAAAGGTAGCGCAGCGTCCGCAGGCCGGCGCCGCAGCGCCGAAACTCAGACGACGATGTTGAGGAGGCTGCCGCGCGGCAGGTTCGCCACGGCCTTGTGGGCCTCGGCCGTCAGGCTGGGCACCGCCGGCGCTTGCGCCTGGGCCTGCTGCTGGCGGGCCTGCTTCAAGGCCAGCGCCGCTTCCGCCGCCTTGGCGGCCGGCGAAGCCGGCGAGACGCCCGTGGCCGCCGGCGCCTGCGCGGGCAGGCCGGCGATCATGTTCATCACTGAAGAGGCGGGCGAAATCGGCATGGGCGGCAATTTATGCCGGGTGGACTTAACAGGAACTTAACGCCGCGCCGTTCCTCGCGCCAAGGGCGCCGCCACCTCCCATCTTGGCGAGGCCTCGCAAGTCCTTCTCCTGTAATGGGAATTTATGGCGGGATTTACTGTTGTTTAAGAGACCGGGCTGTATTCCGATGATGCGGGCTCAGATGACGAGCGATTGGGCACGCGCCGATTTTTAAGAACGGACCATGGCCGACGAACCGATGTCCCTCCAGGACGACGATCTAGAAGTGCTGATGAAGCTCGCGCGGGACAAGACCGTCGCGGGCCGCAAGGCATTGGTCAATGCCGTGAGCGACCTGTTCTTCAACAACCAGGAAATTCTCAGCGACCGCGAACGCGCGCTGATGACGGACATCCTGCGCCAGATCATCCATGACGTGGAGATGTCGGTGCGCCGCGAGCTCGCCGAGCGCCTCGCCGCCGTGCCGCTGGCGCCACGCGAGCTGATCCTCACGCTGGCCAACGACGAGATCGAAGTCGCCCACCGCGTGCTGGTGCAGAGCGACATCCTGCACGACATCGACCTGGTGGAGATCATCCACCACCGCACGATGGAGCATCAGCTCGTCATCGCCATGCGCAAGAACCTCAACGAGAGCGTCACCGACGCGCTGGTCGAGATGGGCAACGAAGACGTCATCAAGACGATGCTGGAAAATCCGAGCGCCCGCATCTCGAAGGGCACCATGGAATACCTGGTGGACCAGTCGAAGCGCGTCGACACCTACCAGAACCCGCTGCTCAAGCGCCCCGAGCTCGACCCCGACCTCGCGCGGCGCATGTACTGGTGGGTCTCCGCCGCCTTGCGCCAGCACATCGTCCGCAACTTCGACATCGACCCGGCCGACCTCGACGAGACGCTGGAGAACAGCGTCAAGTCGGTGATCGACCGCCAGAGCCGCGCCATCGAGCAGCCCAAGCCCGTCGAGCTGGTCGAGCGCCTGTCGGAAGAAGGCAAGGTCACGCCGCGCATGCTGCTGCAGGTGCTGCGCCAGGGCGAAGTGCCGCTGTTCGAGGCGATGTTCGGCAAGCTCTCGGGCCTGCGCCCGCGCCTGCTGCGCCGCATGATGTTCGAACCCGGCGGCGAGGCCCTCGCCATCGTCTGCCGCGCCATAGGCATCGAGAAGACCGACTTCGCCAGCATCTTCATGCTGACGCGCAAGGCGCGCGCCCACGAGCGCGTGATGAACCCGCGCGAACTGAGCCGCGTGCTGGAGCTGTACGACCGCGTGACGCCGGACGTCGGGCAGCGGATGCTGAAGAAATGGCAGCGCGACGCCAGCTTCCTCAATGCGATCCGGGTGCTCGAGGCATCCGAGACTCCCAATGACGGAAAATGAGCCGATGCACGCCCTGGCCGTTCCCACGCCGCAAGGCCCCAGCTGGAGCGACCCCATCTCCGCGCCGGCCCTGCGCGCGGCAAGCCGCGCGGCCCTGACGCAGGCGGCCGGCGGCGCCGCCGTGCTGCCCGCCGAAGCCCTCGCCCTGCTCGCCGACGGCCCGCCGATGTACGTCGCCGGCCTTGACGGCCTCCTCACCTACGCCAACCGCGCCTACTGCGCGCTGCTCGAGCAGCGCGCCCGCATGAGCGGCGTCGACGTCGACTGGGCCGGCCACTTCGCCCTCGACGAGATCGTCTATGCCGTCAGCGCCGACGGCGCGGTCGTGATGCGCGAGGATGTCGTCGAGACCGACGCGGGCACGGACTTCTACAGTTCGCAGCACTTCCCCATCCTCGACGCGGACGGCGCCATCGTCGCCGTCGGCGGCATCTACCAGAACGCGACGCGAGAGGCGCAGGCCTGGCTCGAAACGCTAGCCGCGCGCGAGCGCTTCCAGGACATCTCGCGCCTCGTCTCCGACTGGATCTGGGAAGCCGACGCCGAGTTCGCCTTCACCTTCATCTCGCCGCGCGTCATGGAAGTGCTGAAGCTCCACCCGCGCCATCTCGTCGGCAGCAGCCTGTTCAAGCTCGGCAAGCACCGCCCGTCGGGCGACAACCCCTTCGCCGCGCCGCCGGACGGCGACCTGCGCTCGCCGTTCCGCGACGTGATGTACGAGATCGCCGACGGCGACGGCGAAAAGCGCCTCTGCCTGCTGAGCGGCCTGCCGGTGTTCGACGACAAGACCGGCGCCTTCAAGGGCTACCGCGGCACGGCACGCGACGTCACCGCCGAGATCGACGCACGCGAGCAGGCCGCGCGCAGCCAGAGCCGCCTGTCCTCGGCCATCGAGAGCATCTCCGAAGGCTTCCTGCTGCGCGACAGCCAGGGCCAACTCGTCGTCTTCAACTCCAAGTTCCAGGAATTCTTCTCCGCCGTCGCCGGCCGGCTGCAGATCGGCGCGCGCTTCGCCGACGTCCTGCAGGCCCTCAAGGACGCGGAGATCGCGGCGCCGCGCGCGCGCCCGGCGCTCGACGCCTGGATCGCCGTGCAGGCCCTCGCCGAGCCCAGCCCGCTGGCGCCGTTCGAGATGGAGCTGGTCGGCGACCGCTGGATCAAGATCAGCGAGAGCCTGACCATGCGCCGCGGCGTGGTGGTCATCGTCAACGACATCACCGAATCGAAGCAGCGCGAGGGAGCCCTGCTGCGCGCCAAGCTGATGGCCGAGGAAGCCAACCGCTTCAAGGGCGAGTTCCTCGCCAACATGAGCCACGAGCTGCGCACGCCGCTCAACGCCATCATCGGCTTTTCCGAGATCATGCGCGCCGAGACCTTCGGCAAGCTCGGCAACGACCGCTACCTGGAATATTCCAAGGACATCCTCGATTCGAGCCGCCACCTGCTCGGCATCATCAACGACATCCTCGACATCTCGAAGGCCGACGCGGGCAAGCTGCAGCTCTACGAGGAAGAGGTCGACCTCCGCCAGGAGATCACCGACGCCATGCGCCTGTTCACCGAACATGCGAACGACGTCGGCCTCAAGCTCAAGACCGACCTGCCCGACGAGCCGCCCCCGCTGTGGGCCGACCAGCGCAAGATCAAGCAGATCCTGCTCAACCTGCTGTCGAACGCGATCAAGTTCACGCCGCCCGGCGGCGAAGTGCGCGTCAAGGTCGCCGTCGACGACGAAGGCGAAGGCGCGACCGGCGACCTGCTGCTGCTCGTCTCCGACAGCGGCATCGGCATCGATTCGAAGGACATCGAGAAGGTCTTCTCCGCCTTCGGCCAGGTCGAGAGCAGCCTGAGCCGCCGCTACGAAGGCACCGGCCTCGGCCTGCCGCTCTCCGTGGCGCTGGTCGAGCTGCACGGCGGCAAGCTCGAGCTGGAAAGCGCCGTCGGCGTCGGCACCAAGATCACGGTGCGCCTGCCGAAGCGCCGCATGCACCATCCCGAATCGAGCGGCGACGCCGAAGCCTAATTGCTCCGCACGGCGATGGCGGCGCTGTCCGCCCACGCGCAAACCGGGCTAGACTGCGGCTCCCGCGACAGCCCGTTCCGTTCCCATGGCCACCTACCGCCTGCCGCCGCCCGGCAGCACATCCCCCCGTGACGCCTGGCATGCCGGCCTGCTCGCCGGCTTCGGCGCGCCCGGCTGGGCGCTGGCCGCGAGCTTCGTCGGCTTCGGCGCCCTGTCGCGCGAGCTCGGCCTGCCGCTGCCGCTCTCGCTGCTGTCCACCGTGGCGATCTGGGCGATGCCGGGCCAGATGGCCCTCACCGAAATGCAGGCGATGGGCGCCGACTTCCTCGCCATCCTGCTAGCGGTGACGCTGGTCAACGCCCGCTTCCTGCCGATGACCCTGCCGCTCTTCGCCCACCTGCGCCGCCACAAGCCGGCGGGCGCCGCCGGGCGGCGCTACAGGGTCGCGCTCTACGCCCTCGGCCAGTTCGTCGCGCTGACCTTCTGGACCGGCAGCATGCGCGTGGTGCCGACGCTGCCGCAGCCGCAGCGGCTGCCCTGGCTGTTCGGCTTCGGCCTTTCCTGCATCTTCGTGTCCTGCGTCGCCACGGTCTGCGGCTTCGCCGCGGCCAGCACGCTGCCCGTCACGCTCAAGCTGGCGCTGGTCTTCCTCAACCCGCTGTTCTTCCTGCTCGTCTTCGCCGACGACGTGAAGGGCGCGGACAACGTCGCCGCCCTGCTGGCGGGCGCCGTCATCGGGCTCGCCGTGCATCCCTTCTGGCCGGACTGGAGCCTGCTGATCGGCGGCGTGGTCGGCGGCAGCATCGCCTTCGTCGTCGGCGAGAAGATCGGCGACCACAAGGACAAGCCGGCCGAGCTGGACAGCCCAGAGCCATGATGAGCGCACACGACCTCTGGCTGACCGGCACCATCCTCGCCGCCGCCGCCGGCTCCTACCTGTGGCGCGGCCTCGGCGTCTGGCTGTCGGGCCGCGTGACGGCCGACAGCGCCGTCATGCGCTGGGTCACCTGCGTGTCCTACGCGATGCTGTCGGCGCTGATCGCGCGGATGCTGCTGCTGCCCGAAGGGCCGCTGGCGACGACGCCGCTGATCGACCGCGTTATCGCCTGCGCCGTCGGCCTGATCGCCTTGTTCGCGCTCAGGCGCAACACGCTCGCCGCCGTCATCATCGGCTCGGCGACGCTCGCACTGCTTGCGACGCTGCGAGCTTACGCCGTCCTCTAGTCTGGAGCAGCCATGGCGGCGCGCCCAAGCCCGATGGGCGGCAAGACGCCCATATGGCCGACGCGGCCGGGAAGCGGCAATCAACAGCCGCTTATGCGGCGCCGTCGTTTCGAGTAACATCCAGCCGACTCAAACAAGCGTGCCGGGGACGCCAATGGCCGAAGAACGCCAACTCGACAAAACGAATGCAGCGTTGATCCTGGCCCTCGGGCTTCTGCAAGGCTTGGCCTTGGCCCTGTTGACGAAGCTGACCTCCGCGCATTGGGTCGACGCCAACCCTTGGATGTCGCGTCTTCTCTGGGGCGCAACGATATTCCTGCCGACGACGGCGCAGTGGCTGATCGTCTATCGCCGCCGGCCGTTTTTTTACGCCGTCACCGGCCTTGTCGCGGCCTTGCTGGTCGCCATGACCTGGTATGCCGCTCATGTGACGCTGCCCGACCGCGACTCCTCCGCGATCGACAGCTGGCTCTCGGTCACCGGCTTTCTGGCCTGGCTGGCGATCATGTCGCTCGCCGAATTCGCGGCGACGACGGAGCGCCGCATCGCCGATTACCCCATCCTGTTCGCCCTGACCGCGCGCAACGTTCTGCTGCCGATCGGCTGCTGGCTCTTCACGCTGCTGGTCTGGGGCTTGATGGCCATATGGTCGGCGCTGTTCAAGCTGCTCGGCTTCGCCGCCTTGGCGAAACTGATCCAGAACGACTGGCTGCTGCTGCCATTGTTCGGCGTCGCCTTCGCCCTAGGCACCGCCGTGCTGATCGGCAAGCCGACGCTGATCGAAGGCGCGCGGCGCGCGATCAGCGCCATTGGCGCCGCCCTGTCCCCGCTCGCCGCGCTGATCATCGTCGCCTTCGTCGCGGGCGTGGCCGTCGCGGGGCTGCAGCCGGTGTGGAAGACCGGCTATGCCACCTACCTGATCCTGCTGCTGGCGGCGCTGTTCACGCTCTTCCTCAACGCGGCCCACGACGACGGCAGGAACTTGCTGTGCCTGCCGAAGCCTCTGCTCATTCTCGTGCGGATCGCCGCAGGCCTCTTGCCGGTCCTGGTCGGCTTCTCCGTCTATTCCCTGGGCTTGCGCATCGCGCAGTACGGCTGGACCGTCGACCGCATCCTCGGCGCCGTCGCGCTCGGCTTCGCTGGCTTGGTCGCGCTCGGCTATCTTGCCTCGGCGGCGCGGCCCCGCGCGGCTTTGCCGAACCTGGCCCGCGCCAACATGGTCGCTTTGATCGCCGTGCCGCTCCTGGCGTTGGCGATCAACAGTCCGCTGCTGTCGCCGTTGCGAATCAGCGCATCCGACCAATTGGGCCGCATCCTCGACGGCCGCCGTCCGTTCGAAAAGATCGATTGGCACCTGTTCGCGGCGCAGCTGGGCAAGCCGGGACACGCCGCACTCGACAAGCTTGCGCAGGCCGACAGCGGCGTCGGCGACAGCATCCGCAACGCCGCCCTGCAAGCCATCAAGATGGGGCCGGACGCGCAATACAATCTCAACGCGCAAATCCGCAAGGACGCCCGCCCGCCGACCGACTACAAAATTCTGCCGGGCGGCAGGCCAGCCGACGGCAAGCTCGTCGCCAAGATCGATGCCGACAGATTGCCCGCCGTGTCCGAAGCTTGCAGCAAGGACTGCTACGTCCTCGCGATCGACCTCGACGGCGACGGCCGGGACGAAATGGTGGTGCTCAACGAATACGGGACGCAGCCGGTCTACAAAGAGACGAAGGGCGAATGGTCGCGCATCGGTTCGGTCGGCAATCTAGCGCCGAAGCCCACGTCCTTCACCGAGCTGATCGAAAAGCTGAAAGACGGCAAGGCGCACGCAGTCGCGCCGGCCTACCGCAACATCGAGATCGATGGCGTGACGCGCCAATTCAGCATCAATTAGGAAAGCGGAAAGCTCAGGCGACCAGCTCGGCGGCCTTTTCCAGCGCGCGCACGCCCGGCAGGTCCTTGCCCTCGAGCCATTCGAGGAAGGCGCCGCCCGCCGTCGAGACGTAGGAGAAGGCTTCGGTGACCCCGGCATGGCCGAGGGCCGCCACCGTGTCGCCGCCGCCGGCGATGCTGACCAGCTTGCCGGAATGGGTGAGCTTGGCGACGATCTGCGCCACGGCGTTGGTGCCGGCGTCGAACGGCGGCACTTCGAACACGCCGAAGGGCCCGTTCCACACCACCGTGCGGCATTCGTGGAACAGCTTGTCGAGCGCCTTGATGCTGGCCGGGCCGATGTCGAGGATCATCGCGTCCTCCAGCACCTGGCCGACCGGCACGGTCTCGTGCGCGGCGCCGGCCTGCACTTCGCGCGCCACCACCACGTCGATGGGCAGCACGAATTCGCAGCCGTTGGCGCGCGCTTCCTTCATGATCTCCAGCGCCGTCGGCGCCAGCTCGCGCTCGCAGAGCGACTTGCCGACCGGCGCGCCCATGGCGAAGAGGAAGGTGTTGGCCATGCCGCCGCCGATGATGAGGCGGTCGACCTTCTTCGAGAGGTTGCCGAGCAGCTCGAGCTTGGAGGAGACCTTGGACCCGCCGACCACGGCGGCGAGCGGACGGTCGGGCTTCTCCAGCGCCTTGCCGAGGGCCACCAGCTCGGCCTCCATCAGGCGGCCGGCGTAGGCCGGCAGGATGGCCGCGATGGCGTCGAGCGAGGCATGGGCGCGGTGCGCCGTGGAGAAGGCGTCGTCGATGTAGAGGTCGCCGAGCGCCGCGAGGCTCTTGGCGAAGCCGACGTCGTTCTTCTCTTCCTCGGGATGGAAGCGCAGGTTCTCGAGCAGCGCCACTTCGCCGGGCTTCAGCTTCGCCACCACGGCCTCGGCCTGCGGGCCGATGCAGTCGGGCACGAAGACGACCGGGCGGCCGAGCGCCTGCGACAGCGGCTCGGCCAGCGGCTTGAGCGACAGTTCCGGATCGGGCCCCTTGGTCGGGCGGCCGAAGTGCGAGATGAGCACCAGCTTGGCGCCCTTCTCGGCGAGCTCCTTCAGGGTCGAGGCGAGGCGTTCGATGCGCGTGTAGTCGGTGACCTTGCCGTTCTTCATCGGCACGTTGAGGTCGACGCGGACGATGACGCGCTTGCCGGCGACGGAGGCCTGGTCGATCGTGTTGAACTGCGGCACGGGCTACCGACTCAGCCGAGGTTGCCGACGAGGGCGGCGACGTCGACCATGCGGTTCGAGAAGCCCCACTCGTTGTCGTACCAGGACAGCACGCGCACCAGGCGCTTGTCGACGACCTGCGTCTCCTTGAGGTCGAAGGTCGAGCTCGCCGGGTCATGGTTGAAGTCGCTCGAGACCAGCGGCTCGTCGCTGACGTTCAGGATGCCCTTGAGGCGGCCCTTGGAGGCTTCGATGATGGCGGCGTTCACTTCGTCGACGGTGACGTCGCGCTTCGCCGTGAAGACGAGGTCGACCATCGAGACGTTGATGGTCGGCACGCGCACCGAGGTGCCGTCGATCTTGCCCTTGAGCTCCGGCAGCACGAGGCCGACGGCCTTGGCGGCGCCCGTGGAGGTCGGGATCATCGACATGGCGGCGGCGCGGGCGCGGCGCAGGTCCTTGTGCAGGGTGTCCTGCAGGCGCTGGTCGCCGGTGTAGGAGTGCACCGTGGTCATGAAGGCGCGCTCGATGCCGATCGAGTGGTGCAGCGCGTAGGCGAGCGGCGCCAGGCAGTTCGTCGTGCAGGAGGCGTTGGAGATGACCTTGTGGTCCTTGGTCAGCTTGTCGTGGTTGACGCCGTAGACGACCGTGATGTCTTCGTTGGTGGCGGGCGCGGAGATCAGCACGCGCTTGGCGCCGGCGTCGAGGTGCTTCGCCGCCGCGGCGCGGTCGGTGAAGATGCCGGTGCATTCGGCCAGCACGTCGATGTTCATGTCCTTCCACGGCAGCTTCGCCGGGTCGCGCTCGGCGAACACCTTGATGTTGCCGCGGCCGATGTCGATGCCGTCGGCGGTCAGCTTGACTTCGCCCGGGAAGCGGCCGTGCGCGGTGTCGTAGCGCAGCAGGTGGGCATTGTCGGAGACGGAGCCGAGGTCGTTGATCGCCACGACTTCGATGTCCTTGCGGTTCTGCTCGTGAACCGCGCGCAAGACCAGGCGACCGATACGGCCGAAACCATTGATCGCCACACGCACCGTCATAGCCATCCTCCAATTCTTTCGAGTGTTACGGCCGCCGCCTGCCGCGAAGGGTCATCAACGCGGGCGGGGCCGGGATCCGGTCGTTCGGCGCTGTTTCGCGCCACTCTTGTTAGATTGGTGCGAAACCGCGCCAAGTCACGTGACTATTTCAGGCGCTCGCGCACCTTTTGCGTCACGGCGTCGGCCGTGATGCCGAAATGCTTATACAGGTCCTCCGCCGGAGCCGAGGCGCCGAAGCCGGTCATGCCGACCATGGCGCCGTTCTCGCCGACGTAGCGTTCCCAGCCAAACGGGCTGGCCGCCTCGACGGCGACGCGGACCGTGTCCTTGCCGATGACCTTGGCCCGGTAGGCCTCGTCCTGGGCGTCGAAGAGTTCCCAGCAGGGCATGGAGACGACGGCGGTGCCGACGCCCTGGGCCTGCAGCTGGTCGCGCGCTGCCATCGCGATCGTCACTTCCGAGCCGGAGGCGAAGATCGTCGCGCGGCGGGCGCCTTCGGCGTCGGCCAGGACGTAGCCGCCCTTGGCCGAGAGGTTCTCGGCGACGTGGGCCTTGCGCAGGGTCGGCAGGTTCTGGCGCGACAGCGCCAGCACCGACGGACGGTTCGGCTGCTGCAGCGCCGCCATCCAGCATTCCAGCGATTCCACGGCGTCGGCCGGGCGGAAGGTCAGCAGGTTGGGGATGACGCGCAGCGCGGCGAGATGCTCGACCGGCTGGTGGGTCGGGCCGTCTTCGCCGAGGCCGATGGAATCGTGCGTCATGACGTAGACGACGCGCAGGCCCATCAGCGCCGAGAGGCGGATCGACGGGCGGCAGTAGTCGGTGAAGACCAGGAAGGTGCCGCCGTAGGGAATGATGCCGCCGTGCAGCGCCAGGCCGTTCATCGCCGCGGCCATGCCGTGCTCGCGCACGCCGTAGTAGACGTAGCGGCCGGAGAAGTCGTCCGGCGTGATCGGCGCCTGCACCTTCGACTTGGTGTTGTTCGAGCCGGTGAGGTCGGCCGAGCCGCCGATCATCTCGGCGACGAGCGGCGTGATGGCCTCGAGCGCTTCCTGCGACGACTTGCGGGTCGCCCAGTTCGGCGCCTGCTCGGACAGGGACTTCTTGTAGGCGAGCATGGCCTCGTCGAGGCCCTTGGGCAGCTCGCCCGCCTGGGTGCGCTTGAACTCGGCCTGCTTGGCGGCGTCGAGCTTGGCGAAGCGGTCGAGCCAGGCCTTGCGGGGCGCGGCGCCGCGCGCGCCGGCCTTGCGCCATGCGTCGGCGATGGGGGCGGGAATCTCGAAGGGCGGCGCGGTCCAGCCGAGCTTGAGGCGGGCGCCCGCGACTTCCTCGGCGCCGAGTGCCGCGCCATGGGTCGCGGAGGTGCCGGCCTTCTTCGGCGCGCCGTAGCCGATAACGGTGCGGCAGGCGATCAGCGACGGCTTGTCGCTCGTCTGCGCCTTGGCGATGGCGGCGGCGACCGCTTCCGGATCATGGCCGTCGACGGCGACGGCATTCCAGTGCGACGCCTTGAAGCGCGCGATCTGGTCGTCGGAGACCGACAGCGAGGTCGGGCCGTCGATGGAGATCTGGTTGTCGTCGAACAGGACGATGAGCTTGTTGAGCTTGAGGTGGCCGGCCAGCGAGATCGCCTCGTGGCTGATGCCTTCCATCAGGCAGCCGTCGCCGGCGATGACGTAGGTGAAATGGTCGACCACGTCCTTGCCGTAGCGGGCGGCGAGCAGGCGCTCGCCCATGGCCATGCCCACGGCGGTGGCGATGCCCTGGCCGAGCGGGCCAGTGGTGGTCTCGATGCCGGTGGCGTGGCCGTATTCCGGGTGGCCGGCGGTCTTGGCGCCGAGCTGGCGGAAGCGCTTCAGCTCCGCCATCGTCATGTCCGGATAGCCGGTCAGGTGCAGCAGCGAATAGAGCAGCATGGAGCCGTGGCCGGCCGACAGCACAAAGCGGTCGCGGTCGGGCCACTTGGGCTCGGTCGGATCGAACTTCAGGAAGCGGGTGAACAGGACCGTGGCAACGTCGGCCATGCCCATGGGCATGCCCGGATGGCCGGAATTGGCGGCTTCGACGGCATCCATGGCAAGCGCGCGAATGGCGTTCGCCATTTCCTGGTGCCCAACTGTCGAGGACTGGGCTCCCAAGACTTCACCCTGCGGCAAATGATCCTCCTAGACGGCCGTTTCCGGCGGTTTCGCAGGCCCGGAAGTGGGCCGCGAGGGATGTAATCGGAAACGGCGAGAGACGGGAGGTTTCATAAGCAAAGCCGCCCCTGATGGCAATGCCGGATTTCACGACGGAGACAGCCCAGCCGGCCCTTTCGGACCGTCCGCCGCCCCGCGTTTTCGCAAGGCGGGACCGCCGAGAAGGGCGTTGCGCCGGGGGCTTGGCGCGGCGTAAACCTGTTTTGGCCCTGTCACCCCCATAAATTGCCGGTTTTCCCGCCCCAATGTCCGAATTTACCGGCTTCCGCACGCGTTGGCGCCGCATTGCCCTCGGCCTTGCGCTCGGATTGGGGGCCGGAGCGGTGTTTTCCTGGGCGAAAACGCCGATTCCCTGGATGATCGGACCCCTGGTGACCATCGGCCTGGTCAAACTGCTCGGCGGCAAGCCCGAGGTGCTGCCCTACGGCCGGCAGGGCGGCCAATGGTTCATCGGCAGCGCCGTCGGCATCTATTTCACCCCCGCCGTGCTGGTGGCCCTGCTCGGCTACGTCGGCTGGATCTTCCTCGGGGCCATCCTGACCATGGTCCTCGCCGCCCTCGGCGGCCTGCTGCTGGCGCGCATGTCGGGGGTCGACCGGACCTCCTGCTACTTCGCGACCGTGCCGGGCGGCGCGGCCGAGATGTCGGTGCTGGCCATGAAGTACGGCGGCAACGTGCCCGCCGTCGCCATCTCGCAGTCGCTGCGCGTCTCGACCCTGGTGCTGGTCATCCCGGCGGTGCTGACCTACACGGGCTTCGCCGACCTCGACCGCACGGCGGTCGACATGCTGCCGCCCTTCAATGTCGAGAAGTTCTTCGTCCTGATCGGCATCACGCTCGCCAGCGCCGTGGCCTTCGCCAAGCTGCGCATCCAGAACGCCTGGATGATGGGCTCGCTGATCAGCAGCGCCGTCGTCGCCGCCAGCGGCATCACGCTGTCGCGCGTGCCCGTCGAGATCATCGACGTCGCCCAGGTCATGCTCGGCATGGCGCTCGGCTCGCGCTTCGAACGCGAATTCTTCCTGCGCTACAAGCTCTTCATCCCCTATGCCCTGTTCAACGGCTTCTTCCTGATGGTCGCCTGCGCCGGCGTCGCGATCGGCATCGCCTGGGCGAGCGGCCTGCCGCTCGGCAGCGTGCTGCTGGCGCTGGCGCCGGGCGGCATCGGCGAGATGGCGATCACCGCCAAGGGGCTGGAACTGGGAGTGGCCACCGTCACCGCCTTCCAGTTCGTGCGCATCACGGCGGCCAACTTCTCGCCGCCCGTGGTCTTCCCGCTGATGCGCAAGCTCGGCGGCCGCTGGCTGGCGCGCAGCCGCTGAAGCCTTTACCGGACGGGGTTTTCTGCCATAAGTAGAAGCAACGACAGGGGCAGGCAATGAGCGCAGAAAACGACGTCATCAACGTTGGCGGGCCGTGGTTCGAAGACCTCGCGGTCGGCCAGGCCATCGCCGACACGCCGGCGGTGACGATCACCGACGGCCACGCCGCGCTGCACATGGCGGCCATCGGCGACCGCATGCGCCTGCCGCTCGACCATGGCCTGTCCGCCACCGTCACCGAAGAGCCGCGCGCCCTCGTGCATCCCATGCTCGTCGCCAACATGGCGATCGGCCAGACCACCTGGGCGTCGTTCCGCGTCAAGGCCAACCTGTTCTACCGCGGCCTCGTGCTGCGCCAGCCGGTCTTCATCGGCGACACGCTGAGCACCGTCACCAAGGTGGTGGCGCTGAAGCAGAACGCGCCGAAGCCCGGCCGCGCCGCCACCGGCCTCGTCGGCCTGGAGATCGTCACCACCAACCAGCGCGACGAGACGGTGCTGCGCTTCTGGCGCTGCCCGATGGTCGCCTGCCGCGACCCCAACGCCGCGACGGGACACGCCGACAGCCTCGACGCCATTCCCGCCGAGATCGCCGACGCCGACCTGCGCGCCGCCGTGCCCGCGCACTGGAACCTCGACGCCTTCCGCCGCCTGCCGGGCCTGCACGCAGCGGATGTGAAGCGCGGCACGCGCTACAACATCGAAGCGCGCGATTCGGTCAGCGTCGCGCCCGAGATCGCGCGGCTCACGCTCAACATGGCGATGACGCATTTCGACGCGGCGGCCAGCATCTACGGCACGCGGCTGATCTTCGGCGGCCATGCCATCGGCATCGCCAGCGCGCAGATCGTCCGCGCGCTGCCCAACATCGTCACCCTCATCGCCTGGCGCGGCTGCGACCATCTGGCGCCCGTGTTCGAAGGCGACATGCTGTCGACGCGCCTCGGCGTCGAAGGCGTGACGCCGCTCGAGAACGGCGGCGCGCTCGTCGACCTGCGCGCCATCGTCACCGCCGAACGCGGGCTGGAAGCGATCCGCGTCGGCCAGTCGCAGGGCGCCGAGGTGCTCGACTGGCGCGTCGTCGCCCTCATGGCATAGCCATGGCAAAACGAGCATGGCGTAAAGCCAATGAATAAAGGCATTCTCGCCGGCCTGCGCGTCGTCGAAGGCTCCGCCTTCGTCGCGGCCCCCTTGGGCGGCATGACGCTGGCGCAGATGGGCGCCGAGGTGATCCGCTTCGATCCCATCGGCGGCGGCCTCGACTACGGCCGCTGGCCGCTGAACCAGAACGGCGCCAGCCTGTTCTGGGCCGGGCTCAACAAGGGCAAGAAGTCCATCGCGCTCGACCTCGCCTCGCCCAAGGGCCAGGAGATCGCCACCGCGCTCATCACCGCGCCGGGTGAGAATGCCGGCCTGTTCCTGACGAACTTCCCGGCGCGCGGCTGGCTCGACTACGAGAGGCTAAAGGCGAAGCGCGCCGACCTCGTCATGCTCGCCGTCACCGGCCATCACGACGGCAGCACGGCGGTCGACTACACCGTCAACTGCGCCGTCGGCTTTCCCTACGTCACCGGACCTGCGACTGAGCAGGAGCCGGTCAACCATGTGCTGCCGGCGTGGGACGCCATCACCGGCGTCACCGCCGCGAGCGGCCTGCTCGCCGCCGAGCGCCATCGCCTGAAGACCGGCGAAGGCCAGCTCGTGACCCTGGCGCTGTCCGACGTCGCCTACGCCATGGCCGGCAACCTCGGCTTCATCGGCGAAGTGCAGGTGAACGGCGCGGAACGCCCGCGCTACGGCAACTATCTCTATGGCGGCTTCGGCCGCGACTTCACGACGCGCGACGGCCGGCGCGTCATGCTCATCGCGCTCACCGAGCGCCAGTGGAAGAGCCTGCTGAAGTCGACCGGCCTCGCAGCCGAGGCGGCGGCGCTCGCCGCGCGCCTGCAGCTCGACCTCGACGACGAAGGCAACCGCTTCCGCGCCCGCGAGGAGATCGCTGGCCTGCTCGAGCCCTGGATCGCCGCGCGCGACCTTGCCGCCGCCGCCGCGGCGCTGGACGCCACCAGCGCCTGCTGGGGCCCCTATCAGAGCTTCGCCGAGATGGTCGCCGCCGACCCGCGCTGCTCGCCGGCCAACCCGATGTTCAAGACCGTCGACCATCCGGGCGTCGGCAACGTGCTGACGCCGGGCTCGCCGCTCGCCTTCGCCAGCCACGGACGGCTCGACCCGCAGCCGGCCCCGCGCCTCGGCGCCCATACGGACGAGATCCTCGCCGAGCTGCTCGGCCTGTCGTCCGGCGAAATCGGCCGCCTGCACGACGAGAAGGTCGTCGCCGGTCCCTAGGCGTCCTCACGCGCATGTGAAGGCTCTGCCGCAAAGCCGCCAAGATTGGCGACTACCCCGGCTGGGCTTGGGGCCGAACGAGAGGCGGGCCGGGGACCAGGCGAAAGGGCCGCCCGGCCCTCGACCATTCGGTCCTTGCAAAGCCGCCAAAGGCCCTTATGAATCTGTCCCCGGCTTTCTCAAGGCCGGCTAAGCGCTTGGCGAAATTCATAATTCAGCGCAAGGGAATGGTGGGATGACGACGATGATTGCCATCGAAGGGCTGAGCAAGACGTTCGGCCCGATCAAGGCCGTGGACCGGGTTTCCTTCGAGGTCGCGCGCGGCGAGGTTCTGGGCTTTCTCGGCCCCAACGGCGCCGGCAAGTCCACCACCATGAAGATGCTGACGGGCTTCCTGCCTGCCGACGAAGGCCGCGCCGTCGTCTGCGGCTACGACGTCGCGACGCACCCGCTCGAAGCCAAGCGCCGCCTCGGCTACATGCCCGAAGGCGCGCCTTCCTATTCCGACATGACGCCGCGCAGCTTCCTCGCCTTCATCGCCGACATGCGCGGCTTCTCCGGCGCCGACAAGCGCGCCCGCATCGACCGCGCCGCCGACCAGACCAACCTCGCCGACGTGCTGGAGCAGCCCATCGAGACCCTGTCGCGCGGCTACAAGCGCCGCGTCGGCCTCGCCCAGGCCCTGCTGCACGATCCCGACGTGCTGGTGCTCGACGAGCCGACCGACGGCCTCGACCCGAACCAGAAGCACGAGGTGCGCGCGCTGATCCAGCAGATGGCGCCGCACAAGGCCATCGTCATCTCGACGCACATCCTCGAGGAAGTCGAGGCGATCTGCTCGCGCGCGCTCATCATCGCGCACGGCCGCGTCGTCGCCGACGGCACGCCCGCCTCCCTGCAGGCGCGCTCGCCGCGCCACAACGGCATCGTCATCAAGACCTCGCGCGACGCGGCTTCGGCCCTCGCGCCGACGCTGCGCCAGGTCGCCGGCGTCGCCGGCGTCGAGATCGAGCCCGACGGCCTGTTCGTGCGGGCCGCCAGCGGCCTCGACGTGTTCGACGCCGTGCGCGCCGCGGCGCGCATCCGCGCCACGGACATCCGCGAGATCCGCCAGGAGCGCGGCCGCCTCGACGACGTCTTCCGCATGCTGACCGGCGGCGCCTCCGACGCCGAGATTCTCGCCCAAACCGCCGCCTGAACGGCGCAGCCGCCTGAGGACGATCACATCATGAGCGCGCTCTACACCGTCTACAAACGCGAGCTGGCCGCCTATTTCGCGACGCCGCTGGCCTATGTCTTCATCGTCATCTTCCTGTCGCTCGCCGGCGCGATGACCTTCTTCATGGGCAACTTCTTCGAGCGCGGCCAGGCCGACCTCGCGCCCTTCTTCCTCTTCCACCCCTGGCTCTACCTGCTGCTGGTGCCGGCCATCTCGATGCGCATGTGGTCGGAAGAGCGCAAGAGCGGCACCGTCGAGCTGCTGCTCACCCTGCCGCTGACGCCGGCCCAGGCCGTGATCGCCAAGTTCCTCGCCGCCTGGACCTTCGCCGGCATCGCGCTGGCCCTGACCTTCCCGCTGTGGATCACCGTCAACTACCTCGGCGCGCCCGACAACGGCGTGATCTTCGCGAGCTACGTCGGCAGCTTCTTCATGGCCGGCTCCTACCTCGCGATCGGCGCCTGCTTCTCGGCCCTGACCAAGAACCAGGTCATCGCCTTCGTGCTTTCCGCCGTCGTCTGCCTGCTGTTCACGGTGAGCGGCACCTCGCTGGTGCTGAACTTCTTCACCGACTGGGCGCCGCCCGGCGTCGTCGAGGCGATCTCGAGCCTCAGCTTCATGGCGAACTTCGAATCCATCTCGAAGGGCGTTATCGACCTGGTGAGCGTCGTCTTCTTCGGCTCGGTCATGGCGCTGTTCCTCTTCGCCAACGTCCTTCTCGTCAATCTCTACAAGGCGCGTTGATCATGGCGAACAAAACCCAAAGCTCGCGCGTCAACGTCAACGCCCTGGCCTTCGCCGGCCTGGCGCTCGCCGTCGTCCTGTTCCTCTCGGTCAACATCCTGGCGCGCAGCACCCTGTCGAACGCGCAGGTCGACCTGACCTCCGACAAGCTGTTCACGCTGTCGCCCGGCACCTACGCCGTGCTGTCGAAGATCGACGAGCCGATCACGCTGCGCTTCTACTACTCGCCGAACCTCGGCAACCAGCTGCCCAACGTCGGCAAGTACGCCACGCGCGTGCGCGACCTGCTCAAGCAGTACGCCACGCTGTCGCGCGGCAAGCTCCACCTCGAGATGATCGAGCCGGTGCCCTTCTCCGACGCCGAGGACCAGGCGGTCGCCGCCGGCCTGCAGGGCCTGCCGCTCAACAGCAGCGGCGAGAGCGTCTACTTCGGCCTCGCCGGCAGCAACTCGACCGACGACGTCGAGCAGATTCCCTTCTTCTCGCCGGACCGCGAGGCCTTCCTCGAATACGACCTGACCAAGCTGGTCCACAACCTGGCGAACCCGAAGCGCAAGGTCATCGGCATCATGTCGGCCCTGCCGCTCAAGGGCTATCCGGGCACCATGATGGCGCGCCTCAACCCCGCGCTGGCGCGCCCCTGGCAGCTGCTCGACCACCTGCAGCAGCTGTTCGACCTGCGCGACGTGCCGATGGACTCGGCGGAGATTCCCGCCGGCGTCGACGTGCTGCTCGTCATCCATCCCGCCGACATCAGCAACAAGGCGATGTACGCCATCGACCAGTTCGCGCTGGGCGGCGGCCGCGTCCTCGCCATGGTCGACCCGCTGTCGGAAGTCGCCGAACGCTCCATGGGCCCCGGCGCCAAGCCGGTCAACAGCGCCTCCAACCTGAAGCCGCTGTTCGACGCCTGGGGCGTCGAGATGCCCGACGGCAAGACGGCCGGCGACATGGTCACCGCGCGCCGCGTCAACGGCGGCACCGAGACGCGCCCGCAGGCGGTCGAATATCCCGTCTGGCAAATCCTGCGCCCGGCGAACTTCTCGACCACCGACCTGATCGCCAACGGCATCGAGCTGATGCAGCTCACCTCGCCGGGCGCGCTAAGCGCCAAGCAGGGCGCCACCACCACCTTCACGCCGCTGATCCAGACCAGCCCGAAGTCGGCGCTGATCGACATCGACAAGATCAAGGGCGGGCGGCCGGACTTCCAGGGCATCCTGCAGGACTTCAAGCCGACGGGCACGCCCTTCACCATCGCCGCGCGCATCAGCGGCCCGGTGAAGACCGCCTTCCCGAACGGCATCCCGAAGGACGAGCCGAAAGAGGGCGAGGACGCCGCGAAGAAGCCGGACGCCGCCGCCAAGCCTGCCGAGCCCGCTGCTCCCGCCAAGCCGCAGCTGATGGAATCGAAGGGCCCGATCCAGGCCGTCGTCATCGCCGACACCGACATGCTGCAGGACCGCTTCTGGGTGCAGATGCAGGACCTGTTTGGCACGCCGGTAGCGACGCCGACGTCCAACAACATGGACTTCGTGACCAACGCGCTCGACAACCTCACCGGCTCCAACGACCTGATCGGCCTGCGTTCGCGCGGCGTGTCGCAGCGCCCGTTCGAGCGCGTCGAGGCCCTGCAGCGCGATGCCGAGACGCGGCTGCGCGCCAAGGAGCAGGAGCTGCAGACGCGCCGCGATGAGACCGAGAAGAAGCTCGCCGACCTGCAGCGCCCCGGCCAGGCGGCCAACGCCCAGGGCGGCCAGGTCACGCTCTCTCCCGCGCAGCAGGAAGAGATCGACAAGTTCAAGGGCGAGCTGCTGACCATCCGCCGCGACCTGCGCAGCGTGCAGCTCGAGCTGCGCAGCGACATCGACCGGCTGAAGACCCGCCTGTGGTTCTTCGACATCGCCGCCATCCCGCTGCTCGTGGCGCTCTTCGCCATCGGGCTCGGCGTCTGGCGCCTGCGTCGCCGCCGGCGCGCCACCCTCTCGGCTAAGGCGTAAGGAGACCCGCCATGAACCTTCGCGCCTTTCTCGGCCTCGCCCTCGCCACCCTGATCGCCGTCGTCGCGGTCGTCATCCTGCTCGTCACCGGCAACAGCGGGCCTGCCGCCCGCGCGCCCGGCACGACGCTGCTGCCGACGCTCGCCAAGTCCACCGACAGCGCCGCCAAGATCGTCTGGACCCACGCCGGCGAGACGACCGACATCGTCAAGGACGGCGACACTTGGACCGTCGCCGAGCTGGCCGGCTACCCGGCCTTCCCCGCCCAGGTGAACGAGGCGATCCTCGGCCCGTCGCGCTTCCAGACCTTCGAGCCCAAGACGCAGCGCCCCGAGCTCTACGACAAGCTCGACCTCAACGACCCGACGAGCGCCGACGCCAAGTCCTCGCGCCTGCAGATCCTCGACGGCGCCGGCAAGACGCTGGCGGACGTCATCGTCGGCCGCGTGAAGAACGCCACGGCCGGCCAGGAAAGCCTCTACGCCCGCCTGCCCAGCGAGCCGCGCGCCTGGCTCGTGCGCGGCAAGGTGGACCTGCCGACCGCCCGCCTCGGCTGGGTCGACGCGCAGGTGCTTACCATCGACCTGCCGCGCATCCGCGACGCCTGGCTCAACAAGCCGGCCAAGGGCGGCCGCGTCCATGTCTTCAAGACCAAGGCGGACGACCGCGACTACGCCATCGACGGCATGCCGGCCAACTACGAGACCAAGGACGTGTTCGGCTCCGAGGACGTCGCCCGCGTCATCCAGCAGCTGAGCTTCGAGGACGTGCGCCCGGCCGCCAAGCAGCCCGTCGCCACGACCGGCCAGCCTTACGCCGAGTTCGCCACCTTCGACGGCCTGAAGGTCGACCTCTGGCTCGCCGACGCCGACGGCAAGACCTGGGCCGCCATCAAGGCCAGCCCGCAGGCCGGCAACGCCGACGAGGCGATCGCCAAGGAAGCCGCCGCCATCAACGCGCGCAACGCCGCCTGGGTCTATTCGCTGCCGTCCTACGAGCTCGGCAACCTGCGCAAGACCCTCGACGACCTGATCCAGCCCAAGCCGAAGAGCTAGGGCCCAAGAGCTAGCCGCCTATCCCTGCGGCCCGGACGATCTCCGGGCCGCAGCTGCGAGTAAGCCCCTGAGTTGCCTTTGCGAATGGCGGTTCCCGCCGGCAAGGCGCGCGCGCCTTGCGTCTCATTCGCAGGGCTGGCTTGCAAAACCATCGAAAAACCTTATGTCTGCAAGGCCTTTACGTTGTCGCGCCATGGGGGCGCGGCCATGGACAGGCTGGGCGGTTGTCCGTTATTTTGCGCCCGCCTGCCGCGCCGCAGCCGCCGCTCGGGATGTCGGCCCGCGACGTCGCCGCGGCGCTGGGCCGTTCCCACAGGACGGATTTTTTATAACGGCTTCGCCGCCATTTATCCGGCGCGCCGCCGCCAGCCACTTTCGCAGCCAGGGAAAGCGCCGCCATGAGCAAGGTCCAACCCGAACCGAAGACGTTCTACGAACAGCATGTCTTCCTCTGCCAGAACGTGCGGCCGGAAGACCATCCGCGCGGCTGCTGCAGCGCCAAGGGTTCGGTCGAGATGCTCGCCTACATGACCAAGCGCGCCCGCCAGCTCGGGCTCAAGGAGGTGCGCGTCAATCCCTCCGGCTGCATGGAGCGCTGCGAGATGGGGCCGACGATGGTCATCTATCCGCAGGGCTACTGGTACACCTACAAGACCCGCGAGGACATCGACGAGATCCTGCAGAGCCATCTCATCGAAGGCAAGCCGGTGGAGCGTCTGATGCTCGCGCCGACCGACAGGCTGCCGAAGGACCGCGAGGCGCGCCTCGCCTCTCAAGGCGCCGCCCAGGGAACTGCCGAGTAAGGCCGTCTCATCGCCATTCAAGGAGCTTCCGCACGATGTCCGTGCTGACCGACCAGAAGCCGTTCTACGAGACCCACGTGTTCTGCTGCGTCAACGAGCGGCCACCCGGCCATCCGCGCAGCTGCTGCGCCGACCGCGGCAGCAAGGAGCTGCACGCGCACATGAAGAAGCGCGCCAAGGAGCTCGGCATCCAGAACATCCGCATCAACCAGTCGGGCTGCCTGGAGCGCTGCGAGCTCGGGCCCACCGTGGTGATCTACCCGGAAGGCACCTGGTACAATCCGGAGACCATCGACGACGTCGAGGAAATCCTCACCAAGCACATCCTCAACGGCGAGCGCGTCGAGCGCCTGCGCCTGGAGCCCGACCAGAAGCTGCCGAAGCCGAAGGCGCGCAACCAGCTCAAGCTGACCGTGTCGCGCGTCGAGCAGCTCTCCAGCAACATCCGCCTGTTCGAGATGGTCGCCCCCGACGGCGCCATGCTGCCGCCCTTCGAGGCCGGCGCGCATGTCGACGTCATCACCGGCGGCGGCCACCGCCGCTCCTACTCGCTGTCGAACGACCCGGCCGAGCGCCATCGCTACGTGATCGGCGTGCTGCGCGAGAAGGCGGGCCGCGGCGGCTCGGCCTGGATGCACGACAACATCAAGGCCGGCGACGCGGTCACCGTCATGCCGCCGTCCAACGCCTTCCCGCTCGCCGAATCGGCGGGCGAGCACATCCTGATCGGCGGCGGCATCGGCATCACGCCGATGAAGGCCATGGTCCACCGCCTCAAGGCCATCGACGAGAAATACACGCTCTACTACTGCTCGCGCGACCAGGCCGACACGGCCTTCTACGACGAGATCAAGGCGCTCTGCGGCGACGACGTGGTCTTCACCCACGACGGCGGCGACCCCTCGAAAGGCCTGAACCTGAAGGCCCTGCTCGCCGAGCACCGCCCGGGCAGCCATGTCTACATCTGCGGCCCCAACGGCTTCCTGAACGCCGTGCGCCAGGCGGCGAGCCACTGGCCGGAAGGCTGCGTGCATTTCGAGCTCTTCGCGCCGCCCGCCGCCGCCGCCAAGGCCGACCAGGTCAACGAGCCCTTCGACATCCTGCTGTCGCGCCAGGGCAAGACCCTGACCGTGCCGGCCGACAAGACGATCCTGGAGGTCGTGCGCGCCGCCGGCACCGACGTCGACTCGTCCTGCGAAGAAGGCCTCTGCTCGACCTGCGAAGTGCGCCTGCTCGCCGGCAAGGCCGACCATCGCGACAGCGTGCTGAGCGCCGAGGAGAAGGCCGCCAACAAGAAGATCCTGACCTGCGTCTCGCGTGCCGCGCCCGGCGTGAAGAAGCTGATCTTGGATCTGTGACCGGGTCCGCCGGTCTTGAATTTCTAATCGGCTTCGCCGGTCGGGATCCCTGATCGGCGGCACGGCCTGAAACGCAAAAGGCCCGGAACGACGTTCCGGGCCTTTTGCGTTGTCGGCGCGCTGGCGTCTTAGGTCAGCAGGCTGGCGTAGTGGTGGTGGTTGGTGTCGACGGCGACGCGGCGGCTTTCGACCGGCGAGTTGTCGAGCGCGAAGGAGATGCGCTCGACGGCCAGCAGCGGCGTGCCTTCGGCGAGGTTGAGCAGCTTGCGGTCTTCCTCCGTCGCCACGATGGCGCGCAGCTTCTCCTGCGCGCGCACGACGAGCACGCCGTACTCGCGTTCGAGCAGCACGTAGATGTTGGTCGGCTCGTTGCGCCGGTAGATCACGTCAAGGTCGTTGAAGCGCGACTGCGGCAGGGCCATCTGGTCGAGCAGCATGGGTGCGCCGCCGAAGCTGCGCGTGCGCGTGATGCGGTAGACGTTCTCGTCGCGGCCGAGGCCGAGCACGTCGGCTTCCGCCGGCGTCGCGCTGTCGAGCGCCACGGAAATCAGCTTGGTCGACGGATCCCAGGGGCCGCCGCTGTCCGGCCGGATGCGGAAGAAGTGGAAGGGCGTGCTGCGGCCGTCGCGCGCGGCGACGAAGGTGCCCTTGCCCTGCTGGCGAATCACCAGCTTCTCCGCCGACATCTCGTCGAGCGCCTTGCGCACGGTGCCCTGGCTGACCTTGAATTCGGCCGCGAGCTTGAATTCGCTCGGCAGCAGTTCCCCCGGCTTCCAGTCGCCCCGCATGACGCGCTGGATCAGCAATTCCTTGATTTGCGCATAGAGCGGGTGGAAGTCCGGCGTGTCGTTCCCCCGCTCGCGCGACTCGATTCGTCTGTTCACGCTGCCCTGCTGACTTTTATGATTTCATTTAGCGGAATTATAGAGACGAAACACCGCCGCTGTCTAATCCGCCGCTCCCTGCTCTCTATTCCGCCACGCGCGCCTTGGCGGTGACGGTGACTTCCGGCGGCTCCGCCTCCAGCGCCGCCGCCATCGGCTTGCGCTGACGCCAGGCCCATATCCACAGGACGAGGCACAGCGTCCCGCCCACGGCGACCGGCGCCTGCATGCCGAAATGTTCGGCAGCCGCACCCATGATCAGGGTTCCCACCGCCGGGCCGCCGCGCGCAACCAGGCCGTAGAGGCTCATGACGCGGCCGCGCATCTCCGGATCGACGGCCGACTGGATGAGCGTCTGGTTGCTGGTGCTCTGCACGACGAAGGAATAACCGAGCCAGCCGATCAGGATGCAGGCGACCCAGAAGATGTTGACCAGGGCGAAGGCCAGGCAGGCGGCGCCCATGATCAGGATGTTGGACAGCGTGATGCGCGTCAGGCCCTTCAGGCGGGCGTAGCTCAGCATCAGGAGGCCGCCGATCATGGCGCCGACGCCGTGCGAGCTCTGCAGCATGGCCAGGCCGTGCGCGCCGTTCTCGAAGACCTCGGCGGCGAAGCCCGGCAGCAGGTCGGTCAGCGACTTCGCGAACAGGCTGGTCAGCGTCAGGATGATCATCTGGGTGCGGATGCCCTTGTGCTGCATCACGTAGCTGAGGCCGGCCGCCGAATCGGCGAGGAAGGAGCGCTTCGGCTTCTCGGCCGGCGGCACGTAAGGCGGCTTCATCATGCGCAGGCAGATGGTGAAGACCAGGAACATGAAGGCGCCGACCGTAAAGGTCCAGCCGTTGCCGTAGTAGGCGACGATGTAGCCGCCGATCGCCGGCCCGATGAAGCGCGACAGGTTGAAGGTCATCGAATTGAACGAGACCACCGACGGCAGCATGTCGCGCCCGACCAGGTTGTAGACGATGGTCATGCGCGAGGGCCGGTTGAAGGTGACCAGCGTGCCGCGGAACAGCGTGAGCGCCAGCAGGCTCCAGATGTCGATCCAGCCGGTGAAGGTCAGCACTGCCATGGTGATCGAATAGACCATGGTGAGCGACTGCGTGATGCGCAGCATCTTGAAGTAGTCGACGCGGTCGGTCAGCGTGCCGGCGAACAGGCCGAAGACCAGAGTAGGGAACTGGTCGGCGAAGCCGACGATGCCGAGCCAGGCCGGCGAATGGGTCAGCTGCCAGGCGAGCCAGCCGATGGCGACGCGCTGCACCCAGAGGCCGGTGTAGGACGTGAAGTTGCCGATGACGAACAGGCGGTAATCGCGAAGCTTGAGCGTCTGCCCCAGCATGTGGAAACCGCCGGGCAACTGCAGGCCGGCTGGCAATCTCATCGGTCGCTTCCTTCTCGTCCTTCCGCAGCAGCCGATGGCCGCGCGCATGTCCCGAACGCCGCCGCAGGCAGCGCATCGTCCGTCGTCCGTTCCGTCCGCAGGGCCCGCGCAGGGCCGCAGGGCGCCGGTCGCAGAACCGGCGCGCGGGCTGCCGCGGCAAGCCTGGTGATGTCGCAATGCCCCATTATATCGGCCTGAACCGACGATGGGGGGTATTTACGCGTCCCTCTCCGGCGCGCCGGGCGGCCGGGCCCGCCTCAGCTCACCCGTTCCGACTTGCCGACGCCGCGCATCGCCTCGTCGGCCTCCAGCGCCGCCGCCAGCGGATGGCGCAGATGCCAGGCCCAGGCCCACAGGCCCAGGCAGATCGCCGCGCCGACCGCCACGGGGATGCGCAAGCCCAGGCTTTCCGCCGCGGCGCCCATCATGAAGGAGCCGATCGACGGCACGCCCTGGGCCACCATGCCGTAGACGCTGATGACGCGGCCGCGCATCAGCGGGTCGACCGCCGACTGGATCAAGGTCTGGTTGCTGACGCTCTGCACGATGAAGGCGAAGCCGCATACGCCGGTCAGCATGCAGCCGAGCCAGAAGATGTTGCTGGCGCTGAAGGCGAGCAGGGCCAGCGACATCAGCAGGATGTTGCCGATCGTGATCGAGGTCAGGCCCCTGAGGCCGCCGCGGCTCGCTAGCCACAGGCTTCCGATCATGGCGCCGATGCCGTGGAAGGTCAGCAGCATGGCGAGGCCGTGCGGCCCCTTGTCGAACACCTCCGCCGCGAAGCCGGGCAGCAGGTCGGTCAGCGGCTTGGCGAAGATGGAGGTGACGACCAGCAGCATGAGCTGCTGGCTGATGCCGTTGTGGCGCACGATGTAGAGGATGCCGTCCCAGGTCTCGGTCAGCATCGAGCCGCACGGCGCCGCGCGCGGCTCCTTCGGCGGCGGCACGAAGTCGATCAGGCGCAGGCAGACGGTGAAGACGAAGAACATCACCGCGGCGAAGGCGAAGGTCCAGGAGGAGCCGAAGGCGGCCAGGATCACGCCGCCGATGGCCGGGCCGATGAAGCGCGACGAGTTGAAGATCAGCGAGTTCATGCCGAGCGCCGACGGCAGCAGGTCGCGCCCGACCAGGTTGTAGACCACCGTCATGCGCGACGGCCGGTTGAAGGCGACGATGGTGCCGCGGATGATCGTCAGCGTCAGCATCAGCCAGATGTTCATGAGGCCGGAGAAGGTGACGACCGCCAGGGTCACCGAATAGAGCATCGAACAGGCCTGGGTGAAGCGCAGCATCTTCCAGTAGTTGACCCGGTCGAGCACCGTGCCGGCGATCAGCGCGAAGAGGATGGTCGGCGCCGCCTCGGCGAAGGCGATGGCGCCCAGCCACGTGGTCGAGTGGGTCATGTCCCAGGTCATCCAGCCGATGGCGATGCGCTGGACCCAGAGCCCGAGCGTCGACGACCAGTTGCCGAGGACATAGAGGCGGTAGTCGCGCAGCGCGAAGGTCTGTCTCATCGCCGCAAAACCGCCGGGCAGCTTCATTCGCAGGTCCTTGCCGATACGCTTTGAGCCGCCGGCCCCTCATGGGCCCGGCGCTCGCCTTGAACATCCGGACGACGGAAAGCCGCCTGCGGGACAGACGGCTTCATGTCGGAAAGAGGAATGGGCCACCCTGGGGGCGACCCGGCCCTATATAGCATAAAACGATGAATGGGGCGATTTTGCAGCGGATTGCCTTATGAAATATTCGGCATTTATAGGCTCACCCTATAGATTTTCCTCAAGGTGAGGGCCGGAACCCGGCTGCCAGGAGGGGCGAAAGGTCGGTCCCCAGCCATTCGCGCGGTATGGACTTGTCGACCCCCTGGGCCAGGGCCTTGCGGTAGAGGACGCCGCCGGCGGCGGCGAACTGGATCGCCAGGCCCGAGTTGTTCTTGAAGTAGATGATGCCCTTGGCCTTGGCCCCGCGCGGCGGCTGGGTCACTTCGGCCTTGCCCAGCACCACGTCGCCCAGCTCGTGGACGTTGGCGCGGTCGACCGCGCCTTCGGCGATGGGGTCGAGCAGCTCGGTCTGGCCGTTGTCGACGACGCTTTCCCAGTCGTTGACGACGATGGCGCTGGCCCGCTCGAAGGTGCGCCGGTCGACCTCGGAGCGCTTGTTGGTGACGTCGGAGTTGGCGATGGTCACGACGATCTGGCCGTCCTCCAGCCAGTCGCCGTCGAACAGCGGCGACATGGCGTTGGTGGCGCAGCAGACCACGTCGGCGCCGGCGACCACGGCGCGCGCGTCCGCCGCCGCGACCACGGCGAGGCCGGGACGGAAGTTCATCGCGTTCATGCGCGCCACGAAGTCGCGCAGATGCTCGGGATTCGGGCTGTAGACGTTGACGCGCGCGATCGGCCGCACGCAGGCGATGGCCTCGAGCGCCGTCGCCGCCTGCTTGCCGGTGCCGAACAGGCCGAGCGTCGCCGCGTCGGGCCGCGCCATCTGGTCGATGGCCATGGCGGTGGTGGCGCCGACGCGCACGCCCGACAGGTAGAACTCGTGCAGCAGCGCCAGCGGCTCCGCCGTCTCGACGCTGTAGAGAATGACGATGCCCCAGTTGAACTGGGTCGGGCTCTCGTAGGTGCGGAAGGGATTGTCTGGCGTCGCCGGCCGCAGGATCGTCGAGCCGGCGCGCACGCAGGCGATGCCGTAGGACGGCACGGCGCCGATGTGCACGTTGGCGAAATAGCGCATGGCGGGGTCGGGGTGCTTGGCGACGTAGCGCATGCGCGGCCGGTTGACCGCCTCGCCCTTGGCGAAGTCGCCGAAGGCGACGCGCATGGCCTCGATGCATTCCGACATGGAGAACAGGCGCCGCACGTCGTCGTCGGTGATGATCAGGGTCATGGCCGGCGCGTCCTCCCGCAGATTAAGACGGATTTCCTCCTGTCTTACCGTCGCCGGGAGCGCGTGGCAACCGACCCTGGACAAAACCCGCGCTATTGCCGGTTCATCGCCTCGCGCGTGCGCTCGACGATGGCTTCCGGGGTCGCATAGACCTTCCGCAGGAGGGCCTCGACCTCCTCGCCCGTCACCAGCTCGACCTCCATCTTGGCCTTCTCGGCGTCGGCGAGGAACGCCTTGTCGGTCATCGTCCTGTCGAAGGCGTCGCGCAGCAGCTTGCCGCGGTCGGCCGGCAGCTCGGGCGGAGCCAGGAAGGGCCGGCCAAGCGTCTCGCGCGCGAAGATCAGCTCGAGCGCCTGGCGCTCCTCGTCGCTGCGCGCCAGCGAGGTGACGAGCGGCACGTTGGGCAGTTCCGGATGCGGCTTGAGCGAGGTCTGGAACAGCAGGTTCACCTTGCCCTCCGGCGCCCAGGTCGGCTTGCTCGACTTGAGCGCGCTCCACGACCAGTAGCCGAGCCCCTCGATCTCGCCGCGTTCCATGGCGAGCGCCGCGTTGGTCACGCTGTCGTAGCCCGCGATGATCTTGAACTTGGTGCCGAGCAGGCCGTTCAGCGCGTTGGGGATGATCTGCGAATCGGCGCCGGCGCCGGTGCCCGCGACCATCAGCTCCTTGGTGAAGAGGTCCTGCGCCGTCTTGACCTGAGACGTGTGCCAGGAGACGGCCAGCGTGCTCTCGCGGTTCATGCTGCCGAGCCAGAGGAACTTCAGCGGGTCGAAGTCGACGGTCTTGCTGCCGCCGAGCAGGGGCTCGAAGGCGAGGCCGCGGCCGATGGTGCCGAAGGTCAGGCCGTCGCGCGGCGCCTGGCTGTAGAGATAGCGCGTCGCCAGCAGGCCGCCGGCGCCGATCATGTTCTTGGCGACGATGGTCGGCTCGCCGGGAATGTAGCGTGGCATGTGGCGCACCAGCACGCGGCCGTAGAGGTCGTAGGTGCTGCCTGCCGTCGTGTAGACGATCAGCGTCATCGTCCTGTTGGCCCGGTAGAAGTCCTCAGCCGATTGGTTGGGGGCCGATTGATCGGGGGCCGATTCCGCGGCGGCGGAGAGCGGCGGCGACGAGGCCGCGACCGCTGCGATGAGGATGAATCCGTAGAGCGCACGCGTGACGGATGACGGCATGGACGCCTCCCTGCGCAGCGGCGCGCCCATCGCGAGACGAGCGGCCCGGTTGTTTCGCTTCCCTCGGTCGCCGCCTCTCTGACGGAGGCGGTCGCAGCGGCCATCGTCACGTCCGCGCCCCGCGCGGTCAAGCGGCCAGGCGCAGGGGCCCCTGCCCGATTGCGCAGGATATGGCGCCTGTCTGGCGCGAAAAACGCTGCAATCGCAGGTCCTCTAGACGACTGAAAGCGGATGATCGGCGGCGCGGATTGGTCTAGCCTTCCCCGCAAGAGCGCCGCACGGCCCATCGCCGCAGCGACGCCACGGAACCGCGCAAGCCCTCAAGGGCCGCGGCCACAGGGGGGCGCCGTCATCAAGAGGGAGCCACAGACATGACTATCCGTCGACTGTCCGCCTTCGCGTCGATCTGCATCACGGCATTTCTCGGCACCATATTTTCCAACGCGGGCGCCGCCCAGGCGCAGGATGCGCCTTACAAAGGCAAGCAGGTGCGCATGGTGATCGCCAGCGGCGCGGGCGGCGGCTACGACACCTACGCCCGCGTGCTGTCGCGCCACATGCCGCGCTACATTCCCGGCAATCCCAATTTCGTCGACCAGAACATGCCGGGCGCCAGCGGCGTCGCGGCGACGGTCTGGGGTGCCAAGGCGGCGCCGAAGGACGGCAGCGTCATCGTCTCGACCTACAACGCCCTGCTGCTGGAACCGCTGTTCGGCAACAGCTCGACCGACTACGACCCGCGCGAGTACGAATGGGTCGGCAGCATCGGCAAGCAGCAGAACATCTGCGTCACCTGGCACACCAATCCGATCAAGACCATCGACCAGGCCAAGCAGCAGGAGGTGAAAGTCTCCTCCACCGGCGCCACCGGCAATTCCGGCACGCTGCCGAAGATCGTCAACGCCATGCTCGGCACCAAGTTCAAGATCATCGGCGGCTACACGACGAGCGAGAGCCGCCTCGCGGTCGAACGCGGCGAGGTCGACGGCATCTGCGGCCTGAGCTGGGCGACCCTGAAGGCCTCGAACCCCGACTGGATCCAGAACAAGCGCATGAACATCCTGCTGCAGACCGGCGAGACGGCGCAGGCCGAGCTGCCCGACGTGCCGCTGCTCTACAACCTGGTGAGCAAGCCCGAGGACAAGCAGGTGCTCAAGCTGCTGTTCGTGTCGGAAGACATGGGCCGGCCCTTCGGCATGCCGCCGGGCACGCCCAAGGCCCTGGTCGAGATCATGCGCAAGGGCTTCGACGCGACCATGAAGGACAAGCAGTTCCTCGCCGAGGCGGACAAGGCGCAGATGGAGGTCGATCCCGTCAAGGGCGCCGACATGCAGAAGATCCTCGCCGACGTCTACGCCACGCCGAAGGCGCTGGTCGACAAGGCGAGCGACTTTCTCGGCCGCCAGACGGCCCAGGCGAAGTAGAAGGCGGAGCAAACCGGGGCAAAGGGCCGCGCGGGACATCCCCGCGCGGCCCTTTTCATTGCCACGGCTTCATTCCGGAGGCTTCATTGCTGGCGCGTCGGCCCCATCTTGTTGCGCGCAAGGAAGTCGAGCACCAGGGCGTCGAAGCCGCCCGGATCTTCCAGGAAGCAGCAGTGGCCGGCGCCGGCGAGGACGCGGTGCTCGGCCTGCGGCAGCAGCGAGGCGGTGCGCATGCCGCCTGCCAGGGCGCTGTCATGCTCGCCGTTGATGATGAGCGTCGGCGTCTTGTAGGCCGCGAGCTTCGGCGTCAGGTCCGAGACCGTGAGGGCGCCGAAGATCTCCGCGATGCCGTCGGCGTCGAAGCTGGCGCGGGCGCGTTCGGCGAAGCCCGTGAGCAGGTGGCGGCCGATGGGGCTGTCGGCCCAGCCCGCCGTCACGCCGTAGCGCAGGTGGCCGAGATGGTAGTCGTAGAGCATGCCGTCGGCGGCGTGGCTGCGGTAGGCGGCGATGCGGTGGCCGAACTGGTCCTGCGGCCCGCTGTTGCCGCCGACCAGGACCGCCGCCTTGAAGATGTCGGGATGATCGCAGGCGAGCATCAGCGCCACCTTCGAGCCGACGCTGCAGCCCAGCACGATCGCGTCCTTCGTGACGCCTTCGTCGCGCAGGACGCCGATGACGTCGTCCGCCATGTCGCGCAGCGTGAAGGGATCGTGCGGCTTGTCCGAGCGGCCCATGCCGCGCAGGTCCATGGCGATGGTGCGGTAGCCCGCCGAATAGGCCGCCACCTGGTAAAGCCAGGCGTTGTGGTCGAAGGGCAGCGGGTGGATCAGCACCAGGGGACGGCCCTCGCCCGCCGTCTCGTAGTAGATGTCGAGGCCGTTGGCGCGGCTGATCGTCATGGCCGGGGAGCTCCTGTCAAAATCGCGCACGCATGGCCGACGCCGCGCTGTCTTCATCGGCAGCTAGATTGTCCCTCGCTCCTGCGGCGCAGACAAGCGGGAGAGGACGAGACGCCTTCGTTCCATGGTCCGAAAAATATTTGTCCGGGCGATTGAACGCGGGCCCCACCCAGGCCATCTGTGCGGACATGACCCAGTCGCTGACGCCAGCCTCCTCTCCCTCCCTCGCATTGATCGGCGCCGCCATCGGCTGCGGCGCGCCGGACGAGCGCTGCGCCGACGCGCCTTTCGCGCTGCGCGGCGGCGGCCTGCAGGACGACCTGCGCGCCCTGGGCGTGCAGGCCGACTGGCAGGCGATCCATCTGGCGCCCCGGCGCAGCGACGGCGTCGAGCCGCTCGCCGCGGTCGGCGACCTCAGCCGCCGGCTCGCCGACGACACCGCCGCGCTGACGCGCGCGCGCCGGCGCTTCGTCGGCTTCGGCGGCGACCATACGGCCGCCATCGGCCTGTGGAGCGGCGCCGCGCGCGGCCTGCGCTCGATCGGCGCGAACGGCGAGGCGCCCGGCCGCTTCGGCCTGATCTGGATCGACGCCCACATGGATTCGCACACCTTCGCCACGACGCAGAGCCGCATGATCCACGGCATGCCGGTCGCCTGCCTGCTCGGCCATGGCGACCCCAGCCTGACGAACATCGCCGGCCCGCAGCCGGCGCTGGCGCCGGAGAACCTCTGCCTGATCGGCACGCGCAGCTTCGAAGCCGGCGAGGCGGCCTTGCTCGCGCGCCTCGGCGTGCGCGTCATCGGCATCGAGGACGTGAAGCGCATCGGCTTCGCCGCCGCGCTCGACGAAGCGCGCGCCATCGCCGCGCACGGCACCGCCGGCTACGGCCTGTCGCTCGACGTCGACGCCTTCGATCCGGCGGAAGCGCCCGGCACCGGCTACTGGGAACCGAACGGCCTGCATGCCGACGACGTCGCGCCGGCGCTGGGCGCCCTCGCCGCCGACGCCCGCTTCGTCGGCCTGGAAGTGGCCGAATACAACCCGCACAAGGACGGCGACGGCCGCACGGCGCGCATGATCACGCGAATGGTGGCATCCGTTGCCGCCATCGGCGTCGCCTGAAAGGAACCGCCTCGCCGTATGGCCGTTGTCTTCCTGTCATAAAAAGACTGGGAGACAAGCCATGCCGATCATTCTCTGGATTCTTGGCGTTCCGCTCAGCATCGTCATCCTGCTGATGCTGTTCGGCGTCGTTTCGTTCTAGACGCCGACGATCAAGACGCCCGTAGGCACGACGCCTTCGTGACTCTTCTGCATGAATCGGCCGGTTGCCGCATGGCCCGGACGATTGACGCCAAAACGGCACGAAACCGACGCCATATCCATGCCTTAATCCGAGGCGAAGACAGCCTACAATTGATCGCGGACTCAAGTTCCGGGATCATGCTGTGATTCGCGCGTAGGGAAACAGTCATGAAAAAAGTTCTCGTCGGCCTCGGCATCCTCCTCGGCGTCATCCTCGTCGCCGCCATCGTCATTCCCTTCCTGGTGCCGGTCGAGACCTACAAGGCCGAGATCGAGCGGCGCGCCAGCGAGGCCACCGGCCGCAAGCTGACCATCGCCGGACCCGTCTCCTTCTCGCTGCTGCCCTCCCTCGCCGTGTCGGCCCATGACGTGACCTTCGCCAACGCGCCGGGCGCCGCCAATCCCGTCATGGCGCAGCTCGACAAATTGGAAGTGCGGCTCAAGCTGCTGCCGCTGCTGTCGGGCGAGGTCGCCATCGACAGCTTCGTGCTCGACAAGCCGGTCATCAACCTGGAAGTCGACCGCCAGGGCCGCGGCAACTGGCAGTTCGCCCCGACGGGCGCCACCCCGTCCGCGACGGCGCAGGCGCCAAAGGGCGATCCCTCCGCAGAGGCTGGCGGCAACCCGCTGTCCGAACTGCGCCTGGGCGACGTGCGCCTGTCCAACGGCCGCATCAGCTACCGCGATGCGCAGAGCGGCCAGACCTACGTCGCCGAGGCGGTGACGCTGCGCCTGTCGCTGCCCGACCTCGACAGCAAGCTCAACCTCGACGGCAGCGTCACCTGGAACGGCAAGCCGGTGAAGCTGGTCGCCGAGGTCGAGCGCCCGCGCGCGCTGCTCGACGGCAAGGCCACCGCGCTCTCGGCCGAGATCGACAACGACCTGCTCAAGTTCTCGCTCAAGGGCAACGCCGCCACGGCGAAGCCCGCCAAGCTCGACGGCGCCGTCGAGCTCTCGGTGACCAACCTGCGCGCCTTGGCCGCCTGGCTCGGCCAGCCGCTCACCGTCTCCGGCACCGGGCTCGGGCCGCTCTCCATCAAGGGCCAGCTCGCCGCCGTGATGAACGCGCCCACTGCAAACGGGGGGGGGCCGCGCATTAGCTTCGACAATGCCGACATCTCGCTCGACGCGATCCGCGCCAAGGGCGCGCTGATGGCCGACCTCGCCGGGCAGGTGCCCTACGTGAAGGCGACGCTCGACACCAACCTGCTCGACCTCAACCCCTACCTGCCGTCGCCCGGCACCACGAGCACGCCGTCGAGCCAGCGCATGCCGAGCAACGCGCCGTCGGACAACGCCGCCAACACGGTCGAGCAGGGCTGGAGCACCGAGCCGCTCGACTTCACCGGCCTGCGCGCCGTCAACGCCGACCTCGCCCTCACGGTCGAAGGCCTGGTCATCCACGACATCAAGATCGGCAAGGGCGCGCTCAACGTCGCCCTGAAGGACGGCCGCCTCGCCGCCGACCTCGCCGAGCTGGCGCTCTACGAAGGCCAGGGCCAGGGCCGCGTCACCCTCGACGGCGCGGCCGCCGTGCCCGCAGTCGGCCTGACGATGAAGCTCTCGGGCGTACAGGCCGAGCCGCTGCTGAAGGACAGCATCGCCCTCGACCGCCTGAGCGGCACCGTCGGCGGCGACATCCAGCTCAACGGCAGCGGCAAGTCGCAGCGCGACCTGGTCGGCACGCTCGCCGGCAAGGGCGCGCTCAAGTTCGAAAATGGCGCCATCAAGGGCATCAACGTCGCCTCGCTGGTGCGCAACATCTCGACCGCCTTCCTCGACGCCTCGGCCGGCCGCGCCCAGCAGACCGACTTCTCCGAGCTGTCCGGCAGCTTCACCATGGACAAGGGCATCCTGCACAACGGCGACCTCAGCCTGCTGGCGCCGCTGCTGCGCGTTGCCGGCGCCGGCACGGTCGACCTGCCGCGCCGCTTCGTGAACTACAAGGTCACGCCGCAGATCGCCGGCACGCTGGAAGGCCAGGGCGGCCAGGCGCAGAGCTCCGGCGTGATGGTGCCGGTGACGATCGAGGGCCCGTGGGACGGCTTGAGCTACAAGCCCGACCTCGCCGGCCTGCTCAAGGACCCGAAGGCCGCGCTGCAGAACCTGCGCGGCCTGCTCGGCAACGGCCAGCAGGCGCCCGCGCAGGACGGCATGACGAATGGTGAGGCGAAGCCCGCCAACCCGGTCGACCAGCTGCGCGGCCTGTTCGGCCGCTAGACCTGAGGCGCGTCGACCGCCGAGGGACGATGAGTTGGCATCACGCGTTGCGCCACGCCCGCAGTTGAAGAACGGCATTCGCATGACGGCATTCGGCGGCGCGTTGCCGCCGATACCGGGGGGTCTCCCTGCAAGGCGCATCCGCCCAGCGGACACGCCCTGCCAACTGGGCGACCGACGATCCCTGGCTAACGCCGGCGACCGTCGGCCGCCCCATTTTTTGCCCCATCTCTTGCAATGGCTATAGAGGCTTAAGGCGGCAGCCCGCACGGTTGACGCTGCCGCCGCGCAGGACCACACTTGGCCGCAGAGGCCGTTGAAACCTCGTTTCAAAAAATCAATCTCTGGAGCTTCTCGATGGCTTTCACCGTCAACGCCCTGTCGCCGGCGGGCGCCGCCGAAGTCGTCGGCCTCGACTGTTCGCGGCCGCTGGCCGCCGAGGACCTCGCCGCGCTCAAGCGCGCCTTCCTCGCCCATCCGATCCTGGCGATCCGCGACCAAAGCCTGACGCCGCAGCAGCAGGCCGCCTTCGCGCGCCAGCTCGGCCCGCTCGAGGCGCAGGACCGCTCGCCCTACACCCACCCGGACGACCGCGACATCCTGATCCTGTCGAACGAGATCCGGCCCGACGGCACGGCGGTCGGCATCGTCGACGCCGGCGACTTCTGGCATTCCGACTCGTCGCACATCCCCGAGCCCTGCCAGACGACGATCCTCTATGCCGTGAAGAACCCGAGCCGCGGCGGCGACACCGAATTCTGCAACATGTACCAGGTCTACGATTCGCTGCCGGAGGAGACCCGGCGGCGCATCGCCGGGCTGCACGGCGTCCACCACGTCAGCAAGACGAAGAACCCGCGCGTCGTCGTCTCGCCCGACCGCCCCGGCGCCAAGGACTACTACGAGGCGCGCGCCAAGGAAGTGCCGGAGATCGCCCAGCCGCTCGTGCGCACCCATCCCGAGACCGGCCGCCAGGCGCTCTACGTCTCGCCCCGCTTCACCATCCGCGTCGCCGAGCTGGCCGACGAGCAAGGCCAGCCGCTGCTCGACGAGCTGTTCGCCGCCATGAAGAACCGCGCCTTGCAGTACCGCCACAAATGGCGGGATAACGATCTGGTGATGTGGGACAACCGCTGTTTGACCCATCGCGCCACCGGCGGCTACGGTCTGCCCGACATCCGCCGCATGCACCGCACCACCATCTGCGGCGACAAGCCGTTCTACAAACCGTCCAGCAACGCCGCCTGATCCATCGAGGCGGCGGGGAACCTCCAGATGATCCGCGTCGCCTCCCGCCTCCTGATCGCCGCCGCCCTGAGCTGCGCAGCCGTCTCCGCCTCCGCCAAGGACTATACGCTCGGCGCGCTCACCATCGCGCAGCCCTGGGCGCGCGCGACGCCGGGCGCCATCCGCACCGGCGCCGTCTACCTCACCGTCAGCACGCAGGGCGGCGCGCCCGACCGCCTGGTCGGCGCCGAGACGCCGCGCGCCGGCAAGGCCGGCCTCCATGCGCAGATCATGGACGGCGACATCATGCGCATGCGCGACGTGAAGGCCGTCGAGGTCAATCCCGGCGAGCCGGCCGTGCTCAAGCCCGGCGGCCTGCACATCATGCTGGAGCAGCTCAACGCCCCGCTGCGCGAGAAGGACCATTTCCCGCTCACGCTGATCTTCGAGAAGGCCGGCCGCATCGACGTCGACGTGACGGTGCAGTCCGTCGGCGCGAACGACGCCGGCCACGACATGCACGGCATGTGACGCCGCTCAGCTCGACCGCCGATTCTGACCTTTTTCCTAACGCGCCGCCTGCTTTGGGATTAGAACGCAACGCTGCGTCTTCAATTCAACCGAGGTTCTCCCCCATGTCGCTCAAGATCAGCCTCGTCGCCCTTGCGGGGATGATGGCATTGCCGTTCGTCGCCTTGCCGGCCGCCGCCCAACAAAGCTGCCCGGCGGGACAGATGTCCCTCGACGGCCAGAAATGCGTGACACTGCAGGCATGGCCGAACCGCACGCCGCTGCCCGACGGCACCGTCATCGCCATCAGGCTGCGCGTCATCAACCGTAACTACCAGGGCAACACCGAGCCCTGGCCCATGTGGCTCGGCGTCTCGCCGAAGGACAACGTGACGATCAACGCGGTCGACGCCAACCTGACGAGCCGCAACCTGTTCACCATCCGCACCTTCAGCCCGCAGGGCCAGCAGTACTACGACCTCCCCTGGTTCAACATGCGGGCGTCCAACGGGAAGTTCGTCGGCCGCGTGCGCAGCAGCACCGGCGGCCTCGCCGCCAACTTCGACGAGGCGAACGCCGAAACCTTCGTGCGCGGCTGGAATCCGCAGGATGCCGCCAAGTTCGCCGGCCTCAACTATGCCTGGAGCAAGGCGCCCGATCGGCTGAAGACGGCCATCAACAGCGGCAACTACTACGCGATCTGCCTCAGCCCGTTCAACGTCGGCATCAAGTTCGACAGCGTCGACCAGTGGCTGAGCGGCCCCGCGCCAAGCTACAGCTGCTACGCCAGCGGCAACGTCGACTACTACGTCGTCAAGGGCTGACGCCCTCCTCGACCATGCGAACGCAAACGGCCGCACCCATGGTGCGGCCGTTTTGCTGTCCGGGAGATGCGTCAGACGGCGATGTTGGGCTTGCGCGGGCCGGCGACGAGCCAGATGAGGAAGCCGACCACCGGCAGGATGATGACCAGCAGGATCCACAGCACCTTGCTGCCCTGGCTCGCCGAGCTGCTGGCGATGCTGAGGATGGCCCAGATGTCGAGGCCGAGGACGATGATGCCGAGCAGGCCGCTCAGTTCGAACATGGGCAGGATCCTTTGCGCGAGATGCGGTCGAAGATGCGTTGATTCCGATCTGATCAACGCGCCGTCGCGGACAAAGTTCCCATTTCGTCGGCCTAGGCAGGCACCCCGGCGATCGCGCGACGCGGAAAGCGATGCTGCAGCAGGGCGGCGATCAGGCCTTTGACGGCGGGCCCCGCCTCTCCCGTGACGACGCCGTCCTTCGCCGTCGCTTCGCCCAGCGCGCAGGCGTCGAGCAGCAGCTTGCCGTCGCCGATGGCGGCGATGGGTTTGCCGTGGCGATAGGCCTCGTTGACGAAATGGATCGCCAGGCCGGAAACCGCCAGGGCGCCCGCCGACTTGCCGCCGAGCACGACGGCCGCGTCATACAGCACGGACGGCGCATTGGGCGCCGCGCGGTTGACCTTCTGC
>DASYCO010000061.1:0-75288 GCA_036500145.1 Alphaproteobacteria bacterium | reverse complement strand
GTTCTCCCTTGAGAGCCGTGGAAGACCACCACGTTGATAGGCCAGGTGTGGAAGTGCGGTAACGCATGGAGCTAACTGGTACTAATCGCTCGAGCGGCTTGATTCGCACATACGTCGTGCGCAGCGGCAAACCCGTCGCTGCATGATCAAAGCAAGATATAGACTACGGACAAGAGATCTTCGTTTGGACACCGCAACGCCGCGAGGCGTTGTGAGCCGCGCGTTTCGACGGCTTGGTGGTTATAGCGAGGGGCCTACACCCGATCCCATCCCGAACTCGGACGTGAAAACCCTCTGCGCCAATGGTACTTCGTCTTAAGACGCGGGAGAGTAGGTCGCCGCCAGGCCTTCCAAACGCGCGGGTATCCAACGAACGATCAATCAAGACCTTCATCACGACGACAGACACACGAGAGTGGCCGGCGCCTTAGTTAAACTAGGTCGTCGGCTTTTTCTTTCAGGCCTGCGCCGCCTCGGACAATCGTCCCCGGCTGCAGGTTTTGAACGAAGCGTACGGAAGATTGACGCGGGGTGGAGCAGCCCGGTAGCTCGTCAGGCTCATAACCTGAAGGTCAGAGGTTCAAATCCTCTCCCCGCAACCAAATCGAAAAGGCCCGCAAGCATTGCGCTTGCGGGCCTTTTCCATGTCCGGACGGATGTTCCGACGGCATGGAGATGATCCGTGCGGAGGTCGGCCTGCGCTGAGGCTGATCATGCCGACGTCGGTCCGTCATCGCCGGCGCGGCCGCGCGTGCTGGCGGGCTTCCTTAATTCTTTGGCATCATCTTCTCGATCACCTGGTCAATGGAGAAGCTCGCCGGCTTCTGACGTGGCGGAAACTCTTTGAAGCTTTCCAGCCATTTCATCAGGATCGGCGGCGCCAGGTATTGCAGAAAAATATTCTCGACGAACCAGTCGTTGTATTTGAAGCTCTCCTCGCCGCGCTCGAAGGGATCGCTGCGCAAGTCGAACATCTTGGGAATCCGCATCGCGGAAAGCGGTTCGCGCCAGACGTCGAGGCCTTTGCTGCGTTGCTCCGCAAAGACGACTTTATAGCGGCCGATCCGCATGGCCATGCATTCGCCGTCGTCGCTCCAGTAAATGAACCCTTCGCGGGGGGACTTGTCGACCGCTCCCGAAAGGAACGGCAGCAGGTTGACGCCGTCGAGATGGACCTTGAAGGTCTCAGCGCCAAGCTTATGGCCCTTCTTCACTTTCTCGACGAGGTCAGGCTCGCCGTTCGCGGCGGCGAATGTCGGGATGAAATCCTGCAGCGAGCAGATATCGTTGAAGATCTGGCCTGGCTTTATCGTGCCGGGCCAGCGCATGACGCAGGGCACGCGCCAGCCGCCTTCCCAGTTGGTATCCTTTTCCCCGCGGAATGGCGTCGCGCCGCCATCCGGCCAGGACAGCACTTCCGCGCCGTTGTCCGTCGTAAAGACGACGATGGTATTTTCAGCGATGCCGAGCTTGTCGAGTTTGCCGAGCAGCTCGCCGACATAGCCATCGAGCTCGACCATGCCATCCGGGTACATGCCCAGTCCGGTCTTGCCCTTCGAGGCCGGCTTCAGATGCGTGAAGACATGCATCCTGGTGGGGTTGAAGTAGCAGAACCAGGGCACGCCTTCCTGGTGCTTGCGGTCGATGAAATCCAGCGCATCAGCGAGAAACTCCTCATCGACCGTTTCCATGCGCTCCTTAGGCATCGGGCCGGTATTCTCGATCGTCTGCTTGCCGACCTTGCCGAAGTGCGCATCAACGGTGGCGTCGTCCTTGTCGCTGGCTTTGCATTTCAAGACGCCGCGCGGGCCGAACCGTTCCCGGAATTTGGGGTCTTTCGGGTAGCTGTCGTAGTAGGGCTCTTCCTCGGCATTGAGGTGATAGAGATTGCCGAAGAACTCGTCGAAGCCATGCACGGTCGGCAGATGCTCGTTGCGGTCGCCAAGGTGGTTCTTGCCGAACTGCCCTGTGGCATAGCCGAAACTCTTCATGACATGGCCGATCGTCGGATCCTCGGGCCTGATGCCGAGGGAGGCGCCTGGCATGCCGACTTTGGTCAGGCCTGTGCGGATCGGCGACTGGCCCGTGATGAAGGCGGCTCGCCCGGCGGTGCAGCTCTGCTGGCCGTAAAAGTCGGTGAACATTGCGCCTTCGCGCGCAATGCGGTCCAGGTTGGGGGTTCGATACCCCATGACGCCGAGATTGTAGCAACTGAGGTTAAACCAGCCGATGTCGTCGGCCATGATGAAGAGAATATTCGGTTTGCCTGGCCCTTTTGGCTGCGCCATCTCATCCTCCCGTTTGTCCGCCGTCTACGCAGAGGGTAGGACGCAGGAAATGGGACAGTTAGAAATGGGCGTTGCTTGCTGGCCTTTGCTGGCGGCTGCAAGCCACTTTGGGCGGGAAATCATCGGTCTCTTAGCTGCGATAAGATGTTCTGCTGAGGGCGGGGATTGGGATTCGAACCTAGACGAGCGGAGTCAGAGTCCGCGGTCCTACCGTTAGACGATCCCTTGGTAGGCCATCATGCCCGCGGAGTCGGCTCCTTAAGGCAGACATGAAGCATTAACAAAAATCCCCGCAAGTTCATGTGCTTGCGGGGGTTTTTGTATTGAGGTCTGAGGATGTCGGTTCTCAGAGTTTAGGTGAGGATCGGCCTTGGCCTGTGGCTTAGCTATGTCGGCTATCTTTTTGTTAACGCATATAAAAATGTGAACTGCCTCGCCTGGATGGCGATATCGCTGCCACCCAGGCGGGGATTCAGTCGGTTATTCGGCGGCCACGCTGTGGGTGATCCGGCTCTTCCAGAACTCCTTGTGGTCGACTTCGTTGGGGATCACTTCGGAGATCACCACCACGTTCGGCGCCTCGGGGTCCTGGGCCTGGCCGCGGGCCACGTTCACCGGCAACTGGCCGGCTTCCACCTTCTTGATGTTCTCGATGATGAGGCGGCGGGCCTGGGCGATGATGCGGTCGCTGGTCGCCAGGTTCTCCAGGGGACGGTCGCTGACGACGCCCATGGATTCGGTGGCGAAGGCGTCATGGACGTTGAAGGAGTCGCCCATGCCCGTGAAGTTGGAGTTCCGCATCAGCTCCGGATCCTGATGGTAGCGGTTGTCCGCCGAGCGGAGCTGGCCGTCGGGGCCGAAGTTGTCGTTCCAGCGCAGTTCCTTGGAGACCTTGTCGAGCGGCTTCACGCGGTTGAAGACCAGGTCGAAGCGCATGGTGTGGGCGTCGTCCGTCGGCACGTACCAGTGCATGTGGAAGCCCTGGCCGATGCGGCCCTCCTGGCCGACGATGGCGACCGAGGTGGGCATGATGTAGTTGGTCGTGCGGACGTACTTCTTGTCCTCGCCGGACTTGCGGATGGAATACATACGCATGCCGAAGCCGGTGCGCTCGTACTCCAGGGTCGGACGGCGGTCGGAGGCGTAGTAGTTGTCGGCCGAGAGCGTGCTGCCGGGGACGGGGCGGTTGTCCTTACGGCCGATCGGACGGTGCAGATAGGAGAGGTGCACCGGATCGAAGCCGCCCTCGAGGGTCTGCAGGTAGTTGCAGTTGATCGCCTGGCGCTTCGCCAGGCGGTTCTCTTCCGGCACCATGAACGGCTCGTAGAGCGGGAAGACCGGGGCCTCGCCCTTGCCCATGTAGGTGAAGATGATGCCGCCCATCTCGCGGGTCGGGTAGGTCGTGAAGCGGAGCTCGTCCTTGAAGGGGCTCTCGGGCGGCTCGGCCGGCATCTCGAGGCAGCGGCCGTTCGCGCCGAACAGCCAGCCGTGATAGAGGCAGCGCAGGCCGCCGTCTTCCAGGCGCCCGTACGAGAGGTCGGTGCGGCGATGGGGGCACTGGCGCTGCATGCAGCCGATGCGGCCTTCCTCGTCGCGGAAGAGCACCAGGTCTTCGCTCATCAGGCGCACGGGAAGCGGGCGGCCGCCCTGCGGCAGCTCCTCGGACAGCGCGAGCGGCTGCCAGTAGTTCCGAATCCACTCGCCGGCAGGCGTTCCCGGACCGGTCCGGGTCATCAGCTCGTTTTCTGCCTGGGTCGTCATGTCGCAAATCCTCCCTATGTCGTGTCTCAACCGCGCCCCGTAAACGGGGGCTGCATGCTTGCCGTGGGCAACTGGAATATAGCCCAACATGCCACCGTTTTCCAAAAAACGATAGAGGCTATCAAAATTCGTTTTTGCGGCCGACCGGCGGAACGAGCCTGGGGCTCAAGGGGCGGCGGCCATCGGGGAGGGGAAAAATATCCACAGGCCGGCCGCACCCCCGGATTCGGGGGGCCTGATACCCTCCGCCCGGACAGCCCGTTTCGGCTCGGGGCGACGGCCCTTCGGCCGGCTGCCGGAGACTATGCGCAGGCGGCGCCTTCGCGCCGCCGCCGGCTGAAGACCTGCCGCCGTTGCCGGCTTCAGGTGTCAAGCGTGCCGGGTGCGAAGATCGCCCCGTCGGGCAGGCGCGTGCGCGTCACGCCCTGGTCGGCGTTGTAGCGCACGAAGGCGTCGATGGTGCCGCGGTTGGCAGCGACGCCGTAGGCCCAGAGGTCGCCGTAGCGCTCCAACTGGTCCTTGAGGATTTCCCGCTGCCAGGCGACCGAGAAGCCGGCCTTGTCCGACAAGGCGTCGTCATAGGCGATTTGCTTGGCCTTGACGAAGCCGTCGTAGAGCTTGCGGGCCAGCTCCGGGTGCTGGCGGGCCAGCGGGCGGCTCATGACGATGACATGCACGGGCGTATAGATGCCCGTGGCGCGCAGCAGGGCTTCGTCTTCCGCGCGGTAGTCGACGAACAGGCGGCGGACCCTGGGATCGGCTTCCAGCTGGGCCAGGGTCTTGGCGTCGGAGATGTCCGTGCAGAGGGCGTCCACTTCGCCGGCGAGGAAGCGGTCGACGATGGAGGGGCTGTCCGGCACGTAGTCGATGCGCGTGACCTTGTCGTGGTTGGGGAAGGCTTCGGGCACCTGGGCGACCCAGCGGACCGCGCGGATGTCGACGCCATGCCGCTCGGCCAGCAGCCCGCGCGCCCAGATCGAGAGGGCGGTGCGGTACTGGCGCGTGCCGACGGTCTTGCCGGCGAGGTCGGCCGGCGAGGAGATGCCGGCGTCGGCGTGCACGAAGATGAACTGGTAGGCCGGCTTGCGCTTGGAGAAGACGGGCAGGGCCGTCAATTCCCATCCCGCGTCGACCGCGGCCAGCCAGAAGCCGACGTTGAGGTCGAGCAGCCCGAAGCGGCCCTCGCGCAATTCCGGCACGTCCTTCGTCACCATGGAGGTGATCTTCGGGCTGGGGCGCAGCGTCACGCCGTCGATGGCGACGCGTCCGTCGCAGAGCGGCAGGGTGATGTCGTAGCGCAGGGAGGTCGGGAAGGGGAGTTCCAGCGTCTCGGTCTTGTCCATCGTTTCGTCTCCCCGTTTGCGGCGTCGCGCCCTTCGGTTCGGGCTTATGATGACGCTCGCGCTATGAATGCGATGGATACCTAGCACGGCGGCGAGAAATCGCACAATCCGGCGGGCTGGCGAGGAGGGCCGGCGATAAGCGGGACGGCCCTGGCACGGCCCGGCGCGAGGCGGGCCATTCCCGCTTTTCCTCCCCGGCGGCCTGTAGTAAGACAGCGGCTTGCGGAAGACCCGCGGGTTTGAAAAAGAGGTTGCAAGCCTCTCCCGCAGCCGATGACGGCCCGTAAGGTCAATGTCTCGCGGGTTTTTCTTTCAAGCGCCCCGGAAGGTGTCGATGACCCCCAACGAAATCGCCCGCGTGCAGGACTACCTGCGCAAGCTCTTCACCAACGAGCGGATCAAGATCGTCCCGCCGACGAAGCGCGGCGCGCCCGTCGAGGTCATGATCGCCGACGAATTCATCGGCGTCCTGCACAGGGACGACGAAGACGGCGAAGTCTCCTACGCGCTGCAGATATCGATCCTCGAGGAAGACCTGCCGCCGGCGAGCCTCATTGGCGGCAAGAAGCCCTGAGCGGACGTTTCGCCTGAACGCGCCTTCGACCCGCCGAAGTTCGTCTTGAGCTTGCCCGGTTCGCCAACGCCTTATCGAGAGTAGGAAGCCATGGCCAAGAACAAGAAGCAGGACAGCGACAGCGAGTTCCTTCTTTTCAACGTGCTGTACGAAGACGGCGCGCAGACCTCCAACCGCAAGGTCGCGCGTGCCGAACTGAACGGCTTCGACGACGAAGAGATCATCCGGCGCGTGATCGAAGAGCAGGACCAGAAGATCGAGGCCATGTCGGGCAAGCCGCGCGGCCCGATCAAGTCGATCACGCCCGTCGTCGCGAAGCGCGCGGCGAAATAAGCCCGCGAAGCGCGCAGCGAAGTCACGCCGCGCCGCCCTGGCGCCCGCGAGCCTTAGTGCTCGCGGAAGAGCTTGCCGTAGCCCTGGATCTTGTCGTCCACTCCGGCGAGCCGCATTCCCTCCCAGATGATGGCCTGTAGCGCCGTCACCACGTTCACGCCGAACTCCTGTTCCAGGGGCTCGATGGCGGGCACCGTCGCCCAATGGGGGCAGCCGAAGATCAAGGTGTCGATCTCGGGATGCTCGCGCATCAGTTCGCGCCCGAGGTTGAGCGCCGTTTCCGGCGGGATGCGGTTGTAGTCCTCGAGCAGGGCGTTGGCGTGCTTGCGGCCGACCAGCGCCATGCCGTCGCCCATGGAGCCGCTGGCCGAATCGCCGATCTTGCGCGGCACGGCCGGATTGACCGTGCCGACCTTCCGGGCGCCGAGCGCCTTCAGGGCGTTGCCCTGGGCCTTCGAGCTGGAGCTGACGGGCACGCCGTATTTTTGCGACAGCTCCTTCAGCACCTTCTCCAGGTTGTCGCCGCCGTGCGAGATGTTGGTCGGCGCGCCTCCCATGATGATGACGTCGGCGCCGGCGCGCGCGAATGAATCGGCGGCGCGCAGGCCCTGCTCGTAGATGCTCTCGAACTGGTCCTGGCTGTGCGAGGTGATCTGCAGCGTGAGGATCGACATCATCACGTCGTCCGGCGCGATCTGGTAGAAATACTTCGGCAGCAGCTCGGTGACGTAGGCGACCGCCGAATAGCCGATTCTGGCGCGCAGGTTGGACATGGTTTCCTCGCAGGTTGCCGCATCTCCATCGATCCTAGCGCGATTGCGGCAAGCGCAAAGCACGTTGTTGCGCGGGTTCGGCCTGCGAAAACGGCGAGCCACCCTCCGGGCTTGGTCCGCGGCCCGCGCCGCACTACGATTGCGCCAACGACATGAAACCCAGCAGGACAGGGAGAAGGCCGCATGGCATTGCCGAAGGACGTTTACGAGGACTCGCGCTGCCGCTTGCCGATGCCGAAGCGCGAAGACCTGGACGAAGCCGGCCAGAAAGTGTTCGACCATCACATGGATCCGAACGGCGGCTCCATCGCCGGCCTGCATGGTCCCGGCGGCGTCCGTTTGCACAGTCCGAAGCTGTCGGCCGGGCTGGCGCCCGCCGCACGCTACCTGCGCCGCGAGGCGGACTACAGCAAGCCGATCCGCGAACTGATCATCCTGGTGACGGCGCGCGAGATGGAGAGCCGCTTCGAATGGGCCGCCCACGAGCCGGAAGCCCTGAGCGTCGGGCTGCCGCAGGCGACGATCGACGTGGTGAAATACCGCAAGCCGGTCGAAGGGCTGACCGAGCAGGAGGCGGCGGTCATCCGCATCGGCCGCCAGCTGTTCCGGGAAAAGCGTCTGTCGCCCGAACTCTTTGCCGAAGGCCTGCGGCTCTTCGGGCGCAAGACGCTGGTCGACGTCATCGGGCTGATGGGCAACTACGCCTCGACGGCGCTGCTGCTCGCCGCCGTCGACATGCAGCTGCCGGACGGCGACCCGGCGCTGCTGCCGGCTTAACGGTTTGCAGATGGCGAAAGGGCCTCGCGCGCAACGCGAGGCCCTTTGCTTGTTCGGAGCGGCGGTCAGTGCTTCTGCGGCTTGGCGTCGCTCTTGCGGTGCCCCGGCGATGCGCCGGTCGATGAGGGCGAGAAGGACGGCGGATCGCTGGCGTCCATGCTTTCGAGCGAAGCCTCGTCCACCTTTTCATCCGGCGTCAGCGGCCGCTTCTTCGTCTGCGGGTCGGGAACGCTCGGCGTGTTCAGCGGACCCTGGCCGCCGGAACTGCCGGTTTCGCGCGGCTCGTTGTGGCCGTGGAGCTTGTCTTCCTGCTGCGGTTTGGCGGACATCAAGGCCTCCTGAAAAACGTTCACCTAGGGAACGCTTGAAAGCCCGCTCGGTTCGCCGGCTAAATCTTTAAATGCGATCAAGGCGCTAACCCAGCCGCTGGGCCCCTCAGTCCTCTTCCGGCGGTCGCGGGCAGAGAATGTTCGGCTTATGCTTCACGAGCCTGAGCGCCGCCTCGAACTTCCCGTCCGGCTCTTCCTGCTTCGGCGAAGGCCAGTATTTGTCGCCGATGCGAAAGCGGCTGTCGCGCCAGCGGATATGGATCTTGCGCGCGCGCCGCACGGTGATCGGCGATTCCGACAGAGGTTCCGCGCCGGCCGACAGCCAGCGGCAGAGCGCATTGTAGTCGTCCTGCAGCGCGTAGCCGACTTCGAGGCAGCCGTCGAACGGATCGGCGGACCAGGCAAGCGGCAGGCGCGGCCCGACCATGCCGAAATTCAGCATCTCGAGCATGAGGAATTCGCCCGCGATGCTGTCTTCGTCGAGCGTGATCGTGGTCTCGACGGGCTTCGCGTGGGTCAGCGTCTGGAGCAGCGCCGCGCGCGCGATGGCGATCTCATGCTCGATGCTGTGGCCGGTGATGTCCTGCGTGTCCATCTGGTGCGCCATCTGGGTCAGCGCGCCGAGGCCGCAGCCTTCGATGAAGCGCCGCCGGCCCCAGGGGCCCTTGGCCTGCCAGACGTCGAGCGGCGTCGGCGGCGTGGCGGCCCAGGTGGCTGCGATGTCCGGCAGCTTTCCGGCGATGCCGAGGGTGTTGGCGATGTTGTTGGCGGTGCCGAGCGGCAGGATGCCGATGGGCGGATCGTCGCTGCCGAGCTGCAGGGCCGCCTTCGTCACCGTGCCGTCGCCGCCGGCGGCGACGACGATGTCGATGCCGTCGAGCCGCTTCGCCAGCTTGTCGACCTCCTTCGACGACAGCCAGGCGATCTCGTAGCCCTGCTGCTGCAGGAGGTCTTGCAGGCTCTCCTTCGAGACCGCGGAGCCGGCGCCGTCGTTGAAGATGACCAGAGCGCGCATGGGATGGGTTCGATCCGTCGTTGAAAGGCGGAAAGACGCGGCGCTTTCCCCTTCAGACAGAACGCAGGCGACAGGACAAAGTTCACAATGGCGGCGAATGGGCGGCGGCGGGCGGCTAGCCGAACAGCTTGACGATCAGCGGCAGGATGAGCGCGGTCAGCAGCCCGTTGACGCCCATGGCGAGGCTGGAGAAGGCGCCGGCGACCTCGTTGACCTGGAACGCGCGCACCGTGCCCATGCCGTGCGAGACGGTGCCGACGGCGAGGCCGCGGGCGCGCCAGTCGCGCACGCCGACGCTATTGAGCGTCCAGCGCCCGAGCACGGCGCCGACGACGCCCGTGAGCGCGACGAGGATCGCCGTCAGGGGCGGCAGGCCGCCGATCTGCTCGGCGATGGCCATGGCGATCGGCGTGGTGACGGATTTCGGCGCCAGCGACAGCAGCGTCTCGCGCGATGCGCCGAGCGCCCAGGCGATGCCGACGGCGGAAGAGGCCGCCACCAGGGAACCGACGGCGATGGCCAGCAGCAGCGGGCCGGGGAAGCGCCTGAGCGTTTCGAGCTGGCGCCACAGGGGCAAGGCGAGGGCGACGGTCGCCGTGCCGAGCAGGAACTGCAGAATCTGCACGCTGGAGAAGTAGCGGTCGTAAGGCGTGCCCGTGACGACGAGAAGGACGACGACGATGACGATGGCGATCAGCAGCGGATTGGCGAGCGGCGAGTTCTTCGCCACGCGGTTGAGCCGCAGGCCGGCGGCGTAGGCGATGAGCGTGAGCGGCAGCCAGAGCAGCGCGCCGTCGCCGAACTGGCGCCAGAGGTCGATCAACGTCTCACTCATGGCCGGTCTCCGTCTCCGGCTGGCGGCGGGCTTCGATCCGCTTGAGCAAGCGGTCGAGAGTCAGCGCGGTGGCCACCATGCCGAGCAGCGTGCTGACGAAGAGCGCCACGAGGATCGGCAGCCATTCGGCGCGCAGCAGGTCGAAATAGAGCATGACGCCGGCGCTCACCGGCACGAAGAGCAGGCCGAGATACTTGAGCAGCACGTCGCCAGCGGGGGCCACGGTTGCTGCGAGGCGCGGGCGCGCCAGCAGCAGCAGGAACATCAGCAGCAGGCCGAGCACCGGGCCGGGCAACGGCATGGGCAGAACCTGCGCGAGGACAAAGCCGAGAAGCTGAAAGAGAAGCAGGAGAATGAAGGATTCGAGCATGAACGGCCGGCTACGGTAAAATAGGGGTGATTGCGCCGGAACTGTAGCGGCTGGCGGTGGTTGGTCCTAGTGTCCTGTGCCGCATCTCCCGTGTTTCCGCATCTGGTGTTTCGAGGTCTTCAACTTTCGAGGTCTTCAATGGCGTTTGCGCCGCGTCCCGCCTTGTTCGCCGTCGCCGCGTTGATCGCCTTGGCCGGCTGCGCGTCGCGCGACGCCCACGTCCCCGAGTTCGCCCGCAAGCCCTATGAGCCTTTCACGCGCGAGGCGGCGGTGGCCATCGCGCTGCGCGAATGGCGGCTGTTCGGCGAGGTCGTCGTGCATGACGGCGCGCCGGCCGAGGCCGCCGCCGCGAACGCCACCGACCATGCCGAGCGCCGCCAGGGGCTGTGGCAGCGCGTCGGCGAATATTGGTGGCTCGGCCTGAACGACGGCCAGGCGGGCCACGGCTTCACCGGCCTGCACGACGCGCAGGGGCGGCGCTTCCCGCCGGAGCAGGACGGCACCTATGCCTGGTCGGCGGCCTTCATCTCCTACGTCATGCGGATCGCCGGCGCCGGAGCGCGTTTTCCCTATTCGGCGTCGCACTTCGTCTACGTCGACGCGGCGGTGCGCGCGTCGCGCAGCGGCGAGGGCATCCTGCGCGCCGAGGATCCCGCGCTCTACGCGCCGCAGCTCGGCGACCTGATCTGCGTCGCGCGCGGGCCGCAGAAGGCGCTGGAGTTCGCCGACCTGCCGTTCTCGCCCTTCGCGGGCCACTGCGACGTCGTCGTGATGCGCGACGCCGGCCAGCTCGCCGGCGTCGGCGGCAACGTGGACGACGCGGTGGCGATGAAGTACGTGCCGCTCACGCCGGAGGGACGGCTCATCTCCACGCCGGACCATCCCTGGCTCGCGGTCATCCACGTGCTCTACGATCCGTCGCCGGACGGGGCCTCGGCGAGCTCCCAGCCCAAGCCTTGAGCGCATTGCCGCAAAATGCTCATGGCGCCGGCCTTGACAGTCTCGCTCACGGGATTAGGTAGGACGGCGTCGAAAAGCATCGTTTTGTCGAATGTTCGGAAGGGCGTCGCATGTCCCGTATCGTCTGGCCTTTGATCGGCGCGCTGATCGCGCTGTCGGCATGTTCGTCGGCGCGGGAATCCAATCCGCCGCGCACGGCGACCGAGCAGCTGCTGCTCTCCTCGGCGGCCGACCGCGCCGCCGAGCGCATCGCGCTGAACCTGCCCGCCGGCAGCAAGGTCTTCGTCGACGCGACGAACTTCGAGGGGACGGACGCCAAGTACGCCATCGGGGCTATCCGCGACCGCATGCTGCGGCTCGGCGGCAAGCTGGCGCCCGACCGCGACCATGCGGACATCGTGGTGGAAATCCGTGCCGGGGCGCTGTCGCTCGACGACGAGCAGACACTGGTCGGCATTCCCAAGTTCGATTTCCCGATTCCGCTGACGGGTCAGGCGACCTTCCCGGAGATCGCGCTCTTCAAGAAGCGTCAGCGCACCGGCGTCGCCAAGGTTGCGGCGACGGGCTACGGCGCCAAGGACGGCGGGATGGTCGATTCGACCGATCCGCAATATGGCCTGTCGCGCGAGACGGAGTGGGTGGTGCTGTTCTTCATTTCCTGGAGCACCAACGACTACGCGCCGAAGGAGGTGGAGCAGGACGCGGGCATCAGCGTGAACGTCCTGCGCCAGGATTCGGCCGGCGGCGGCGCGGCGACAAGTGCGGGCGGCACCCCCTAAAGATCGCTGCTCTTCCACTAGGGACAGTCCCGTGACCGATCATCCCCTCTATTGCTGGTCGAAATTACAACTAAAGGCATAGCTGCGGGCGGGCGGTGTGGCATTAACAGCGCAAAGCCTGAAACCAATTATGAATTAATCGTGTGTCGGAACTCGAATGGGAGCTTTTTCCTTTTTCAAAGCAAGGGGATCGTCTAATTTCTCGCGCATTCGATCCATTCCGGGGGAAAAACCATGCGGACTCGTCTTCAGGCTCTGTTGAGCGGCACGGCTTTGGTTGCGGCACTTGCCACTGCCGGCTGGGTGTCCAGCGGCGCAATGATGTTCGCCAACGCCGATCCGATCACCCCCGAACAGCAGGCTTCGCTCTCGCAGGCGATGGCGCTGGCCGACGTGCAGACCGCGCTGGCCGCGCTGCCCGAAGCGCTGCGCACGCAGGTGACGCAGGCGCTGAGCAACGCGACGACGACCGAAGGCCTCGCCGACAGCATCGGCGACCTGATCGGCAAGAACGCCGAACTCACCTCCCAGGTGCAGACGGCCGTCAGCGCCGTCGTCAACGCGCCGATCACGACGCCGGCCTTCAAGGCCGTCAGCGAAAACATCAAGGTCGACGTCAGCCAGGCCTTTGAGCAGAAGAACATCACGGTCAGCGACAATCTGCAGCCGACCGGCGGCAACCTCTCCAACGTGCAGCCGGCCGCCGGCTTCGTGCAGCAGCAGCAGGCGCAGGCGCAGCAGTTTGATAAGCTCATCCTGAAGATCACCGTGGTGCCGGGCGGCGGCCCGATCGGCCGCTCGATCTCCCCGCTGGGGACGACGGCGGCTGGCGCGAACGCCAGCAACGGCCAGGGCTAACGGCCAGTCCTGGTTAGTCAGTCGCGACCCGACGTGGCCTCGTTGGCCTCTTCATTGATAAGACGATAAAATCATGCAGTTTCAGTCTTCCCGTCGGATCGTTGGCGCCTTGGTCGCTACCCAGGTCGCCACTCTCGCCGTTGCCGTGACAGGCGCCCAGGCCCAGCAGTTGCAGACGCAGACGGCGCAGGTCGCGCCCGTCGCCATTCCGCCCTCGCAGCAGCTCGGCCGCCAGGACGACAGCGACCCCACCCGCGGCGCCGTGTTCCGCCAGGGCCTCGTCGAAGAGCGCAACCTGACGGTGATGGAGCGCGAACGCGAAGGCTACGATCCGCTCGGCGTACGCCTTGCCGACCAGTGGCTGCTCTTCGCCGGCGTCGAAGGCGGCTACGAATACAACAACAACATCTACTCGACGCCGAACGACAAGAAGAACGACTCGATCCTCGCGCTGGCGCCGACGCTGCGCCTGCGTTCCGACATGCCGCTGCATCAGCTCAACTTCGATGCCGGCATGATCTCGGACCACTACATGGATCATGACGACGAGAACACCGACAGCTACTTCGTCAGCGGCAACGGCCGCTACGACCTGTCGTCGACGACCTTCGCCTTCGCCCGCGCCGGCACCGCGCGCCAGTTCGAAGACCGCACGTCGCCGAACGCCGTCGACGGCACCGAGCCGACCCAGTACCAGCGCTACGACGCGACGGCCGGCATCGCCTCGACTGTCCTGCGCCTGAACTACCAGGTCGACGCCACCTGGCGCCGGCTCGACTACGATGACGTCAATTCCACGTTCGGCACGCTCGACAACGACGCGCGGGACATCGACATCGGCATCGGCTCGGCCCGCGTGGGCTGGGAATGGACGCAGGGCTTCATGACCTACGTCCGCGGCGCCTACAACGGCCGCTCGCACTTCTCGACCCAGCCGGCCTTCGACCGCGACTCCAAGGGCTATGAAGCCGCCGTCGGCGCCGTCTTCTCGAACCCGACCGTCTACACCATCGACGTGTCCGCCGGCGTCCTGCATCAGTCGTTCGACGACGGGCGCTTCGACGACGTGACGGAGCCGACCTTCGCCATCGACGCCGCCTACAACATCACGCCGCGGACCAGCCTGACCGGCTCGCTGACGCGCTCTCTCGAAGAGACGACTTTGGCGAACTCGTCGAGCCTGCTGCAGACGATCGCCAGCGTCGGCATCGAGCAGGAGATCACGTACAACCTGCTTGGCAACGTCTCGGTTGCCAAGATTTGGTCGGATTTCCAGGACGTTAGCCGTAACGACGACGTCTGGGTCGCTACCGCGGAAGTGAAGTACCTGCTGAACCGGAACTTCTACATCGCGCCGCGCTTCCAGCTGAGCGATCGCTCGTCCGACGACCCGACGGCCGAATTCGACCAGTGGCGCGCCATGGTCGTCCTCGGCGCCCAGCTGTAAAGATCACCGCTTCTTTACCATAGACAGACGCTGCGCTTTTCGCACCGCTGCGCTATATAGCTCTCTGCCGCGAGCGGGCGTGGAGACGCGCCCGAATCGGCGGAGCATCGAAACATAGCGCGGGCCTGAGCCTGCGTCGCGAGCCGCCCATGGGTCGAGTTAAGCACGCTTTTACGACGTTTATCCTGTCTGCGATGTTCGCGTTGCTGGTGGGCTCTCCGCTGTTCGCGCCGAGCGCGCTGGGCCAGACGGCCCAGCCGGCTCCAGGGCAGGCCACCGGCGCAATTCCGCCGGGCGTCACGCCCGACGCCTCCATCGAATCCTCCTACATCCTCGGCCCCGGCGACCGCGTCCGCGTGATCGTCTACAACGAGCAGGATCTCTCCGGCGACTTCGACGTCGACGGGCGCGGGCAGATCTCCGTGCCGCTGGTCGGCGAGATCCAGGCCGGCGGCGGCACCGTCCGCCAGGTCGAGCGCACCATCGAGGACAAGCTGCGCGACGGCTTCCTGCGCGACCCCAAGGTCAGCGCCCAGGTCATCGGCTATCGCCCGTTCTTCATCTTGGGCGAAGTGCGCGCGCCCGGCAGCTATCCCTTCGTCAACGGCATGACCATCGTCACCGCCGTCGCCATCGCAGGCGGCTACACGCCGCGCGCGAACCGGCGCGAGGTGGTCATCATCCGCACCGGCAAGGAAATCAAGGCGACGGAAGAATCGATCGTCATGCCGGGCGACACGGTGCGCATCAACGAACGGTTCTTCTAATCCCACCGGCGCGTTGCACGGGGGCGGCAACACAGGCGGCGATTCATGACAGCACAGAATCTTCATTCCGGCGCGCGCGATGGGCGCGGTTCCGACATGCGCGCTTCCGGCGCCGCCGCGGGCCGCAGCCAGGGTTCACAGTTCTCCGGCGCGCCGCTCTGGTTCTGGCGCGGCGCCAAGCCCCTCGGCCTGCCTGAGCTGACGCGCGTCGTCCAGCGCCGGCTGTCGACCATCGTCGGCACCATCGTCGCCGTGACGGGCCTCGCCATCCTCGTCGCCTTCCAGCTGACGCCGCAGTACGACGCCGAGGCCGTGGTCGTGCTGGATTCGCGCCAGGAGCGCGTGTCGAACGTGCAGGACGTCGTCTCCGGCCTGCCGACCGACAACGCCGCGCTGCGCAGCGAGCTGGACGTGCTGATGTCGCGGCCGCTGGCGGCCAAGGTGGTCGAGCAGACCAACCTGCTCAACGAGCCGGAATTCAATCCCTACGCCAAGCAGACCCCGAGCGGCATTAGCCGGATGTTCTTCTGGCTCGACGAATCGAGCCAGCTTTCGTTCGACCAGTGGTTCCGCGGCATCTTCGACAGCCTGCGCAGCGCCGACAAGAAGACGCCCGAGCAGCAGGCGGCGGAGACGATGACGCGCGTCGTCGACGAATACCTCAAGCACCTGACCGTGAGCAGCGACGGCCGCTCCCTGTCGATCCGTCTGGTGTTCCGCTCGGACAATCCGCAGCTGGCCGCCCGCGTGGTGAACACGCACGCGGACCTCTACCTCTATTCGCAGCTCGAGGCGAAGTTCGACGCCACCAAGCGCGCCAACACGTGGCTGACCCAGCGCGTCGACGAGCTGCGTGGCCAGGTGCGCACGGCCGAGCAGGCGGTGCAGGCCTATCGCGAGCAGAACAAGCTGGTCGGCGCGACGCAGGACGCATCGGTCTATTCCCAGCAGCTGTCGGACATGAGCACGCAGCTGATCCAGGCGCGCGCCGAGCGTTCGCAGTTCGAATCGCGCCTCAACCAGGCGAAGAATCAAGTCAACATCGACTCGATGCCCGAAGTGCTCAACTCGGTCACCATCCAGCGCTTGCGCGAGCAGGAAACCCAGGGCACCCGGACCGAGGCGGACCTGGCGCAGCGCTACGGCGAAAAGCACCCGGCGCTGCTTGCCGCACGCACCCAGCTGCGCGACGTGCGGGCCCAGATCGCGAACGAGATCAAGAAGATCGTCGCCTCGCTGACCAACAACGTCGAGAGCGCGCGGGCGCGCGAGAACGCCCTGCAGAAGAACGTCGACGAGCTGATGGGCAAGGTGTCCAACGTCAACATGGCGGAAGTGAAGCTGCGCGAGCTCGAGCGCGAGGCGGAAGCGAGCCGTGCGCTCTTCCAGAACTTCCTCAACCGCTTCCGCGAGACGTCGGCCGGCCCGTCCGTCGACACGCCGGACGCCCGCATCGTGTCGCCCGCCGACGTGCCGCTCAAGGCGTCGTTCCCGCGCAAGGGCCTGCTGATCGGCGCCGGCTTCCTGCTGTCGCTGCTCTGCGCCGCCGTGATGGCCGCCTTGGTCGAGAAGTTCGAGGCCGGCTTCCGCAGCCCCGAGGAGATCGAGCGCGCCATCGGCGTGGCGTCGCTCGGGCTGGTGCCGGCGGTGCCGGGCGGCCTGACGTCCTCGATGCCGGCGGAAAGCTACGTCGTCGAGAAGCCGCTTTCGTCCTACGCCGAGGCGATCCGCTCGATTCGCACCGCGATCACCTTCACGGACTTCGACAACCCGCCGCGCAGCATCGCCGTCACCTCGTCGGTGCCCGACGAAGGCAAGACGACCCTGGCCCTGTCGCTGGCGCGCAGCTCGGCGCTGGCCAAGCGGCGGACCATCCTCGTCGACTGCGACCTGCGCCGCGGCGGCGTCGCCGAGCTGCTGGGCGTCAAGGCCGAGCCGCACATCGTCGACTTCCTGAACGGCACCTGTCCGCTCGACCGCCTGATCCAGACCGAGGAAAGCACCGGCCTGCATTTCATCCCGGCGCCGAACAACGTCGGCAACTCGCTCGACCTGCTCAATTCGAGCCAGTACTCCAACCTGATCGAGGCGCTGACCCAGGCTTACGACTGCGTCATCATCGACACGCCGCCGGTCCTGGCGGTCTCCGACGCCCTGGCCATCGCGCGCCGCGTCGACGCGACGGTGTTCGCCGTCCGCTGGGGCCACACGCCGGAGAACGTCGTCGAGAACGCGATCAAGCAGATCCGCAGCGCCAACCTGAACCTGACCGGCGTGGTCGTCACCCGCGTCAACCTGAAGAAGCATCTCTGGTACGGCTATGGCGACCGCGGCTACTACTACGGCAAGTATTCTGGCTACTACAAGGCGTAGGCCGGAATGGCGGGGCAGGGAGCCGGCATGACGGTGTCCGACGCGTCGATAGCGCAGGGCGCCGCGCCCGCGCCACGTCCGTCGCGTCCGGCGGACGGCCGCATGGCGCGACTGCTGTGGGCGGTCCTGCTGGCGCTGTTCGCCGCATTTCTCCTCTACGTCGGCATTCCGCGGCTGATCGCCGCCGTGCTGCGCGTGCCCGGCGACGCCGGACTTTCGGCGTTGAACGACAACGAGCCGACGTCGGTCGGCGTGATGGACGCCGTGATCGACAGCCGCCAGGCAGCGGGCCGGTGGATCGAATCGGGCCGCAACAGCAACGCTGTCGGCCTCGCCGCCATGCAGCTGCTGTCGATGATGGAGCTGTTGCCTGTTCGCCAGCCCGGCGAAGAGGCGCGCTACCTCGCCATGGGAATCGACGCGCTGCAGGACGGCTTGGCGCAGCAGCCGGCGCAGCCCTATGCCTGGTACCAATTGGCCTTGGCGCTTCTCAAGCGCGGTGGCGACGGGGATGCCGCGCGCGCGGAGCGCGCGTGGCGCATGGCCGTCGTCACGGGACCGAACGAGCCGGCGCTGATCGTGCCGCGGGTCGCCCTCGGCCTGGTGATCTGGCCGCAGGCCGTCCCACGCACGCGCCAGATAATTGCCGACGAAGTCGAACGGGCGGCTCTGGCGCAGCCGCGCGGGCTCGCCCGCCTGTCGCTGCAGCTCGGCGTCGACGACTTCATGCGCGCGACACTGGCCGGCAAGCCGAACCTGCTGGCGACCTATGCCGAAATGGCCCGCTTGCCCGAGGCGGGAGCGCCGCTGTTCCCATGAGCATCCTCGGTCGCCTTATGAGAGCGTCGTCCATCGCCTGCCTGACGGCGGGCTTCGCGGCGCTTGCCGTCCTCGCCATGGCGCAGGACGCCAGCACGCCCACCGCGAACCTGCCTGACGCCAGCCCATTGGTCGACGGCCGGCCGGGCGCCACGGTGCTGGCGACGCCGGGGCCCGACGCCATCGAGCCGATCTACGCCTTTCCCCCGAACTGCCTGCCGATCATCGGGCTGCGCAATTCCGGCATCAACCGCCTGCTGGCCAACGTCAGCAACGAGGACCTGCGCGTCGTCGTGCTGGCGGAGCTGTCCGGCAACAGCGCCGACCTGGCCAAGGCCTGGCGCGACGGCATCCAGCTGGCGGTGGACATCGCCAACAACAAGGGCGGCATCATGGGCCGGCGCATCGTCGTGGAGACGCGCGACGTCGGCACGGATTCGCCGGGCGTCGCCGCCGTGGTGGAGGATGTCCTCAAGCAGCCGCCGTTCGCCATCTTCGGGCCGTTGAACGAGGGCGCCGCGAAGACGGCGGTGGACAGCGCGCGCCGCAGCCAGACGCCGATGATCCTCGGCACGGCGGGCCTCGACCTGCAGAGCCAGCCTGAGGCTTGGCTGACGCGCGGCCAGCCGACCCAGCTGTCGCGGCTGCTGCAGCTCGCCGACCATGCGCGCGAGGAATACAAGGCGCGCAGCGCCGCCCTGATCTGGTCGGACACCGACTACGGCCGCAGCCGGCGGGACATCCTGAAGGGCGCCTTCGTCCGCCGCAGCCTGCAGCTTGCCGTCGATTCCGGCGTTACGCCGGGACAGAAGGACTTCGCCGACATCCTGGCGCGCGTGCGCGCGCGCAACCCGGACGTCCTCTTCCTCATGGTCCATTCGGGCGACGCGGTCAGGCTGCTGGCGGCGCTGCGGCGCCAGGGCTTCAACAAGCCCATCCTGGTCGACGGCGACGTCGTCGACCGCGCGTTCCTCGACGCCGCCGGGCAGAACGCCAACGGCCTGCGCGGCATCGTCGGCCTCTATGCCGACGCGCCGATCGCCCGCGTCCGCATGATGGCGGACCGCTTCAGCGACCGCTTCGGCTACCGTCCGCCGGTGCCCGGCGTGAACGGCTTCGTCGCCTTCAACGCGCTGAAGGCCTCGGTCGAGCAGGCTTGCAGCTTCAACGGCACGGACCTGTTCAAGGCCTGGCGGAACCTGAAGATCGACGCGAGCGACACGCCCGGCATCCTCATGGATTCGCGCATCGACTGGGCAGGCAACTTCCTGCGCGACGAGTTCGTCTTCGAGATCCGCAACGGCGTGCCGAGCGTGATCAATCTCCAGCACCCCTTGGGCACGTACAACTGACATGAGCATGCAGTTCGGCATGATGCAGCTGCCCTCGCGCGACGAAGCGCGGCCTTCGGTCTTTGCCGAGGCACGGCGCGCGCTGGCGGGCGATCCGCTGCGCCGCGCCATCGTCGGCTATCTGATGCTGCTCGTCGTCGCCTTGCCGCTGCCGTTCGGCGGCTGGCGCGACTGGGCCATCGATTGCCTCGCGATCTGCACGGCCCTCATGCTGCTGGGCGTCGCCTGGAACGCCGCGCGCGGCACGACGCAGGGCCTCGAGCGCCTGTCCCTGGTCGCGGTGCCGACGGCGCTCTACGCCCTCGTGCTGATCTGGGCCTGCCTGCAGGCGAGCAGCCTGGAGATCATGCGGCCGCTGTGGAATCCCCTCTGGGCCCAGGCCAGCGCGGCGCTCGCCGAGCCCTTGGCGGCGTCGGTCTCGCTCGACCGCTTCGAGACGATGCGCGGGCTGGTGTCGCTGGCGAGCTATCTCGGCGTCTTCCTGCTCGCGATCTACGCGATCAGCGACCTGCGCGTGTCGCGCATGCTCGTCCGCCTGTTCGTCTATGCCGCCGCCGCCTATGCGGTCTACGGCCTCATCGTCTATTTCACCGGCTCCGCCGTCGTTCTCTGGTTCGACAAGGAGCAGTATCTCAACGTCGTCACGGCGACGTTCGACAACCGCAACAACTTTGCGACCTACTGCGGCATGGCGCTGATCGCCGGCATGGGCCTGTTCCTGAACGAGGTCTCGCGCCGCCGCCAGATGCCGACGAAGCAGTCGGCCATCGTCCTTGTCGACCGCATCTGGCGCATGACCTGGCCCTTGGTCGTCGCCATGGCCATCCTGGCGACGGCCCTGCTGCTGACGGCTTCGCGCGCCGGCGCGGTGACGACCCTGATCGGCCTCGGCGCCCTGTGCGGCACGCTGTTCCTCACGACGCGCCTGCGGCCGTTCCGTCCGCGCGGCCTGCTGATCGCAGGCATCGTCCTGGTCGTCCTGCTGGTCATCCTGTCGGGTGACCGGACGACGGAGCGCATCTTCATCGGCCTCGACGCGGAAGAGGAGCGCTTCAAGGTGTACGTCGACGCGCTGAAGGCCGTCCGCGACTTCGCCTTCGCCGGCACCGGCCTCGGCAGCTTCGAGGACGCCTACCGCTTCTACCGTTCGATCGAACTTCGCAACCATTTCGTCCAGGCGCACAATGACGTGCTCGAGGCCGCCATGGAGCTCGGCGTGCCGGCGGCCACGGGCTTGCTGGTCTCCATCCTGCTCCTGGTCGGCAACTGCTGGCGCGAGCTGCGCGCGCGGCGGCGCGGCGCGGTGTTTCCCTGCATCGCCGTGGCCGTGTCTCTCCAGGTCGGACTTCACAGCCTGCTGGACTTCAGCATGCAGGTGCCCGCCGTGGTCATCGCCTACGCGCTGATCCTCGCCTGCGGCCTGACCCGCGCCGACCGGCCGGTCGGCGAAAAGGGGCCGGCCTGAGCGCCTGACAGCCTCGGCCACCTTCGGAACTTTCCTCCCCTTCCGGCGTTCCATCTGAGACAAGGGGCGTTCGGAACTGCGCCGCCAGCGCGGGCAGTCGCTCCGTTCGCGCATTCCACGGAAGCGACAGGAGGACAGCATGCGGTTCATCAGCGTCGTCGCGGCGGTGAGCGCGGCCATCGGCGTGACCTTCGATTTCGGCCTGGCGCACAGCGCGGAGCCGCCGCCCAACTGGGTCTGGATCAACGCGCCGGAATCCGGCTTCAGCGCCAACTTTCCTGGCCAGCCCAAGGTGGATCGCGGCACCCACGTGGACGGGACCAACACTTATAAGTACACGCGCTACACCGTCGTCGCTGCCAGCACGGCGATGGCTGTCGACTACAGCGTCTACGACAACCCGGCCACGAAGATCGACCTCGAGAAGGTCATGACCGGCTTTGCCGACGCCACCAAGGGCAAGGTGACGGCGCAGTGGGAGACGAGCTTCAAGCGCAACTTCGGCGCGCCGCTGCCGATGCTGGAATACACCGTCCAGAGCGGCGACATGATGTGCCGGGCCGGCGCCATCGCGGACGGGGCGGCCGTCTATCAGGTCATCGGCTGCGCCAACAAAAGCACGACGATGCCGGCCGCCATCGAGCAGATGCTGAAGTCCTTCACGCTGACGCCGCGCATCCAGTCCTAGCCGATCGTCCGCAGCGCACTCCGGTTGGCCGGCCGTGTCCATATAGGGCGCGGCCGGTTCGTTTATGGGCGGCTCCATGCGTGCAGCGCCATGTTGCCGAGGCGGCGGCGATGGGGAATAATGCCGTTAGAATACTAAGGAATGACCCCGCGCTGCGGCAAAGCCGGCGGGGGATCGCTCCATGACAGGAGAGTTTTCGCCATGATCGGCCTCGGCCTCGCTTCGTCCCACGCCACCGCCATGTTCTGTCCCGCCGAATATTGGCCGACCGTCTACGACGGCATCCCCGACTACATGAAGGGCTCCCAGCCGCATACCGCGAAGCTGGAGACGCCGGAGGTCATCGAGCAGCAGATCGTCCGCCTGGAGAAGAACTTCGCCCGGCTGCGCGACGAGATCGCCGCCTACAAGCCGGACGCGCTGATCTACGTCGGCGACGACCAGAGCGACATGTTCAACCTCTCGAACAATCCGACCTTCGCCATCTTCACCGGCGACGAGGTGTGGGGCTCCACCGTGCCGCGCTACCTCAAGCAGCCGCCGATCGATTCGCGCCTGCACGTGCCGGTGCATACGGACATCGCACAGCGCCTGCTCAAGGGCCTGATCAAGCGCGACTTCGACGTCGCCAACTGCGGCAAGATGCAGCCGCTCGGCCATCCCGAGCGCGGCGTGTCGCACATGCTGATCTATCCGCACCCGAAGCTGGTGCCGAACAACGACATCCCCGTGGTGCCGATCTTCCTCAACGAATATTACCCGCCGCTGCCTTCGGCCAAGCGCTGCTGGGCCCTGGGCCGCGCCATCGCCGACATCCTCAAGGACGCGCCTGAGCGCATCGCCATCTACGCCTCCGGCGGCCTGTCGCACGACCCGATCGGGCCGCGCGCCGGCTGGATCGACGAGCCGATGGACCGCTGGATCCTCGAACGCATGGAACGCGGCGAGCAGGCCGACCTGCAGAACCTGTTCACCTTCGATTCGGCAAGCGTGCGCGGCGGCTCGGCGGAAATCCGCGCCTGGGTCACGGTCGCGGCGGCCCTCGACCGGCCGGCCAAGGTGATCGACTATTTCCCCTGCCACCACGCCAAAACCGGCCTGGGCTGGGCCTACTGGCCGAGCCAGGGCTAGGCCGGGAGCGAGGCGGGGCGCGCCAAATCCTTCACGCACAAAGGATTCCTTGACTTTTCCACAGGGAAGGGGCATTTACCCGGTCGAGACGAGGCCGTTGCCCGTCTTGATCTCGTGATCCGCGCGAAGCGCGTTCGCTTTCTTTCCAGTTTGCGATGCCCTCCATCCCGAGACGCTCCCCGATGACGGGGACCCTTTAAACAAGGGTTGCCTTGCTCGCGCGCAGGGCCGCAAAACTAAAAGAAAGACCCCATGTCTATTCAGACTTTTGCCGAGCTCGATTTGATCGAGCCGCTGCAGCACGCCTTGCGTACTGCCGAGTACACCAAGCCGACTCCCATTCAGGCGCAGTCGATTCCCTATCTCCTCGCCGGCCGTGACCTGCTCGGTTGCGCCCAGACCGGCACCGGCAAGACGGCGGCCTTCGCGCTGCCGATCCTGCAGCGCCTCGCCAGCCAGCCGAAGCCCTTCAAGGCGAAGAGCGTCCGCGCTCTCATCCTGACGCCGACGCGTGAGCTGGCCCTCCAGATCGCCGAGAGCTTCGCCACCTACGGCCGCTACCTCAAGATCACCCACACCGTCGTCATGGGCGGCGTCGGCCATGTGCCGCAGATCAAGACCCTGGCGCGCGGCGTCGACGTCCTGATCGCGACCCCGGGCCGCCTGATGGAGATGGTCGCCGACCGTCACGTCGATCTCGGCCAGGTCGAAGTCTTCGTGCTCGACGAAGCCGACCGCATGCTCGACATGGGCTTCATCCGCGACGTGCGCAAAGTCATTGCGCATCTTCCGGCCGACCGTCAGAGCCTGCTGTTCTCGGCCACCATGCCGGGCGACATCTCCAAGCTCGCGACGAGCCTGCTGAAGGATCCCGTCAAGGTCGAAGTGACGCCGGTCGCCACCACGGCCGAGCGCATCGCGCAGAAGCTGTTCTACGTCGAGAAGCCGGCGAAGAACCGCCTGCTCGCCAAGCTGATGGAAGACGAGACCGTCGGCCGCGCCATCGTCTTCTCGCGCACGAAGCACGGCGCCAACAAGATCGCCGAAGTCCTCGAGCGCAGCTACAAGGGCGGCGTCGAGGTCATCCATGGCAACAAGTCGCAGTCGGCGCGCGTCAAGGCATTGGAGAATTTCCGTGCCGGCCAGTCGCGCGTCCTCATCGCGACCGACATCGCGGCGCGCGGCATCGACGTCGACGGCGTGACCCACGTCATCAACTTCGACCTGCCGAACGAGCCGGAAAGCTACGTCCACCGCATCGGCCGCACGGCACGCGCCGGCGCCGAGGGCATCGCCTGGTCGTTCTGCGACGGCAGCGAGCGCGCCTACCTCAAGGACATCGAGAAGCTGACGCGTCAGCGCATCTTCGTCGAAGTGCTGCCCGAACTGCCGCCGCTCGCGCGCGGCGAAGCCGTCGAGGAGCGCGCGCCGCGCCGTCCCCAGAACGGCTCGGGCCGCAACGGCCAGAACCGCAACGGCGGCGGTCAGGGCCGCAGCAATGGCTCGGGCCGCGGCGGCGCGCCGGGGCAGGGGCCGAAGGGCAACAATGGCGGCAACCGCCAGGGCCAGGCCCGTTCGTCCGGCAGCCAAGGCGAAGGCCGTCAGGCGCAGGGCCAGCGCGGCAACGAGCAGCACACGCCGCGCAACGCGGCGGACTTCCGCAGCGGCGACTACCGCGACGAAGGCCGCAGCAGCGGCAACGGCGGAGTCTACCGCGCCGACGGCCGCCCGACCCCGGCGGGCGCCAGCGAAGGCGAGCGTCCGCGCCGGGCGCCCAATCGTCGTCCCGGCGGCGCGCCGCGCCCGCGCGCTTAAAGCTTCGACATGGTTTAACGGCCCCGGGAAAACCCGGGGCCGTTTTACCGTTCGAGGCGTCTATTCAGGCGAGGCATTGAGCGGCTTGCTATAGTGTAGCGATCGGAATGCGGGGGATGGCGCGCTCTGGCGTGGCCATGAGCGACATGCGGGAACGATATCTGCTGATCGACGTCGCGCGAGGCTTTGCCGCGCTGTCGATTCTGCTGTGGCACTACCAACATTTCTATTATCTGGCGCCGGGAAGGCCCGAGTTTCTTCCGGGCGCGGTTCAGCCGTTCTACGGGCTGCTCTTTCCCTTTTACGAAGCTGGTTTCCTTTCCGTTCAGCTGTTCTGGCTGATTTCGGGCTTCGTCTTCTTTTCCCTCTATAAGCCGGAGGACAAGATCGATGGATGGACGTTCTTCGTTCATCGCTTTTCGCGGCTTTATCCTCTGCATTTCGTGACGCTGCTGGCGGTTGCCGCCTTGCAGGCCTTGAGCATGGCCCGGCTTGGTCAGTTCCAGATCTACTCCTACAACGACGGATTTCATTTCCTGCTGCACTTCTTCATGGCGTCCGACTGGGCGCGCCATACGCAGAAGGAGCTCGCCTTCAATCAGCCGATTTGGTCCGTGTCGGTCGAGATCCTGACCTATCTGCTGTTTGTCCTGTTCTGTCGCTTCTTGCCGAGGTCCATCTGGATCATGGCGCTGATCAGCGCGCTGAGCGTCGGCTTGTTCGTCGTCACCGGCAATCTAGCGTTCAAATGCGTGTTCTATTTCTTCGTCGGCGGCCTGGTGCATCATTTCTGCGTTCGCCGGCCGGTCTTCGCCAATCCCCGAACGCTGGTGCCGCTTGCCGTTCTCGCCTTGGCCGGCTTGATCGCGGTCCATGTCGCGATCTATCGCATTCATGGCTGGTACAATCTGCTGCCGGAAGCCTTGGCGGCGACCTTCGGACCGGTCATCCTGTTCTTGCTAGCGCGCGCCGAAAGCTACGTCGACAAGGCGCGCATCCGGCGCTTCGTGTGGATCGGCGACATCACTTACGCGACCTATCTTTGCCATATCCCCGTGCAGATATCGGTCCTGATCTTTTTGCAGTCTCGCGGCATTCCGCAGACGGTCGCAGACAGCGGCCTGTTCTTCGTCAGCTACATGGCCTTCATGATTCTTCTGGGCGTCATCGTCTACAACGCGTTCGAGCGGCCGGCGCAATCCTATTTGCGCCAGAAGCTTTTGCGCCCGTCCCAGCCGGCCGTGCAGTCCTTCTGAGGCGCGACGGCCGCGGGCTCCACGTCCGCATATGAAAACGGCCCAGGCGCGAACCTGGGCCGTTTTTTTATCTGTCGCGGCCGCGGATCAGGCGAGATCGAAGCGGTCCGCGTTCATCACCTTGGCCCAGGCGGCGACGAAGTCCTTCACGAACTTCTCCCTCGAATCCGCGCAGGCGTAGACTTCCGCGAGGGCGCGGAGCAGCGAGTGCGAGCCGAAGATCAGGTCGACGCGGGAGCCGGTCCACTTGACCTCGCCGGTCTCGCGGTCGCGCCCTTCGTAGACGCCGTCGGAGCCGGCAGACGGCTTCCATTCCGTGCCCATGTCGAGCAGGTTGACGAAGAAGTCGTTCGTCAGCGTCTCCGGCTTCTTGGTGAGGACGCCGTGCGCCGGCAGGCCGGCCTTCAGCACGCGCAGGCCGCCGACGAGCGCCGTCATCTCGGGTGCGCTCAGCCTCAGCAGCTGCGCGCGGTCGACGAGCAGCTCTTCCGCCGTCATGAGCTGCGGGCCGCGCAGGTAGTTGCGGAAGCCGTCGGCCTTCAGCTCCAGCGGCGCGAAGGATTCGACGTCGGTCTGCTCCTGCGACGCATCCATGCGGCCCGGCGTGAAGGGAACCTTCACGTCATGGCCGGCGTCCTTCGCGGCCTTCTCGACGGCGGCGCTGCCGCCGAGGACGATCAGGTCGGCCAGCGAGACCGTCTTGCCGCCGGCGTTGAACTCCTTCTGGATCGCCTCGATCTTCTGCAGCACCTTCGCCAGCTGCGCCGGCTGGTTGACGTCCCAGTCCTTCTGCGGGGCGAGGCGGATGCGGGCGCCATTGGCGCCGCCGCGCTTGTCGGAGCCGCGGAAGGTCGCGGCCGAGGCCCAGGCCGTGGAGACGAGCTGCGACACGGTGAGGCCGGAAGCGAGGAGCTTCGCCTTCAGGGCGGCGATGTCCTTCTCGTCGATGGGCGCGTGGTCGGCGGCCGGGATCGGATCCTGCCAGATCAGCGTCTCCTTCGGCACGAGCGGGCCGAGATAGCGCACGACCGGGCCCATGTCGCGGTGCGTCAGCTTGTACCAGGCGCGCGCGAAGGCGTCGGCGAACTCATCGGGGTGCTCGTAGAAGCGGCGCGAGATCTTCTCGTAGGCCGGGTCCAGGCGCAGCGCGAGGTCCGACGTCAACATCGTCGGCAGGTGCTTCTTCGACGGGTCGAAGGCGTCGGGGATCGTGGCTTCGGCGTTCTTCGCCTTCCACTGCTGGGCGCCGGCGGGGCTCTTCGTCAGCTCCCACTCGTACTTGAAGAGGTTGTCGAAGAAGTGGTTGCTCCATTTGGTCGGCGTCTGCGACCAGGTGACTTCCGGGCCGCCGGTGATGGCGTCGGCGCCGTAGCCGGTGCCGTACGTGCTCTTCCAGCCGAGGCCTTGGTCTTCGAGCGCGCCACCTTCAGGCTCCATGCCGATCAGCGAAGGATCGCCGGCGCCGTGAGTCTTGCCGAAGGTATGCCCGCCGGCGATCAAGGCGACGGTCTCTTCGTCGTTCATCGCCATGCGGCCGAAGGTCTCGCGGATGTCGCGGGCCGAGCCGACCGGATCCGGGTTGCCGTTCGGGCCTTCCGGGTTCACGTAGATCAGGCCCATCTGCACCGCGCCGAGCGGGGTCTGCAGCTCGCGCTCGCCGCTGTAGCGCTCGTCACCGAGCCAGGTGCCTTCCGGACCCCAGTAGAGCTCTTCCGGCTCCCAGGTGTCGACGCGGCCGCCGGCGAAGCCGAAGGTCTTGAAGCCCATCGATTCGAGCGCGACGTTGCCGACGAGGACGTAGAGGTCCGCCCAGGAAATCTTGCGGCCGTACTTCTGCTTGATCGGCCAGAGCAGGCGGCGCGCCTTGTCGAGATTGGCGTTGTCGGGCCAGCTGTTGAGCGGCGCGAAGCGCTGCTGGCCGCCGCCGGCGCCGCCGCGGCCGTCGGCGATGCGATAGGTGCCGGCGCTATGCCAGGCGAGGCGGATGAACAGGCTGCCGTAATGGCCGAAGTCGGCGGGCCACCAGTCCTGCGAGTCGGTCATCAAGGCGTGCAGGTCCTTGATGACGGCGTTCAGGTCGAGGCTTTTGAATTCCTTGGCGTAGTAGAACGCCTCTCCCATCGGATTGGATTGCGGGCTGTGCTGGTGGAGGACCGAGATGTCCAACTGGTTCGGCCACCAGTCGCGGTTCATTCGGCTGCGGGGCGCGGCCCCATGCATGACCGGGCACTTGCCTGCGGGCGTGTCGTTGCTGGGCATGGCTCTCTCCTGTTGGGTTGCGTCGAGTGGGCTATTTCAGCGGGACGCTAATTCTATAATTAGAATAATTACAAACTATGGGATGCGCAACCCTTTTGCGTGTTCATGCGAAACGGGGCGGCGCTACAGCGGGTGGCAGCGGCGTCCGCTGTCAGGCCTCTCGCGTCAGTCCGACGGCGACCATTCGGGAAACAGCTTGATGACGATCTGGTCGGTCAGCTTGCGGAAGTTCGCATCGCCGAGCGCCTTCGGCGCCGGGCCTTCGGCATAGAGCCAGGAGATGCTCTTGCCTTCGAGGCAGACATTGGCCGCAACGCGCAGCGTCTTGCTGTCGCCGGGTATCGTCTGCGGCGCGTTGCCCGGCGTGCAGACGCTGTCCATGCCGGACTCGCGAAAGGCCGGGTTGAACACGAGCACCACCGCAAAGTTGCGCGTCACCGTCGTCGGCGTCGTCGTGAAATGAGTGCCGCGCGGCAGCCAGGAGGGCGGACGGATCGCGGCGGCGATCTCGCGGCCGTCGGCGCTGTCGGCAAGCGGCGCGCCGTAGAGCCGCAGCGGCAGTTCGCCGTCGCGCGCCAGTTCGGCGATGAGGCCGCGCGAATAGGGGGAGAACTGTCCCTGGTAGGTGATCTTGACGGCATTGTCGCAGGCGGTGGCGGCCATGGCGACGAGCGGCGAAAGAAGGAGGCGGAGAAATCGCATGGCGGCGATCAAAGCCCAGCCATTCGCCGCTGTCCAGCGTGCCGCGCGACTCTTATATGTTTTGTCTTTATCTATTTGAGAAAAATTGCGGAAATTTGAAGACGGGACGATTCATGACAAGCTATCGTCCGACGAGGACCGGGGAGGGGACAATGTTCGATATGCCAGAATCGGATGCGTCAATGCCGGACGAGCGGTCGCCGAAGGCCGCGGCGAAGGTCTGGGGGCCGTACACGCAGGTGGAGCTCGACGCGCAGTACTATCAGATGAGCGCGCTGACCGAGGCCGAGCGGCAGTACAACCATCACTTCAAGACGACGGAGAGCAGCCGCGTGCGCGCCGCCTTGGCGAAGGACGCGCTCTTGGACGTCGCCTATGGCGACAGTCTTGCGGAGCGGCTCGACGTCTTCCGCCCACCGCCGCGCCAAGCTGCGGCGGGGACGGCGATTCAGGTCTACTTCCACGGCGGCGACTGGAAGGCCGGCAAGAAGGAAGACGTGAGCTTCATCGCCGAGCCGTTCGTCGCCAAGGGCGTCATGTTCGTCGCGGTCGGCTACGGCCATGTGCCCGACATCACCCTCGACGAGCATGTGCGCCAGGCGCGGGCTGCGGTGGCCTGGGTCTACCGCAACGCGGCGAACCTCGGCGGCGATCCGGAGCGCCTGTTCCTGTCCGGGCATTCTTCGGGCGGCCATGTCTGCGCCGAAGTGGCCGTCACCGACTGGCCGAAGCTCCATGGCCTGCCGGGCGACGTGGTCAAGGGCGCCGCGCCGATCAGCGGCGTCTTCGACTTGGCGCCGGTGCGGCTGTCGTCGCGCCATGTCTATCTCTCGCTGGACCGCGCCGCGGTCGATCGCCTGAGCCCGATCCAGCAGATCCCCGAGCGGGCGCTGCCGATCGTCGTCGGCTACGGCACGCGCGAGCTGGAGGAGTTCAAGCGGCAGAGCCGCGACTTCGCCGCGGCGTGGCGGCGCAGCGGACAGCCCTGTCTCGAAGTGGAGCTGCCGGGCCTCAACCACTTTGCTGTCAACCATGCCTTCGCCAATCCGCAAGGGCCTCTTTTGAAAGCAATTTTCACGCAAATGAACGTCTAACATGCAGCAATTGCAGCGTTATACGGCAGTTTGAAGGGGGATTGTCCTCGCACTGTCATGTAATGAATGTTAAAAATCGTTGATCAATTATCTACCGGTTGGCTTGCTACGCCTGCTCTCCGCTGCGCTCCGGCTTCCCCGACTAGCTTAATTGATCGGCCCCGCGCGACGGACGCGCGGAAGAAGTTGGAACTCGCCCACCAGGAGATGACGATGGCGACAGGCACCGTGAAGTGGTTCAACCCGACCAAGGGCTTTGGCTTCATTACCCCCGACGAAGGTTCGAAGGACGTTTTCGTCCACATCACGGCCGTTCAGCGCGCCGGCATCCAGGCTCTCAACGAAGGTCAGAAGGTCAGCTACGAGCTGGCGACCGAACGCGGCAAGACCGCGGCCGTCAATCTCCGCTTGGATTGACCTGCGCGTCGCAGCATTCGCCTGATCGCGGATAAGGAAACGGCGGCCCTTGGGCCGCCGTATTCTTTTGCGCCCGGCGCCGCGCGCCTGGCCGCGTGCATGCCGCTTAGGCCGCGAGCGGATTGGGCGCGTTGAGCACTTCCAGGATCTTGCTCGCCATTTCCTTGCGCTGATAGGGCTTGCGCAGCAGGAAGGTGCCGGTCGCCAGGTGGCCGTCGGTGGTGATCGCGCTCTCGTCGTAGCCCGACGTGAACAGCACCCTCAGTTCGGGGCGCTGCTTCAGCGCCCGCTCGGCGAGCTCGCGGCCGTTCATGCCACCGGGCATGATCACGTCGGTGAACAACAGGTCGATGTGGCCTGCGCTTTCCAGCTCGATCAGGGCGGCGGGGCCGTTCTCGGCCTCGATGACGTCGTAGCCGAGGCTTTCGAGCTGGGCGATGACGTAGGTCCGCACCATGTCGTTGTCCTCGACGACGAGCACGGTCTTGCGTGCCTCGCCGATTGCAGTCGCGTTCTGCTGTGCGCAAGCGTTGTTCGCCTCTGCACGGGGGAAATAGATTCTCACAGTCGTACCCTTTCCAACTTCGCTGTCGAGCCGCACCAGGCCGCCCGACTGATTGACAAAACCATGAACCATGGAGAGGCCTAGGCCGCTGCCCTTGCCGACGTCCTTGGTGGTAAAGAACGGCTCGAAAGCACGTTTGACGATTTCGGGCGCCATGCCCGTTCCGCTGTCGGTGACACTGACCAGGATGAAGTCGCCCGGTTTGGCGTCGCTCGCCGTCTCCGCGGCGTCGAGCTGGACGTTGGCGGTCTCGATGCGCAGCGTGCCGCCGTTGGGCATCGCGTCGCGCGCGTTCAGGATGAGGTTGAGCAGGGCCTGGTCGATCTGCGCGCGGTCGAGCCTGGCGGACCAGGGATCCGCGGCGAGGGACGTCGTCACCGCCACGCTGGCGCCGAGGCTCCGCTCAAGCAGCGGCATGAGATCGTCGACGACGCCGTTCAGGTCGAGCTGCACGGGCTCCAGCGTCTGGCGCCGCGAGTAGGCGAGCAGGCGCAGGGTGAGCTCGGCGCCGCGGTCGGCGGCTTCCTTCGTCATGCTCGCCCACCGCTGCAGCTGCGGCGTGTCGGCGAGGGCGTCGATCAGGATTTCCGAATTGCCGATGACGACCTGCAGCAGGTTGTTGAAGTCGTGGGCGATGCCGCCGGTGAGCTGGCCGATCGCTTCCATGCGCGTCGTCTGGCGCAGCTTCTCTTCGGCGATTCGCTTCTCGCTGATGTCGCGCACCATGCTGATGATGCCGGCGCAGCGTCCGTCGCCGTCGGAGAGGCGGGTGTTGATCCATTCGCAGGTGACGGTGCGGCCATCCTTCGTCAGGTTGCTGTGCGACGTCGTGGTCACGGACTCGCCGTCGCAGAGACGCGAGATGTTGACCTCGACCTCGGTCCGCAGCTCGGGCGGCACGATGAGGTCGAAGGGCGAGCGCCCGAGCGCCTCTGCCTTGGAGAAGCCGAAGATGCGCTCGGCCATCGGGTTCCAGTCGAGGATCTGGCGGTCGGGGTCGAGCAGGATGCAGCCGGCAGGCATGTCGTCGAACATCCTCTGCAGGCGCGCGGCGAGGGACTGGCGCTGCAGCTCGGCGACCTTCTGCTCATGGATGTCGAGGACGAGGATCATCGTCCCGCCTTCCTTGTCGGCGCGTTCGCGGACCTGCAGCCAGCGCCCCTTGCGCTTGACTTCCTGCACGTTCGGCAAGTTACGGTGCTGCGCCATGCGGCGGCTGATCCATTCCTCTTCATTCCCCTTCGCTTCGGAGATGATGGAATGCTTGACGCATTCGCGCAGGAGCGCCTCGAAGCTGGCGCCGCGAGTCAGGCCATGCACGGCGTGGCCGTAGATTTCCTGGTAGCGCGTGTTGCAGACCACGAGCCTGTCTTCGCTGTCGTAGAGGGCGAAGCCTTCCGACAGGTTCTCGATCGAGCGGAGGAAGCGGTCGCGGTTGCGCTGGGCGCGCTCCTGGACGATCACCTGCGCGGTGACGTCGCAGTAGGTGCCGCGGTAGCCGATGAACACGCCTTCGTCGTCGAAGACCGCCTTGCCGCTGACGATGCGATGAAGCGTCACGCCGTTCGGCTTGTTGCGGATGTAGTGGAAGTCGCGGAAGGGACGATGGTTGTCCATGTCGTCCTTCAGCTTGAACCAGACCGGGTCGTCATTGGGGTCGATCCCCAGGTTTTCCCAGCGGGTCTTGCCGATGTAGTCTGGAACCGGGCCGGCGAGGGCGCTGTGCCAGACCATGCGGTGCTGTGCGTCGGTCTGCCAGAAGCGGTCGGACGCGGCTTCGGCGAAGTCGCGGAAGCGCTGCTCCCCGACATGAAGGCGCTTCAGAAGGTCGTTGCGGCGCTTCCAGTCGCGCAGGACGATGAAGAACAGGCCGCCGACGACGCCGACGATGAGGACGGCGAGCATGGAGAAGAGGCGGACCTTGTAGAGCCAGCCCGCCAGCGCGTCTTCTTCGCCGATGCCGGTCAGGACGTAGATTGGCAGGTCGGGCACCGGCTCCAGCGCGTAGATGCGGCGCACGTCGTCGAAGGGCCCGACGCGCGTCAGGGTTGCCTTTCCGGCCGTGGCCAGCGCGGCGAATTCGTCGCTCTCGAAGTCCTTCTCCAGCATGTCCGGGCGGAACGGCGAGCGCCACAGGAGCGCGCCCTTGCGCGACAGGATGGCGATCTCGCCGTTGTCCTTGAGCGTCGCCCGGTCGAGGCTCTCGCTGAGGTACATCGGGTCGACGGCGGCGACGACGACGCCGCCGAAGCTGCCGTCGGGCCTGTTGATGCGCCGGCTGACGCTGATCATCCAGGCGTCGCGCGCCTTGCTGAACCGCGGCGAGCTGACGTACAGCCCGACGTAGGCGCTGTCCTGATGCAACATGAAGTAGGGCTGTTGCGCCACGTTGAACTGCCCCGTCGGGGACTTCAGGCTGTTCTGCAGGCTGCTCTGCACGATGCGGCCGGCGGGGTCGACGAGGAAGATGCCCATGATGTAGGGCGACGGTTCCTGCTTGCGTTCGAGGAAGGCGTGGATGGCTTCGCCGTCGCGATCCAGGTCCAGCTGCCCGAACTTCAGGACATCCATGACGCCGATCAGGGTGGAGTCGACGGCCTGCAAGGTGCGCGACGTCTGCTCGGCGACGATATGCGACAGGCCGCCGACCTGCTGCTCGGCGCGCGCGCGCAGCTGTGCGCCTTCCTGCACCGTGTGCCAGGCGATGAAGGCCAGCGCGCCGACCGACAGCGCGCCGGTGACGGCGACGAGCAAGGCCGTCAGCCGCGTGAGGCGGCTGGGTGGGATGTCGTCCATGGCGTCTGCGGCAAAGCCCGAAGTCATCGTCCATCTCTTCAGTAGCGACTGGAACGGTCGGTTCCATGCGCGGACTATAACTAAAGGCATACAGATAAAGCACTAAAAATCTTCGTTAACCATATTTTTCTAACGCATTGATATTATTGAGATTTATTAGAAAAAAAGGTTTCCAGAGCATTTGCCAGAATGGGACGTTGCGGCTAATGTCCGCGCCACCACTCGGGAGGCCGACGACAGACGCCCAACCTCGTCCCGCTCAAGCGGGCCCGTTTTTCTGCTTCACAGGAGAGTTTCATGTCTGATTTGCGGATTGCCGCTTCCCGCTCGCGCATCGCCGCCAGCGCGCTTCTCGGTCTTTGCGTCTGCGCCGCTCTGCCGGCTCAGGCGCAGTCGGCGAACGATTTCTACAAGGGCAAGCAGATGACGATCATCGTCGGCTCTGCGCCCGGCGGCGGCTACGACGCGACGGCCCGCCTGTTCGCGCGCTTCATCGGCCAGCACATTCCCGGCACCCCGAACGTCATCGTGCAGAACATGCCGGGCGCCGGCAGCCTGACGGCGACGAACAACCTCTACAACCTCGCGCCGAAGGACGGCACGACCATCGGCGTCGTCCAGCGCGGCATGCTCACGGCCAAGCTGACCAACCCGAACGGCGTCCGCTTCGACGTCGAGAAGATGAACTGGATCGGCAACCTCGCGCCGGAAGTCGCCACCATCGTGTCGTGGAAGACCTCGCCGGTGAAGACGGCCGACGACCTGTTCAACAAGGAGCTGATCGTCGGCGGCCCCGGCCCGACGCTCGACCCGGAGACCACGCCGCGCCTGCTGAACGCGCTGCTCGGCACCAAGTTTAGGATCGTCTCGGGCTACACCGGCAACACCGAGATCCTGCTCGCCATGGAGCGCGGCGAAGTGGCCGGCACCGCCGACCTGGCGTGGAGCAACGTGAAGCGCCGCACCGACCTGCGTCCGAACCTGAACATCCTGATGCAGACGGGCCTCGAGAAGGCGCCGGACCTCGACGTGCCGCTCGCGCTGGACTACGTGAAGAACGAGGAAGACCGCGAGGTCATGGAGCTGTTCTTCGTGCAGAAGACGGTGGCCCGTCCGCTGGTCGCCCCGCCGAACGTGCCGGCCGACCGCGTGGCCGTGCTGCGCCAGGCGTTCCTGGACATGACCAAGGACGCCGGCTTCAAGACCGAAGCCGACAAGCTGCAGCTCGACGTGGAGCCCGCCACGGGCGAGGACATCCAGAAGATCATCGCCAAGATCGCGGCGACGCCGCAGGCGCTGGCCGACCGGCTGACGAAGGCGATCACGGCGCCGAAGTAAGGCCGCCCGCATCGTCGAACGTGCCTTCGACCCCCGCTCCGGACCGCCGGAGCGGGGGTTTTCGTTTCGCAAAGCGTGGGGTGACAAAGCGGGCGGGCCGGCGCTTAAATAAGCTTCAAAACTATAAACAGCCGCTCCAAACAGGGAGTCATTGATGCCAAATTCTCGACAAGTCCGGAGTCTGTCCGCCGTCGCGGGGTTGTGCGCCATCGTTGCCGCCACGGATGCCTCGGCGCAGTCGCCGGCGGAGTTCTACAAGGGCAAGCAGCTCACCTTCATCGTCGGTTCCAGCCCGGGCGGCGGCTACGACGCGCAGGCCCGTCTGCTGGCGCGCCACTACGGCAAGTACGTGCCGGGCAATCCGAGCATCGTGGTGCAGAACATGCCGGCGGCGGGCAGCCTGGCGGCGACGAACAACCTCTACAACATCTCGCCGAAGGACGGCTCGACGATCGGCATGGTTCAGCGCGGCATGTTGACGGCGATGCTGACCAACCCGAACGGCGTGCGCTTCGACATCGCCAAGTTCAACTGGATCGGCAACATGGCTTCCGAGACGGCCGTCGTCGTCGCCTGGGCCGATTCGCCGATCAAGACGACGCAGGATCTCTTCACCAAGGAGATGATCGTCGGCGGCACCGGGCCGACCATCGACACGGAGACGACGCCGCGCCTGCTGAATGCCTTGATCGGCACGAAGTTCAAGGTCGTCTCCGGTTATCCCGGCACCACGGAAGTGACGCTGGCGATGGAGCGCGGCGAGGTGCACGGGCTCGGCGACTGGTCCTGGTCGAACGTCAAGGCGCGGCGCGGCGACTACCTGCGCGACAAGAAGATCCGCGTGCTCATGCAGAGCGCGCTGGTGAAGGAGCCTGACCTGCCCGACGTGCCGCTGGCGCTCGACTACGTCAAGACGCCGGAGGACCGCCAGATCATGGAGCTGATCATGGCGCAGAAGACGGTGGCACGGCCTGTCCTGGCGCCGCCGGACGTTCCGAAGGACCGCGTCAAGGCGCTGCGCGACGCCTTCATGCAGACGGCGAAGGACCCCGAGTTCATGCAGGACGCGGAGAAGGCAAAGCTCGAGACGAGCATGAGCTCGGGCGAATCCATCGACGAGGTCGTGGCGCGCATCGTCAAGACGCCGCCGGCTCTGGCCGACAAGCTGTCGGCGGCCATCGCGCCGCCGAAGTAGAGGCGGCCTGCTGCGGATCACGTCCGCATGGAACAATGACAACCGCTCCAAACAGGGAGGCATGAATGTCAAAGTCTCATCAAGTCCGGATTCTGTCCGTCGTCGCGGGGCTGTGCGCCTTCGCCGCGGAGGCTTCGGCGCAGTCGAGCGTGGAGAGCTTCTACAAGGGCCGCAACGTCGACCTCATCGTCGGCGGCGACGCGGCCGGCGGCTACGACGTCTATGGCCGCACCGTGGCGCGCCACATCGCCGACCATATTCCCGGCGCGCCGGTCATCGTCGTCAGGAACATGCCGGGCGCCGGCAGCAACAAGGCGGCGGAGTTCATCTACACCACCGCGCCGAAGGACGGCTCGGTGTTCGGCATCGTCTTTCCCGGCGCGATCATGACGCCGCTGCTCGATCCCGGCCGGCTCAAGTTCGACCCACCGAAGTTCAACTACCTCGGCACCGCCAACAAGGAGATCCGCGTCTGCGCCATGCGCAGCAACGCCGCGGTCAAGACGATGGACGACGCCATGAAGGGCCCGTCGGTCATCGCCGCGACGGCGGACGGCGGCTCGACGCAGGACTATCCGGCGGTGATGAACGAGGTGCTTGGCACCAAGTTCAAGATCGTGCGCGGCTACAAGGGCACCAAGGAGATCACCTTGGCCGTCGAGCGCGGCGAGGCGGACGGCCTGTGCGGCTGGGCCTGGACCAGCCTCAAGACGCAGAAGCCCGACTGGCTGGAGAACAAGGGCGTCAACATCTTCGTGCAGTTCGGCATCGAGGCCGATCCCGAGCTGGAGAAGATGGGCGTGCCGCCGATCTGGAACTACATCAAGACCGATGCCGACAAGCAGCTGTTCGAGCTGATGATCGGCCAGCAAGTCTTCGGTCGGCCCTTCGTGGCGCCGCCGGGCGTGCCGGAGGACCGCATGAAGGCGCTGCGCGACGCCTTCACCGCCACCATGAAGGATCCCGGCTACCTGGCCGACGCGGCCAAGGCCAAGCTCGAGGTCGACTTCGACAGCGGCGAGAACGTGCAGAAGCTGGTGGCGCGCATGTACGCCACGCCCAAGCCGGTGGTCGACCGCCTGATCGCGGCGATGAAACAGTAACGCGCCTGCGGCGGGATGAAGCAGCACGCGCCTGCGGCGCGATGAAGCAGCACGCGCCTGCGGCGCGATGAAACCGTAGCGCCTAGTCGCCGGCGCCGGGCCGGCGGCGCTGGTTTTTAACCTGGGAGCGGTTGGCCTTGTCGGCCAGCCGTTTCTTCTTCTGGCCCTTGCCGACGCGCGTCGGCACGCGCGGCCGCGGCGGCAGGCGGGCTTCGGTCACCAGGGCGACGAGGCGCTCCAGGGCGTCGGCCTTGTTGCGCTCCTGGCTGCGGAAGCGCTGGGCCTGGATGACGAGATCGCCCTCGCGGGTGACCCGGCGTCCGGCCAAGGCGACGAGCCGCTCATGTACGCCGGAGGGCAGGGCCGCGGCGTTGAGGTCTAGGCGCAGCAGCACTGCGGTCTCGACCTTGTTGACGTTCTGGCCGCCGGGGCCGCTGGCGCGCGCGAACTGCCAGTCCAGCAGGCTCTCGTCGATGGCGATGCCGGGCGCCAGGGAAATCTTTGTCATCGGTTCGTCGATCCTTTCAGCCGGCATCCTAGCGGATTTTGCGATGTCTGCTGAGAGCGGATGCATGCCCCGTGCTAGGCTTCGCCGTCATGCGGGGAGGGCTGCGATGCGGACGGGATGGCGAGGCGTGCTGAAGGCCGGGATGATTCTCGGCGGCTTTGTGATTTTGGGCGGAGCCGCACTGGCCGCGTCCGAGCCGCCGGCCAAGCCGGCAGGCGCAGGGGAGATCGTCGTCCCCTACGAGCCGACGCCGGACGTCGTCGTGCAGACCATGCTGCGGATCGCCGACGTCGGCCCGCAGGACGTCGTGATCGACCTCGGCTCCGGCGACGGGCGCATTCCGATCACGGCTGCCAAGGACTTCGGCGCGCGCGGCATGGGCGTCGAGCTGAACCCGGAGCTGGTTACGCGCAGCCGCGCCAATGCTCTTGCGGCGGGCGTGGCGGAACGGGCGACCTTCCAGGAGGGCGACATCTTCAAGGCCGATCTCGGCCCCGCCACCGTGGTGACGATGTTCCTCTACCGCCGGGTCAACCTGCAGCTGCGCCCCGCCTTGCTCGACCTCAAGCCGGGGACGCGCATCGTCTCGCATTTCCACGACATGGAGGACTGGCTGCCCGACCGCAGCGAGCTCGTCAAATCCTCGGCCCATTACGGCGAGAGCTGGGTGCGCATGTGGGTGGTGCCGGCGAAGGCCGCAGGCCAGTGGCGCTGGCAGGAGCGCCGTGCCGGAGAGGTGCAGGAGCATCGTCTGGTCCTGCGCCAGAACTTCCAGGACATCGCAGGCGAGCTGGAGACCGAATCGCTGCGGCCCATCGACATCCGCGACGCCAAGCTGTCGGGCGCCGAGATCGCCTTCTGGGTGCCGATCCGCGAGGGCGCGCGCACGGTGCGCTGGGACTATCGCGGCCATGTCGAGGGCGACGGCATCGTCGGGCGGGCGGAGAGCGGCGACGCGGCGGAGCGGCGCACGGTCGAATGGTCGGCGACGCGCCTGAGCCGCTGAGGCTGGCGAGACTCCGATGACTTAAGGCGAGGTCTTCTTAGGACGACGTCTTGGCGTCGAGCAGTTCGTGGACGAGGGAGAGGAGCTGCTGGCGGCCGAACGGCTTGGGCAGGGCGAGATCGGCGCCGAGGCGCTTGGCGATCTTGAGGAAGTCCATGTTTTCGGTGCGCACGCCGCCCGAGATGGCGATGATCTTGATGTCGGCGTATTTCTGGCGCACTTCCATGATCGTCTCAATGCCTTCCTTTTCGGGCATCAGGATGTCGGTGATCATGAGGTCGGGCTTGTAGCCGTCGAGCATCTCGACCGCCTCGCGGCCGTTCGACGCTTCGCGGACCTGGTAGCCTTCGAGTTCGAGGCTGGAACGGATCTGCATCCGCACCATTTCTTCATCGTCGACTAAAAGAATTTGCACCGTCAATCCCAGCTCCGGCAAATTTGCCTTTTTAAGAAGATAGCATAGAATAATGATAAAATTTTGTAAGTTTCTTCAATGCTTTCCGCAATCTAAAGTAGTGGAACAAAATTCCCTCAACTTTTAGATGTGGCAGGCCAGACCCGCAGGAGGCCTTTGTGCAAACGCCGAAAACGCCGGAAAATACCGAAACGAATACGTCCATGACGGACGAGGAAAAGAAGAAGCAGGAGGCCGAGAAGCAGCGGCGCCGCGAATTCGAAGAGCGCCTGAAGCAGGAGCAGTATCAGCGCGACGACATGTAACCCTTGCACGTAACGCCGCTCGGCCGCCATGGTGCCGACATGAAAAACGCCCGGACAGGAGACTGTCCGGGCGTCGCCGTTTCAAAATCCGCTTTCGCGCAGCCGGTCCCTTGCAGGACCGGCTATCGTGGTTAAAGCACGGTTAACATGCTGGCCACGAGCGGGTGGCGGACGATGTCGCGGTCCTGCAGGCGCACCACCGAGATGTCGGGCAGCGGCTCGAGCTTCTTGGCGATGTCGGCGAGGCCCGACATGCCGGGCAGCAGGTCGGTCTGGTCCGGGTCGCCGGTCAGCACCATCGTGGAATGCCAGCCGAGGCGGGTGAGCAGCATCTTGATCTGCCCATAGGTGCAGTTCTGCGCCTCGTCGATCACGACGAAGGCGTTGTTCAGCGTGCGACCGCGCATGTAGCCGACCGGCGCGATCTCGATCGAGCCGTCGCTGAGCATGGTCTTCAGGCGCTTGCGGCCGAGGCGGTCGCTCAGGGCGTCGTAGAGCGGGCGCAGGTAAGGCGCCAGCTTCTCCTCGAGGTCGCCGGGCAGGTAGCCGAGGCTCTCGCCGGCTTCGACCGCCGGGCGCGACAGCATGATGCGCTCGATCTTGCCGGCTTCGAGGGCTTCGACCGCCTTGGCGATGGCGAGGTAGGTCTTGCCGGTGCCGGCGGGGCCGAGGGCCAGCACCATGTTCTGCTTGTCGATGCATTCCATGAGATGGCGCTGGTTGTCGCTCTGCGGGCGGACCTTGCGGACGTAGCTCTTGTCGCGGCCGTCATCATCGTCGTCGAAGACCTCCGGTCGACCGCCTTTGGGAAACAGGGCATGGACTTCCGCATCGAACGCGGGACCTTGACGACCTGTAACCTGACGCCCTGCGACTTGGCGTTGGGACCGTTTAGCCATCGACACCTCCATAAAGAGAAACGAAAGACAAAAACGAAAAACGCCTCCGGAAGGGAGGCGTTTGGGCAGGCGTAATGCTGGAAAACGAAACGTCGGAGATAAGGCGCATTGCCTGGCGGGCCAGGCAGGTGGCCAGAGGTGGGGGTAGGCATCCAGGCGGCGACGCCGTGACGCAAGACAGGCTTGCGTTGGAAACCAAGGAGAGGGGCAACAATATGTTGTGCACGCGCTCCGACCCGTTACTGACTCACCAACGCATTTCTACGTCGACTATGTGAACGCTACATGAACGTTTGAGGGATATCCATAGTTTTTCGAAAGTTATGCTTTCGGCAAGGAAATCCCCGGCTTGTCATGAGCCTGTCACGCCCCTGTCCTTATGATCCGGCCGTTTTCACCAGCCGGGAACTCAAAATGGCAGCCGCCGAAACCGTCGGAAACGGCGTCCAGATCGTCAATCTCGTGAAGATTTTCGGTGGGATGCGCGCCATTGACGGCATCGACCTGACCATCGCTCCCGGCGAGTTCGTCGCGCTCCTGGGCCCCTCGGGCTGCGGCAAGACCACCCTCCTGCGCGCCATCGCCGGCCTGCTGGCCCCCGACGAGGGACTGATCCGGCTGGGCGACGCCACCGTCGCCGACGCCCGTGGCAAGCTCTTCGTGCCCGCCGAGAAGCGCAACCTCGGCATGGTCTTCCAGGATTACGCGCTCTGGCCGCACATGCGGGTGCGCGACAACGTCGCCTTTCCCCTCGCGGCGCGCGGCTGTCCGGTGGAGCAGCGTTCGCGGCTGATCGAGACGGCCTTGCGGCGCGTCTCGCTCTGGCATCTCGCCGAACGCTTTCCCGGCGAGCTGTCGGGCGGCCAGCAGCAGCGCGTGGCGCTGGCGCGGGCCATCGTCGATTCGCCGCGCGTGCTGCTGTTCGACGAGCCTCTCTCCAATCTCGACGCCGGCCTGCGCGACACGCTGGGCCGCGACATCGCCATCCTCACGCGCGAGCTCGGCGCCACGGCGATCTACGTCACGCACGACCAGTCCGAAGCCTTGAGCCTGGCCGACCGCATCGCGGTGATGCGCGGCGGCTCCATCATCCAGGCCGACGCGCCCGAGCAGCTCTACAAGAATCCGGCGGATGCCTGGGTCGCGGGCTTCCTCAAGTCCGGCAGCCTGATCCGCGGCCAGACGCGCGACGGCTCGTTCCATCCGGAAGGCTCCGGCGCGCCGCTGCATATGCCCGACCTCATCGACGGCCACACGGGACCGTCCACCTTGATGCTGCCCAGCACGGCGGTGCAGCCGCGCGGCGAGGGCGAGCTGAGCTTTTCCGTCGCCTCGGTGCATTTCAAGGGCGACCGCTACGAGGTCGCCGCCCGCTGGGGCGCCCACGATCACGGTCCTGTCGTCCAATTCTGGCACGACAGGCCCTTGAGGCCCGGCGACACGGTGACGGTCAATGTCGACCGCGCTCCGCTTCGCCTGTTTCTCGGGGAAGGGCCGACGGAGATCCCGCACTAGACGCCTTCCTCATACGCATTCACGTCGCATCCAAATCGAGAACATAGGAGAACTGCATGACTCGTCTTCGGACAACCCTCGGCCTCGCTCTGGCCGCTTCCGTGCTGATGGCGGGCGTCGCCAGCGCCCAGCAGCAGATCACGGTGTACACGGCCAATCCGGCGCCGCTCGCCGACGGCCTGGCCAAGGGCTTCGAGAAGAAGACCGGCACGAAGGTCAACATCTTCCAGGCGACGACGGGCCAGATCATGGCGCGCCTCGACGCCGAGAAGGCCAATCCGCAGGCCGACGTGCTGATCTCGGCCGCCTGGGACACCGGCGCCGACCTGAAGGCGAAGGGCGAGCTGCTGGCCTATGAATCGCCGAACGCCAAGAACGTCCCCGACATCCTGAAGGACCAGTACTACGTCGCGCAGGGCGCGGCCGCGCTGGCCATCATCTGGAATCCGAAGTCGGGCAAGACCAAGCCGACCGACTGGTCGGACCTGGCGAAGCCGGAATACAAGGATCTCGTGACGATGCCCGACCCGGCGTCCTCGGGCTCGTCCTACGGCCTGATGAGCGGCCTGGCCGCCCTGCCGTCCTTCGGCTGGACGTTCTTCGAGACCCTGAAGGCCAACGGCACGATCGTCCCGGGCGCCAACGCCCAGGCCCTCAACCCCGTCATGCAGGGCGCCAAGGCGGCCGTGTTCGGCGGCGTCGACTACAGCTCGCTCGACGCCAAGGCGAACGGCGAGCAGATCGAAGTGATCTACCCGACGTCCGGCACCGTGCTCGAGGCGCGTCCGGCGATGATCCTCAAGACCACGAAGAACGCCGAGATGGCGAAGCAGTTCATCGACTACGTGCTGTCCGACGAAGGCCAGAAGCTGGCCGCCGACGCCTACCTGCTGCCGGCCCGCACCGACGTGCAAGCCAAGCGTCCGGGCTGGAACGACATCAAGCTGCTCAAGCTCGAGCCGGCCTCGCCGCAGAAGCGCGCCGAGAACCTGACGAAGTTCAAGACCGTGATGGGCCTGAAGTAAGCCCGCAACGGCTGAAAAGCGAAAGACTGAGCATGGAACGGCAAGGCGGCGGACTGATCGTCGGGGTCTCTATCGTGGGGCTCGCGATCATCGTCGCCTTGCCGGTTCTTTTCGTCTTGCTGCAGGCGGTCTTTCCGCATCTGACGGACAGCTCGTTCAGCGAGCCGTTCTCGACCTTCAGCGCGGCGCTCGCCGACCCGCGGCTGCTCGAATTGTTCCGCAACACGCTGGTGCTCGGCATCGGCGTCGCCGTCGGCTGCTTCATCATCGCGCTGCCGCTCGCCGTGCTGCGCGGCATGACCGACCTGCCGTGGGCTGCGGCATGGGACGTGCTGCTGCTCATCCCCTTCATGATCCCGCCCTACATCGGCGCCTTCGCCTGGGAGCTGACGCTGCAGCCGGCCGGCTACAGCACGCAGCTGCTCGGCTTCAACGCCGAGAAGCTGCTGTTCTCGGTGAGCGGCATCGTCATCGTCATGGCGCTGCACCTGTTTCCCGTCGTCTATTTCGCGCTGTCGCGCACCCTGTCCGTGATCGGCCAGCGCTTTGCCGACGTCGGCCGCGTGTCGGGCGCCAATCCGTTCTACGCCTTCTGGCGCATCACCATGCCGCTCGCGCTGCCCGGCCTGGCCGCAAGCCTGCTGCTGGTTTTCGCGCTCACCATCGAGGAATACGGCACGCCGTCGGCCCTCGGCCGACGCAGCCAGTTCCTCGTGCTGGTCACCAGCATCGAAGAGAAGTTCGCCGAATGGCCGATCGACCTGCCGGGCGCCGCGGTGCTGTCGCTCGGCCTCGTGGTCATGGCGCTCGCGGCCTTCATGCTGCAGCACTGGATCGCCACGCGCCGCTCCTACGTCGCGGTCAGCGGCAAGCATGGCCAGAAGGCGGTCATCAAGCTCGGCCGCTGGCGCTGGGCCGGCTTCGCCTTCTTCGCGTTGATCACCGTCCTCGCGGTCGTCCTGCCGGTGGGCGCCGTGATCCTGACGGCTTTCAGCAAGACCCTGTCGGGCGGCCTGACCTGGAGCAACATGGGGCTGCGCCATTTCGAGACGGTCTTCTCCAACCGGACCGGCGCCCTCGATGCACTGTTCAATAGCCTCTGGCTGGCGGGCGCTGCCGCCATCGCCGCGGGCATCCTCGGCAGCCTGGCGGCTTTCGTTTCGGTGCGTGCGCAGATCCGCGGCCGTTGGCTGGTCGACGCCATGTCGATCCTGCCAAATGCCCTGCCGGGCATGGTGATCGCCGTCGGCCTCATCCTCGCCTGGAACCGCAGCTGGTGGCCGTTTCCGGTCTACAACACGCCGATCGTGCTGCTGCTGGCCTATGTCTGCCTGCTGCTGCCCTATCCGGTGCGCTACGTCGGCGCCGGCCTGCGCCAGATCGGCCCTTCGCTCGACGCCGCCGCGCGCGTCAGCGGCGCCGGCATGGGCATGACATTATGGCGCATCCTGCTGCCGCTGATCGCGCCCAACCTCATCGTCGCCATGCTGCTGGTCTTCGCCATCGCGTCGCGCGAGCTGGTGGCCTCGATCATGCTGGCGCCGTCCGGCATGCGCACTGTGGCGACCTATGTGTTCAATCAGTTCGCGCAAGGGCTGCCGGGCGCCGGCATGGCGCTCAGCGTGCTGGCCATCTTCTCGTCGACGGCGATCCTGGTGCTGCTGGGATGGCTCTACAAGGCCGCCGACAAGTAAGCGGCTAGAACTCGCAGCTTTCCGCGAGCACGACGCGGGCCGGCGCGAAGGCCTTCTCCCAGGCCGCCTGCGCCTTCGAGGCTTCGCCGAAGGCCGGCAAGACCTGGCGCGCGTTCACGCTCCGCGTCAGTGCCGCGTTGTCGCGCAGGCGCGGATGGATGTTCCAGCGCAGGAAGTCCGCCTGCTTCTCGTCGATCAGGTCGCCGGCCGGCGTGCCGGGCGGCGTATAGCCGGTGAAGACGATGCGGATGTCGTCGCCCGCCGCCTTGGCGGCGATCAGGCGCTGCGCCAGCGGGCCGGTCGCGGGCGCCGGCGAGGTGAGGATCACCTTGGCATCGTCCGGCGAGGCGGCGCTCTCGGTCAGCAGGCGGGCAAGGTCGTCGCGCGCTTCGGGGCGGACGCAGTCGGCGTCGGCGCCGAGGAAGGCCGCCACCACCTTGCGGATGTCGTCGTCGAGATAGGTCGGCACGCCCTGGCGCAGCAGATGCAAGGCGATCTCCGGGCCGCGCCCTTGCGCAGGCAGGGGCAGCAGCAGGCGGCCGGGCGCCGCCAGCATCTCGGCGAAGGCGGCTTCGCAGTCGGCGATGGGGCGGTCGTAGGCGCCGTAGGACGCATCGAGGATCATGGTCGCGGCGGCGGGCGGCGCGTCGTTGACGTAGAGCGGCGATTCGATGCAGTTGTCGCCCATGTAGATCAGTCCGTCGCCGGCGTCGAGATGGAGCCAGAGGCCGCCCGGCGCATGGCCGGACCGGCCGGTGCGGAGGGAGATGCCGCAGACCTCCGCCTGGCCGTGCAGGGGCAGGGCCGTGGCCGGCACCGGCAGGCCGCGCGCGACGAAGGCGCTGGCGTAGACCGGCGGATTGCCGATCTGCGGCAGGAAGCGCAGCGCGCCGGCATGGTCGCCATGCTGGTGGGACAGGAGGAGGGCGTCGACCGGGCCGATGGAGCCGATGTCGGGCAGCAGGCCGGGCTGGGGGCCTTCGCCGAAGTCGAGCAGCAGGCGCTTGCCCGCGCTTTCGACCAGGAAGCAGGCCGGGCCCTTGCCGCCCAGGCCGGAGATTGCGGTCAGGCGGTTCATGGGGCGGGTGGCCTGGAAGCGGGACTAGGAGAGGGCGGCGCGCAGGTCGGCGAGGCTGATCGGCTTGGTCAGCGTCTCGACGCTCGGCAGGTCGCCGGCGGAGACGAGGCGCTTGGCGGCGTCGGCGTAGTGCGGGTTGTAGCCGGTGACGATGAGGATCTTGGCGCGGCACTTCTCCTGCGCCAGCCACTGCACCAGCTCGATCCCGTCGACCTCGGGCATCACCACATCCATGACGATGACGGTCGGCACGAAGGATTCGTAGATTTCGGCGAACTCGTCGGCCCGCACGGTCACCCGCACGTCATACCCGAGCCGCACGGCCACCTCGCGGACGAACTCGCCGAAGGCGGGCTCGTCGTCGATCACCAGAAGTCGTTTATCGGCCATCGTCCGTATCCCCATCCAGAACTTGGCGGAGTTTATGCGCCAAATCGATTTTGCGGTAGGGTTTGGAGATCAAACGGCTCCCTTCAAGCCCCCCGTCGTGAAGAATAGCGTTTTCGGTATAGCCTGAAGTGTAGAGAATCTTCAACCCTGGGTAGCGCTCGATGGCAAGTTGGGCAAGATCGGCCCCGTTCATGCCCCCGGGCAGCACGATATCCGTGAACATGAGGTCGATGCCGGGCTGGTCGGCCAGGACGTTGAGGGCAGTGCCCGCGTCCGGAGCCGTCAGGGTGCGGTAGCCGAGGCTCTGGACCATGGCGTTGGCCAGCATCCGCACGTCGGGGTCGTCCTCGACGATCAGGATCAGTTCGCCGCCGCCATCGACCATCGGGGATTTCGTCTCGGGCGGCTCGGCTGCCGCGGGGACGTCCTCGCGGGGGAGGTAGAGGCGGATGGAGGTGCCGAGGTCGGGCGCGCTGTCGATGGCCACGTGCCCGCGCGACTGCTTGACGAAGCCGTAGACCATGGCGAGGCCGAGCCCGCTGCCGCGGCCCATCTCCTTGGTCGTGAAGAAGGGGTCGAAGACCCGGTCCCGGACCTCTGGCGCCATGCCGGCCCCGGTGTCAGTCACCGTCAGCATGACGTACTGGCCGGGCGTCACGTCGGCCAGGTTTGCCGTATAGGCCTCGTCGAGGCGCGTGTTCGCGGTCTCGATGGTCAGGGTGCCGCCCTCGGGCATAGCGTCGCGTGCGTTGAGCACCAGGTTGAGCAGGGCGCTTTCCAGGCTGTTGGGGTCGATGGAGGTCAGCCAGAGGTCGTCCGCGAGGCTCATGTCGACCTTGATCGAGGCATGCAGCGAGCGTCGCATCAGGTCGCCCATGTCGACGATCAGCCGGTTGAGATGCGTCGCCTGTGGCTCGAGCGGCTGCTTGCGCGCGAAGGCGAGGAGGCGCTGCGTCAGGGCCGAGCCGCGGTCGGCCGCCGACATGGCGGTCTGGATGCGCTGATGGTGGGCGGAGGCCTGGCCGAGGTCTTCGTCCAGCAACTCAAGGTTGCCGCGTACGATGGCGAGCAGGTTGTTGAAGTCGTGCGCGATGCCGCCGGTCAGCTGTCCGATCGCCATCAGCTTGTCCGACTGGCGCAGCGCCTCCGCCGCGGACTTCTGCGCCGTGAGGTCGGCGATGAAGCCGACCACGCGCTTGTCCTTGCCGGCGCGGCCCGCGAGGTAGACGCCGACGTCGGAGACGTGGACGTAATGGCCGTTCTTGTGGCGCAGGCGGTATTCCATGTGGAAGGAGACGCCGATTTCCTCTTCCTTCAGCAGTTCGGATTCGAAGGCGGCGAGGTCGTCGGGATGGACCAGCGCCATCAGGCTGTCGAGGCCGCCGAGCTCCTGCGGCGCATAGCCGAGCAGGGTCGCCGTCTCGCCCGACCAGCGGATGTTGTCGTCGCCGAGATCCCACTCGTAGAGGATCTGGCGGCTGGCGAGGATGGCCGCCTCGAAGCTGGCCTTGATCTCCTGCAGCTCGGTGGCGGAGAGCCGCAGGGCCTCTTCCGTCTGCACGCGCTCGGTGATGTCGGAGTAGGTCGTGACGAAGCCGCCTTCCGGCATCGGGCGGCGGTTCGACGCGATGATCGTGCCGTCGGGCAGGCGATGCACGCGCCGGCGCATGAAGCGGGTGCCGGCCTCGGCGATGCGCTCTGCGATGTAGTCGGGAATCTGGGCCTCGCTCATGCCGAGGCTGTGGCGGGCGAAGCGCGCGACGTTGTCGGCGTAGGCGCTGCCGATGCTGATCGAAGCGGGCGGCAGGCCGAGCAGGGACACGAACTTCTGGTTGTAGCCGACAAGCCGCAGGTCCTTGTCGTAGACGCAGAGGCCCTGCGCCATGTTGTCGAGGGTCGCCTGGAGCAGGACGGACTTCGAGGCGAGCTCGGAATGGACGCGCTTGCGGCTGGTGATGTCGATGACGATCAGCGTGTAGATCGGCGACAGGCCGGACACGTCGAAGCGCTGCAAGTGCGCCTCGACGTCGTAGTGGCTGCCGTCCTTGCGCTGGTAGGCGCTGTCGAGCGTGAGCGTCTGCGTCCGGCGCGTGTCGAGCTCCGCGTAGCTGCGCAGCAGATCGTCCTTGCTCAGGCTGGGGCAGATGTCCAGCACGGTCATGTCGCGCAGCTCTTCCATCTCGTAGCCGAGATTGTCGCGCGCGCGCCGGTTGGCGAACATGAAGTGGTGGGTCTGCACGTCGACGATGTAGATCTCGTTCAGGGCCTCGTCGACGACGCGGCCGAGGCGCGTGGCGAGGAGCTCCGTCTCCATGTTGTCGGTGATGTCGGTCGACGTGCCGCGGTAGCCGAGGAACTTGCCGTTGCGGCCGTAGATCGGCTTGCCGCTGATCGAGCGGAAGCGCAGCCGGCCGTTGAGGTCGCGCAGGCTGTAGCGGAAGTCGCGGAACGGCCGGTGCGCGTCCAGGTCCTCCAGGTGCTTGCGCCACAGGGGATCGCTCGCGGGATCGACGCCGGCCAGGTCGAAGCGCGTCTTGCCGATGATCGACGGCCAGAGCCTGAGCCGCTCGCTGGGCTCCAGGCGCCAGGTGAAGCGGTGGTTCTCGTCGGTCTCCCAGAAGCGGTCGGAGATCGAATCGGCGAAGTCGCGGAAGCGCTGCTCGCTGGCGCGCAGCACGGTCTCGACCTCGTTGCGCCGCTGCAGGGCGATGGCGATCGAGAGGGCCGTCAGGGTGATGACGGTGAGGAAGGTCTGCAGGAGCCGCAGCTTGATGTCGAGCGTGACGTCGAGCATGGCCAGCGGGCCGTGGCCGAAGGCAGTCAGCGGGATGGCGACGAGCGCGATCACGAGGCAGACGGCGGCCGTCGTGAAGACGCTGAGGCGCAGGGCCGACCAGATCAGCAGCGGAAACAGGGCATAGATCAGCGAGACGATGCCCTGATTGAAGAGGATGGCCGTGCCGACGGCGGCGCAGGCGAGCGCGGCGGCGCTTTCCCACATCCGCTCTGCGGAAAAGACGCCGCCTTCGTCGTCCGCCGGCCGCCAGGTCAGCATGACGGGCGTGATGAGCACGATGCCGGTGCCGACGCCCGTCCACCAGTTGAACCAGTTGCGCCAGAAGTTTCCCACATGGACGACGTCGAGGATGCCGGCGCCGAGGGTGGCGCCGCTGGCGGCGGCGGCCAGCATGGCGACGATGACCATGGCGGCGAGCTGGCGGATTTCGCGCAGGTTGACGCCGTCCGGGAAGCAGCGGCGCAGCACGATGGCGGCGAGCGCGGTCTCGACGACGTTGCCGAAGGGCAGGCCGGCGGCGAGCAGCAGGTTGTCGCCGTACATGAGGTTGGCGACGACGCCCGCCGCGTAGCCGGCGAGCAAGTAGCCTGGCCAATGGCTCGGCTTGCTGCGGAACAGGATGGCGAGGAGGATCGCGGTCGTCGGCCAGATCGCCGCCACCGAGCCGGTGGTGCGGGTCAAGGTGATGGCGATCCAGCTCGTGACGAAGGAGGCCGCGCCCGTCATGACGATGCGGGCGATCAGGTCGAGCGCCGTGTCGACCTTACGCTGAACCGGGCCCGGCGCGAAGTCCTGTCCGGAAGACGGTCCAGCGGGGGCCGGCGGTAGATTCTCGACGCTCGTCACGGCCTTCCCCTGCTTGTGGCCAGTCGCCCGCGACATCCGCGCGCCGGCGCCATTTGACAGCCTTTTTCGGGAGACTGCCAGCCCACGGCTATGCCTTTATCAGGCGGCGGCGCAGATCGGCGACGCGCTCTTCCGCTGCTGCCGTTTCGTAAGCGAGGGCCGGGCTATGCCCCCAGACGACGCCGGGCCAGGCCGGGTCGGTCTCGAAGCGGGCAACGATATGGACGTGGAGCTGAGGGACGATGTTGCCGATGGCGCCCAGATTCAGCTTGTCCGGCGAGAAGGCGGCGCGCAGGGCGTCGCTGGCGCTGGCGATCTCCTCGAGCAGCCGGCCACGGTCGGCCGGGGAAAGGTCGATGACCTCGCGCAGGTCGGGCTGACGGGGCACGAGGATCAGCCAGGGAAAGCGGCTGTCGTTCATCAACAGGACGCGGCACAGGGGCAGGTCGCCAATGGGTACGCTGTCGGCGGCAAGCCGGGGATGCAGGGTGAAGACGGTCATGACGCGGGAATAGTAGGCGGCCCGCGCCGATGTGGAAAGGGGGACGCCAGGCCCGGCTTGCCCAGGCCCGGCTTGCCCAAGCCCAGCTTGCTAGGCCTCACGGTTGGCGATAGCGTCGGGCCCGTCTGGGACGCCCGATGGGCAGGAGGAAACATGGAACTTCGCCGTTTCGGCGCGAGCGACCTGATGGTGTCGCCGCTGGGCCTGGGCTGCATGGGCATGTCGGGCGCCTATGGGGCGGGCGACGATGCCGAGTCTCTGGCGACCATCGACCGCGCGCTCGAGCTGGGCGTCAACTTCCTCGACACCTCGGCAAGCTACGGCAACGGGCATAACCAGCAATTGCTCGCGAAGGCCATCAAGGGCCGACGCGACAAGTTCGTCATCCATTCCAAGTCGGGCAGCCCGCGCGAGAAGGACATGGGCGCCGTGCGCGGCGGCAGCGGCGGCGACTACCTCATCGGCATGTGCGAGGACAGCCTCAAGCGCCTCGGCATCGACTGCATCGACGTCTGGTGCATGTCGCGCGTCGATCCCGGCGTGCCCATCGAAGACAGCGTCGGCGCGATGGCCAAGCTCGTCGCGCAGGGCAAGGCGCGCTACATCGGCCTGTCGGAGGCCTCGGGCGAGACGGTGCGGCGCGCGCGCAAGGTGCATCCCATCGTTTCCTTGCAGATGGAATATTCCCTGTTCTCGCGCGATGCGGAGGCGGGCAACCTTCAGGTCTGCCGCGAATTCGGCATGGCCTTCATGGCCTATGCGCCGCTCAACCGCGGCCTGTTGACCGGCATGTTCCGCCAGGAAGCGGACCTGCCGGCCGACGACCGACGCCACGACATGCCGCGCTTCCAGGCCGGCAACATCGAACGCAACATGGGGCTGCTTGCGGCGGTCGAGGACGTCGCCGGGCCGAAGGGCGCCACCGTGCCGCAGGTCGCGCTTGCCTGGCTGCTGTCGCGCGGGCCCGATGTCTTTCCCATTCCCGGCGCCAAGACTCGCCGGCATCTCGAAGAGAACCTGAAGGCGGTCGAGCTCGTCCTCGCGCCGGACGAGCTTGCGCGCATCGACGCCGAGCTGCCGCCCGGCGCCGCGGCGGGCACCCGCTATCCGCCGGGCCAGATGAAGCGAGTGAACGTCTAGCGCATGTCGGTCGGGGATTCACAGACGGCGCGCGGCGGCCTGGCCGTCACGCGCTGGGGCGTCGTGTTCGTCGTCTTCGTGGCGGGCCTCGTGGCTGCCGGCCACATCGGCATGCTGCCGGCAGCCTTGCCGGCGATCCGCGCCGAGCTTGGCATTGACCTCGTCACCGCCGGCTGGGTGCTGTCGATCTTCAGCGTGGCCGGCGTCGGGCTCGGCATGCTGGCGGGCGTCTTCGCCGACCATCTTGGCGCGCGTCGCGTCCTGCTCGGCAGCTTCGTCGTCATGGCCGTCGGCGCCGGCCTCGGCGCGTCGGTGACGTCGGAGAGCTGGCTGCTGCTGGCGCGCATATTCGAAGGGCTGGGCTACGTCGGCGCGGTGGTGAGCGGTCCGCCGATCATCCTGCGCGCGACGGGCGCGGGAGATCGCCGGCTTGCGCTCGGCCTGTGGGGCGCCTACATGCCGACCGGCCTTGCCGTGCTGCTGCTGGCGGCGCCCTTGCTCGGCCCCCTCGGCTGGCGCGGCTTCTGGTGGCTGGTCGCCGGCGTGACGCTGCTATGGGCCCTGGCCATCTGGCTGAAGCTGCCCGACGACGAGCCCCGTGGCGCGAAGGCGGACACCGGCGCATGGGCCGGCGAGGTCGGGGCGACCCTGGCGCGTCCCGGCCTCTGGTGCCTGGGCTTCTGCTTCAGCGTCTACAGCCTGCCCTGGATGGCGCTGATGGCTTGGCTGCCGTCCTATCTGGTCGAGCAGCGGGGTCTGTCGCTGGCCTTGGCGGCGCAGCTCACCGTGCTGGCCGTGGCGATCAACATCTTCGGCAACCTGCTGGGCGGCTGGCTGCTGCAGCGTGGCGCGACGCGCTGGTCGCTGCTGCTGACGACGGCTTTGCTGACGGGCTTCTGCGGCATCGGCATCTTCAGCGATCTGCTGTCGGATGCCTGGCGCTATGCGTTCTGCCTGATCTTTTCCTGCTTCAGCGGCGTCTTGCCGCCGGCGGCCTTCGCCGGCGTGTCCGTCTTCGTGCCGTCGCCGCGCCAGGTCGGCGCGGGCAACGGCTTCCTGGTGCAGGGTTCGGCGATCGGGCAATTGGCCGGACCGCCGATCATCGCCGCGGCCGTCTCGCTGGCGGGCGGATGGCAGGGCGGCGTGTGGATATTCGCCGGCTGCGGCATCGTCGGCACCGTCTTCGCCTTGGCCGTGCGCCTGCTCGAGGCGCGGCAGGCGAGGCGCGCCTAGCCGGCGGCGCGTCCGGCGACGTAGCTGCAGACCGCCACGGCGGCGAACACGGCAGCCACGTCGGCGATGACGCCGACGACGACGGCATGGCGCATGCGGCGGACCTGCACCGCGCCGCAGTAGACGGCGAGCACGTAGAATGTCGTCTCGCTCGACCCCTGGATCGTGCTGATGAGCAGGCCGGCGTAGCTGTCGGGGCCGATGGCGGGATCCTTCAGCGCGTCGACCATGATGCCGTAGGCGCCGGAGCCCGAGAGCGAACGCATCAGCGCCATGGGCAGCGCCTCCGCCGGCAAGCCGAGCTTGATCGTGAAGGGCGAGACGGCGCCGATGATGGCGTCGAGCGCGCCGCTGGCGCGCAGCATGGCGACGGCGACGAGGATGGCGACGAGGTAGGGAATGATGCGCACGGCGATGGTGAAGCCGTCCTTCGCGCCTTCGACGAACATCTCGTAGACGCGCACGCGCTTGGCCGCGCCATAGACCAGGATGCCCGCCATGATGCCGGGGATGATCCAGGGCGAGATCGCCTTGCCGTAGAACAGCGTCAGCGGCACCAGGGCGACGACGAAGGCGAGGAACAGATAGGATATCCAGGCCGGATATCCGGCGGTGTCCTGCGCGCCCAGCGCGTCGACGGTGGCCTGCGACGACACGTCGGCGGCGGGAAAGCCTTCATCCTGCATCTGCGCCATTGCAACCGGCGGCGCGTCGGCGCGCGCCGGCCAGAAGCGCGCCAGGGCGCGCGCGCAGAAGATGGCGACGCCGGTGGCGACGATGGTGGCGAACAGCGTCGTCGGCACCACGGCGGCCGGGTCGGCCGAGCCGACGGCGGCGCGCAGCGCGATCACGCTGGTCGGCAGGATGGTGATGTTCGCCGTGTTGATGACGAGGAACATCACCATGGCGTCGGTCGCCGTGCCCTTGTGCGGATTGAGCTTGTCGAGCTCCTGCATGGCGCGGATGCCGAAGGGCGTCGCCGCATTGCCGAGGCCGAGCGCGTTGGCCGACATGTTGAGCACCATGGCGCCCATGGCGGGGTGGTCGGCCGGCACGTCGGGAAACAGCCTGGCCATGAGCGGGCGGATGAGCCGCGCGATGACGACGAGAAGCCCGCCGGCCTCGGCCACCTTCATCAGGCCGAGGAACAGCGCCATGACGCCGATCAGCCCGATCGCCAGCGTGACGGAGCCGGCGGCCGATTCGATCATGCCGCTGCCGAGCAGCTCCATGGGCGAGGGCTGCCCAGGCGCTGCGACCCAGGCGATCTGGCGCCAGGCGGTGACGCCGAAGGCGAGGAGGACGATGCCGAGGAAAAGCCCGTTCATGCGTCGCCCTCCGTCGCGTGCCGTCGCTACGCTTTGATTTCGGACAGGAACGCCTTGATGATCGCGTCGAGCTCGTTCGCGAGCGCGGCCTCGATCAGCTGGCCTTCCGGGGTGAAGGCGGCATTGCAATGCTCAAGGCCGAAGGACTGCGCATGGACCTTGGCGCCCTGGAATTCCAGCGTGACGCGCAGCGGCGGGAAGACGTGCTTGCAGCCGGACCGTCCGGCCGCGCCGATCATCAGCACCGGCTTGCCGGCCAGCCGGTAGGGCCGGGGGCGCGACAGCCAGTCGATGGCGTTCTTGAGCGGGCCCGGAATCGAGTTGTTGTATTCTGGCGTGGCGATGATGAGGCCGTCGGCCGCATCGACCTTTTCGACCAAGGCCAGCGCTTCCTTCGGCAAGCCCCCGGCTGCAGCCTCGGCGTCGCCGTCGTAGTGCGGCGGGCAATAGTCGCGAAAATCGCCGAGTTCGACGTCGGCGCCGGCGGCGCGCGCGTTGGCGACGGCCACCGCGATCAGTTTACGGTTGTACGAGCCGGCGCGCAGCGAACCGGCGAACGCGAAGATTTTCATGGGGATGTCCGATTGAAGCCGAAGAGGAAAACCCTGTCATTCTACGGTCGCCGTTCCTGCGGCGCCATAGCGTCGCGGTCCTTTCGCGGGAGAAAGTTCTGTCTTTCCATCCGCATAGCCGCTCCTCTGCAAGAGATGGGGACGGTGCAAAGGACTATGCGGGCGAGACGATTGCCCGGACGGGCGGCGCGGGCCTAGACTTTGCGGCGGAACAAGTGCCGCCGCGCATGGCGGATCACGGGTCTGCCGGGGGAGACGCATCGCAGAGGGAACCGCCATGACGAGCAGCATCGTGCATCAGCCCGCGTCCCGTTCAGTGCCGTCCGGTCCATCGCCTGAAAGCCTCGAGCGGCTGCACAACGAAGCCGAAGGCTTGATCCAGCCGTTCAACTACCACAAGCCGTCAGGCATCGGCACGGCCAAGGGCCGCGTCGACCTCGGCCGCACCGACTGCATTCATGGCGTCGTGCAGGTGGTCAAGCGCGACGGCGGCGAGAACAACCTGCACTACCATACGAACATCGACAGCCTGTGGATGGTGCTCAAGGGGCGCGCGAAGTTCTACGGCCCGGACGACGAGGTGATCGGCGAGTTCGGCCCGCAGGAAGGCACCATCATGCCGGCCTATGCGCGCTACTGGTTCGAGAACGTCGGCGAGTCGGACCTGGAGCTGCTGCAGGTGGTCGCCTTCCACGACCGCGACCGCAAGGATTCGGGGCGCACCGACCTGGCGCCGCAGCGCTTCGCAGTCGGCAGCTCGGAGCGCTATGAAGCCGCCAAAGGCTGAAGGCTCCCATGCGGTCGCCCGTTTCGTCATTCACGCCGTCACGCAGGCTTGAGGCGCGGAAGGCTTGGCCGCGGGCCGTGAGGGCCTATAATACGTGCCGAAACGGCATCCATGGGGCAGCGCGAGACGGGGCGATGAGTCGGGACGAAGAGGAGCTTCTATTGGCCAACGAGGCGTTCTACGCCGCCTTCGCGCGCGGCGACGCCGCGGCGATGGAGGATCTGTGGGCGCAGGAGCATCCGGTCGCCTGCCTGCATCCGGGCTGGCCGCCGCTCAAGTCGCGCGACCAGGTCCTGCAGAGCTGGCGCGGCATCCTCGCCAATCCGCCGCGCCCCGCCATCGTCGTGCTGGAGCCGCGCGCCTTCCTGCTGGACGGGGCGGGCGCGGTGATCTGCTGGGAGGCCATTGGCGACGTCCATCTGGTCGCAAGCAATCTCTTCGTGCGCGAGCAGGGGCGCTGGCGCATGGCGCTGCATCAGTCCGGTCAGACCGAACATGCGCCGAAGGTTGACGCAACGACGGCCACGCCGACGTCGACCCGTTTGCATTGATGGCGCCGGTTCCTGTCGTCGGCCGCGTCGAGACGGGCCAGGGCCTCGGCGCTTCCTTCACGCGCACCGACTGGGCGCTTGGCGTCTTTCGCGACGCCTATGGCGTCGACCCGTTCCCCGGCACGCTGAACCTGCGCGCAGCGGCCGGCGCGGCAATGGAAAGCTGGCGCAAGGCAGCGGAGCAGGGGCGGCTCTTCAAGGCGCCCGATCCGTCCTGGTGCGACGCCCGTTGCCTGCGCGCGACGATCAGTCACGGCGGGCTCAAGGCCTCGGGGGTGATCGTGCTGCCGCTGGTGGCCGGCTATCCGCGCGACCAGATCGAACTGGTCGCCGACCGCAACCTGCGCGACGCGCTGGCGCTGCGAGACGGCGACGAAGTCACGCTGGAGCTCGAACTATGAAATATCGGCAAGTCGCTATCTGATCTTTGCGGCGGGCTTTCCAGGGCCCCTGCAGGTCGGCTATTCTTGAGAAAATTAGCAATCGAAGCTTATTCGATGAGGAGGCCGTCATGACTGCCGCGACCCTCAACGTGACAGTTCGTCCGCTGTCCCCGGCGCTCGGCGCCGAAATTTCCGGCGTCGACCTTTCCCGGCCGCTCGGCGATGCGGCCTTCGCGGCGGTCCACGAAGCTTGGCTCCGCCATCAGGTCATCCTGTTTCGCGGCCAGACGCTCGACGAGGACGGCCAGATCGCCTTTGCGCAGCGCTTCGGCGAGCTGCAGCCCGTGCGCACCACGCCGGGGCTCTATGCCAACCCCTACGTGCTGATGGTCACCAACGTGGTCATCGACGGCAAGAAGGGCGCGCTGCCCGACGGCGAGATGCAGTTCCATTCCGACCAGTGCTATTACGAGAATCCCGCCAAGGCGACGATGCTGTTCGGCATCGAGGTGCCGCCCTCCGGCGGCGACACGCTGTTTTCGAGCGCGACCGCCGTCTACGAGTCCCTGCCGGCCGCGACGCAGGCGAAGATCGACGGGCTGCAGGCGCTCAACGTCTACGACTACGGCGGCGGCGCGACGGTCAAGGGCACCGTCGCCGACGACGCGCCGAAGTTCGTCCATCCCGTCGTGCGCACCCATCCGGAGACTGGGCGCAAGGGCGTCTACGTCAATCGCCTGATGACCGACCACATCGTCGGCCTGCCGCGCGCCGAGAGCGAAGCCCTGCTCGAGGAGCTGTTCCTGCAGATCGAGAAGCCGGCCTTCGTCTACGCCCACAAATGGCGTGTCGGCGACTTGGTGATGTGGGACAATCGCTGCGCGCTGCATGCGCGCACGGACTTCGATCCCGGCACCCGCCGAATGATGCGCCGAGTCACCGTCAAGGGCGACCGGCCGTTCTGATCGCAATGCCGGCCTGACCGCCCACCCGAAGCTTCAAGTCACGCAGAAGGAGATTGCCTTGCTCGACCTCTACACCTGGACGACGACCAACGGCCGCCGCGCCACGATCATGCTCGAAGAGTCCGGCTTGCCCTACAACATGCATTTCGTCGACATCCCGAAGGGCGAGCAGAAGACGCCGCAGTACGAGGCGATCAATCCCTACCGGAAGATCCCCGCGCTGGTCGACAGCGACGGCCCGGGCGGCAAGCCCGCCACGGTCTTCGAATCCGTGGCGATCTGCTTCTACCTTGCCGACAAGCTGCAGAAGTTCCGCGGCGCGACGCCGGCGGACTATCCGAACGTGCTCAAGTGGGCGATGTTCCACGCGACCAACGTGCTGTGGACCGTCGGCTCGCTCGGCCGCATCGACGACCCGTCGATCATCACGGGTTCCAAGTCGCAGCTGGCGACGATGGATAAGCACCTGGCGGACAACGAATACTTCGCCGGCGACTACTCCATCGCCGACATCATTCCCTACACCCGCATCGCCGGCGTCAAACACGATGTCGTGAAGATTGCGGACTACCCCAACGTTGCTGCATGGCAGGCCCGCGTTGGCGCGAGGTCTGCGGTGAAAAGGGCGATGGAGTTGAAGCCCTAATTCGACTAAAAACGCCGCCCCGGGCCGAAGTTCTCGAGCCGGGGCGGCGTAAGTCTCTATGATGGGGGCCACGTTCGTTCTGCGTACCCTCTAGATAGTCCGATTGTCTCCGTTGTTCGCTCCCGCACGCCAATATCGAGTCTCCTTGATCATCGCCAGCGCTCTCTTCATGGAGAACCTGGACTCGACGATCATCGCCACGGCCCTGCCGGCGATCTCCCGCTCGCTCAACGTCGAGATCCTCCACCTCAACCTCGCCATCACGGCCTACCTGCTGAGCCTCGCGGTCTTCATCCCGCTGAGCGGCTGGGTGGCTGACCGCTACGGCGCGCGCAACGTCTTCCGCGCGGCCATCGCCCTCTTCACGATTGCCTCCGTGCTGTGCGCCATGTCGACCTCGGCGACCATGCTGGTGTTCGCGCGCATCCTGCAAGGCGTCGGCGGCGCCATGATGTCGCCAGTCGGGCGCCTCATCATCCTGCGCTCGGTGCCGAAGAGCAATCTGGTGCAGGCGCTCGCCTACCTGACGATCCCGGCGCTCATCGGCCCGATCCTGGGCCCGCCGCTCGGCGGCTTCATCACGACCTTCTTCAGCTGGCATTGGATCTTCCTGATCAACCTGCCGATCGGCATCATCGGCATCTGGCTCGCCACGCGCTACATGGACGACGTGCAGGAGATGGACGTGCCGCCGCTCGACATCCGCGGCAGCGTCCTGTCCGGCCTCGGCCTCGCCGGCCTCGTGTTCGGCTTCGAGACCATCAACCGCGGCATCGTGCCGACCAGCGTCACCCTGGGGCTCCTGGGTGTCGGCGCGATCTCGATGCTGCTCTACGTGCTGCATTCGCGCCGCGTCCCGCACCCCATCGTCCAGCTGAGCCTGCTGAAGCTGCAGTCCTTCCGCTGGGCGACCATCGGCGGCTGCGTGTTCCGCATCTCCACCGGCGCGGCGCAGATCATGATGCCGCTGCTCTTTCAGGTCGGCTTCGGCATGACGCCGCTGTCCTCCGGCCTGCTGACGTTCGCGGTGGCGCTCGGGGCCATGCCGATGAAGGCCCTGGCGCCCTATCTGCTGCGGCTGTTCGGCTTCCGCCGGGTGATGATCGGCGCGGGGCTCATCAGCAGCCTGTTCACGGTCAGCTACTGCCTGTTCAATGGCGCGACGCCGGTCGCCCTGATGTTCTTGGTGCTGTTCCTGTCCGGCCTGGCGCGCTCGATCCAGTACACGAGCCTCAATGCCATCGTCTACGCCGACGTCACCCCGCCCGACATGAGCAAGGCGACGAGCTTCGTCAGCATGGCGCAGCAGCTCTCGGTCAGCGTCGGCGTCGCCGTCGGCGCCTTCGTCCTGCACCAGAGCATCGAGCTGCGCGGCGGCACGAGCCTCACCGCGCAGGACTTCCTGCCGGCTTTCGCCATCATGGCTGCGGTCATGGCTTCGTCGGCCCTGTGCTTCCTCCGCCTCAACGCCTCGGCGGGCTCGGAAATCAGCGGCAAGCGGGCCGGCAAGCTCGTGGAAGTCGTCGAGGATCTGCCCAAGCCGAAGGCCGGCTGAAGCAGCCCTCGGCATGGGTCGCCTTCAGCGACCCATGCCGGCATTTGGCCGGTTGATGGTCCAAGCCGGCCTTTGGCCGGTCAGCGACCGAAGCCGGCCTTTGGCCGGTCAGCGACCATTATCCGCCTTCCATTCCTTCGCCCGGTCCATGGCGGTCTTGATGTCGACCGCGCTCATGCGGGAGGCCAGCTGCGCGCGTGCCGCCCTGGCTTCGGGCAGGTCGGCTTCGGCCGACAGCTGCATCCACTTGTAGGCCTCGATGTAGTCCACCGGCGCGCCGGTGCCATAGACGTACATGCGGCCGATGTTGAAGCAGGCGGCGCGGTTGCCGCCCTGGGCGAGGCTGAGCCAGAGGTAGAAGGCGGAGGTGTAGTTCTTCGCGTCGAAGGCCTTCTGCGCCGCATCGAGCTTTTCCTGTTCCGTCGTCTGGGCCTGGGCCGGAAGGGAGTCGAGGGCGGGCAGGGCGAACAGGCCGGCGAGCAGCAGCGCCCGGCACCAGCGGGGTGCCGGGAAACGCGTGAAAAGACTCATGGGCGAACCTCGCGAGGCGACGACACAACGGGGGAACACAACGGGACGGCAGGGCATTGATCTGCCTGGGCTATCTTAAACCGAACCTCGAAACTACATGAAGATAATGAAAATTTGTCTTTAATTTTAGATATTTAATCCACAGTCTTGACTTGACTCCTGAGCCGTCTGGCCGCATCTCGAAAGGATAGGTCAGTTTCAGGACAAGCCGTCATGCCGGGTATCTCTTACTTGAGGCCCCAATATACGAATCTCGGAAGCGCCACCCGTCTCGCGGGCGGCGCGCGTCAGGTCGCGCATGAAACGGACCTGGACCAGATCGCCGCCCTCGGCGAAGGCCGCTCCAACGGCGGCCAGGAAGAAGCCCTGCTGCAGGAGGTCGTGCCGCGCACGGCGGCCGACCAGCAGGGCGGGCAGGAACGCCAGGACAACAAGGAACCGCCCCAGCCGCCGCGTCCGCTGGGCGCGCCGCAGGCGCCCCTGGGGCGCGACGCCAATGGCGGCGACTTCCACGTCGACCCGCACCTGCCGCCAATCGAGCGCATGGCGGCGACCGGGCTGGTCGTGGCGGCGCCGCTCCTGATGTCCGAGCGCCTCATGGCCGCCGAACAGGCCTACGGCTACAGCCGCGATGTCCTCAACGGCGGACAGACGAAGCTCGGCGAAGGCTTCGATTCGGCGTCCTAAAGGGCGAGCGTGTGGTCCGCCTTAACCGGCCATTAGCCAATTCGGCTTAGAACGGGACCATGGCCGACGCTTCCGTATCTCCGTCACCCGACCATCTTCCGCTCGCCCCGGCGGTCCGGACCGCGTTCGACGTCGCCGTCTGGCTGCTCGACCGCGCCCGCACCGACGACATGCACCTGCCGCTGCAGAAGCTGCAGCGGCTGCTGTTCATCGCCCAGGCCGCCTATGTCGACGGTCTGCTGATGCCGGCGGTCTTCGTCGCCGAAGACCTCGGGCCGGTGGAGCCCAACCTGCAGCGGCTGATGAGCGACGGCCGCCCGGAAGACCTGCCGGCCGAAGCCCTGCCGCGCCAGGTCGAGACCTTCCTCGACGAGACTTGGCGGCGCTTCGCCCACATGTCGACCGAGCGGCTCAACGGCCTGGTCGCCAAGAACGCGGCCTATGCGGCGGCGCTGGCCGCCGGCCGCGGCTGCCTGGTCGCGCAGGATGCCCTGGCGGGGACTTTCGCCGCCGGCGCGGCGAAGATCGCGGAAGACGTGCGCATGCTGCGTAGCCAGAACGGCGCGCCCGTGGCCGTGCGTGCCTGGCGGCCAGGCGAACGCATCGGCGGCTAGCGCCGCGCGGCCGCTCGCCAGGCGGCAACCGATCATCGCTGCGCACGACGGAGAATCCCGAAGCGCTTTCGATTGGCCAGGGTGATTCGCTGCGCCATACTGCGGTCCCGTTTTGCATCCCACAGGCCCGCATGACTGTCCGCACCCTTTCCGTCGCCGGCCTCGTCGCCTTAGCCTCATTACATGCCTCTGCGGCGTTCGCCGCGACAGATGCGGCGCCGCATGTGGACGGCGCCGCGCTTGGCCTGATTTGGGTCGCGCCCTTTGCCGGCATCCTCCTGTCCATCGCGCTCATGCCCTTGCTGGCGCCGCGCATCTGGCATGCGCATTACGGCAAGATCGCGCTGTTCTGGGCGCTGGCCTTCTTCGCGCCCTTCACCGTCGCCTTCGGGCCGTCCGTCGCGCTCTACGAAGCGCTGCACACGCTGCTGCTCGAATATGTGCCCTTCATCCTGCTGCTGCTCGCCCTGTTCACCGTGGCGGGCGGCATCCGCATCGTCGGCCATCCGCACGGCACGCCGGCGGTCAACACGGCCTTCCTCGCCGTCGGCACGCTCATTGCCAGCCTGATGGGGACCACGGGCGCCGCCATGCTGCTGATCCGCCCGCTGATCGAGGCCAACGCCTGGCGCCAGCGCAAGGTCCATGTCGTCGTGTTCTTCATCTTCCTCGTCGCCAACATCGGCGGATCGCTGACGCCGCTCGGCGACCCGCCGCTCTTCCTCGGCTTCCTCAAAGGCGTGCCCTTCTTCTGGCCGACCGTGCACATGTTCCTGCCGATGGCATTGGCGGCGGGCCTGCTGCTGGCGATCTTCTACGGCCTTGACCGCCGTCTCTGCGCCAAGGAAGCCGGCCGGCCGCCGCAGGCCGGCGAGGGCGGCATCCGCATCGAGGGCAAGGTCAACCTGCTGCTGCTCGCCGGCGTCGTCGGCGCCGTGCTGCTCAGCGGCCTGTGGAAGTCCGGCGTCGCCGTCACCGTCTATCACGTGCCGACGGACCTGGAGGCGCTGGTGCGCGACGTCATCCTGCTCGCCATCGTCGCCGCCTCGCTCGCGCTGACGCCGGCCGAAAGCCGGCGCGCCAACAACTTCGACTGGGAGCCGATGCGCGAGGTGGCCAAGCTGTTCGCCGGCATCTTCCTGACCATCGTGCCGGCCATCGCCATCCTGCGCGCGGGCGAGTCCGGCGCGCTCCGTGCCGTCGTGGCGGCCGTCAGCGACGAGGCGGGCCAGCCGGTGGACGCGATGTATTTCTGGCTGACGGGCATCCTGTCGAGCTTCCTCGACAACGCGCCGACCTATCTCGTGTTCTTCAACACGGCGGGCGGCGATCCGGCCACGCTCACGGGCCCGCTCGCCTCGACCTTGCTGGCGATCTCGGCCGGCGCGGTCTTCATGGGCGCCAACACCTACATCGGCAACGCGCCGAACTTCATGGTGCGGGCCATCGCCGAGCAGCGCGGCGTCTCCATGCCGAGCTTCTTTGGCTACATGCTCTGGTCGGGCGCGTTCCTGCTGCCGGTCTTCGTCCTGACGACGCTCGTTTTCTTCCTGTGATCGCGCGAGCTTCGCGCCTCATGCGATCCTTTGCGCAGGCCGCAAGCTATAGTTCCTGCTTATAGCCACAAGCGCTAGAGGCAGGCATTGCGGGCCTGTCTATCCCCTGTGGCTTCGGGCCTCTTTCCCTACGTTGCTGCACTGCACTTGCGTTCCGGAGAGCGCTTCGCGTGGCGTCTTGGCGGCGCGACAGAAAAAGTGTTACGATTTATGTAATAATAAAGAGAGCTTCCATGGGGTGCGGGGGAAGACTTGCAGATGGTTGAATACAGTTCTGCGGACCTGTCTGGGCCGATTCTCGAGATTCGAGGGACGGTCAAGTGGTTCAATGCAGTGAAGGGGTTCGGGTTCGTCACGCCGTCCGATGGATCGAGTGACGCATTTCTTCATTTGTCGGTTTTGCGTGACGCGGGCTACCAGGAGCTGCAGCCCGGAGCGACGGTCGTTTGCGAAGTGGCGAAACGGTCGAAGGGGCTGCAGGTGACGCGTATCGTCGACGTTGACGCGTCGACGGCCAAGCCGGCGGAGCGTCCGGCACGGACGAACGGCGCCGCGGCGCCGGCGGTCGATCACGCCAACGCGGACTTCACGGCCGCGGTCGTGAAGTGGTTCAACGTCGAGAAGGGTTTCGGATTCGTCACGCCGGCGGACAGCCAGCGCGACGTGTTCGTCCATGTGGTGACGTTGCGCCGCGCCGGCATCCTTCAGCTCGAGCCGGGACAGGCGGTCGAGGTGTTGATCACCGAAGGTCCGAAGGGGCCTCAGGCCGCCGACATCCGGCTGGGGTAAAGCCTCCACCATCCATGACGGCGAATGTCCGCCGCCGGCGCTCACCTCTCGGTGAGCGGGGCGCGGGCATCTTGTCGGCTGGGCGATTGGCGGCTAAGGTCGCGCCGTGATCCGCCGCCTTTCCCATGTCCTGCTGCTCTCGATGCTCGCCGCGCTCCTCGCGGCCGGGCCCGTCGCGCCGCGCGCCGCGCTGGCGCAGGGCACGGTCAGCCTCCTGCAGTTCAAGACCGACACGCTGACGATCCGCACCGCCGACGGGAAGGCCTATCCCTTCAAGGTCGAGATGGCGACGACGGAGGGCGAGCGCGCCCAGGGGCTGATGTTCCGCCGCAGCCTGGCGCCCGACGCCGGCATGCTGTTCGACTTCGGCAACAGCCAGCCGGTCACCATGTGGATGGAGAACACCCTTATCCCGCTCGACATGCTGTTCATCGCGGCCGACGGCCATGTGGTGAACATCGCCCAGCGCGCCGTGCCGCTGTCGCGCGCGACCATCGCCTCGCAGGGACCGGTCAAGGGCGTGCTCGAAGTGCCGGGCGGCACCGCCGCGCGCCTCGGCCTCAAGCCGGGCGACGTCGTGCAGCATTCCATGTTCGCGCCGATCCGCTAGGCGCGCGCGGGGTTTTCCTCCCAGCGGGCCCGAGTTTCGCGGGCCATTTCTGTCATTTTCAGGAAGCTTGCCCTGGCGGCGGGCGGGCACTAGGGTCTGGCCCGGTTGCGCCGGATCGGGGTGTAGCTCAGCCTGGTAGAGCGCCAGCTTTGGGAGCTGGATGCCGGAGGTTCGAATCCTCTCGCCCCGACCATTTCGGCCGACTTTCAGGCGCCCTTGACCTGAATGCCGCGCCGGGATACCGAATCCACCGAGAGAGCCAATACCGAGACCAGTCCAGACCGGAGACCGCGCCCGTGAGCCAGACCGAGTATCCCACCGACACCGCTGAAGCCGTCCAGGGCGGCCCGGTCGCGCGCATCTACCGGCCGGCCCGCACGGCCATGCAACAGGGCCTCGCCAATACGCGCCAGTGGCTGTTCGAGTTCGAGGCCACCGCGCCCAAGACGCACGACCCGCTGATGGGCTGGATCTCCTCGGCCGACACGCGCGGCCAGGTCAAGCTGCGCTTCGACAGCAAGGACGAGGCCGTGGCCTACGCCGAGCGGCATGGCATTCCCTACCGTCTCTACGAGCCGAAGCAGGCGACCGCGAAGCCGAAGAGCTACGCCGCCAACTTCGCTTTCAACAGAATTCGCTGAACGACCTTCCGCCGAGCGCAGACAGGCCGACCGGCGCTCTGCGCGCCGGAACGAACGCCTTATGCTAATTTCACCGTCTCTCGGTGAGCGCCCGTAGCTCAGCTGGATAGAGCACCTGCCTTCTAAGCCGGTGGTCGCAGGTTCGAATCCTGCCGGGCGCGCCAATTTCTGCCGATGTGGCGCGGAATAGCGCTGCGACAGTCCTCGCTGTCATTCGTAAATTGCGCAGGCCCGCGAGGGCGTATTGAAGCCGAGCCGGCGTGTCCGTTCGCGGGTCACTCATCGCAACGTCAATTCGACCTCAGGCGGGCCCTCTCTAAACCGCCGTCACTTCAAGCCCGCGCTGCACTGCCGGCCGCGCGAGGCCGCGTTCGAGCCACGCCTGCACATGAAGAAAGCGGTCGAAGCCGACGAGCTCGCGCGCTTCGTAAAAGCCGATCAGGTTGCGCACCCAGCCGAGCAGCGAAATGTCGGCGATGCTGTAGTCGGCGCCCATCACCCAGTCGCGGCCCGCGAGCCGTTCGTCGAGGACGGCGAGCAGCCGCGCCGATTCGGCCGCGTAGCGGTCGCGCGGGCGCTTGTCCTCATACGCCTTGCCGGCGAATTTGTTGAAGAAGCCGACCTGGCCGAACATCGGCCCGACTCCGCCCATCTGCCACATCACCCACTGGATCGTTTCGTAGCGGGCGTTCGGATCGGCCGAAATGAATTGTCCCGTCTTGTCGGCAAGATAGAGGAGGATCGCGCCCGATTCGAACAGCGCGAGCGGCGCGCCGCTCGGCCCATCGGGATCGTAGATTGCGGGAATCTTGCCGTTGGGGTTGAGAGCGAGAAAGGCTGGCTCGTGGTTTTCGGCCGCCATGATGTCGATCCGGTGCGGCTCGTAGGCGAGGCCCGTTTCCTCAAGCATGATGCCGACCTTCACCCCATTGGGCGTCGGCAGGGAAAAAAGTTGCAGCCGATCGGGGTGCTGCGCCGGCCAGCGCGTGAAAATCGGATGATCGAGCGTCACTTTCTTTCTCCTAGGCCTATCGGCACATACAAGGTGGCGAGACGTGTTCCCAAAACTCTTTCCGTGGGCGCATTCGGCCTCGGCGTTAGCCGCTAAGTCGACAGGCGATCAAAGAGGGCCGTCATACTCGCCGCGCGCCGGATAGTCTTTGGCGATGGCGAAGTCGATGGCCTGAAGCAATTCCGAGAATAGCGGCCGTGCGAAGGGCATCGTTTGAACTGCGCCGTAATACAACGTTCCGTCCGGTCGGACGAGGAATACGCCAGGCTCCGAGAATAGCGGCGGCTCTTCGACGTTGATCGACGACTTTCCGCGCGACGACGAAATATAGAGTCCCCATTTGCGAGCGACGGCGAGCGGCAGAGAATGTCCGAATCGCAGGCTGGCGCCGACTTTGCTCGCCATTTCCTGAGCGCGTTCGGGAACGTCGGAGCTGATGGCGATGACCTTTGTGCCGCGGCGCTCATATTCAGGGATCAGCGCTTCCAGGTCGCGCAGATACTTGAGGCAGACCGGGCAATGGAGCCCGCGATAAAACGATATCAAGGTAAATAGCTGCGGCGCATCGGCAGCAAGATCAAAGTCACCATGAGCAAGGGTCGGCACGCGCAGTTCGGGAACTGGTCGACGGGGCAGCAGCATTGTCTTCTCCAAAGTTGTTGCCGACGGGCAGCGCTCGTCGGGCCAGGGCGTTGAAACCTGCAGCATGCGACTCTGGCCGAGGTTTGTTCCAAAATGGCGGACAAGGGGAGGGCAAACTGCTCGCTCTCCCCGAGTCCTCACGGGCGAACGCGAATGACCGTCTTCCCGCTGCTCCGCTTGGTCGGGTTGAAGGCGGCGACGGCGTCGTCGAGGGGCGAGACGGTGCCGATGTTCGTCCGCAGCCGTCCGTCCCGCACCCGCTGGACGATCTCGCTCAGTTGGGCGCGGTCGGACTCGACGACGAAGTCGACCGCCAGGCCGTCGGCGGGGCGCGCCTCGCTTGGCCCGACGATGGACACCAGGGTCCCTCCGGCTCGAATCAGGCCTGCGGACCGTTTCCCGATGTCGCCGCCGATGACGTCGAACACCAGATCGACTCCGCCGACGTCTTCGAGGGCGTCGTTGTCGAGATCGACGAACTCCTGCGCTCCGAAGTCGAGCGCCTTCTGGCGGTCGGCGGCGCGTCCGGTGCCGATGACATGGGCGCCGGCCAGTCGCGCGAGCTGCGTCACCATCGAGCCGACTGCGCCGGCCGCGCCATGCGCGAGGACGCTCTGCCCCGCCTGAAGACGGCCGTGCTCGAACAGCCCCTGCCATGCGGTCAGGCCCGAGATCGGCAGGCTCGCGCCCGCTGTGAAGTCGACGTCGCCCGGCAGCGGCGAGAGGTTGCGCGCCTCCACGGCTGCGTACTCCGCCAGGGTGCCGTCGCGAGTCCAGTCCGTAAGGCCGAACACCCGCTGTCCCACCGACAGCCCCCTCGTGCCGTAGCCGAGGGCGGTGACCACGCCGGCAAGCTCATGCCCGGGAATCGTCGGCGTTCGGTCGCGACCGAGGCGATCGGCCCAGGTCGAGGGCCATGTCAGCTCAGTCGGGACGAATCCCGACGCATGAATCTGAACCACGACGTCGTTTATCGCCGCCTGCGGCTCGGGCCGCTCGGCCAGCTTCATCCCGGCCGTTCCCGCAGCCTGGGCCGTCACAATGATTGCCTTCATGATTCTCTCCTCAGTCAGTTGACTCTTTTAGGCTCTGGTATGCGACCAGAGTTCAGATCGAGCCCGCCGGAGCGCAGGCGGGAAAGTCCTTCTCGGGATCGAACACGTTGTTGAAGAAGTTCGTCAGGGAATACATAGCCACCAGTGCGACGATCTCGATGACGTTCGCGTCCGTATAGCCAGCATCGCGGACGGCTCTCACATCGGCGTCACCGACCTTACCGCGGGTCTCGATGACTTTGCGGGCAAACTGGACGGCGGCGTCCCGCTTCGGGTCGCGGGCATGGCCCTTCCGGGCGAGAATGATTTCATCGGCGGGCAGCTTGGCCATGTGCTCGGCCGTGAAGCTGTGAACCGTCAGGCAGTAGTTGCAGCCATTCACTTCGGAGACAGCGAGGCCGATGCTGTCGCGCGTCTTCACGTCGAGCGCCTTGCTCAAGGAGCCGAGCAGGGCGGCCCATGCGTTGAACGCGATCGGGCTCAGCGCGAAGGTCGCCATCATGTTTGGGGTGAACCCGATGTTCTTGGCGAACGCGTCGAGAGTCGGTTTCGAAGCGGCCGGCACTTGTTCCGGGAGTGGTGTTGCAATCTTTGGCATAGTAATCTTCCTTTTTGATTTCTGATACTTAGACGAGATCCAGCACGTCGGTCAGCGGACGGCGCGGCTTCTGCGCCCAGTTTCCCTGACGCTCTGGCCCCACGGACAACAGCATGACGGGCACTTCGTCGTCGGCCAGTTCGAACTCGCGGTGCACCGCGTCGGCATCGAAACCGATCATCGGCGTCGAGCCCAGGCCAAGCGAGCGAGCCGCATAGATCATCGCCGCTGCGCCGAAGGTGGCGGTGCGTACAGCCTCGTCGCGCCGGCGCTGCGGGTACGCCATATACAGATCGCGCGCGGGGATCTCCCATTCCGGCACCATCTTCGCCGGCATGACGCCCGCTTCCACCAGCGGCGCCAGGCGCTCCGGGATTACGCTGGTCTCGACCAACTGGCCGCAGACGATGAAGGTCACGGCCGCTTCGGTGATCGCGGGCTGCTTCCAAGCAATCGGATGCAACCGCGCTTTGGCTTCAGGCGTGCGTACGGCGATGAAGCGCCAGTTCTGCAAGTGGAAGGATGTCGGCGCGCTGGTGCCGATTCGCACCAGCTCGCGGATTTGGTCGTCGCTCAAGGTGGCGGCAGGGTCGTAGTACTTGGCGGCGCTGCGGCTCAGGATGCATTCGATGACGGCGTTGGTCATGGCGCTTCTTTCATCAGGTGGTTAGGTGCGCCTTTTTTGCGCCTAACCGATGCTGATTTCGAGACGCGGAGGGCTCAATAAAATGCCCAAAAGGATCAATCCGACGCGGATAGCCGATCCCTGGACGGCAGCGCACAGCGTGGCGTAACCCGTCGAGGCTTACATGCGGACGCATAGAAGAGCGCGTCGCGGCTCGATCAAACAAAGGTAGTGGCGGCTGTGCGCCTAGACGCCTAGCGCCTCATCCGGGCTGCAATGAAAGCGAAGCGCCTTTCATGCCCTCGCGCGCCAGCCGCCGCCATTGACCCGGCGTCATCCCCGTCCTGTCGGCGAAGACACGCCGGAACGCCGATACGGATTGATACCCGATCGCATCGGCGACCGCCTCGGTGGTCATCTTCGGCTTCTTCAGCTCGTTAGCCGCCAGGCTCATCCGGATATCGATCAACAGGTCGGCGGCGGAGCGTCCCAGCTTGTTCTGAAAGTGCCGCATGAAGGTTGCGCGTGACATGCTGCACAAGTCGGCCAGTTCGGGCAGATTCCAGGGCCGCGTCGGATCCCCGAACATTGCTGAAATGGCTGGGGCCAGTCGCGGATTGCCGGCCACCGCCAACAAGCCTTCAGGAGCTTGCTCGGATTCGCTCGCGGCGCGTAGCACCAGAGTGAACAGCGCCGCGGAAAGCGCGTTGAAAATGGCATTGCCGCCCGGCTTGTCGCCGGCAGACTCCATCCGCATCAACCCCACGAGACTCGCCAGGTGGTTCACAGCGGACCCGATGCGTTCTTCATCGTGGCCGTCCGTCCCCCGCACCACGAGATTCGTAGGCAGGTAGTTACGAATCAGCCGGTCATGGGGCGGCCCGATGAAAAATCGCCCGCACAACATGTCCAGGCGCTCGCCCTGGCCATCATTTGTCTTGAGCATCCATCCCGCGGAGCTCCGGCGAGTGTAAGTTGGCGTCGGCGCATGCCCGCTGCCATCGTGCAGCACGTGCGCCGACCCGTGAGGAAACAGCACGATATCTCCGCTCAGCAGCTCCTTGGCTGTCTTCCCCTCAGGATCTTCGATAATGGCCCGGCCCTTGAGCACGGCGTGGTAGGGAATCTCGTGCGCTGCGGACTGGGGCCAGGCCACGCGCCATGGCGCACCGTAGGTGCAGCGGATCTCTAGCTGGCCAGTGATGGTGATCATTTGCACGAGATGGCTCAGCCAGTCGATTTGGGACATAGAACCTTGCTACCTCGCCCAGATCGCGGAGGATAGTGATGCGCCGCACGAGTCCTGAGGACGGTTTAGTCTTATTAAGAGCGTATAGCTCGATCCCATTCCCGCTCACATGCGCGAACTTCTCCGCATTTTGAGTTGCCTACTCGGCTCAGCGCCAGCGGCTCCCACGGGCACATTCTATACCAATCGGTCCATAATTGTTCAAGACTGTCTGGCGATGTAGAGTCGCCGACCATGGCACGTCCGCGCGAGTTTGATGAAGACGAGGTTTTGCAGGCCGCCCTTCGGGTTTTCTGGGAGAAGGGCTATGAGGGCGCTTCGCTCGGCGACCTGCAAGAGGCGATGGGGCTGACGAAATCGAGCCTCTACAAGGCCTTCGGCAGCAAGGAGGGGCTCTTCTGGCGCGTCGTCGAACTATACAATCGTGATTTTCTAGGTTTTCGGCTGGACGCGCTTGCCGAGCCTACGCCGCGGCGCATCGCCGAGCGGCTGCTCCACGGAATGACGGAGCTGCATAACGGCGGGCGGACCCCCAATGGCTGCCTTGAACTCAACGCCGCGCTGGCCTGTTCCACGGTCACAGAGCCCATCAGGCAAGAGCTGCTGCGCAACCGCGAGCGCTTCAGGCGAGAGCTGCGTGACCGGTTTGAAGAGACGATGGCGGCAGCGTCGCTGCCGCCGGGCATGACCAGCGACGATGCGGCCTCGTTCATCATCTCGCTCATCCAAGGCTTGGCGGTGCAGGCGAAAGCCGGCGTCTCGCCGGAGACTGCCCGCCAGGTTGCGCGGGCCGCGCTGCTGTCCTGGCCCGAATCCTGACGACAGCTTTGCGTGGCATGCGACAGCTTGCCCGTTATGCATTGGGCGAATAACTTTCATCATTCAAGATTCGATGCCGGGACCCGGATATGACCTATCCTTCAGGAGATTCGATGGATCACGCCGTTGATCTTCTCTCCTTCGCGGAGGTCGATTGCGCGCCGCGTGTTTCCGTCCAGGCTTGAATTGAAGAGTGCCTTGGGGTCTTTGAGGGACGCGCTGCGCGCGAAGGTGAGCTTCACCGCCTGCTTGTAGGTTTCGCCCGTGCAGACGCTGCCGTCATGGGACCAGACGGGGACGCCGCGCCATTTCCATTCTTCTTCGATGTCTGGATCGGCTTCGTGGATCAGTTCGCGGACATGGGCGAGAGTGTCGCCCCTCCAATCGTTCAGGTCTTGAATCCGCTTGGCGATGTTGGCTGAGGCGGTCTCGTCATTCGGCTGGTTCGTCGCCTTCATGTTTCCTCCGGTCCCGCGTTCGGGCAGCCGCCGCTTGAGACGACCGGCGGCTGCCCGAATATCGTCAGCCTAGCCGCGCCACGGCCTGTTCCAGGTTGGCGATGAACTGCGGCCATCCGGCCTGGGCGCCCTGGTAGGCCTGCTGCTGGTCCGGCCGGAAGCCAGACTGTTCCATGCGCAGGCGCGTGCCCGTGCCCGCGGGGGTGAGAGTCCAGGTGACGACGCTCTCGAGGCCATAGGCGCCCCAGCTGTAGGACAGGGTCCTGTTCGGCTCGACCGTCAGGACCTGGCAGTCGACGGAGCCCCAGTCCGCACGAAAGTTGAAGCGGTGATCGACGGCGGGCTTGAAGTCGTTCTTCATCAGCCACTCTTCGATCAGGTGCGGCTGCGTGAGCGCGCGCCAGATCTTTTCCGGCGGGAAGGGGATTTCGCGCTCGACGATGACGGAGAGGGTTTCGGTCGCGGTGTCGTTCATTGGTCCATCCTTTTCAGCAAGTCTTCGAGGTCGTCGAACCGGCTTTGCCAGAAGCCGGCCATCTGGCTTGTCCAGTCGTTGAGCGGGGCAAGCGCTGCGAGCTGCGCGCTGTAGTGGGTCTGGCGGCCTTCATGGCGGTCGCGCACCAGGCCGGCCTGCTTCAGGAGCCCGAGGTGCTTTGAGACGGCCGGCTGCGAGACGCCGGACTGCGCCGTCAGCGTCCCGACCGTCTGCTCTCCGTCGCGGCATAGCCGCTCGAAGATGGCCCGCCGCGTCGGATCGGCGAGCGTTTTGAATAGCATGTCCTGCGTATTCGGCATCTGGAACCCATAACTACATGGTTATTAATTAATGTATAACCATTGAGTTATGGATTAGTCAAGCGCAGACGCGACCTGGCGTTTGAAAAGTCTACGGGCTGGGGCCGCTGTCCGACGTCTTGTTAAACGTGAGGTTCAGCAGAACGGGCCGCCGCATCTGCCGCTGTCGCGGCGCGGATCGTCGCGCGCCACCGCCGGGAACAGCTCGCGCGTCATCTGCTGGATCAGCTTCTCGAAGCCTTCGCGCGGCACGCCCTGCGGGCTGCCGTCGAGCCAGCCTTCGACCCAGCTCGCCGCGCGGTGGAAGCGGCAGAAGGCGACCAGGACGTTCAGCTGCGTCGCCGGGCCGGACCTGGTGGGGAAGCCGCCCGGGTTGATGCAGAGCTCGTCGGCCTGCACGGTCGTCGGGCCGTTGAAGATCCAGACGACCTCGAAGTTTGGGTCCGCGTTGGTGGTGGGACCGGTGGTGAAGTTCGTCCCCATGTTGCCGCCGCGGTGTTCCATGTTGTAGGTCACCCATTCGTCGAAGTCGGCCTGGGTCATGGCGAAGGGATTGCCGCGCATGACGACGCGCGCGTCGCGGTTGCTCGTCACGGCCGCGTAGTCGGCATAGGTGTATGTCACGAACTGGTTGGCGAGGGTGCGCGGATTGCCCGGCGCGCAGGCGGCGAGGAGCAGCGCAAAGCCGGCGAGCGCAATCGCAGAGGATCGGTGCATAGGAATCTCCAATGCCGGAGGGCGACCTTCCGATTATCCGTCCGCCGGACCCTCCGTACAATATCGCTTGTGCGCGGCCGCTGCGGGAGCCCCGTTCCGGAAGGGCCGAAAGTTCCCGGCACGCTCAAGAAGCACGTCGGCTGCCGTCTGCCGATTTCATCACTTCGCCGCGCGCTTGGCGCAATCTCGCCATGGTTGTTCCCTAAGTTCTAGCTCATTCGGCGCAGTGTCTTTCGTTCCCGCGCCGAAGCGTGCTTCGGGCATCCACGAGACGATGCCCAGGGAGATGGTGATGAAACCCGTTGCTGCTCTTCTCGCGAAAGGCGTCTTGCTCGCTTCCGCCGCCGTGGGCCTGTCGGCCTGCGTCGCCGCTGTGCCGGAGCCCGTCGCCTACTATCCGCAGCCGACTTACTATTCGGCGCCCGGCTACTACTACCGGCCGTACTACTACGCGCCGCGTCCGTACTATGGGCCGCCGGCCTACAGCAGCTTCTCATTCTCCTACCGTGGCGGCGACTACGGCCGCAGCTATCGCGGCGGCCATGGCGGGTGGCATAGGTAAGGCCGCGCCTGCGGCGAAGGGGTGCGGCTGGGGAGCCAGCGCATCCTAGGCCGTGACGTCGGCGATCTTTCCGTTGGACTTGTCGCCGGTCGCTTCCATCTGCCGCTTGATCTGTTCGCGGATGGTCGCCTCGATCGCCTTGCGTTGGGCCGGGGGCATGGCTTCCAGCTGTTCCTTGGTCAGGCCCATCTGCGACAAGATGTTGGCTTCCATGCGCTGGGCTGGCGTCATGCGCGCATAGTCGAGGAATTCCTCCTTCGCCGACTTGGCGCCCAGCGGCGATGCGCCGCTAGCGGCGCCGGGCTTGGGGGCGGCGAACGACCCCATCGACAGAATTCCCGCAGCTGAAACCGACATGTCCCCCTCCCGAATTGAAATGCCGTCAGGAGCAAGCAATTGCCGGGCCAGGAGCGGACATCGAATAGGACGCGAATCATCTCCGATGCGACGCGCGGCGAAATGCGCGACGGCGTATCGGAGAAAAGATTGCCTTGCAGAATGTTCTGCGAGGGCAAAAAATTCCTGATGGAAATGAGCATGACCGGCCTCCGCACGGCGGAGGCCATGCGCATTCAAGGAAGCAAGAGATGGATCTCGACATCGGCGAAATCGACGGCCAATGCCATTGCGGCACGGTACGCTTCCGCGTCAAGCTGACGGACGGCCTGCGTTCGGCGCGCCGCTGCACCTGCTCCTACTGCCGGATGCGCGGCGCGGTCGCGGTGTCGTCCGACCTCGCCGGCTTCGCCATCCTCTCCGGCGAGGAGGCGCTGAGCCTCTATCAGTTCAACAGCATGACGGCGAAGCACTACTTCTGCTCGAAGTGCGGCATCTACACCCATCACCAGAGGCGGTCCAACCCTCGCGAATACGGCGTCAACGTCGCCTGCCTGGAAGGCGTCAGCCCTTTCGACTTCGCCGAGGTGCCGGTGAACGACGGTCTCCGCCATCCGTCGGACGGCGGCCCGCCGCGCATCGCGGGCGTGTTGAGATATTTCCCGAACGACTAGGCGGCCTTTCGGTGCGGTCAGAACAGCTCGATGCTGCCGGCGTCCTGAGAGGCGTTGGAACTGGCGCTGACGCTGGCGGGCGGCTTGCCGTCGCACAGCCACTGCTCGAACTGCCGCCGCACTTCGTTCAGGCTGCAGCCGGCGAGCAGGCGCTCGACCAGCTGGGCGTCGATGGCCTGGCGGCTGGCCGGCGCCGGCATGATGATGTCGGCGGTCAGCTTCGCCTCGACGGTGCGGCGCTTCGGGGCGGCGCTGCGCGTGCCTAGTCTGGCGTGGGCGGCGCCCTTGATCGCGTCGCAGATGCGGACGCGGGATTCGGTAAGGAAGTGCTTGGTGTCGACGCGCGGCTTGCAGATGACGTCGATGGCACCAGCTTCCATGGCGTCGAGCAGGGTCTCGGACCCTTCCTCGGTCAGCGTCGAGCACATGACGACGGGAATCGGCCGCTGCGACGTGATCTTGCGCGCGGCTGCGCATGACATGTCCATGACGACGTCGCGCGCGTCGCGCTCTCGTCATTGCGCCTATACTGAAGAATAGCATCGCATCCGCGCCGGTGATGCGCCTGTCGCGAACCGGCGCGGATGCTTGTGCGTCAGTG
>DASYCO010000060.1:0-44326 GCA_036500145.1 Alphaproteobacteria bacterium | reverse complement strand
AGCGCGATCCCGGCCCGTCGCTGCTGATGGCGGAGCTGCTCAAGAAGGCCGGGCTGCCGGACGGCGTGTTCAACGTCGTGCACGGCGACAAGGAAGCGGTCGACGCGATCCTGGAGAACCCGGAGATCCAGGCGGTGAGCTTCGTCGGCTCGACGCCGATCGCCGAGTACATCTATCACACCGGCACCGCCCACAATAAGCGCGTGCAGGCCTTGGGCGGCGCCAAGAACCACATGATCGTCATGCCGGATGCCGACATGGATCAGGCGACCGACGCGCTGATGGGCGCCGGCTACGGCTCGGCAGGCGAGCGTTGCATGGCGATCTCGGTTGCCGTCGCGGTCGGCGACAAGGTCGGCGATACGCTGATCGACAAGCTGTCACCGAAGGTGCGGGCGCTCAAAGTCGCGCCCGGCACAGATCCGGAGGCCGAGATGGGCCCGCTGGTGACCAAACAGCATCTCGAGAAAGTGCGCGGCTATGTCGACCAGGGCATCAAGGAAGGTGCCAAGCTGGTGGTCGACGGCCGCTCCCTGAAGCTGCAGGGCTATGAGAACGGCTACTTCCTCGGCGGCTGCCTGTTCGACAACGTGAAGCCGGAGATGCGTATCTACAAGGAAGAGATCTTCGGGCCGGTGCTCTCGGTCGTCCGCGTGCCCGACTACGCGAGCGCCGTGAAGCTGGTGAACGACCACGAATACGGCAACGGCACGGCGATCTTCACCCGCGACGGCGACGCCGCCCGCGACTTCGCCTCGAAGATCAAGGTCGGCATGGTCGGCGTGAACGTGCCGATCCCGGTGCCGATGGCCTTCAACAGCTTCGGCGGCTGGAAGCGCTCGCTGTTCGGCGACCATCACATGCACGGCATGGAAGGCGTGCGCTTCTACACGCGCCTCAAGGCCGTCACGTCGCGCTGGCCGACCGGCATCCGCGCCGGCGCCGAGTTCATCATGCCCACCATGAAGTAGAGCTGCGCGGCCGGCCGACCGCCCGACAGAGGCGGCGGCCAACAGGGAATGCGGAAATAAAGGGAGAGCTTCTTGTACCAGGCGGACTTCAAATGGCCGGACGGCGCGCATATTGCCGTCGTCTTCAACATGTCCTGGGAGGTCTCTCCCAACCTCGGCACGTCCGAGAGCAAGGAAACCGGCGCGCAGAAGGTGCCGGCGAACGCGCATTACGCGCGCGCCATGCGGCCGGTCTACGAGAACGCCTTCGCCGAAACCGGCGGCATGCAGCGCCTGCTCGACCTCTGGGAGCGCCATGAGATCCAGGCCAGCGCCTATGTGGACGGCCTGACGGTCGACCTCTTTCCGGACCTGGCGCGCGAAACCGCCGCCAGGGGGCATGAACTCCTGGTGCAGGGCTGGCAGCACGCCTTCCTCTGGAACATGTCGGTCGAAGACCAGATCCAGGAAATCCAGAAGACCAATGCCGCCTTCGAGCGGATTCTCGGCAAGAAATCGGCGGGCTACAGCAGCCCGGGCGGCCACCTGACCGCCGAGACCTTCTCTATCCTCGCCGACAACGGCTTCAAATATTGCTGCGGCCTGAGGAACGTCGAAGTCCCCTTCGTCATCCGCGTCGGCGCCCGCAAGCTGGTGGGCATGACGAGCTATGCCGTCTCCGACACGCCGACCAAGCGCGGCATGTCGCCGCGCGAGGTCGTGACCATGTGGCAGGACTACTTCGACGCCCTCTACGAGGAAGGCCAGCGCGGCCATCCGAAGATGCTGGCCTACGGCACGCATCCCGCCCTGGCGCTGGCGTTCCGCACGCGGCCGCTGGAGGACGTCATCCGGCATGTGAAGAGCAAGCCGAAGGTATGGATCACCACGCGCGAGAAGATCGCCGAATGGGTGATGACGCAATATCCGGAAATGGATCTGGCCAGCTTCTATCCGGAAGCGGTCGCGTCCGACAGGCACTACGGCCTCGGCCTCGGCCTGGGCGGGCAGGCGGCGATCGACGTCGCCAAGAGCTACCGCATGAAGTGATTTCACCTGCCGATTGAACAGAAATTGATCGCTCTAAAAGCGTCGCATCGTAAAGGAAGGTTTTAAGAAATGCCGACAGTCTCGGAAGCCGTCGTACAAACGCTCGTCGAATACGGCACGGAGAAGTTCTTCTGCTTCATGGGCGGCGACCATGAGCTCTGGTACGCCCTGCATGACGCGGGAATCCAGATCGTCAACTGCCGCAGCGAGGCGGGCGCCGTCTACATGGCGGACGGCTACGGCCGCGTGTCGGGCAAGCCGGGCTTCGTCTACGGCCAGCGCGGCCCCGGCGTCGCCAACGTCGCCGGCTCGCTGGCCGACGCGGTGTGGGCGAGCAGCCCCGTGGTGTCGCTGACGAGCTCCATCTCCTCGGCGTCGCGCGACCGCTTCGAATATCAGGAACTCGACGGCATCAAGATGCATGTCGGCTTCACCGACTGGAACAAGGAAATTCACGTGCCGCAGCGCGCCGCCGCCATGACGCGCGCCGCGATCCGCGTGGCGGCGGGCCCGTCGCCGAAGCCGGTGCATCTGGAAATCCCGGCCGAGATGTTCGGCGTCGAGGCGGGGTCGGACCCGATCTATCGCGAGGCCAACGCGGGCAGCGTGACGTCGCGGCGCATTCCGCCGCAGGCCGGCGCGATGCGCGCCGTCATCGACCGCCTGCTGAAGGCCGAGCGGCCGCTGATCCTGGCCGGCAAGGGCACCGTCATCTCGGAAGCCTGGGAGGAGCTGACGCGCTTCGCCGACGCCCTGAGCATTCCCGTGGCGACCACGCTCGGCGGCAAGGGCGCCATCTCGGAGAACCATGAGCTGGCGGTCGGCGTCATCGGGCGCAATTCCCGCCTGGTCGCCAACGACACCATCCGGCAGGCGGACTTTATCCTCGTCATCGGCTCGCGCCTGGGCGGCCTGGCGTCGCATCGCTGGACGCTGCCCTTCGCGAAGATCGCCCTCGCGCAGATCGACACCAACCAGGACGTGCTCGGCCACAACTTCCAGGCGCAGCTCACGCTCATGGCGGATGCCAAGCTGGCGCTCGAAAGCGGGCTGGCGGAGATCGAGGCCGGCAAGCTGCGCCGTCCGCGCACAGCCTGGTCGAAGAAGATCACGCAGGACGTCGTGGAGTGGAGCAAGAAGGCCGCCGCGCAGGCCGAAGAGACGCCGGCCGACGGCATCCACCCGGCCGACGTGGTCGCGCGCCTGCGCAAGGTGATGGGGCCGCAGGACCTGCTCGGCGCCGACACGGGCGCCATCGGCTCCTGGGGCGGCGCGCTCTTCCCGGTCGAGGCCGGCAAGACTTTCGTGCGCGCCAACGGCTCCCTGGGCTGGGTCGTGCCCGGCGTGATGGGCGCGGCGCTGGCGCGCCCGCAGCACCGCGCGGTGGCGCTCACCGGCGACGGCGGGCTGCTCTACCACATCGCGGAGTTGGAGACCGCGCTGCGCCTGGAGCTTCCGGTCGTCATCGTCGCCCTGAACAACAGCTGCCTGGCATCGGAGTACCACGCGCAGCTGCATCGCCGGAACGGCGAGGTGGTTTCGGAAGTGCTGGACTACCGCGACACGGACTTCGCGGCGGTGGCGCGCGCCTTCGGCGCCCACGGCGCGCGGGTCACCGACCGCGCCCACATCCAGGACGCCATCAGCGACGCCTTGGCCTCGAAGATGCCGGCCCTCGTCGACATCGTCACGAGCAAGGAAGCGGTGTCGCCGTCCGGGAACCACGACAAGACGCGCAAGGTGTGAGGACGGAATAGCGCCTACCCGCCGCTTCGCCTCCGCTGAGAGAGGAGAAGCGGCGGCTACAAAAAAGCCAATGCCGGACCACCGGCGTGGACGACGAAACAGGCCTGGGAGGCAGACATGCGCAAACTTTTCATTGCGGCGGCGTTGGCTGGGTTCGCGGCGTTGCCGAACGGCGCGCAGGCGGATCCGGTGGCGGACTTCTACAAGGGCAAGCAGCTCTTCATGCAGATCGGCTCGGGAACCGGCGGCGGCTACGACCTGGTGGGCCGCGTCATCGCCCGCTACATGGGCAAGTACGTTCCGGGCAATCCGGTCATCGTCGTGCAGAACGTGCCGGGCGGCGGCAGCCTGAAGCTCGCCAACCAGTTCGGCAACACGACGAAGGCGGACGGCACCTACATCGGCGTCATGAGCAACGGCATGCCGACGACGCCCTTGATGAATCCGGAAGCGGCGCATTTCGATCCGCGCAAGTTCAGCTTCATCGGCAGCACGAGCCGGGAGATCCAGGTGCTGGTCATCTGGCACACGGCGCCGGCCAAGACCCTGGACGACGTCTTCACCACCGAGGTCATCGCCGGCGCGTCGTCGCCCGGCAGCGCGACGCTCGAGGTGCCGATGCTGACCAACGCCCTCATGGGCACCAAGTTCAAGATCATCCCGGGCTATCCCGGCGCGACCGACGTCAAGCTGGCGATGCAGCGCGGCGAAGTCCACGCCAACGCGGCGCTGGCCTGGGGCAGCGCCCGCACCCAGTACGCCGACCTGCTCAAGAGCGGCGAGCTGAAGGTCATCGCGCAGTACGGCACGCACAAGCATCCCGACCTGCCGGACGTGCCGCTGTTTCCCAAGGCGAAGTCGGCCGCCGACCAGCAGATGTTCGACCTGATGTTCGCGCGCCAGGACTACGGCCGCCCGATCGTGACGCCGCCGAAGGTGCCGGCCGACCGCGTGGCGGCCCTGATCGCCGCCTTCGACGCCACCATGAAGGATCCGGGCTTCCTCGCCGAGGCGGCCAAGGTCGACGTGGAGGTGAACCCGGTATCCGGCAAGGAATTGCAGGAACTGACGGAGCAGATCTTCAAGACGCCGCCGGAGGTCGTGGCGCGCATGCGCCAGCTGCTCGGCACGCAGGGATCGGGCAAGGAGTAGCCGGGAGGCGTCGGCCCGCCATCGCGATCCGATGATTCAACGAGAAAACATGCCAATGAGAAAAACAGGGGAATGGAAATGAAGACCTTGCTGATGCCAGTGCTGGGGCTGGCGCTTGCGGCGACGATGTCGCTGCCGGCCCACGCCCAGTCGAACGACTTCTACAGCGGAAAGCGGATCAACCTGCTGGTCGGCTCGGCGCCCGGCGGCGGCTACGACGTGCTGGGTCGCGCCATGGCGCGCTGGTGGGGCAAGCACATCCCCGGCAACCCGAACTTCGTCGTGCAGAACGTGCCGGGGGCGAGCAGCCTCAACATGACCAACAACATGTACACGAAGGAAGTGCGCGACGGCACGGTCGTCGGCGTGGCCAACAACGCGATGCCCACCGCGGCGATCCTCTATCCGAACGCGGCGCGATTCGATCCGGCCAAGCTGTCCTGGATCGGCGGCCCAAGCCGCGACGCCATGGTCGTCATGGTCTGGCACACGGCGCCCGTGCAGACCCTGGAAGACCTGTTCAAGAAGGAGATCATCGTCGGCGGCGCCGCGCGCGGCAGCGCGCCGGTCGACTATCCGCTGGTGGCCAACGAGGTGCTCGGCACCAAGTTCAAGCTGATCACCGGCTACAAGGGCAACGAGGACGTCGACCTCGCCATGGAGCGCGGCGAGATTCAGGGCAACGGCGGCCTGGGCTGGGTCAGCGCGAAGAACGGCAACGCCGAATGGCTCGCCTCGGGCAAGGCCAAGGTCATCGCCCAGTACGGCTTCAAGCCGCATCCTGACCTGCCCAACGTCCCGCTGTTCCCGCTGCCCAAGGACGAAGCGGATCGCCAGATCGTCGCGATCCTCTATGCCCGCGACGATTCCGGCCGGCCCTTCTTCGGCCCGCCGGAAATGCCGGCGGCGCAGCTCGCCACCTTGCGCAGCTCCTTCCAGGCGACGCTCAAGGACGAGGGCTTCCTGGCCGAGGCGGCCAAGCTGAAGCTGTTCATCGACCCGGTGACGGGCGAGCAGCTCCAGGAACTGGCCGACCGCCTGGCCAAGACTTCGCCCGAGGTCGCCGAACGGGCGCGCAAGATTCTCAACTAGCCTGTCAGCAGCGGCCTTGCCTGGGCGCAGGATCGCCCGGGCAAGGCCGTAAAGTTATGTAAAACCGATTCTCCAGGAGTGAGTGATGTCAGACGCCTTTGCCGCCTATCCGCCGCAACATCTGGCGGGGAAGGTGGCGATCATCACCGGCGCCAGCACGGGGCTGGGCGCGGTCATGGCGAAGACCATGGTGCGCGCCGGGGCCAAGGTCGTCGGCGTCGCCCGCACGCAGAGCAACCTCGACAAGGTCGCGGCCGAGCTTGAGGCCATGGGCCACAAGGGCGCGTTCCTGCCCGTCGCGGGCGACGTGTCGCGCCGCGCGAGCTGCGAGGCGGCCGTGCAGCGCGCGCTCGACGCCTTCGGCACCATCGACATCCTCGTCAACAACGCGGGCGTCGGCTCGAACCATGCGCGGCCCAAGGACTTCCAGGGCACGCTGCATTTCTGGGAGTGCGACCCGGACCTGTGGGACGAGGCCGTGGCGATCAACAACGCCAGCGGCTACTACATGGCGCGCCTGGCGGTGCTGCCCATGCTGAAGAAGGGCTGGGGCCGCATCATCAACAACACGACGAATTTCCACACCATGCTCGGGCCCGGCCGCGCCTGCTACGGCCCCGGCAAGGCGGGGCTCGAGGCGAGCTCGCTGATCTGGAGCAAGGAGCTGGAGGGCAGCGGCGTCACCGTCAACGTGCTGATCCCCGGCGGCCCGACGGCGACGCCCATCCACGAGAAGTCGCGTGGCATTCCCCTCGAGAAGATGATGCAGCCCGACATCTTCGAGGCGCCGACCCTGTGGCTCGCCTCCACGGCGTCCGACGGCGTCAGCGGCTTTCGCTTCAACGCGAAGCTGTGGGACAGGAGCCTGCCGCCGGCCGAAGCGGCGCTGCGCGCGCGCCAGCCGGCCGCCTGGGACAGCCTGTCCGTCGGCAAGGCGCATATTCCGCAATACGTGGGATAGAGGCGAGGCCCGCGCCGATCGCGCGGGGCTCTCGTACATCTTGAGGCGGCGTCCGCGTGATCGCGGATGCCGCCGCTTGCGCTCGACAATCCGCAAAGACAAGGCCGAGGCCATCTGGAACGAGGCGGGCAGGGCCGTTCGGCGCAATCCGTTCGCCTAGGTTCGCGGCCCCAGCGTGGGTTTCTGCCCGAAAAACGCGCATCGCGCGCCAGCGGCTTGATGCCGCTTGGTTTTTTGATTGATATATCAATAAGTCTTTTCACTGTCCGCCATTCGATGTTCAATGTGGTCCTGAAAACAGTCCAATCAGGACCAGGGTGGGGACAGCATGAAGAAGATTCCGGGAGCTTTCGCGGCGGGCTTGGCTTTGACGCTGGCGGCGACGACCGCCGTCCAGGCGCAGACGGCCGGCGACCAGAAGGTGGCCGACTTCTACAAGGGCAAGACCGTCTACATGATCATCGGGTCGGGCCCTGGCGGCAGCTTCGACCTCTATGGCCGCACCATCGGCAAGTACATGGCGAAGTACATCCCGGGCAACCCGACGGTGGTGCCGCAGAACCTGCCGGGCGCCGGCGGCTACACGGCGGGCAACCGCGTCTCGGTGACGGCGGCGCAGGACGGCACCTCGATCGGCGCGATCCAGCCGGCGGTGATCATGGACCCCGTGCTCGGCGACCCGACCCAGGGCATCAAGCGGCTGAACCTCGCCTATCTCGGCAACGCGGCGCCGAACATCGAAGGCTGCTTCATGCGCACCGACGCGCCGGCCAAGTCCTTCGAAGGCGCGATGACGACGGAAGTGGTGATGGGCGCCACCAACACCACGGCCGGCTCGGCCTACGGCTACCTCATGCTGCTGCGCCATATCCTCGGCGTGAAGATGCGCATCGTCGCCGGCTACGTCAGCACCACCGAGATCATGCTCGCCATGGACCGCAACGAGGTGCAGGCGATCTGCGGCGTCGGCTACGAGAGCGTGCTGAGCGGCAAGCCGGACTGGTTCGCCAACGATACGGTGCGGGCTTTCACCTACCAGGGCTCGAAGATCCTGCCCGAGAAGGAAATGGCGAGCGCGAAGCCTGCCGTCTCCTACGCCAAGACGGACGAGCAGCGCCAGATCATGACCCTGTACGACCGCCAGGGCGAGTTCGGCCGGCCCTTCGTGACCGGCGCGACCGTGCCGCCGGAACGCATCGCAGCGCTGCGCGCCGCCTTCATGAGCGCGCTCAACGACCCCGAGCTGCGCAAGGAGCTGACGACGCGCGGCCTCGACGTCGACCCGATGTCGGGCGAGGAGGTCCAGAAGCTCGTGTCCGCCGTCTACGCCACGCCGCCGGAGATCGTCGAGAAGACCCGCACGGTGATGAACACCAAGTGAGCCGCTGCGGCATGTCTTCGAAGTTCAACGAGTGCGAGAGGGGTAGAGCATGAACAGGATCATCGCCGCCGCGTGCGGCCTGCTGATGGCGGCCTCGACTGCCGTTGCGACCGTCGCCTACGGGCAGACGGCCGACGACGCCAAGGTCGCGGCCTTCTACAAGGGCAACACCGTCTACATGACGATCGGGTCGGCGCCGGGCGGCAGCTTCGACCTCTACGGGCGCATCGTCGGCAAGTACCTGGCGAAGTACATTCCCGGCAACCCGACGGTGGTGCCGCAGAACCTGCCGGGCGCCGGCGGCTACATCGCCGCGAGCAAAATCGCCGTCACGGCGCCGCAGGACGGCACCTACATCGCCGGCATCCCGCCCGGCGTCATCATGGATCCGCTGCTTGCCGACCCGAGCAAGGCTCCGAAGCCGCTGCAGCTCTCCTATCTCGGCAACGCCGCGCCGAACATCGAGTCCTGCTTCCTGCGCACGGACGCGCCGGCCAAGACCTTCGAGGACGTCTTCGACAAGGAGATCATCCTCGGCGTGACCGGCACCACCGCCGGCTCGGCCTACGGCTACGCGCTGCTGCTGCGCAACATCCTGGGGCTGAAGCTCAAGATCGTCGCCGGCTACGTCAGCACCACCGACATCATCCTCGCCATGGACCGCAACGAAGTGCAGGCCATGTGCAACGTGAGCTACCTCAACATCATCGCGACCAAGCCGGAATGGTTCTCCACCAATTCCGTCCATGCGCTCGCCTACCAGGGCACCAAGGTGCTGACCGAGAAGGAGATGGCCGGCGCGCGGCCCGTCGCCTCCTACGCCAAGACCGACGAGCAGCGTCAGATCCTGACGCTCTACGACCGCCAGGGCGATTTCGGCCGGCCCTACGTGACCGGCGCGAAGGTGCCGCCCGAGCGTGTCGCCGCGCTGCGCACGGCCCTCATGAAGGCGTTCAACGATCCCGAGCTGCGCCAGGAAATCGTGTCGCGCGGGCTGGAAGTCTCGCCCATGTCGGGCGAAGAGCTGCAGAAGATCGTCGAAGATATCTACGCCACGCCGCCCGAGGTGCTGCAGAAGATCCACGCCGCGCTCGGCTACAAGTGACCGCCGGCTTCTAAGTTCTCGCATAAAAGAAAAGGGCGACGCTGCGGCGTCGCCCTTTTTTCATTTGCGCCGCAGCGCTTCGGCCAGCGCCGCGCCGAAGGCGCCCTGCGCGGGCGGCTCCGCCGCGCGCTTCGGCGCCGGGCCGCGCTGCGGCTTGCCGACGTCGCGCGCGATTCCCTTGGGCGCGCCGGGGTCGCCGTCCTGGCGCATGGTCAGGCCGATGCGCTTGCGCGGGATGTCGACCTCGACGACGCGGACCTTCACCACGTCGCCGGCCTTCACCACGTCGTGGGCGTCCTTCACGAAGCGGTCGGCGAGCTGAGAGACATGCACCAGGCCGTCCTGGTGGACGCCGATGTCGACGAAGGCGCCGAAGGCCGCGACGTTGGTGACGGTGCCTTCGAGCAGCATCCCGGGCTTCAGGTCCTTGAGGTCGTTGACGCCGTCGGCGAAGGTCGCCGTCTTGAAGGCGGGGCGCGGGTCGCGGCCGGGCTTTTCCAGCTCGGCGATGATGTCGCGCACCGTCGGCAGGCCGAAGCGTTCGTCGACGAAGGCGCGCGGGTCGAGCGCCTTCAGCGCGCCGCTGTCGCCCATCAGCTCGCGCAGGTCGCGGCCGCAGGCGGCGACGATCTTCTTGGCGACGTCGTAGGCTTCCGGATGCACGGCCGAGGAATCGAGCGGCTCGGCGCCGTTGGGGATGCGCAGGAAGCCGGCGCTCTGCTCGAAGGTGCGCTGGCCGAGGCGGCTGACCTTCAGCAGGTCGGCGCGGCTGGCGAAGGGCCCGGCGGCGTCGCGGTGCGCGACGATGGCTTCGGCGAGCGACGCGCCGAGGCCGGAGACGCGCGCCAGCAGCGGCGCCGAGGCGGTGTTGAGGTCGACGCCGACGGCGTTCACCGCGTCCTCGATCACGGCTTCGAGCGAGCGGCCGAGGCGGTACTGGTCGACGTCATGCTGGTACTGGCCGACGCCGATCGACTTAGGCTCGATCTTGACCAGCTCGGCGAGCGGGTCTTGCAGGCGGCGCGCGATGGAGACGGCGCCGCGCAGCGACACGTCGAGCCCGGGGAATTCCTTCGCCGCCGTCTCCGAGGCGGAATAGACCGACGCGCCGGCCTCGCTGACGATCACCTTCAGCGGCTTCGGGCCCGTCCCGGCCGGCATGACCGACAGCATGTCGGCGACCAGCTTCTCGGTCTCGCGGCTGCCCGTGCCGTTGCCGATGGCGATCAGCTCGACGTTATGCTTGCGCAGCAGGCTCGCGAGCTCGGCCTGCGTGCCGCGCACGTCGTTCTTCGGCGGGAAGGGGTAGACGGTCGTCGTCGCCAGCAGCTTGCCGGTGCCGTCGACCACCGCGACCTTGACGCCGGTGCGGATGCCGGGATCGAGGCCCATCGTGGCGCGCGAGCCGGCGGGCGCCGCCAGCAGTAGGTCCTTGAGGTTGCGCGCGAAGACCTGGATGGCTTCCTCCTCGGCCCGCTCGCGCAGGTCGCGCATGAGGTCGAGCGACAGGTGCAGCGACAGCTTGACCCGCCAAGTCCAGCCGACGACGACCATCAGCCACTGGTCGCCGGGCAGCGTGCGGCCGATCCCGTTGGCGTCGGCGATCATGCGCTCCACCGGCTTCACCGGCGCCGTGTCGTCGGCGTCGATCACCAGGTCGAGCGACAGCACGTCTTCGTTGCGGCCGCGGAACATCGCCAGGGCGCGGTGGCTGGGCACCGTCGCCCAGCGCTCGCTGTGGTCGAAGTAGTCGGAGAACTTTGCGCCGGCGTCCTGCTTGCCGTCGACCACGCGCGCGCGCAGCACGGCGCCTTCCTTCATGTAGGTGCGCAGGCGGCCGACCAGGTCGGCGTCTTCTGCGAACTTCTCGGACAGGATGTCGCGCGCGCCTTCGAGCGCCGCCTTCACGTCCGCCACGGCCTCGCTGACGTAGGCGGCGGCGAGTTCGGCCGGCACTGCCGCGCGGTCGGCGAGGATGGCCTCGGCCAGCGGCGCCAGTCCATTCTCGCGCGCGATGTCGGCCTTGGTGCGGCGTTTCGGCTTGTAAGGCAGGTAGATGTCTTCGAGCTCGGCCTTGGTGGTCGCGGCGGCGAGCTTCGCGGTCAGTTCGTCGGTCAGCTTCCCCTGGTCGCGGATCGAGCCGAGGATGGTGTCGCGTCGCGCGTCGAGCTCGCGCAGGTAGGAGAGCTGCTCGGCGAGGTTGCGGAGCTGCGTGTCGTCGAGGCCTCCCGTCGCTTCCTTGCGGTAGCGGGCGACGAACGGAACGGTCGCGCCCTCGTCGAGAAGCTCGATGGCCGCCGCCGCCTGCTCGGGGCGGGAGCCGATCTCTGCGGCGATGAGGGCGGCGAGGCGTTGCGTGTCGGGAGCCATGGGATTCCTTGCAAGCGAAAGGCGGCGCGGGGCCGGAAGCGGGCGGCGAAAATAGAACATCACGCTGGAATGCCAAGGGATCTTCCGTGGCGGACCGGCGACTGCTGTCGCCCTGTCTGCTCGCGGATTCGGCCGATGGCCTTCCGGTGGATGGTTCCTCCTCTGCCCGATGCGAAGGCAGTCACGCGACGGCGCCGCGCTTTTGAGGTCGATAAATTTTATACCAGACGCGTGAATATTTTTGCATCGCGATCATGCGGGCCGCGCCGTTCCGATGCGACGCCCTAATGTGATTGACAATGCCGGAGCGCGGTCCTTAGCTTTGCGGCAATCATAAAAAAGGGGAGGCCTTCTGCAAGCGGCGCGCCGAAAAGCGGAGCACGCGCAGGGCCTGGCGGGTTCGCACTTTCGAGATCAGTTCGCTTCGGCGCGGGACATGTCCGCGCGCCGGCTTCGAGGACGGCGGAAATCGTCGCTGTCCGGATTGATCCGCGGCGCGCACCCATGCATGGAAACGGGAGCGACAGAAGATGACGACCAAGGAAGAGAACGACCGCCTGACCCAGACCGACGCCGGCACGCCCGGCGGCGACCTGTACCGGCGCTACTGGCAGCCGGTGGCGCTGAGCAGCGACCTGCTCGCCGATGCGCCCTTCCCGACGAAGGTGCTGGGCGAGGAGCTGGTCCTGTTCCGCGACGCCAATGGCGAGCCCGGGCTGATCGGCATGTACTGCCCGCACCGCTGCACTGACCTTTCCTATGGCCGGGTGGAAGACGGTGGCCTGCGCTGCCTCTACCACGGCTGGCTGATGGACAAGGCCGGGCGCTGCCTCGACCAGCCGGCGGAGCCGGAAGGCAGCCGCTACAAGGACGAAATCCAGCACACCGCCTATCCCTGCATCGAGAAGGCGGGGATGATCTTCGCCTACATGGGCCCGGGCGCGCCGCCGCTGTTCCCCAAGTTCCACTTCTTCGAGGCGCCCGACAGCCAGGTCTGGGCGATGAAGATGCTGCACCGCTGCAACACCATGCAGGCGCTCGATGGCATCATCGACCCGTCGCATCTCGCCTTCCTGCACTACTACAACCGCGAGACGAAGGACGACCAGCGCTCGGCCGCTGAGATCCGCGCCGCCCGCAACATCATCTTCAACCAGCCGCGCATCACGCTCGACGTGGAGCGCACCCGCTTCGGCATCCGCGCCTACGCCGAACGCAAGGCGGGCGAGGGCAAGAAGCACGTCAACTCCACCAACTTCGTGTTCCCCAACATCGCCTTCATCGGCGGCATGGGCGCGCGCCAGGGCCAGGGCGGCTATTCGGTGCACTGGCACGTGCCGATCGACGACGAGAACCACTGGCGCTACGACTTCTACTACCAGCCGTCGGTGCCGCTCGACAAAGAGAGCCTGATCCGCAACCGGGCGCTGGAGATCGACGACAATCACATGATGATCCGCCGCAAGGAGAACCGCTATCTCCAGGACCGCGAGGAGATGAAGAGCTTCAGCTTCTCCGGCATGGGCACCTTCTTCTCGTCCCACGACGTATGGGCGGTGGAGACGCCGGGCCCCATCGCCGACCGCCGGCGCGAGCATCTGGCCAGCACCGACATGGGCGTTGCGGTGATGCGCCGCATGTTCCTGCACGCGATGGACGGCCTCGCCGCCGGCAAGGAGCCGCCGATGGTCCTGCACGACGACAAGGACAACGACTTCCGCGACATCGTCGTGATGGGCACGGTGCTCGACGAGGCCGCCGACCATCGCAAGCTCTGGGCGGACATCATCGGCCGCGAGGATTTCCACCGCTGCCAGGTCTGAGCGGCCCGCCGAAAGCGGAGCGCGCACAAGAAACATAAGAGAGCCGGGAGAAGGTCATGAAATCTGGATTGATGGCGCTGGCCGCGGGCCTTGGCGCCTTGATGCTGGGCACGGCCGCCCAGGCCGCCGACGAATGGAACCCGGCGGCAGGGCCCGAATGGGCCAAGACGCTGGAGGCGGCGAAGAAGGAAGGCGTGGTCGTGGTCGCGGGCCATCCGCAGCTGACGCCCAAGCTGACGGAGGCCTTCCAGAAGGACACCGGCCTCAACATCCAGTTCTTCGGCGGCGCCGCCCGCGAGCTCGACAGCCGCATCAAGCGCGAGCTGCGGGCCAAGCAGGTGACCATCGACGTGATGTTCGGCGGCGCCAGCAATCTCGACATGATCCCGCAGGGCTACCTGCAGGAGCTGCCGCCGCGCCTCATGCTGAACGAGGTCACCGATCCGTCGAAGTGGCGCGACGGCAAGCTCAAGTATGCGGACAATGCGCAGAAGTACCTGTTCATCCCCAACGAATATGTCTTCGGCTGGCTCGCCTACAACCCGACTCTGGTGAAGCCTGGCGAGATCACGAGCTGGAAGGACCTGCTCAAGCCCGAATACAAGGGCAAGATCGCCGCCCACGATCCGCGCGCGCCGGGCCCGGGCCTCGCCTACGCCGCCTATCTCGGCGAGCTGTTCGACGTGGACTTCGTGAAGAAGCTCTACGTCGGCCAGGACGCGATGCTGACCACCGACAGCCGCCAGCTCGTCGACTGGGTGGCGCGCGGCACCTATGCCTTCGCGCTCTCCGCCTTGCCGCCCTTCATCCAGCGCTACCAGGCCGAGAAGCTCAACGTCGCCGTGATGGACATGCCGGACGGTCCGGGCAGTCTCATCGGCGGCAGCAGCGTGGTCTGGATTCCGGCCGGCGCGCCGCACACCAACGGCGCCACGGTGTTCCTGAACTGGTACCTGAGCCAGCACGGCCAGCAGGTCTATTCGGACATCTGGCAGGCGCCCAGCCGCCGGGTCGACGTGTCGACGGCGAACGTGCCGGACTTCGTCGTTCCCAAGCCGGGCGTGAAGTATTTCGACCAGTATCAGGAAGACTGGTACCTGAAGACCCGTCCCAAGCTCAGCGAGGCCATCGTGGAGGCCACGGGCGGCCGCTAAGCCGACGGACGGACATGCGTTCCCAGATCGCCGCCGGCGTCCCCGGCGGCGATTTGCGTTCTGGTCCCGGTGTTTACCGCCGCTTTGCTCAATGAGGACAGACCGGCCGCCATCCGGTATGGTCCGCCGCAGTGAAACGTGACGAGACGACCGCCATGGCGCGCAGCCGCAAGACATCCCCGGAACAGGACGCCATCGCCGAGCTCTGGCCGAGCCACGACGCGGAAAAGTCCGTCCCGCTCCTGAAGGCGCTGCATATCCTGACCCGCGAAGGCCGGCTCAATGCGGATTCGCGGCGCAAGCTGAAGCAGGTCCTGCATCTGACGCAGATCCTGCGCCCGTCCCTGGAGGCGCTGCTCGCGGACGTCGAGGAGCCGCTGCTGGCCGACCTCGGCGCCGGCAAGTCCTACCTCGGCTTCATCCTCTACGAGCTGATCCTGGGCCCAGCCGGGCGCGGGCGCGTCGTTAACGTCGAATCGCGCGCGGAGCTGACGGAGGCGTCGCGCCGCCTGGCCGCCGAGTCCGGCTTCGAGCGGATGGACTTCGTCTGCGCACCCATCGCCGAGGCGGCGCTTCCGGGCGGCCGCGTCGACATGGTCACGGCCCTGCATGCCTGCGACACGGCGACGGACGACGCCATCCGCTTTGCGCTGCGCCATGAGGCGAAGACCATCGCGCTGGTGCCCTGCTGCCAGGCGGAGGTCGCCCTGCTGCTGAAAGGCGAGAAGAACCCGCTGCACCAGCTCTGGCGCCATCCGATCCAGCGCCGCGAGTTCGGCGCGCACATCACCAACGTGATACGCGGCCTCGTGCTGGAGGCGCACGGCTACAAGGTGCGCGTGACCGAGCTCACCGGCCTCGAGCATTCGCTGAAGAACGAGCTCATCCTCGCCGAGCGCCACCAGCAGGGCAACGCGCAGGCGAAGACGGAGCTCGAGCGGCTCATCGCGCAGCTCGGCGTCCGCCCCGCCCTGCTCGACGTGATGGCCTGAGCCGTCCCATGGCCAAGGCGTCTCCCGAGAATCTCTACGTCGCCGTCGTCGGCGGCGGCCCGGCCGGGCTGATGGCCGCCGAGGTCGTCGCCGGCGCGGGCGTTTCCGTGACCGTCTTCGAGCGGATGCCGAGCGTCGGCCGCAAGCTGCTGATGGCCGGGCGCGGCGGCCTCAACCTGACCCATTCCGAGCCCATGGAGCGCTTCCGCGCGCGCTACGGCGCGGCCGAACCCTGGATGTCGCCGCTGCTCGACGCCTTCTCGCCGCAGGATCTCGTCGCCTGGTGCGAGGAACTCGGCCAGGAAACCTTCGTCGGCAGCAGCGGCCGCGTCTTTCCCAAGGCGATGAAGGCGAGCCCGCTGCTGCGCGCCTGGCTGCAGCGCCTCGCCAAGTCGCGCGTCCGCTTCGTCATGCGCGCCGAATGGACCGGCTGGAACGCCGACGGCGCGCTGACCTTCGCCAATGGCGACCTGTTCGGCGCCGACGCGACGGTGCTGGGCCTGGGCGGCGCCTCCTGGCCGCGCCTGGGCGGCGACGGCGGCTGGACGGCGCTGCTGCCCGAGCTTGAGATATCGCCGCTGCGGCCGGCAAACTGCGGCTTCGCAGTCGGCTGGTCGGACATCTTCCGCGGCCGCCATGCGGGCGCGCCGCTCAAGCGCATCGCGCTCTCGTTCGGCGGCGCGACGGTGCGCGGCGAGGCGACGGTCACGGCCGAGGGCATCGAGGGCGGCGCGGTCTATGCCCTGTCGTCGCCCTTGCGCGAGGCGATCGCGCGCGACGGCGTCGCGCTGGCGCATCTCGACCTGCGTCCGGACCTGACGGCGGCGGCGCTCGCCGAAAAGCTCGGGGCCGGGCGCGGCGGCGATTCGCTGTCCAACGTCCTGCGCAAGCGCGTGAGCCTGTCGCCGGCCGCCATCGGCCTGGTGCAGGAGGCCCTGCACGGCGGCGCGGCCAAGCCGCTGGCCGAACTGATCAAGGCGCTGCCGCTGCGGCTGACCGCGCCCTTCGGGCTGGCGCGCGCCATCTCCACGGCCGGCGGCATCGCGCGGACGGAGCTCGACGAGCGCCTGATGCTGCGCCGCCGCCCCGGCGTCTTCGCCGCCGGCGAGATGCTGGACTGGGAGGCCCCCACGGGCGGCTATCTCCTGCAGGGCTGCATGGCCACCGGCTTCGCCGCCGGGCACGGCCTGCTGGACTGGCTGGGGCTGGGGTCAGGAGCGGGGCCGAAGTCGAAGCCGAAGCCGGCGCGCGGGCCCGCCGATTCGCAGATGAAGCTGCCGTTCGCCCTGTAAAACGGGGCTTCGGGCCGGATGGCCCGGGCGGCGGCCGGCCCGGCGCCATTGATTCCCCGAAACATCATAATGTAATATCAATATATCAATTACAGCTTGCGGCTTCCGCCGGGCGCGTCAAACTACGCGTGTTTCCGGGGGGCTGCGGGCTCCATCTTGCATAATCCTCATCTTGCATAAGATGATCACCTGAATTGACGCCAGCCGTGGAGTTGCAAGCCTGATGCGAGCCAGCGACGCGCACCATCACCTGTCCTCGAACAACATCGTCGGCTACGACGAGCTGGAGGCCCTGTTCGCCGAGCAGGGCTCGGGCGCCGCCGGCGGCGCCAAGGACATCGTCGGCGAGGGCTACCAGGCCCTGCTCGACGAGCTGGCCTGCATCACCGAATACCAGTGGCGCTCGGGCGAGCCGCACGGCCTCATCAAGGGCTTTCTGCTGAGCGGCCCGCCGGGCACCGGCAAGACCACCCTTGCCAAGCGCCTCGCCTACGAGATGGGCCGCCGCTTCCAGGCGGCGGACGAGCCGCCGGTCGTCATGGCCTTCGTCGACGGCGGCGAGATCTCGCGCTCGCGCTACGGCGAGAGCGAGGAGCGCATCCGCGACATCTTCCTGCATGCCAAGTCCGGCTTCACCGACCAGGGCCAGCGTTCCGTGCTGCTGTTCGACGACGTGGAATCCATCTTCATGGCGCGCGGCAGCGAGCATGCCAAGGAATGGCACTTCTCGCAGGACAGCGTGTTCTTCCACGCGATCGACGACCTCGACACCAGCCGCGCCACCGTCGTGCTGACGAGCAACCGTCCCGACCTGATCGACGACGCCATCCGCGACCGCTTCCTGAGCTACGTCGTCGACTACCCGGATGTCGAGACCCTGCTGCGCATGGTCGAGCGCATCGAGCCGCTGCAGCGCCTGTCCTCCGCGCAGTCCGTGCGGCTCAAGGACGACCTGGTCGCGGCGATCCGCAGCCAGACGGTCCGCAGCATGCGCGACGCGCAGCGGTTCGCCATGCGGCATTTCGTGTCCAACGTGCTGCAGAGAGAATCGATCGCGCAGCGCATCGCCGACTGAGAACCTTCATTTCGTGAGAGAGAGCATGGCTAAGAACTTCTACGACGAATGGCTGGCGGCCCCGAACAAGATCCAGGACGAGCTCGAGAACTGCCACGCGGTCGCGCGCGACAAGGACATCCCCTGGGTGAGCACCCCGCAGGACGCCAAGGTCAAGCTGATGGTCGCCAACGACCTCGGCTTCGCGACCATGGGCAGCAACGTGATCAAGGCCGAGATTCCGGTCGGCTGGCACACGGGCAAGCACCGCCACGGCGAGGAATCGATGCACATCCTCGAAGGCGAGGGATTCAGCATCGTCAACGGCCAGCGCTTCGACTGGCACAAGAGCAGCACGATCCAGATCCCGTTCTGGGCCGAGCATCAGCATTTCAACACCGGCAACGTGCCGGTGCTGACGCTTTCCGGCATGGTGTTCGACCTCGAGCGCTTCTGCCGCATCGCGCGCATCGAGCAGATCGAGACCTGCGGCCCGAACGACCCGGCGATGATCAAGGCCGTGCCGCCCGAGACGTCGCAGTACTACCCCGACGGCGCGCGCGCCGTGATCCACGTCGAGCAGGCGCCGAGCAACCGCGACGCCAAGCCGGGCGAGACCTTCAACCCGCAAGGCTACATCGCGGCGGTGAAGAACCAGCACGACTTCTCGCAGTACTTCGTCGTGCCCAAGAACGGCTTCCGCGCGATCTCGGTGGCGGTCACCGGCCAGTGGACGGAGCCGCCGTTCCACCAGAGCGGCAAGCACAAGCATCTGGAAGCCGTCGTCTACGCCATCGAAGGCGAGGGCTACACGGAGATGCAGGGCAAGCAGATTCCCTGGACGGCGGGCGACGTGCTCTACGTGCCGCCGGCCATGTGGGAGCATCAGCATACCAACGACAACCCGAACCCGATCAAGCAGCTGCGCATCGGCTTCGGCATCCGGCCCTGGTTCACCTCGATCTGGCCGGAAGGCTTCACGAGCCAGCGCATCATGGACGAGCAGGGCGACCCGATCGAAGCCGGCCGCATCAAGCGCGAGCGCGAACGCACGCGCTGAACGCCGGCGGCGCGAACTGCGGAAAGCGCGCGGGCCCGGAGCTCGCGCGCTTTTCTTTTGCCGTCGCGTCCAGCCGCAGGCGCGAACGGAACAGGTCGCCGGCACGGCCGTTAACAGAACGACCGTCGAACGCGTTCCGCTGCCAGGGAGACATTCCATGCGCCGCAGATTTTCTTCCATCATGCTGCTGTTGATCGCGGGCGTCCTCCTGTCGGGCTTGGCCCTGTCCGCCTGTTCGTTCGGCTCTCCGTCGACCGCGGGCCATAATTCCGACAGCGTGGAGCCGGACTACAGCAAGGGCGACCACGCCTCGTCGTCTTGATCCCAGCCGCGCGCCGGGTATAAATTTTTCGGCTCCCTCATAAGTTTCCTGCACTTGCAGACGAAGCTTGCCTCGTTGGCGCTCCCGGGCGATCTTGCCGCGCAGATCGCTTCCGGCATCGCGCGACGACTGCGCTGACCGTCCCGCCGGCAGGCATACAGGAACCAGGAGCCTCCCTTGACGACACCGATCCAGACGACCCACGTCGGCAGCCTGCCGCGCGCGCCCCGCCTTGCCGAGCTGCTGATCGCGCGCGACCATGGCGCCGCGTACGACGGCGCTGAATTCGAGCAGGTCGTCCAGTCGGAGATCGACAATGCGGTGCGCCGCCAGGTCGAGGCCGGCGTCTCCATCGTCAGCGACGGCGAACTCGGCAAGATCGGCTACTCGACCTACATCATCGATCGCCTGGACGGCTTCGGCGGCGACATTCCGCGCAAGCCGGCGCTCGACCTGGCGCCCTATCCGGACCTGCGCGACAAGCTCGGCCGCATCATGGGCAAGCAGGAATTCCGCCGCGCCGCCTGCATCGGCCCGGTGAAGCTGCGCACCATGGAGCCTTGCCACCAGGACATCGCCCGCTTCAAGGGCGCGCTTGCGCGCCACGGCAAGGGCGTGCGCGCCTTCCTCAACGCGGCCTCGCCCGGCCTCGTCACCGCCTTCCAGCCGAACCAGCACTATCCCAGCCACGAAGCCTATCTCGCCGACCTGGTGACGGCCATGCAGCCGGAATACGAGGCGATCATCGCCGCCGGCTTCGACCTGCAGCTCGACTGCCCCGACCTCGCCATGGCGCGCCACACCGGCTTCCAGGATTTGAGCGAGGCGGAGTTCCTGAGCCACGCCGCCGCCAGCGTCGAGGCGCTGAACGCGGCGACCAAGAACATTCCGGCCGAGCGCCTGCGCATGCATGTCTGCTGGGGCAACTACGAAGGCCCGCACGACTTCGACATCGACCTGCGCAAGATCCTCGCCACCGTGCTGCACGCCAAGCCGAGCCGCGTGCTGTTCGAGGCGGCCAACGCGCGCCATGCCCATGAATGGGAAATCTGGCAGCAGGCCAAGCTGCCGGAAGACAAGGTGCTGGTGCCGGGCCTGATCGATACCTGCTCGAACTACCTGGAGCATCCGCGCCTGATCGCGCAGACCCTGCAGCGCTTCGTCGACATCGTCGGCCGCGACCGCGTGATCGCCGGCACCGACTGCGGCTTCGGCACCTTCGCCGGCTACGGCAAGCTCGATCCGGAAATCTGCTGGCGCAAGCTCGAGGCCCTGCGCGAAGGCGCGAACCTAGTCGACGCCAAGGCTGCCGCGTAACGTCGCGACAGGCCTGGCTGAAAGCAAAAGAGGCGGGACAATGTCCCGCCTCTTCGTTTTTGGCCTGATGAAACTGGCGACCTGAAGACGCCTACCTGAATACGACCGTCTTGTTGCCGTTGAGCAGGACGCGCCGCTCGATGTGGTATTGCACCGCGCGCGCCAGCACCACGGCCTCGATGTCGCGACCGACCTCGATGAGGTCGTCGGGCGTGCGGCCATGGTCGACGCGCTCGACGGCCTGCTCGATGATCGGGCCTTCGTCGAGCATCGGCGTCACGTAATGGGCCGTGGCGCCGATGATCTTCACGCCGCGCGTGTGGGCCTGGTGGTAGGGCCGGGCGCCGCGGAAGCTCGGCAGGAAGGAATGGTGGATGTTGATGCAGCGCCCCGACAGGCGCTGGCAGGCGTCCTCCGACAGGATCTGCATGTAGCGCGCGAGGACCACGAGGTCGACCTTCAGCTCGTCGATCAGCGAGAGCCAGCGGCCTTCCTGCTCGGACTTCTTCGCGGCGGCGTCGATCGGGAAGTGGTGGTAGGGCACGCCGTGCCATTCGACGATGCCGCGCATGTCCTCATGGTTCGACACGACGCCGACGACCTCGACCGGCAGCGCGCCGGTGCGGTAGCGGTGCAGCAGGTCGTTCAGGCAATGGCCGAACTTCGAGACGGCGATCAGCACGCGGTCCTTGTGGCCGGCTTCGTGCAGCGTCCACTTCATCTCGAACTTGGCGACGATCGGCGCGAAGGCCTTGGCGAAGGCGGCCGGCGCGCCGGCGCCGTTCTCGACGCGAAACACGATGCGCTGGAAGAAGCGCGCCGAGACGGGGTCGCCGAACTGCGCCGCCTCGGTGATGAAGGCGCCCTGCTCGGACAGGAAGCTGGTGACGGCGGCGACGATGCCCGCCCGGTCGGGGCAGGTGATCGTCAGGATGTGCATGGACATGACTGCTGGTCTTCCGTTGTCCGGCCTGCCGTCCCGGCAGCCCGTTCATTGATGTCGTGGGATCGGCGGCGGCGCCGACGTGGCGGATCGCGGAGGGGGATACTACGGAATTGCGCTTTCATCCGGTTATAGAAAACCGCATCCCGGCATTCTTAATCCTGCGCGTCCGCGAACGGCGAAATGTTCTAGAAAATAACTTATTTTCAATAAGTTAATACATATCTCCTTGCCGGCGTCACTTGGGCCCGATGGCGGTCTGCAAGATCCGCCGCCGTTTCCCGTGCCCACTCCCGCAGCGGGAAAAGGGACGAAAAGTTCGTCTTTTTTCGCGTCCTCGTCGGCGCATGATTGGTTCGTTCTAAGTCCGCGTCAGTCGGTCACAGAACGGACAAGGGAGGTCACAATGTCCAAATGGCAGAACGCCTGGCATGGGCTCGCGCTTGGCTGCGCAAGCCTCTGCATCGTTTCCGCAAGCGTCCGTCCTGCGGCGGCGCAGACGGTCGAGGAGTTTTTTCGCGGCAAGAACGTCACGTTGATCGTCTACTCGGATGCCGGCAGCAGCTACGACACCTATGCGCGCGTGCTCGCGCGCTACATGCCGGAAGACATCCCCGGCAAGCCCACCATCATCGTCAAGAACATGGTCGGCGCCGGCGGGCTGACGGCGACGCGCTATCTCTACAATTCCGCGCCGCGCGACGGCACGACGCTCGGCACCATCAGCCGCGGGATTCCGTTCGAGCCGCTTCTCGGCAACACCACCGTCGAATTCGATCCGCTCAAGTTCAATTGGCTGGGCAGCATGAGCAAGGAGACGACCATGTACGTTTCCTGGCACACGTCGAAGGTCAAGACGGCCCAGGACCTGATGACGAAGGAGCTGCTGCTGGCCGGCACCGGCGCCGGCGCGGATTCCGAGGTCATCACCCATGCGCTGAACGGGCTTCTCGGCACGAAGATCAAGCTGATCTCGGGCTACAAGGGCGCGACGAACGCGGCGCTGGCGCTCGAGCGCGGCGAGATCGAGGGCATCTACTGGACGTGGAACGGCATCAACACGTCCCATCCCGACTGGATCACCGACAAGAAGCTCAATCTTCTGTTCCAGACCCGCAGCACGCCGCACCCAGAACTGCCGAACGTGCCGCTGGTGACGGTGCTGGCGCAGAACGACGAGCAGCGCCAGGCGATGAATCTCCTGTTCGCCCGCGACGTGCTCGGCCGGCCGTTCCTGGCGCCGCCCGCCCTGCCGGCGGACCGCCTGGCGGCGCTGCGTGCGGCCTTCGAGGCGGCGGTCAAGTCGCCGGCGCTGCTGGCGGACGCCGAGCGGGGCAAGATGGAGATCGAGCTGGTGACGGCGAAGGAAGTCGAAGACCTCATTCGCCAGGCCTATGCCACGCCGCCGGCCGTCGTCGAGCGCATCAAGGAAGTGATGGACGTCAGCAAGAAATAGCGCGCGATCCGTCTTGGCGCCGCGAGAACGCGGCCGGAAGCCTTTCCGGCCGCTTTTTCATGGGGCCAGGGGATCGGCGACGGCGGGCAGCGGCGGCAGGCCGCGGATCATGTCCGAGGCTTTCTCGGCCAGCATCAGCACGCAGGCGTTGATGTTGCCCGAGGTCACTTCCGGCATGGCGGAGGCGTCGACGACGCGCAGGCCCTCGACGCCGCGCACGCGCAATTGCGAATCGAGAACGGAGTCGGGCTCGTCGCCCATGGCGCAGGTGCAGGACGGATGGCTGGCCGTGGTGACGGTCTTCAGGATCCAGCGATTCCAGTCCTGGTCGCTGGTCACGTCGGGCCCCGGCGCCAATTCCGCGCCCCGGTAGGGCGTGAGCGCGGCTTGACGAATGACCTCGCGGCCGATCTTGCAGCCGTCGCGCAGGGTGTCGAGATCGTCTGGATCGGCGAAGAAATTCTGCAGAATGCGAATCGGCGCGGCAGGGTCCGCCGAGCGCAGCAGCAGTTCGCCGCGGCTCTTCGGGCGCAGCAGGCAGGGCCGCATGCCGAAGCCGTCGGCGTAGGCGGGCACGATGCCGGGAAACCAGAGGTGGACATTGGGGGGCGCGGCGGGCACCAGAAACTGGATGTCGGGCCGGTCGAAGTGCGGCTGCGTCTTGATGAAGGCGAAGGTGCCGCCCGGCAGATAGGTCGCCGGGCCGCTGCGCAGGAAGTAGCCGCGCAGCAGGTTGAAGATCATCCGGTCGGTGCGCATCTCGCCATGGAACGTGCCGGGCACGGGGCGCGACCAGCGCAGGGCCGTGGCGGGATGGTCCTGCAGATTCTGCCCGACGCGCGGCGCATGGACTTTCAATTCAATGCCGAACTGGCGGAGATGGCCGGCGTCGCCGATGCCCGACAGCATGAGCAATTGCGGCGAATTGAACACGCCGCCGGACAGGATGACCTCGCGCTCCGCATGGGCGCGCTCGATCTTGCCGTCCTTGAGGTACTCGATGCCGACGGCGCGCGACCCTTCGATCAGCACGCGGGTCGTCAGCGCCCTGGTCAGGACCGTGAGGTTGCCGCGGCGCATGGCGGGCCGCAGGAACGCCACCGCGGCGCTCGATCGCCGGCCTTTCCAGATCGTCATCTGGCTGCGGCCGAACCCTTCCTGCTGGCGGCCGTTGTAGTCGTCCGTGACCGGCAGGCCGGCTTCGCGGGCACCCTCGATGATGGCGGGAAACAGCGGGTCCGGCGTCTTGGCCCAGGTCACGCCCAAGGGGCCCGAGCCGCCACGCCATTTGCTCTCGCCGTCCTCGAAGGTCTCGCAGCGCTTGAAGTAGGGCAGCACGTCCGCGTAGGACCATCCTGCCGCCCCATTCCGCGCCCAGCTGTCGTAATCGCCGGGGTTGCCGCGGACATAGGCCATGACGTTGATCGACGACGAGCCGCCGATCACCTTGCCGCGCCGCGCGTCGATGACGCGCCCGCCGAGGCGCTCTTCGGGTTCCGTCTCGTAGCCCCAGTCGTGGACGCGCTCGCCGCGGATCTTGTTGAGCCCGATCTTGCCGATGCCGACCGGGATGTGGATGAAGGGGTCGCGGTCGGGCCCGCCGGCTTCCACGAGCAGGACGCGGACGTCTGGCGCTTCCGTCAGGCGGTTGGCCAGCACGCAGCCCGCCGAGCCCGCGCCGACGATGATGTAGTCGTACGATTTCGACATCGCGCGCGCGGCCGTCAGTTCGCGAGGCCGTAGAGCGCCTTCGGATTGTCGCCGAGGATCTTGTCGATTGCCGTGGCGGGGATGCGCGCGCCGTTCCTCAGCAGGCGCAGGGCCTCGATCTCGGTCGAGCTGTCGGAATGGCCGTAGTCGGTGCCGATGACGAGGTTGTCCTCTCCCGCATAGGGCAGGATCATCTCAAGGTCGTCATTCACTTCGCAGGCGACGTACATGTTGCATTCCTTGAGGAGGTTCTTCGGCATGCGCTTGCCGGCCCGCATCAGGCGATGCTTCAGGTCCTTCAAGGCGTAAGGCACCCATTGCGCGCTGACCTCGATGAAGCCCCAGCGCGCCTTGGGGAATTTCTGCGGTATGCCCTGCATGACGAGGTTGTGGAAGGCCCCGACGATGGAGAGCTTGAACTTCATGAAGGCGTCGTCGATGAACAGGTCGTTCACGGTGAAGCTGTTGATGCCGGCATGCAGGCAGAGGGCGAGGTCCAGTTCCTGCGCCGCTTCGTAAAGCGGGAAGAAATAGGGGTTCGACAGGGATTTGTTGAATTCCATGCCGTTCAGGAAGATGCCGCAGGCGCCGTGGTCCTTGGCCCAGGCGAGTTCGTCGCGCACCCGGTCCATCTCGAGCAGCGGCGGGATCGCCACCCAGCGCAGGCGGCCCTGGCCTTGCCGCCAGATCTCGCCGAGCCAGCGATTGTAGCTCTGCGCCAGGCCCGTCGCGATTTCGGGGCGTTCCGTCAGCGGGCGAAGGAACATCGTGGGATAGAGCACCTGGACGTCGACTTCCAGCTCGTCCATGTGCTTGAGGCGGGCGGCGATGTCCGTCATCTCCCGCGCCGATTCCGACGTCGCATTGTCGACGATCTTGTCCTTGGGAATGCTGCGGTTGTCGATCAGCCAATGTTCCTTGTGGAGGCCGCCTGAATTGTTCTTGCGCGGCGTGCCCGCCGTCTGCGTCAGGACGAGCGGCGCGTTCTTGGGATCATGCTCCTGCATATATGCGAAGGTGCGGGCCGTTTCGATGACGTGGGCATCGGAATCGATGGTGCGCATGGCGCGTTCTCCCTGAAAGCCGTCTGATTTTTCATCAGTATTTACAGGCTATTTCGACGTTTCGGCCCTCGTTCGTCAAGGCGAGATGGGGCGAAAGATTCGTCGGTTTCCGCGCGGCGATACGGCGCGTGCCTTCAGCCGAGCAGCTTCGAGTAATTGTCGACGAGCGCCTCGAACTCGGCGATGCAGGCCATCGTCGGCGCGACGAGCTTGATGCGTCCGTCGTGCGGCGCCACGCGCCATTCGAGATAGCCCCTGGCGTTCGCGTCGTTGATGATCTTGCGCACCGTGTCCTTGGAGATGCGCACCTCGTGTATGCAGTCCTTCAGGCTCGGCAGGTGGCCGACGTAGTGGCCGCGCATGACGATCATCCACAGGATGCTGTGATGCACCGTCTGGCGGAAGAAGCGGAAGGTCTCGCTGGTCGGCTTGGCGCGATGCTTGGCGATGCGGAATTCCGCGAAGGCCAGGTAGGGGTTTATCGAGCCGGGGGCGGCGCCTTCCGGCGCTGGCGCCGGCCGGATCGGGGCTGCAATGACGTTCATGGTCGCCTCCTCGTCGCTGCCGGAAATGCGGATGCACAGGCATCTCGGCCGCGCTGCGATTCGTGAAGTTCCTGTCGGCGGCTTTTGATTGTTCTTGGGGGACGGGCCGCTGTCACGAAGTCTAGTAGCGCAAACCCGGGTTGGCGAAAAAAGACGAATGTTTCGTCCTATCTGCGGCGGCGGCCTGCGTCCAGACACAGGGTTTCCGGCCATTGCAGGGCGGATATCCGAGGAATTTCAAACGTAAAGACCGCCGGACCTCGGGGTTCCAGCGGCGGCGAGGGCAGGTTTAAGCGCGGCGCGTCACAAATCCCGCGGCGGACCGTTGGCCATCTGGGATCGCAAATGGAAGGAGCCGAGATGGCCAAGTCGTCGACGAGCGGGCAGGCGCCGCAGCCGCGCAAAGGCATGCCGAGCCCGCGCCTGGACGAAGCCGCGTTCAAGGCGCGCTTTCGCACCCAGTTCATCGATCCCGCCTTCGGCCCTTTGCAGGATGAGCTGGCGAAGGTGACGGAGGCGGCCTGGGACGCCTACGCCCATTCTCGCAAGAGCCCGCGCACGCGCAAGGCGGGGCCCGGATACGCCGACCCGGACTACGACCTCTCCGAGGACTGGATTGCCGCCAAGGCGGCCATCGAGGCTGCGCAGCGCCGGCATGACGACGCGGCGGCGCCGGCGCGCATTCTTATCGTCAACGGCTCGTCGCGCTCGGAACATACCTGCCCGGGCGAGATGTCGAAGTCCTACCGGCTGGCGGAGATCGCCGCCGAGATTCTGCGCGGCGGCGCGGAGGTCGAGATCCTCGACCTGTCGCGGCTGGCCTCCGAATACGGCCGCAACATCCATCCCTGCAAGGCCTGCTTCTCGACGTCTCCGGCGCTCTGCCACTGGCCTTGTTCCTGCTATCCGAACTATTCGCTCGGCCAGACGCAGGACTGGATGAACGACATCTATCCGCTCTGGGTCGCAGCCCATGGCGTGATGATCGTGACGCCGGTGAACTGGTACCAGGCCTCGTCGCCGCTGAAGCTGATGATCGACCGCCTGGTCTGCGCCGACGGCGGCAACCCGGACCCGACCAGCACTCACGGCAAGGACGCGAAGAAGGCGAAGGAGATCGAGATGGCGGGCTGGGACTATCCGCGCCATCTGGCGGGGCGGGCCTTCTCCGTCGTCGTGCATGGCGATGTGGAAGGGGCGGAGAACCTGCGCCGCGCCATCGCCGACTGGCTGCGCTTCATGCATCTGGTGCCGGCCGGCACGGCGGCCGAGCTCGACCGCTACATCGGCTATTGGGAGCCCTATTCGACGAGCCACATGGCGCTCGACGCCGATGCGGCGCTGCTGGAGGAAGTGCGCAACGCCGCGCGGACTCTCCTGGAGGCCGTGACGGCGCAGCGTTCAGGCCACATGGTCGCGGCCGGCGCGGCGCTGACGTCGCCGCGCCAGAAGTGAGGCCGCTCAGTCGCGGATATGGACATGGCCGCCGGCGTCGCCGCGCTGCCAGTAGCCGGCGGCCTTGACCCAGTCCTTCGGGTGGCCGCGTTCGTCGATGAAGTGATCGCGCAAGGCACGCGCCAGGGCGGCCTCGCCGGCGATCCAGACGAAGCCGTCGCCGGGCGGCGGCGTCCAGCCGGCCAGCGCCGACTGCAGCAGGGCGGCATCGTCGTTCGATCCTGCGGGCCGCGTCGCCCAAAGGGGCGTCCAGGCGGCCCGCGTGTCGAAGCTCTGCGCCTCGCCGGCGTCGGCGATGGTCGCCAGGGTCGTCACCGGCACGCCGGCGCGCAGTTCCTCCACGCGCCGGCCGATGGCGGGCAGGGCGGTCTCGTCGCCGATCAGCAGGTACCAGTCGAAGTCGTCGGGCACGACCTTGGAGCCACGTGGGCCGCGGATGTCGAGCGTCTCGCCGACGCGCGCCGCCGTCGCCCATTGGGTGGCGGGGCCGCTCTCGTGGAGCGCGAAGTCGATGACCATCGTCCCGGCTGCGGCGTCGTAGGCGCGCGGCGTGAAGTCGCGGCGCAGCGGCTTGGCGTTCTCGTCGGTGCCTGGCGGATGCGGGAAGACCAGCTTGACGTGGTCGTCATGGGCGGCGCTGACGAAGTCGCCGAGGTCCGGCGAGGTGAAGGCGAAGCGCAGCATGCGCGGGTTCAGGCGCTCGATGCGGCTGATCGTGAGCGTGCGCTGGCGCGTTTCGTGGCGGACGCGCGTGGTCATGTGCTTCATGGCTTCTTCCTCAAGGCTGTCCGGCGGGCTCAAAGCTGCTCGATCTTTCGCGCGGCTTCGTCGATCAGGGCGACGGCGCTGTGGATGCGGTCCTTGTCGACGCCTTCCGACAGCTTGTTCATCAGCACGCTGCGCAGGTTGTGCATGGCCCGGCGCAGGGGGATGGCGCCGCCGCGCTCGCGGTTCTCGGCCAGCGCCTTGAGGCGCTCGGTCATGGCGGTCACATGGTCGGCGTTCTCCGCGAGGAAGGTCGTGCCTTGCGGAGTGATGGCGAAGACCTTGCGGGCGCCTTCGGCTTCCTGCTCGACGATGACGCCAATGTCGGCGAGGAGGGTCAGGGTCGGGTAGACGACGCCAGGGCTCGGCGCGTAGACGCCGCCGGTGCGTTCCTCGATGCCGCGGATCAGGTCGTAGCCATGACGCGGCTGTTCGCCGATCAGCATGAGCAGCAGGAGCCGGAGCTCGCCATTGTCGAACATGCGGCGGCGTCCGCCGGCGCGGCCCATGCCGCGTTCGCCCTTGTCCCAGCCGCCGGCCAGGCCGTCGGTTTCGGTCCAGCCGCCTCGGCCATGGCCTCGGGTCGGGCGCATGCCGCGTTGGCCATGTGGTTGATGTCTATGGTGAATATGCATTCTGTATCCTCTATGAGTTATCAAGACGTATCTAAGATATATCTTAGTGCATCTTAAAACAAGAGGATTTCCGGGCGAGCTGTTCGAAGCAGCCCGGGTGTGGAGAAAATTATAAGTAAATCAGATGGTTGAAGGCGACATGCGGCGAGGGTCGCGTGTCGACCTCGCCGCATGCCGGATGGCTAGACGCCCTGCAGGATGGGGTTGTGCAGGCGGCCGATGCCTTCGATCTCGATGGTGAGGTCCTGACCGGGGGCCAGGAAGATGCCGCGCGGCCGGCCGTTGCCCGAGGGCGAGCCGGTGGCGATGACGTCGCCCGGATGCAGCGTGAACTTCGCCGAGAGATAGGCGATCAGCTCTGCGATGGTGAAGTGGATGTAGGAGGTCGAGGAGTCCTGCATCAGCTCGCCGGCGATCCACTGCTTCAGCGACAGGTTGTAAATGTCGGGGATCTGCTTGGCGGGCACGATCCACGGGCCCATGGGCGCGCCGGTGTCGAAGCTTTTGCCCGACAGGAAGTCGTGGCGCATGTTCCAGTCGGGGCGGTTGCCCTGGTCGCGCAGGCTGAGGTCGTTGATGATCGTGTAGCCCGCCACATGCTTCATGGCGTTCTCGACGGCGACGTTGCGCGCCGGGTCGCCGATGACGACGGCTAGCTCGGCCTCCCAGTCGACCTGCTTCGAGAAGGCCGGCAGCTGCACGGTGTCCTCGGGGCCGATGACCGAACGCGGATGCTTGAAGAAGAACAGCGGATTGACCTTGGTCTTGTCCGGCGGCGAGCGGTCGGACATTTCCTTCATGTGGTCAGTGTAGTTGGCGAAGGCGCAGAGGATCGCGTCGGGGTAGAGGATCGGCGCCATCAGCTTCACCGACGACAGGGGCTTCGCGGCCTTGGCGAATTCGCCGCCCTGCTCGACGCCGTCGGCGATCTTTTCGAGGACGGGTTCGGCGGCGGCCCAGTGGCCGAGGATGTCCTTCGTCGTGGCGTAGGCCGGCGAGGGCGCCTGGCCGGTCAGCCGCAGGCCGTCCGCGACGGAGAGCACGGCGTCACCGACGCGCAGGCCCGGCGTCGCGACGCCACTGTCGGAGAAATTGAGAAGCGCGAAATTCGCCATGATCCATCGCCATCTGTTGTCGGGGGTGGGTCGTCCAATAGCCTGCGCGCCGTGATGCGTAAATATTCAATCTTTGCTGTATCTCAGGTACAGCGTTTTGATAAGTGCGCGAATGGGCAACTATGTGAGGTCGCGATTGGTCAGGATCTCCAGCATGCCGAGCACGGCTGGCGAGGCGGCGGCGCCCGTCTTGCGGTAGACGGCGGAGAAGGTGATCTTGCCGAAATGCGGCGTGATGTCGATGAAGCGCAGGCCTTCCTTCGGCCCATGCTCGGTGCAGAGCGTGTGGATGACGCCGACGCCGATGCCGCGCCCGACGAATTCGCAGACGTTCTGGCAGCTGCTGGCCTCGATGCAGTTGCGCGTGTTCACGCCGGCCTGGGAGAAGACGGCGTCCATCATCTTGCGCACGGTGAACTGGCGCGAGATCAGCACGAGCTGGTAGCGGCCGATGTCTTCCAGCAGCGGGCGCTTGTTGCGCAGCAGCGGGTGTCCCGCCGGGCAGACGAGGGAGAAGCCCGTCTGCGTCACCAAGTCCTTCTCCAGCGTCTTCGGTATGCGTCCTGAGCGGCGCTGTTCCGGCTCCAGCTCGGGAAAGCGGCCGACGGCGATGTCGAGGTCGCCCTTGCTGACGAGCGGCAGGGCGTCGGCGGACTTGTAGATGTGGTTGGTCAGCTCGACGGCGGGGAAGTCGCGCATGAACTTGCCGATGCGCGGCACGAAGTACCAGGCGAGGTCGCTGCTGATCGAGAGCGACAGCCGGCCCTTGGGCGAGGCCTGCGCCGACAGGGAGCCGAGCGCCTTCTCGATGCCGTTGAACACGGCGCCGATCTCGCCGCAGAAGTTCTCGCCCTCGGTGGTCAGGATCAGCTTGTTGGGCAGGCGGCGGAACAGGCGCACGCCCAGATCCTTCTCCAGCCGCTGGATGCTGAAGGAGACGGCGGAGACCGTCAGGTTCAGCCGCAGGGCCGCGCGGCGCAGGCTGCCATGCTCCGCAACCAATTGAAAAGCGCGCAGTTTTTTGAGGTCGAGGGCTTCCGGCTTCATGGTCCGTCCATGCGAAAAATAGCGAGGGTTAGATCAAGTAATATAGGACCTAAGGTCTATATAATCTTGAATTTACCTGGGGGCTGCGCCTCCTGTATATCGCCCTCAACTCGATGGGTCTGCCGCGAAGTTCATCATCGCGCCTCAGACGCAGCTTCATTTTTAGTCAAGCTTAGGGATGTGCCGCCTCGCGATGCGACGGGCCGGCGCATGGGGAGTACCGAATGGCGTATGTGGTGGCTGTCGACATCGGCGGCACGTTCACGGATCTCGTGGCCTACGACCACGAGGCGGGCAAGGTCGTCTACACCAAGAGCCCGACGACCTACGACAACTTCGTCAGCGGCATCCTCGACTGCTTCGGCAAGGCGAAGCTGACGCCTGACCAGGCGACCTTCCTGAACCACGGCACCACCCTCGTCATCAACGCCTACATCCAGCGCAACGGCGCCAAGGCGGCCCTGGTGACGACGAAGGGCTTCCGCGACGTGATCGAGATCGCGCGCGGCAACCGCCCAGACCCGTTCGACCTGCACTACCAGCGCGACGAGCCGCTGATTCCGCGCGAGCGCCGCTTCGAGGTGGTCGAGCGCCTGGACAGCGAAGGCAACGAGATCACGCCGCTCGACCTCGCCGGCCTCGACGCCCTGGCGGAAGAGATCAAGGCCGAGAAGATCGAGGCCGTCGCCGTCTTCTTCATGAACTCCTACGCCAACCCGGCGCATGAGGAGCAGGCGGCGACCTACCTGAAGAAGCTCCTGCCCGACGTCTACGTCACCCACAGCACCGACCTCACCCGCGAGTGGTACGAATACGAGCGCGCCTCCACGGTCGCCGCCAACGCCTATGTCGGCCCGCAGGTGAACAGCTACATCCGCAACCTGGAAACCGACCTGCGCGGCAAGGGCTTCCCGGGCTCGCTCTTCATGATGGGCTCGAACGGCGGGCTGCTCTCCGTCGAGCGCACCTGCCGCCAGCCGGTGGGCTTGGTCGAGTCGGGCCCGATCGGCGGCTGCATCGGCGCCGGCGCCTATGGCGAGGCCCTTGGCCTCAAGAACATCATCGCCTTCGACATGGGCGGCACGACGGCGAAATGCGCGCTGGTCGAGAACGGCCGCTTCTCCGTCGATTCGGTCTACTACGCCAACGGCTACACAAAGGGCTTTCCGATCAAGTCGCCGGTCATCGACATCGTCGAAGTGGGCGCCGGCGGCGGCTCCATCGCCTGGGTCGATTCGCAGAATCGCCTGCACGTCGGCCCGCAGAGCGCGTCCTCCACGCCGGGCCCCGTCTGCTATCGCCGCGGCGGCACCGAGCCGACCATCACCGACGCCAACCTGGTGCTCGGCCGCCTGAACCCGGCGCGCTTCCTCGGCGGCGAGCTGTCGCTCGACACCGAAGGCGCCGAGCGCGCCATCCGCAAGATCGCCGATCCGCTCGGCTACACCGGCGCGGACGGCGCGGTGCGCATGGCCGACGGCATCCTCGCCATCGGCACCGTCATCATGGCCGGCGCGATCCGCCAGGTCTCCGTGCAGCACGGCCTCGACCCGCGCGACTTCGTGCTGTTCAGCTATGGCGGCGGCGGACCGCTGCACTCTTCGGCGCTCGCGCACGAACTGTCGATCCCGATGGTCGTCATCCCGCCGGCGCCGGGCAACTTCTCCGCCGTCGGCATGCTGCTCGCCGACGCGCGGCTCGATCTTGCCACCACCTTCACCAGCCCGCTCGGCGACGAGACGGTGGGGCAGACGGAGAAGGTCTTCGCCGCCATGGAGAAGGAGGCCGCGGCCTCTCTCGCGGCCGAATTCGGCGCGACCGAAGTGTTCTTCGAGCGCTTCGCCGAGATGCGCTACATCGGCCAGCGCCACAACATCAAGGTGCCGGTCAGCGGCCTGAATGGCGCTGCCGCCGTGCGCGCCGGCTTCGAGCGCGACTACAAGCGGCGCTATGGCCATGCCGACGCCAAGGCCGGCGCCGAGTTCCAGGCGCTGCACCTGTCGGCCTTCGCGCGCCAGCGCCGGCCGGATCTCGCCAAGCTGCCCGACGCCGCCACCATCGGCGCCGTCGAAGGGGAACGCCCCGTCTACTTCAGCAGCCTGAAGAAGATGGTGCAGGCCAAGGTGTTCGACCGCTATTCGCTGCCCATCGGCTTCAAGGGCGAAGGCCCGGCGGTGCTCGAGGAATACGGCTCGACCACCATCGTCGGCCCCACCGACAGCTTCGAGATCGGGCCGCTCAAGGAAATCCGCATCCACTGCGGCAAGTAGGAGAGTTGACGATGGACGGCATTGCCCAGAAGCCCGGACGCACCGCTGTGGACCCGATCACTCTCGAGGTCATCCGCCACGGCGTCGTGTCGATCACCGACCAGATCGACGCCAACATCACGCGCACGGCCTTCAGCCCCTACATCTACGAATACAAGGACTTCGCCGTCGGCCTCGCCGGCCCGGACGGCGAGCTGATCGCCCAGTGCCGCGGCGGCATGCCCATCTTCGTCGCCGATTCCGTCGGCATGGCGGTGCGCGACGGCATCGCGACCTACGGCAAGGACCGCCTGCACCACGGCGACGTGCTCGTCTGCAACCACGCGGCGGTGCAGGGCCAGCATCTCAACAACACCGTGATGTACACGCCGATCTTCGCCGGCGAAGGCGGCAAGACGCTGGTCGGCTTCTTCGCCATCAACGTGCACTGGGTCGACATCGGCGGCTCTGTGCCGCGCTCGACCGACATCTTCATGGAAGGCCTGCAGCTGCGCTCCATCAAGCTGTGGTCCAAGGGCGAGCCGATCGAGGAAGTCTACCGCATCATCGAGAACAACACGCGCGAGCGCGAGGCCCTGATGGGCGACATCGCGGCACAGCTCGCCGGCTGCCTGCTCGGGCGCGACCACACGGCGGCGCTCGCCGACAAGTACGGCGCCGACACCTACCTCGCGGCGCTGGCGACGATCCTCGACCAGAGCGAGCAGGAAGCGCGCGCCTGGATCCGCAGCCTGAAGGACGGCACCTATTCGGCCGACGCCTTCCTCGACAACGACGGCGAAGGCAACACGCCGATCCCCATCGCCGCCACGGTGACCATTGCCGGCGACGAGATGACGGTCGACTATTCCAATATCGCCGACCAGGTGAAAGGCTGCATCAACTCCGGCTACTTCGGCGGCGGCCGCACCACGGCGCGCGTCGCCTTCAAGTACCTGCTCGGCAACAGCGAGCCGGCCAACGAAGGCACCTTCCGCCCGCTCAAGCTCATCCTGCCGGAAGGCAAGATCCTGAGCGCCGACCCGACCGCGCCGATGGGCAACTACTCGCAGCCGTTCCCGACCGCCATCGACGTGATCGTCCGCGCGCTGGCGCCGGCCCTGCCGGACCGTGCCCCGGCCGGCCATTACGGCACCTTCTCGGGCTTCCGCTTCCAGGGCAAGACGGCCGACGGCAAGTCGTTCGACTGCCACGCCAACGGCTACGGCGGCTGGGGCGCGTCCGACGGCCACGACGGCGCCGGCCCGTTCCGCACCATGGCGCACGGCGACACGCGCATCATCCCGATGGAGCTGCAGGAATCGCTCTACCCGCTGCGCATCGAGAACTTCTCCATGCGCCCCGACTCGGGCGGCGCCGGCAAGTTCCGCGGCGGCCTCGGCGTCGACTACGTCTACCGCGTGCTGGTGCCGTGCAAATTGATCGTCAAATTCGACCGTATCGATTGCCCGCCCTGGGGCGTACAAGGCGGCAAGGACGGCGTGCCGGGCTGGGTCACGGTGCACAAGCCGAACGGCGCGCAGGAAGTGCTGCGCAAGACGAAGGGATATGCGCTGGAGGTCGGCGACGTGGTTCACGTCGAGATCGGCGGCGGCGGCGGCTGGGGCGATCCCGCGTCGCGTGCGAAGGATGCGCTGAAGCAGGATGTCCTGCGTGGCTACGTCACGCAGGAAGCGGCGGCGCGAGATTACGGCGGCCTGTGACGATTACGGCGTGCGGTAAAAGGTTTTCAATCCTCTGACAGGGAAGATGACGATGAAGAAGCTACTGATGAGTCTCATGGGCTGCACGGCGATGCTCGTCGCCGGCACGGCGGCGGCGCAGACCCCGGAGGAGTTCCTGAAGGGCAAGTCCTTCACCATGCTGATCGGCTCCGACGCCGGCGGCGGCTACGACCTGGCCGGCCGCCTGATCGCGCAGTACCTGAGCAAGTACCTCCCGGGCAACCCGGTGCTGGTGCCGCGCAACATGCCGGGCGCTTCCAGCGTGCGCGCCGCCGAATGGTTCGCCAACGTGGCGCCGCAGGACGGCACCGTGATCGGCCTGTTCCAGCCGACCATCGTGACCAACCGGCTGATCGAGCCGAGCGCGCGCTATTCGCCGGAGAAGTTCGGCTGGCTCGGCCGCGTCTCCAGCGCCCCGCAGTTCGGCCTGGTGCGCATGGACGCGCCGGTGACGACGCTGGAAGGCGCCAAGACGACGGAAGTGATCTTCGCCGCCAACAGCCCGACGGGCACCGGCGCCACCGTGCCTTGGGCGCTCAACCGCCTGATCGGCACCAAGTTCAAGGTCGTGCGCGGCTACACCTCCGCCGTCGCCACCGGCCTCGCCGTCGAGCGCAACGAGGCCAACGGCCTCGGCAGCACGAGCTGGGAATATCTCGACACGAAGCCGGACTGGCTGCGCGACAAGAAGGTCGCCATCCTCTACTCCATCGGCCTGACGCGCGACCCGCGCATCCCCGAAGTCCCGACGATCGTGGAACTGGGCAAGACGGACGAGGACAAGGCCGTCATGAAGCTGCTCGCCGTGGCGGCGACCGTCGGCCGCTCGCCGGCGGTGACGCCGGGCACGCCGGCCGACCGTGTGGCCTTCCTGCGCGCCGCCTTCGACAAGATGGCCAAGGACCCGGCCTTCGTCGCCGACGCCAAGAAGCGCCAGATCGACCTCGACATCGCATCCGGCACGGACATCGCCTCCGACGTCTCCGACATCATGAAGGTGCCGGAATCGGTGGTGAAGCGCTTCGAGACCGTCACCCAGCCGATGGACTAAGCCTGCCGCAAGCGGCAGACGCCCGAGGCTCTCAGGCCCGTCTCGCAAGAGGCGGGCCTGATTGCTGGAGGGCATCGGAAAATATGGGTAAATGCCTGGAAAACCGGGCGAATTTTCGCGATCCCGCTTGCCTTCGGCGGGGCCGCGCCCGAAAATGACAGTCGGAAGGGGGCCCGTTCCCACGGCAGGACAGCGCCCGCCGGGCCTTTTCAGGACAGATGGCGATCAACCGTTACCAGGCCTTCGCGGAGTGGCGCATCAACACGCATCGCTCGACGAATCGCGGGCGCAGCGTGCGCTACTTCCGCCTGACGCGCGACCATACGATCATCTGGACGATCGTGATGCGCGGCCATTACGCGAAAGCGCCGCCCAGCGTGCGCGAATGCATCGCCGCCGTGCGCTGCTCCAAGGAAACCGCCCGCCGCATCATCACGCTCGCCGTCTCGCGCGGCTTCCTGCAGATCCTGCCGGCGCCCGACGACGCGCGGCGCAAGCAGATCGTGCCGTCGCGCCAGTGCGTCGTCGATTTCGAGAACATGGTCGAGGGCTACCTGAGCCTCAACGAGACGCTCGGCCTGACCCGCAAGCGCAAGCCGAAAGCGGCGAAATAGGCCTAAAAACTAGGCTTTTTTGCAACCACGCCGGTTGCCATTATCGACCCAAATAAAATAAGGCGCTGCACAGCGTCGGGCGGCCGAAGCCGCCGTCTGGTCAGGGAGTGATGATGGGTTCGTCGATCGACGCCGATGTGGTGGTCGTGGGCGCAGGCCTTGCCGGCCTCACCGCGGCCAATCGCCTGCTGCAGCAAGGACGCCGCGTGCTCGTCCTCGAGGCGGGCAAGGACGACCGCTATCTCTGCAATTCGCGCATCGCGAGCGGCTCGTTCAACCTCGCCCATTCCGACCCGACCTCCGACGCAGACACGCTCTACGACGCGATCCTCGGCGACACCGAAGGCGCCGCCGACACGGCGCAGGCCCGCGCCATCGCCGAAACCGTCGGCGAGGCCTTCAAGTGGTTCCGCGAAGAAGGCGCCAAGTTCGTCAAGATCACGCGGCCCGGCAAGGCGGCTTCGAACTGGTCGATGGCGCCGCCGCGTCCGGCCAAGCCAGGGTTCGGCTGGGAAGGGCGCGGCCCGGATCAGGCGCTGAGCGCGCTGGAACGCAATTTCCTCAAGCGCGGCGGCAGCTTCTCGTTCGGCACGCGCGCGCGCGCCCTGGTGATGGACGGAGGAAAAGTCGTCGGCGTGAAGGCCGAGCGCGGCGGCGAGACGGTGGAGTTTCGCGCCGCGGCCGTGGTGCTGGCCGACGGCGGCTTCCAAGGTAATCCCGATCTGGTGCGCCGCTTCATCTCGCCCAAGCCCGAATCGCTCGTGTCGCGCAACGCCAAGACGGGGCGCGGCGACGCGCTCGCCATGGCCGAGAAGATCGGCGCCAAGCTCGTCGGCATGAACCGCTTCTATGGCCACCTTCTCGTGCAGGAGGCGCTGACCAACAACGTGCTGTGGCCTTACCCGACCATCGACACGCTGGCGAGCAGCGCCATCGTCGTCGGGCGCGACGGCAAGCGCTTCATCGACGAAGGCAGCGGCGGCGTCGCCATGACGAACGTCATCGCCGGGTTCGACGATCCCCTGAGCGCGACCGCGATCTTCGACCAGGCGATCTGGGAAGGCCCGGGCAAGCTGGAATTCACGCCGCCCAATCCGCACTTGGTCGACTGCGGCGGCACTTTGACGTCGGCCAATACGCTGGCGGAACTGGCGGCCAAGCTCGGCCTGCCGGCGGACGCGCTGGTCGCGACGGTCGAGGACTACAACCGCGCCGTCGCCGCCGGCACGCCCGACAGGCTTTCGCCTCCGCGCGCGCCCGGCCGCATGTTCGGCGTGCTGCGCAGCTCCTCGACCCGCACGCAGATCGCGCCGATTGCCCAGGCGCCGTTCCACGCCATCAAGCTCGCGCCGGGCCTGACCTACACCATGGGCGGCATCGCCATCGACGGCGAGGCGCGCGCGCTCGACGCCGCCGGCCGGCCCATCTCCGGCCTCTACGCCGCCGGCGCCTGCACGGGCGGCCTCGAGGGCGGCCCGATGGACGGCTATGTCGGCGGCCTGTGCAAGGCCCTTAGTCTCGGCTTCATCGCCGCAAGGACGATCTCCGCGCAGGAAGCTGCGCAAAGTCACCGCAACGTGGGATAGGAACGATGGTCAACAAGATCGACGTCAAGAAGGAATGGTGGGACAACATCTTCGCGCCGAGCTCCGCGCTCGCCGTGATCACCACCGTCGACAACCAGGGGCGCGTCAACGCCGCCTCGTTCGGCACCTGCACGCGCGTCTGCCATGATCCGGTCTACATCGCCTTCACGGTCGGCGCGGACAAGGACACGGCGAACAACATCCGCGCCAACGGCGAGTTCACCGTGAATCTTGTGCCGTTCGAGCAGGAAGTGCTCAACAAGATCGTCGTCTGCGGCCTGTCGTTCAAGGCCGGCATCAACGAGCTGGAACGCGCCGGCCTGGGCCAGGTGCCGTCGCGCGTGGTCAAGCCGCCGCGCGTGCTGGAATGCCGCAGCCACTTCGAATGCCGCGTCGAATGGACGCAGCAGTGGCTGCACCGCCTCATGATCTGCGGCAAGGTCGAAGCCGTCAGCGTCAACGAGGACTGCATGGACAAGGACGGCAACATCATTTGGGACCATGCGAAGCCGGCGCATTACTGCGGCCATCCCTACCAGGGCAGCTTCGTGCCGGCCTACGACAAGCCGACGAAGGCCTACTGGACCTACGACGGCAAGGACGAGGACTTCAAGGAAGGCTCGGACTGGCGCGGCTCGTACCACCGCGCGATGACTTGAGAACCAGAAACGCAAGAACGCAGAACGACCGGGAGACGAACATGGGCAAGACGATTTACGCGGCGGCAATGGCGGTCGCGCTGGCCGGCCTGATCGGCGGCACGCCGCCTGCGGCCGCGCAGGACAATTTCTACAAGGGCAAGACCCTGAACATGATCATCGGCACGGGGCCCAGCCCGGGCGCCGTCGGCGCCTATCCGCGCACGCTGCAGCGCGTGCTCGGCAAGCATCTGCCGGGCGAGCCGACCATCGTGGTGCAGAACATGCCCGGCGCGGGCGGCATCAAGGCCTCGAACTACCTCTACAGCATCGCGCCGCAGGACGGCACCTACTGGGGCTTCATCACGCGCGGCTTCGTGCTGGCGCCGCTGCTGAAGATGCCGGCGGCGACTTTCGACCCGACGAAGTTTCAGTGGATCGGCAGCCCGGCGCGCAGCATCTCGATCGGCGAAGTCTGGTCGGCGGCGACCCCGGTGCGCACGATCCAGGAAGCCATGAAGACGGAAGTGATCGTCGGCGCGACCAGCCCCGGCCAGGACACCGGCGTCTTTCCGGCGATGCTGAACCGCTTCACCGGCACCAAGTTCAAGATCGTCCCGGGCTACAAGTCTTCCGGCGACGTCGACCTCGCCATGGAGAAGCAGGAAGTGCATGGCAAGATCGGCGTGACCTGGACGTCGCTCAACAGCGGCCGCACGGTCAATTTCGTGAAGGACGGCACGGTGACGGTCATCGTCCAGCTCGGCCTGAAGCCGGATCCGGACGTTCCCGCCAACGTCCCCGTGGCCATCGACCTCGCGCGCAGCGAAGAGGACCGCCAGGCGATCCAGGTGCTCTGCTCGCCGACCGAGATGGGCTATCCCTCGTTCATGGGCCCCGGCGTGCCGGCCGAGCGGGTCGCCATGGTCCGCAAGGCCTACAACGACACCTTGAAGGATCCGGAGTTCATCGTCCTGGCGGAGAAGCAGAGCCTCGACGTCACGCCGATCTCGGGCGAGGAGATCGACAAGCTCGTGAAGCAGCTCTATGCCCTGCCGGCCTCGGCCGTCGCCCGGGCGCGCGAAGTCCTGCCCGAATCCGGGGCGGAGTAGGCTTTTACTTCGGCATCAGCATGTCGGTGACGAGGCGGACGAGTTCGGCGTAGCTGGCCACGAAGCCGTAGACCAGCACGCCGCCCGCCACGCCGCCGATCAGCCAGAGCCAGCTGCCGAGCGCCACGGCGGCGAAAAGGCAGGCGGCGAGCGTCGCCGCGGCCAGCGCCAGGGCGAGCGTGCGGCCGTGGCGGACGATGAAGTCGAGGATCGGATAGGAGGCCATGCGTTTCCCTTGATGTGCCGTGTAAGCCCGACGTTATCGGCATTATCGGGCAGGGTGACGGCGGCGATAAGACTAAGATTTAGTCTTTTTCGCCGTGCGGTTTGACATAGGTTACGGCGCTTCGCGTCCCGCCGAAAGTTTCAGAGGTTCATAGATGCCTTACGTCGTTGCCGTCGATATCGGCGGCACTTTCACCGACCTGGTCGCCTACGACCATGACGCCGGAAAAGTCGTCTACACCAAGAGCCCGACGACCTATGACAACTTCGTCAGCGGCATTCTCGACTGCTTCGGCAAGGCGAAGCTGACGCCCGACCAGGCGACGTTCCTGAACCACGGCACGACGCTGGTCATCAACGCCTACATCCAGCGCAAGGGCGCCAAGGCGGCCCTGGTGACGACAGAAGGCTTCCGCGACGTGCTCGAGATCGCGCGCGGCAACCGCCCGGACCCGTTCGACCTGCACTACCAGCGCGACGAGCCGCTAATCCCGCGCGAGCGCCGCTTCGAGGTGCCGGAACGCATGGACAGCCAGGGCAACACGGTGGTGGCGCTTGACCTCGCCGCGCTGACCGCGCTGGCCGAGAAGATCAAGGCCGAGAAGATCGAGGCGGTCGCCGTCTTCTTCATGAACTCCTACGCCAACCCGGCGCATGAGGAACAGGCCGCCGCGCACCTGAAGAAGCTCCTGCCCGACGTCTACGTGACCTACAGCACCGAGCTGACGCGCGAGTGGTACGAGTACGAGCGCACGGCGACCGTCGCCGCCAACGCCTACGTCGGCCCGCAGGTCAGCTCCTACATCCGCCAGCTCGCCAGCGACCTCGACGGCAAGGGCTTCTCCGGCTCTCTCTTCATGATGGGCTCGAACGGCGGGCTGCTCTCCGTCGAGCGCACCTGCCGCCAGCCCATCGGCCTCGTGGAATCCGGGCCCATCGGCGGCTGCATCGGCGCCGGCGCCTATGGCGAAGCGCTCGGCTTCAAGAACATCATCGCCTTCGACATGGGTGGCACGACGGCGAAATGCGCCCTCGTCGAGAACGGCCGCTTCTCCGTCGATTCGGTCTACTACGCCAACGGCTACACCAAGGGCTTCCCGATCAAGTCGCCGGTCATCGACATCGTCGAAGTGGGCGCCGGCGGCGGCTCCATCGCCTGGCTCGACAAGCAAAGCCGCCTGCATGTCGGTCCGCAGAGCGCCGGCTCGACGCCGGGTCCCGTCTGCTACCGCCGCGGCGGCACCGAGCCGACCATCACCGACGCCAACCTGGTGCTCGGCCGCCTCAATCCGGCGCGCTTCCTCGGCGGCGAGCTGTCGCTCGACACCGAGGGCGCCGAGCGCGCCATCCGCAAGATCGCCGATCCGCTCGGCTATACGGGGCCCGACGGCGCGACGCGGACGGCCGACGGCATCCTTGCCATCGGCACCGTGATCATGGCCGGCGCCATCCGCCAGGTCTCCGTGCAGCACGGCCTCGACCCGCGCGACTTCGTGCTGTTCAGCTATGGCGGCGGCGGACCGCTGCACTCTTCGGCGCTCGCGCACGAGCTGTCGATCCCGATGGTCGTCATCCCGCCGGCGCCGGGCAACTTCTCCGCCGTCGGCATGCTGCTCGCCGACGCCCGCCTGGACGTCGCGAAGACCTTCACCGGCGTGCTCGACGGCAAGCTGGTCGGCTCCGCCAAGGGCGCCTTCGCCGAGATGGAGGCGGAAGCCTCCGCCGCCCTGGCCAAGGAGTTCGGCGCCAGCGAGGTGTTCTTCGAGCGCTTCGCCGAGATGCGCTACGTCGGCCAGCGCCACAACATCAAGGTGCCGGTCAGCGGCCTCAACGACGAGACGGCGGTGCGCGCCGCCTTTGAGCGCGACTACAAGCGCCGCTACGGCCATGCCGACGCCAAGGCGAGCGCCGAATTCCAGGCGCTGCATCTCTCGGCCTTCGCGCGCCAGCGCCGGCCGGACCTCGCCAAGCTGCCCGACGTCGCCACCATCGGCGCCGTCGAGGGCGAGCGCGAGGTGTGGTTCAGCAGCGTCGGCAAGATGGTGACGGCCAAGGTGTTCGACCGCTATTCGCTGCCCATCGGCTTCAAGGGCGAAGGCCCGGCGGTGCTCGAGGAATACGGCTCGACCACCATCGTCGGACCGACCGACACGTTCGAGATCGGGCCGCTCAAGGAAATTCGCATCAGTTGCGGGAAGTAGGCTGAAGATGAACACGCTCGCCAAGCAGAAGACCGTCGAGAAGCTCGACCCGATCACCCTCGAGGTGATCCGTCACGGCCTGATCTCGATCTCCAACCAGATCGACGCCAACATCACGCGCACGGCCTTCAGCCCCTACATCTACGAGTACAAGGACTTCGCGGTCGGCATCACCGACGCGGACGGCCAGCTCGTCGCCCAGTGCACCGGCGGCATGCCGCCCTTCGTCGCCGATTCGGTCGGCACCGGCGTGCGCGACGGCATCAAGACCTACGGCAAGGACCGCCTGCTGCATGGCGACGTGCTCGTCTGCAACCATGCGGCGGTGCAGGGCCAGCATCTCAACAACACCGTGATGTACACGCCGATCCGGACGACAGAAGGCGAGCTGATCGGCTTCTTCGCCATCAACGTGCACTGGATCGACATCGGCGGCTCGACGCCGCGCTCGACCGACATCTTCATGGAAGGCCTGCAGCTGCGCTCCATCAAGCTGTGGTCCAAGGGCGAGCCCATCGAGGAAGTCTACCGCATCATCGAGAACAACACGCGCCTGCCGGTCGAGTTGCTGGGCGACATCTCGGCGCAGCTGGCCGGCTGCCTGCTCGGCCGCGACCAGGTGGTCATGCTGGCCGAGAAGTACGGCGTGCCGACCTTCCTGACCGCCATGAACACCATGCTGGACCAGGCGGAAGCGGCGGCCCGCGCGCGCATCCTGGAGCTGCCGGACGGCACCTACGAGCATGAGACCTTCCTCGACAACGACGGCGAGGGCGATACGCCGCTGCCGGTCCGCGTGAAGGTCATCATCAAGGGCGACGAGATGACCGTGGACTACAGCGGCCTCGCCGACCAGGCCAAGGGCTGCGTCAACTCCGGCTATTTCGGCGGCGGCCTGACGACGGCGCGCGTCGCCTTCAAGTATCTCGTGGCGGCGGACGAGCCGGCCAACGAAGGCCTGTTCCGTCCGCTCAAGCTGATCCTGCCGCCCGGCAAGATCCTGAGCGCCGAGGACACGGCGCCGATGGGCAACTATTCCATGCCGTTCCCCACCGTGATCGACGCGGTGATCAAGACGCTGGAGAAGGCGCTGCCCGACCGCGTCACCGGCGGCCATTTCGGCACCCATTCGGGCTTCCGCCTCTACGGCAAGCGCGCCGACGGCAAGGCCTTCGACGGCCATGACAGCGGCCACGGCGGCTGGGGCGCTTGCGCTACCCATGACGGTTCCGGTCCGTTCCGCACCATGGCGCATGGCGATACCCGCTTGATCCCGATCGAGCTGCAAGAATCGCTGCTGCCGTTCCGTATCGAATCGTTCTCGCTGCGCGCCGATTCGGCGGGCGCCG
>DASYCO010000059.1:0-44975 GCA_036500145.1 Alphaproteobacteria bacterium | reverse complement strand
AAAAAAAACGCGCCGCAACGAGTGCGGCGCGTGTCGGACGACGGGATAAGCACCGTCCGGGAGGGCGCAGAGTAGCCAGTCGAATTTAGGCGGCGGCGCGATCGTCGTTGCGGGCGGCCAGTTCGACGCGTTCGTGACGGGCGGCGACGCGCACCGGGACCGACACCGGACCCGAGGAGAGCGCCTTCGCGGCGTAGGAGAAGAGGGCCTTCAGGCCGCGGTAGGCGGCGACGAAGAGCAGGGCAACCGAGTCGCCGGCGCGGCGGGTGACTTCGGCCTCGATGGCCCAGGCGTTGATCCAGCCGTCCTGGTTGACATGCGGGTAAGCCTGGTTCTGGCGAATGTGGTGCACGACGAAGAGGTCCATGGCGCGTCTCCTTGAGTTTGAATGTCTAGGCGGCCTTGGGTTGGCGCCTTGTGTGAGAGGAATGTACGCAAAGGGGCCGAAGATGAGAATCGGCCTTGTTGCGGCGCAGCACTGCGTTTTCTGCATAGCTCGCGCGGCCATCAATTCACGGGACGTTAACGTTGGACCGATAGGGTGCCCGGTCTTGGCCCAAGGCAGGAAATATCCGCTATCCCCTTGCGCAAGGCCGTTTTTCCAGCGATCAGCGGGGCTTCGCCCTTTGCTTGCGTCCCATGACCGCCTGTGGCATGGTGCGCGCCCTTATCGACCCCCTACGCCTTTTGGGGGCCATTTCTCGGTAGGCTGCCGTAGCTCAGGGGTAGAGCAACGCCTTGGTAAGGCGTAGGTCGGAGGTTCAATTCCTCTCGGCAGCACCATCTTTCCGTCTAAGACGCTCTACCAAAGTCCAATAACCCGCGCACCTTGCAGTGTTGCGGGCTTTTTGTTGTCTCGCAAGGTCCAAGGCGATCTATGGACATACCCCCAAAGGCGGGGGTATTTTTGGGGGTATATTCTTGAACTCACCTTCGTTCGGCGGAGATACCCCCAAATGCCTCTCACCGACACGGCGATCCGGCAGGTCAAACCCGGCCCCAAGCCCTTCAAACTAGCCGATGGCGGCGGGCTCTACATGCTGGTGACGCCAGCCGGCGCGAAGTACTGGCGCTGGAAGTACCGCCTGCATGGGAAGGAAAAGGTCCTGGCCCTCGGCGTTTACCCGGAAATCGCCCTGGCTAAGGCTAGAGAGGCGCACAAGGAGGCCCGCAAGCTGTTGGCCGATGGCGTGGATCCGTCCCAGGCCCGCAAGGACGACAAGCGGGCGACCAAGCTGGCAGCGGCTAACAGCTTCGAGGCCGTCGCGCGCCTCTTCCTTACGGAAAACGCGCCGCTTGTCGCCGCCAGCACGCAAGCCCACGCCGTCGCGTGGATGAAAAACGACGTGTTCCCCTGGCTGGGAAAACGCCCCATCGCGGAAATCGACGCTCCCGAAATCCTGGCCGTGCTCAAGCGTATCGATGGGCGCGGCGCGCGGCATACGTCGCACAAGGTCCGCAGCGTGATGTCTCGCGTGTTCCGCTACGGGATCAGGCACGGGGTCTGCCGATCAGACCCTGCCCGCGACCTGATCGGTGCAATCCCGCCCGCCAAGACCAAACATTTCGCGGCGATCCTGGAGCCCTCCAAGGTCGGCGAAATGCTACGCGCCTTCGACGGCTTCCGGGGAACGTTCTCCGTCCAATGCGCGCTGAAGCTGGCCCCCATGCTGTTCGTTCGGATCGGAGAGCTTCGGGCGATGGAATGGGCGCATGTGGACTTGGACAAGGCCGAGTGGCGCTACACGGTGTCCAAGACCAAGACCGATCATCTGGTGCCACTGTCCTCTCAGGCTGTGGCGATCCTACGCGAGTTGCACGGGCTTACTGGCAGCGGACGCTATGTCTTCCCCGGCGCGCGAAGCCCCAAGCGCCCCATGAGCGAAAGCGCCATCAACGCGGCGTTGCGGCGCATGGGCTTCGACACAAAGACCGAAATCACCGGGCATGGCTTCCGCGCGATGGCGCGTACCTTCCTGCACGAAGAGTTGGACCAAAAACCCGAGGTCATCGAGCACCAGCTTGCCCATGCTGTGCCCGACTCGCTCGGTTCAGCCTATAACCGGACCAAGTTCATCAAGGAGCGCGTGGCCATGATGCAGCTATGGGCAGACCATCTCGATCGACTCAAGGCCGGGGCAGGCAACGTGGTGCCTCTGCACAGGGATGCCGGCTAACGATGACCGGCGAGCAAGACATTCGAGACAGCCTGCAAGAAGCCTACGATCAATTGACGCACTGGCGGACGATTCCCGCCAGCGGAGACAACGCTGACGCCATTCAGCATGACACGACGGCGTTCGAGAAGGCCGTCAGGCGGGCACTCGGTGCCGGCCTGCTGGACGTGGAAGTCATAGACGGCAAGCGCACTATCCGCCCCGTTCGCGACTGGATTGCCGGCAAGCGCTCCGTCGGCGACCGTGAGTGGTTCCGCCGCATCAAGGGCGCACTCCCGTCGCGCGTTCGCGGCAGCTTCAAGCAAGACCCGCTCGGCAAGCTATCGGCGGATGACGTTTGGCTGACCGTCCATGCGCCTGTCTTGATCGACGCCGGCAAGCCCCTGACCTTTGTGCAGAAGGCGCTAACGCTTAAGCTGCGCCGCGAACTGGCCACCAGTCGTCCCTCCGACCATATCCCCGATCCTGTTCCTGATATGCTCGGCATGTCCGCTGATGAACGGCTTGCGTTCCATGCCACGCTGTTGGAGCGCCTTGGGTGCAAACGGCAGACCTTCCATGAATGGCTCGGCCGGTTGAACTTGCTCGCGCGCGAAGAGCCTTAGCCGCGCTGCGAAGAATCTGTCAGGGAAAAGTGCCCCGACTCGATCCGGGCCGTCCGGTTGTCGTCCATCTTGCTTCATGTTCGCCACATGGAGGCAAGGCGCGATGCCGACCGATACGCCAGTCCAAAACCGCAAGTTCAAGTCTGTCGCCCTGCCCACCGAGGGCTTCTGTTCGGTCAAGGCCCTGGCGCAGCCCGATGGCGTGACGCCGTGGGCCGAATCAACGCTATGGCTTCGCGTCCGCCAAGGACGTTTTCCGGCGCCCGAACGCTTTGGCGCGCGGTGCACGCGCTGGCGCGTCGAAGCGATCCGCGAGTATCTGGCCGACCCTGAAGCATGGGAGGCCGCCAGCGCGTCGAAGGCGCGGGCTGTCTAAGCCCCCCAACAAACGGTCAATTGCCTACTGACATAGCCAGCGGCACAGAAGCCGCCCGGCCCTCGGCCATAAAGGGAAGCGGGGACAACCGGTAGCTCACGCGAAGGGCATCGCAAGTTTCTGGACCCCGGCCGCAAGGACCGGGAGCCGGGCCCGGGTTCGTAGATCAGCCCCGGTCTGGTGCCGCTGGAAGAAGGATCGGTAGGGCTGACAGGCCAACCCCAGCCCGACCCTTATGGGAATCCGACGATCTACTCATGCAGAAGCGACGGCCGGCTCCGCCGATCAGACGCAAAAGCAGCTTCGCCCCGCTAGGGCGAAGTCTGCCTCGCTCAGGCCTCACCACCGATCAGCTACATAGCTCAGTGATCCTGTTAAGCGTTTTCCCGATGTGCGGCCCGATCTATGGCGACCGAGATCGACATACAGCGAACCCGGGCTTCCCTTATAAAGTTAACGGCTTTCTTCTGTTAGACCGGCCCTCCTCGTTGTTAAGTGTTTTGGCCTATAGGTCTCGCAGCCATGCCCTCGTCAGCCGAGCGTGGCGGGCATAGAAATATATGACCATCGCGCCGGCCAGGGCGTCGCCCAGCATGTCGAAATATTCGACATGCAGCTCGATGCGCAGGGCGCCATCGGTTTCGCGGATCGAGACCGTGAAGCCTTCGGGTACTGCCGCGATACGGAAGTCTTCCAGGTAGAGCTGAAACCAGCGGGCCAGCCGGCTCGTCACGTTGAGATCTTCGATCAGAACTTCCGGCCGTTCGTTCGCCCCGCACCCCTCACAGAACGCCCACGCCCGTTTATGGCCGCCGTCCAGTTGAACGGCTTCCATCAGCATGCGGCCTTTGTCCCGGTTGGTCGCCGAGCGGAAGGCCTTCAGCACGGCGGCAGCCTTTGTCAGCACGTCCGCCGTGCCCTGCTCGTCAACCAAGGCGGCGATGGCAGGCTTGTGCCGTTTGAACAGGTCGGCCCCGAGGTCGGGCAGGTCATAGGTGTCCAGATAGGGCATGTAGCGTGACCTCGCGGTTTCACAGCCCGGCATGCGCGCCCGATTCACGATCCGCTGCGCGTGATCGATGCGGCGTTGTATCGCCGGGTCCTTGTCGTGGCCGGCGGCAATGGCCTCCGCGCGCTCGATGAGCATGCAGACGGGCGAGGGCGAATCGGTCTGGGGCATATTCCTCTCCTGCAAACGCGACCGGCATGGCGGACGGAGTCCAGCCGGCGGCTTCAAAAATTGCTGGAGATGTGCGTTCGCCGATCGGTCGGCAGAGGGCTTGTGGTTTCTGCCCTAGATCATCCGGGCGATGCCTCGGACGTATGAAAGCTGTCCGTCGGTCAGGTTCGGCCAAGTGCGGGCGCAGCTTTCAATATCGGCTCGGAATGCGTCGGCGACTTGATCCATGTTCAGGCCGCCCTTGACCTTGGCCACCATAATCTCAAAGGCCACCTTCTGCATGCGCTTCGTCCGCGCCTGTAAGCGAGCCCGCCCCCACATTCCCAGCTTCCTCGCCGCGAGCGCGTCCAGCGCGTCGTCTTGCTCTTTGGCCAACGCGAAGAGCTGACCGTACAGATAGGTCTCTTTCGCCGGCATGTCGCTCATGTGCGTTGCTCGGCCATCAAGCTCATTTCCGCCAGCTCTCGTCGCAAGGTAATTATTGCGTGCGGGCCTACCCAGGACCAGTTCGCGCCACACCACTCAATGTCGTCCCTCATTGCGTCGATGACGAGTTTGTTGCCCCTAAGTCCCTTGAGGAACTTCTGCCCCATGACCGTCTCTAGCTCTCGATACATCTGGCGTTCGGGGCCACGGGTCCGCAGAGCTTGCCACAAACCTAAGCGCCCTTGTGCTTGGGCCGCGTCACGCTTGCCCACCTTGACGGCCAATTGCAGCGCTTCTTTGTAGGCGCGCTCTTCGACTGGTGTAAATCGTCCGGCCATTGTCTCCCCCTGAACCAACGACGATTATGCACGATCGCGCATCGCTGTAATAGTCGAAATGTCGTCCGCTGCGCGGATGAAAATCGAGGTCGTCGTCGGGTTGAATTTGCAGAGGCTACGGCAAGCCCGCGACATGTCGCAGCTGGCCCTCTCCACCGAGAGCAAGGTCGGCCAGAACTATATTTCCAACATCGAAAACGGAAAACGCAGCCCCTCGGTCGGCGTTCTTGATAAGCTTGCCCACGCCTTGAAAGCTCCCGTTACAGAGTTTTTCGTCGCGCCGTCTCCGCGCCGGCGGAAGTAGCGCCCGACCACCGGGGGGAAGGCCGGGCGCCGCACCCTGAAAACCCAATCGAATGAACGATCTAGATGCTTCATCGGGAGCGTCTTGACTCTATCAGCGATTCCCAGTGGAACAAACCATGAACAAAATGTTCTTAGACCCTTCCCGCACGGGCAGCCTCGCGGAGCTGAGAAGCCTCGTCCGCGCGATGGAGCGGCCGGGCGACGCAGCACGGCCGACGGGTCTGAAAACTGGTGTCGTTGAGATCGACAATGCGCTCCCTCAAGCCAGCCTTGCATTGGGGGCGCTGCATGAAGTCGGCGGGCCTTCATCCGACCCGGCCGCCTGCGGCTTCATCCTGTCCCTCCTGGGAAGGCTCTGCGGCGCTCAGGCGGCTTCGTAATCACGAAGAACCCGCTGCATGAAGTCGTGCCGGTCGAGAACGCGGCCATGGCCGACCGCACCGTCATCGAGTGGAATAAGGAAGACCTCGACGCCCTCGGCATCTTGAAAATCGATGTCCTCGCCCTCGGTATGCTGACCTGTATCGCCAAATGCTTCGACCTCATCGCGGAACATCACGGCCGCCGCTTCGATCTCGCGACCGTCCCGCCCGATGATCCTGCGGTCTACGACATGCTTTGCAAGGCGGACAGCGTCGGCGTCTTCCAAGTCGAGAGCCGTGCCCAGATGACCATGCTGCCGCGCCTCAAGCCTCGTTGCTTCTATGACCTCGTCATTGAAGTCGCCATCGTCCGGCCCGGCCCAATTCAAGGCGACATGGTGCATCCTTATTTGCGGCGACGGGACAAGAAGGAAGCAGTCGATTATCCATCCGAAGAGCTGCGCGAAGTCCTGGGCCGAACGTTGGGCGTCCCGCTCTTCCAAGAACAGGCAATGAAAATCGCCATCGTCGCTGCCGGCTTCACGCCCAGCGAGGCCGACCAGCTTCGTCGTGCCATGGCCGCCTTCCGCCGCGCCGGCACAATTCAACTCTTCGGAGAAAAGCTCGTCGCCGGCATGATCGAACGCGGCTATTCGGCTGACTTCGCCGATCGCTGTTTTAAACAAATCGAGGGGTTCGGCGAATACGGTTTCCCCGAGAGCCATGCGGCGAGCTTCGCGCTTCTCGTTTACGTCTCAGCCTGGTTGAAGTGCCACTATCCAGCCGCGTTCGCCGCTGCGATCTTGAACAGCCAGCCCATGGGCTTCTATGCGCCGGCCCAACTCGTCCGCGACGCCTGCGAACATGCGGTCGAAGCCCGGCCGCCCGATATCAATCACAGCCTTTGGGATTGCACCTTGGAGCCGGCGACGACTGAAGGCCTGGCCCTGCGCCTCGGGTTGCGTCTGGTTAAGGGCGCCCACGTGGCCGAGCTGTCGAAGCTGTTGGAAAACCGGGGCAACGGCTACATGACCCTTACCGCTCTATGGCGGCGGAGCGGCGTTCTGCCGACGACCTTAGAGCGGTTGGCCGACGCTGATGCCTATCAGTCGCTTGGCCTTTCGCGTCGGCAAGCTCTCTGGAACGTGAAAGCGTTGGCTCCCAAACCGCTGCCTTTGTTCGCTGCCGTAGGTGAAGAGGAAATCCCCGAAGAGCACGAAGTCGCGTTGCCGGTCATGGCAGCGCTCGAAGAAGTGGCCGAAGACTACCGTGCCTTGTCGTTATCGTTGAAGGCGCACCCGGTCAGTTTTCTGCGCGACGTCTTCACCGATGAGGGTGTCGTCACAAACGCGCGCTTGGCCGAGCTGCCGTCAGAGCGATACGTCACCGTCTCCGGCCTTGTGCTAATTCGCCAGCGCCCCGGCACGGCCAGCGGCGTCATCTTCATGACCATCGAGGATGAGACGGGGGTGGCAAACCTAGTCGTCTGGACCGACGTCTTCGAGCGCTTTCAGCAGGCGGTTCTCACCGGGCAGCTCGTAGTCGTACGCGGCCGATTACAACATGAAGGTGCCGTTATTGCACGTCGTCGTGCAGGGCCGTCCACGACCACTCGCCACGGTTACGAGATCTAAAATGTCGCCGAACGCGAATGGTGACTTCACCACCCGGTCTCGTGATTTCCATTAAGTTTAATGAGGCGCTACAGGCAGCTGCGGGGCGGGCAGCTGCACGCCCGGCGCAATCTTTTGATTAATGACCGCCACTTCACGCTGGATGTCGCCAACGGCCCGAACCATCTCAAGGTGGTTCGCATTCACATCTATCGTGAGCTTTTTCAGATCATCACTCATGCCATTTCCGATCCACCCGACCAGACCGATCAGGGCGACGAGCAACACCGGGACGGGCAACCATTCGCGCAGTGGGGCCGAGTTGCGCTTGTCCTTCGCCATCGTGTCCTCAATTTTGCGGGCTTCGTAATTGACGTTCGATACAGGGGTAACCCTTATCGCGTCCGTCTCAAAAAAACCGGGGCCAACATGGCTATTTCCGCCTGAAGGGCGCTCTTCAAGTCTTAGATATCCACGCTTGGCCTGAAAGCCAGACGCCTTCGGGGCCTGCGATGAAAACGTGATCTTGAGAAACGCGGCGTTTTGACGCCCTTCATTGAAGAGCGGCAACCTGCGATTATCGTCATGAAGCGCTACGGCCGACATTTAACTTGGGTCGTCGAAGGCTGTTTGCAAGCTGTCCAGATCGGCTTGCTTGATCAAGCCGTCCTTCAACATCCGCTTGATGTGATTTTGAAAGAAGACGAAGGAAGATAGAAAGCCATCTATCGGCATGACGATCTGCGCGCAGAGTTCCGTCGTCGTGCCCGAAGCAGGGCCAACCGCCGGATTGCTCCGCGCGAAATGGATTTTCATGATCGACTTATTAAATGCGCAATTTAGCGCGCCATCGGAATAGATGGTCGGCACGCGACTCTGCGCAAATACGATGTCAGTATCTTCCTCGGCCAAAGCCCGTCCCCCGCTCATTTCTCCGCGTAATAGACTACAGATTAAGAACCCTCGCAAACAGCTTCCACTCTCCGCGCATCCCGACCTTTAAGCCGAAAACCAGTCAAAGTGGGCACCATTTCTCGCGTTTTCCCTTCCACGGACGGGCGAGGCCGGCCTTGATGAGGGTTTCGCCTAGGTCCTCCCCATCCCGTTCGAAGCGGGCCAGGATGCGGCCGTACTTGTCGCGTCCGCGAGCCGCCTGATGGATCGTGACACGGCCCTTGGCCATCCAGGCGGCCGTGAAGTCCTTCGCCCGGATCGCCAGCTTCTTTTCCGAATCGCACTGACCCTTGATCTCCGGCGCGTCGATGTTCTCGATCCGGAAGGTCGCGCGCAGCGTGTCGCCGTCGTAATTGACGAATCCACGGTCTGAAGCGACGGCGGGGCACGCCGATAGACCGATCAGCATAAGCGCCGCGAACAACTTCCTCATTTCCATCTCCATCCCGCGCGGGCGGCCCACGCCTGAATCGCTGGGAGCCCGTCACGAAGCCAATTGTTGAGCGGCCAGAAAGCCGACCCGTACCCCAGGTGCGGCTCGCAAATCTCTTCGAGCCGAGCCTTCGCAGCATCGAGTTTCGGCGAGAGAACGTCGTCAGGGAGAGACGAAGCCCACATGATGTTCGTGAGCCGCCACCTTCCCGGCGGCGTTATCTGAGTGGCGCCACGACCGACATGCGCAAGGTCGATCTGCTGAAGTGTTCCGACTGCTGCCAAGACCTCGTTGCGTGCGCCGAGAAGCACTCCCATTAGTTCGGCCGTCTCACGCCCGAGGTGATATCGGCATCGTCCTTGAACCGTAATGACAGCCGCGAGATCGGCCGACACGTCTCGAAGCCGCTTGATCGGAATAAAGTAGAGGTCGCGCACTCGCGCCTCTTCTGGCGATTCGCCCTCGGCTCGCGGCCGCGTCGAAGCCTCCGACGCATAGCCACCCGAGCTCCGGACATAGATCATGGCGTCGTGCGCTTTCGCGAACGTGGTAAGCGCTTCTTCGGCCACCTCGAAACGGCGCTTCCCGATCAGCTGCACGCGCCACCAGGTCAGCGACACGAAGATGCCGATTACGGCTGTGAATGTGATGTCCACGATGATGTCCCCCAAAAGCCGTGCGAGGCGCGGCATGGTCCCTTCAATCTTCGTGCGTGTCTATATGGCCCGCCGGTAGGTCCTCGACCCGCCCTGCGTCGAAGACTTCGCCGGTCGAAAAACTGCTAGTTCGGCAGGGACCCCCCGACGAATTATCCCGGCCTGACATTGTCAGTGAGCATCGCCTTGGCGCACCCTCGCAGACCCAACGCCTTCTGCCTGGGGGTATTTTTGGGGGTATGTTCTGCTCTATAATATAAAAGACAGTTTATTATCAATTACTTAAATCGATTATTTCGTTCCTCTCGGCGCACCATTCCCAGATCGAAAATCCAGGATTCAGGCCGCGCAGCCCTCTGCGCGGGCCGTCGCCATGCGCGGGCGCGCGTCGTCGTCGATCAGGCCCGCGTCATGCAGCCAGCCGATCACCGTGGCGAAATAGGCCGGCGTGCCGGGACGGTCGGCGGCTTCCAGCCAGTTCTGCTCGGCGAAGGCCAGCACCGCGGGCTGGCCCAACTCCGTCTCCCACAGGATGCCGAGCAGCGAGGCCATGGCCTCTTCCCGCTCCTGGGTCGCCTGGTCGGCCAATCGTGCGGATTCGGCGTCGTCGCGCCGGCCGGTCTCCGGCCCGGCGCCGAGGCCGAAGTCATAGAGTTCGCGCCGCGCCGGCGGGCAGATCTGCCAATGGGCGATCTCATGCAGCAGCACCGCCGGCTCGCTCAAGGCGCGCACCGCCTGCCCATCCCAGCTGAAGGCCTTGGCCGGCTCCTCCTCCAGCGTCGCGATGCCGAAGCGCGCGGCGAGCGCCACCGCCTGCAGCCGCGCCGCCTCTTCCGCAGCGCCCGTCAGAAGATCGCGCGGCGCGCCGGCGATGCGCGCGAAGGCCGCCCGCGCCACGGCGTCGCTTACCGGCAAACCGCCGCCGAACAGGGCGAGCAGGCGCGGCAAATCTTCAGGAGCGATGGGCGTCAGGATCACGGCGGCTCGTTCAAAAAGGGGCGGCTCGACAGGCGGAAAACCCCGCCCTTATAGTCGCGGACATGGACGGTGATCAACCGACAGACGACCTACCGAAGGACCGGCGGCCGAAACTGGCCCCGCTGACGCCCGACGCCGGGCGCTGCCCGCGCTGCGGCCAGCAGGCGGCAATGGTCTATGTGCATGGCCATGCGCAATGCGCGGCCTGCGGCTCGAACGTCCTCGACTGCTGCCAGGGCGCCGACTGCGACCTGGCGCCGGAAGCCTAAACGAAATCAGTGCGGCGCGATGACCGCGCGGCCGACCTGGCGATAGGTCTGGCGCGGTTCCGGATTGCCGTAGCAATCGACGTTCGCCAGCGTCACATAGCAATAGGCGAGTTCGGGCTGGAAGCTCGGCTCCCCCGGCCAGGTGCGCGGCTCGTCGGCGCAGGCGACGAGCAGAAGCGCGCCGGCCAGCATCGCCGACCGCGTCACGCCCTTACGGATGTGCTTCATCTGAACCATCGCGCCCTCCTGGCTGGCCTGCGGTCAGCCTAGCGAAGCGGATTTGCGCGCGCCACATAACCTTATGGTTAACGGGCTTTAACGCTGCCCTTTCAGGCGGAACCCGCGAGCTTCCAGGGCAGCTTCACGCCCGCCATGAAGGGAACCACGGTCGTGTCGCCGGCGGGCAGGCTCTCGGGCACGGTCCAGCTTTCGCGCAGCAGCGTCACCGTGCCCTCATTGGGCGGCAGGCCGTAGAAGGCGGCGCCGTTGAGCGACGCGAAGGCCTCGAAGCGGTCGAGCGCGCCTTCCTCGGCGAAGACCTGGACGTAGACCTCGAGCGCCGTTGGCGCGCAGAAGATGCCGGCGCAGCCGCAGCCGCTCTCCTTCGCCGCGCGCGCGTGCGGCGCCGAGTCGGTGCCGATGAAGAGCTTGCCGCTGCCCGACGTCGCCGCCTTGCGCAGCGCCAGGCGGTGCCGCTCGCGCTTGGCGACTGGCAGGCAGTAGGCGTGCGGGCGCAGGCCGCCCTGGAACAGCGAGTTGCGGTTGATGACGAGATGGTGCGGCGTCACCGTGGCGGCGACGTTGGCGCCGGCGGAGAGCACGAAGTCGGCCGCCTCCTGCGTGGTGATGTGCTCCATCACGACCTTCAGGCCCGGATGGCGCTGCAGCGTCGGGATCAGCACGCGCTCGATGAACACCGCCTCGCGGTCGAAGATGTCGACCGCCGGATCTGTCACCTCGCCATGCACCAGGAGCGGCATGCCGATCTCCGACATCTTCTCCAGCACCGCGTCGATGCGGCCGATGTCGCTGACGCCATGCGCCGAGTTGGTCGTGGCATTGGCCGGATAGAGCTTGGCCGCCGTGAAGACGCCGTCGCGATGGCCGCGCGCGATGCTTTGCGGGTCGGCCACGTCGGTCAGGTAGCAGGTCATCAGCGGCGTGAAGTTGGCGCTTCTCGGCAGCAGCGCCTTGATGCGCGCGCGATAGGCGACGGCCATCTCCGGCGTGGTGATCGGCGGCGCCAGGTTGGGCATGACGATGGCGCGGGCGAACTGGCCGACGCTGTGGGGCAGCACGCTGGCCAGCATGGCGCCGTCGCGCAGGTGCAGGTGCCAGTCGTCGGGACGGCGGATGGTGATGCGATCGGAGGTCATCAGGCGGCAAGGCTTTCGAACACGTCGCCCTGGGGCAGGACGCCTTGGACATGGACGCGGTGCCACAGCGCATAGAACAGCAGCACCCAGGCGGCGAAGCCCTTGTGCTTGTCGTCGGCCTCGCGGAACAGCTTCTCGACGCGCCCCGGCAGGCAGATCTCGGCGATGGCCGGCGACGCGGCGACCAGCGGCCCAAGCTTGTCGCCCTGGCGCGCGATCCAGCGCGCCACCGGCACCGTGAAGCCGCGCTTGCGGCTGAAGGCATCCGCCTCCGGCAGCTGGCCGTCGAGCCAGCGGCGCAGCAGCCACTTGCCGACGCCCTTGCGGATCTTGAGGCCGTCCGGCAGGCGGAAGGCGAGGTTCGCGACCTCTGGATCGAGGAACGGCGTGCGGCCCTCGACGCCATGGGCCATCAGGCAGCGGTCGAGCTTGGTCAGCAGGTCATGCGGCAGCCAGTCGGCGAAGTCGACGGCCTGGGCGACCTGCACGCGGGTGCGGCCTGCCGTCGCCTCGGTCGCCTCAGCGGCGGCGATGCCGTCGCGCCAGCCGGCGAGGTCTCCGCGCAGAATGTCGAGCTTCTCCAGCGCGCCACGCGCGCGCAGCGTGCGGCCGCCGCGCCACCAGGGCCGCATGACGCTGCGGTAACGCCCGTAGCCGCCGAACAGCTCGTCGCCGCCCTCGCCGCACAGGATCACCTTCACCTCACGCTTGGCTTCGCGGGCGAGCTTGTAGGTCGGCAGGATGGCGTAGTCGGCGGCAGGATCGTCCATGGCGGCGGCGATCTCGGGCAGCAGCGTCCAGAAGTCGGCCTCGGTGAATTCCACTTCCACATGGCGGGCGCCCAGCGTGTGGGCGACCTTGCGCGCATGGGCCCGCTCGTCGCGCACGCCGCTTTCCGGGAAGCCTGCCGTGAAGGCCAGCACCGGTCGCGTGTTGAGGCGCGCCATGAGCGAGAGAATGGCGCTCGAATCGACGCCGCCCGACAGGAACATGCCGTAGGGCACGTCGGAGCGCTGATGCATCCGCACGCTGTTCTCGAGCGCCGCGTCGAGCTGCGCCAGGGCGTCACGCTCGTCGATCTCGACGGGCCCGCCGGCCGGCAGGGCGTCCTGGCGATGGCGCTCGACGATGCGGCCATGGGTGACGACCAGGGTCTCGCCCGGCAGCACGCGGCGGATGCCGGCAAGCGCCGTGTCGCGGCCGGTGGTGAACTGCAGCTGCAGCAGCTCGTTGCGCCGCAGGTCGTCGACGCCCGCCTTGGCGAGGCCGGCGCGGATCAGCACCGCAGGCTCGGAGGCGAAGGCGAAGCCCTCGGCGTTCTCGACGTAGTAGAGCGGCTTGATGCCGAAGGGATCGCGCGACAGCACCAGCCGGTCCGCCTCAGGGTCGTGGATGGCGATGGCGTACATGCCGCGCAGCTTGGCCGTGTAGCCGAGGCCGAGGCGGCGGTAGAGGTGCAGCGGCAGCTCGCAGTCCGACTGGGTGGCGAAATTGACGCCGGCCAGCTCTTCACGCAGCTCGATGTAGTTGTAGATCTCGCCGTTGGCGACGAGGGCGGCGCCGCCCGGCTCATGGAACGGCTGGTCGCCGGTCGCGAGGTCGATGATGGCGAGGCGCGTCTGCACGAGGCCGACGGTGCCGTTCACGTAGCGCCCTGAACCGTCAGGGCCGCGATGTGCCAGGGCGCCGGTCAGCGCATCGAGCATCGACGCCTGTGGTGGGGCGCCGTCCGCCCGCATGAGTCCTGCGATTCCACACATGATGCGCGAGTTTACTCCAGCTGTCCGTCTGCCGCCACGCTCATGGCCGCGTCAACGAGGCGACCCAGGTGAGAAAGCCGGGCCAGATCTCGGAGACGGACGAGCGGTTGCGCGCGCCGAGCGAACCGGCCGGCTCGAAGCAATCCCAGAACACCAATTCATTGCCATGCGTGGCGATCGCGCCGATCCAATAGGTCACGCGCCCTTCATATCGTCCCGTCGCGACATAAAGAAAGGTCGGCCCCTGAGGCTCCGGCGACAGCTCGGAGTCTCGGATCACGAAATTCATCTCCGCTTTCCAGACCTTCTCGCTCAGATGATCTTGCGCCAAGGCCGGCGCCGTCGCCGCGAACTGCTGCGCCGACAGCGCGTCTGGCCTCAGATTCCATTCGATGGCGCATTGGCCGTACGTGCGGAAGGACGCGGTCTCGCCTTTAAACGCGAAGAGCGCGAACACTTGCCTGGCGTCCGCCTTGTCGTCGGCCACAAGCCAGTCCGGGCTCGGCATGGCGATCGAGAAGGCCTTGTTGGGCGCGACGTAGCGCCTGGGTTCGTATTTGTTCTGAGCTGACGAACAGGCCGCCAGGGCGATCGACAAACTAAGGCAAGCTGCCGGAACGAATTTCACGAAGCTTCCCCGCATCAGGCTTTGGGCGGATTTTCCGCAGTGATTTCCCGCAGGAAATCGACGTAGCGCGCGACCACGGCGGTTTTCGAGAATTGCTCTTCATAGGCGCCCTGCCCGGCCGCGCCGATCTTGTCGGCGAGATCGCGGTTGGCGGCGATCCGCGTCAAGGCCACGGCGAGCGCCGCGCTGTCTTCCGTCGGCACCAGCAGGCCCGTCTCGCCGTCATCGAGCAGCGCCGCCGGGCCTTGCGCGCGCGCGGCGACCACCGGCAGGCCGCGCGACCAGGCCTCGATCACCACGTTGCCGAGCGGCTCGTGACGCGACGGGCAGACCAGGGCGTCGGCAGCGGCCATCAGCGCCGGGCCGTCGTCGCGCCAGCCGAGGAAGCGCACGCGGTCGGCGATGCCGAGCTTCGCCGCCTGGGCTTCGAGGTCGGCGCGCAGGGGACCGTCGCCGGCGAGCCAGAGCCAGGCGCGCGGCAGGCGCGCCATGGCGTCGAGCAGCACGTCGAAGCCCTTGTTCACGTGCAGCCGGCCGAGCGCCAGGAACAGCGGCACGTCGGCGGGCGTGCCTTCGCTGGCGCGCGACACGGCGGGCGACGTCGTCTCGTCGGCGAAGTTCGGCAGGTAGCGCGCGCGGGCCGGTGGCCAGCCATTGTCGACGAGGTAGTCGACGATGTCCTTGGTGTTGCCGACGAGCCAGTCGCAGTGCTTGTAGTACTTGAGCTCGTAGTAGCCGCCGAGGCGCGCGACATGGACGTAAGGGCGCGGCCGCGCCGGAGCCGCCGGCAGGAAGCGCGTGGCGCGGTTCATCCAGCTCAGCACGACGGTGGGGCGGAAGTCGTCGATGGCGCGCAACAGGCCGCGCCGCGTCGTGCCGATCATGCGGTCGCCAAGCCCGCCGAACGGCAGCTCGGTGATGCCGACCCCCGCCGCCTGCAGGACGGCGCGGCGTTCCGCATGGGGGCGCAGGACGGCATGGCTGACGACGCCCGCTTCCGCCAGGCCGGCGGTGAGGCGCACGAAGAAGGCCTCCGCCCCGCCCTGCGGCGCGCCGGCGATCACTTGCAGCAGGCGGAGATTCTCAGCGGCCATGGCACAGAGCCTCGAAATCGGCGGCGACCTCGTTCCAGCCGCGCGCCCGCTGCGTGGCGAGCGCGCCGTCGCGCAGGCGACGCCAGGTCTCGTCGTCGCCTAGGATGTTCACGACGCGATCCGCATAGGCCGCATCGCCGCCGCCCGGCACGTCGGCGACGACGAAGCCCGTCGCCCCGTCACGCACGCGCTCCGGCATGGCGCCGACCGCGCCGACGACGGCCGGCACGCCCGCCGCCTGCGCCTCGGCAGCAGCGAAGCAATAGGTCTCGTCGGCTGTGCCCGGATGCAGGAAGACGCGGCTCATGGCCAATTCCGCCGCCAGCCCGGCCTTGGGCAAGGCGGCGCGCAGGACGACGCCCTCGCCTGCCAGCCCGCGCGCCTGTTCGATCACCGGCGTGATGAGATGAGCCTTGGCGGCGCCGACCGCGCCATAGGTCGCGGCGGAGGAGAACACGTGCAGTTCGGCCGTCGGCAGGCGCGGTCGCACCCGCGCGGTCCAGAGATCGAGCAGCCAGTCGAGCCCGCGCAGCGGGTTGGAGGTGAAGATCGCGCGCGGCACGGGCGGCGTTACAGGCGCGACGACCTTGCGGAACAGGTCGTCGACGGCGTGCGGGATGATCGCCGTGCGGCGCGGCGGCAGCCAGGACGGATGGGTGGCCGCATGAAACGCGCCGAGGAAGACGAGGATCGGCTGACGCCGCCACAGCTTCGACAGGTAGCGCCATTTGCGCAGGTAGCCCGCCGGATTGTGAATCCAGAAGACCGTCGTCAGCGCCTTCGGAACGAGGCGCAGCAGGCGGTCGCCGCGATTGGCGATGTAGAGGTCGGCGCGCTCCGGCGCGCCGTCGCGCAGATTGCCCCACTCGACGCCGCCATGATGCAGCCTGCGGCCGCCGTTGGTCAGCGCGCGCACGCGATGGCCGCGCCCGGCGAAGGCGGCGGCCAGGGAAACGAAGGCGCTTTCCGCGCCGCCCAGGGGCTTTTCCTCCGGCGTCCGGCCGTCAAAGGCGATGCCGTCGTCGATCATCACGATGTCCATCGTCGCAGCCGTCATGCCTTTTCCAACTTCGCCTTGAGCCAGGACAGCAGCGGAAAAAGCCCGGCGAAGAGCGCGATCAGGAAGCCGTAATAGCCTTCGCGGTAGCCCTTGCGGCCGACGAAGCATTTGAAGAAGCGCGAGAACAAGCGGCGCAGGTTGTTGCCGAAGCCGCCGATGTCTCCCGAATCGCGAAGGTCGGCAGCGCGCGCCGTGGTGTAGCGGTCGAGGCGGCGGATCATGTCGGAGATGTCGCGGTCGACGTAATGGATCATCGGCACGGTCAGGCGGCCGCGCGAGCCGGTCAGCTTGGTCGGCGGATGGATGCGCGCCGGGCCCCAGTGCTTGGCGCCCTTGCGGAACAGGATCGTCTTGGCGCTGACGCCCCAGGAGGCGCCCCAGCCGTAGCGCACGCGCCGCGCGCCGACGTAATTGTCGAAGGGCACCAGGAACAGGTCGTGCTGCGGATTAACGAGCGCCGCGCGGACCTCGCGCGCCAAGTCTTCCGGCACGCGCTCGTCGGCGTCGACTTCCAGGATCCAGTCGCCTGCGCAGGCGGCGATGCCGAGGTTGCGGCGTTCGCCTTCGATCTCCCAGGCGCCTTCGACCAGGCGGTCGGTGTAGCGTGCGGCGATGTCGCGCGAGGCGTCGGTGCATTTGTCGAGCACGACGACGATCTCGTCGGCGAAGCGCAGCGTGTCGAGGCAGGCCGCGAGCTGGGCCGCCTCGTTATGCGCCACGACCAATGCGGAGAGCTGCGTCATTCCGATCCCTTGCAGCGCCGCCACAGGCTTTCGGCGGCGGCGGCGGCGCTTTCGACCGACAGGCTGTCCATCTGCGTGTCGGTGGTGCGGTGATCGTACCCTGGCGGGAAGAGCTTGTCGTACGGAATGGCGGTGCGCACGACGGCGGCTTTTTCTCCCCAGGGCGCGTAATGCTCGTCGCGCGACGGGCCGAACAGGCCGAGCGTCGGGATGCCGGCGGCGGCCGCCATGTGCATCAGGCCCGAATCGTTGCCGACGTAAAGCGCGCAGCGCCGGAGCGCGGCATAGGCCGTGAGCAGGTCGACGGTGCCGACCAAATCGATGCGGCGCGCGTCCGGAATGGCGTCGAGCACGGGCTGGGCGGCCTCGCGCTCGCCGGGGCCGCCGAAGACGGCGACGCGGGCGCCGGGCAAGATGCCGCCCGGACCTGTGAGGCGCTCCACCAGGCCGACGAAATGCCCGGCGCGCCATTGCTTGCCGCGCCAGTTGGCCGTCGGCCCCAAAGCGAGCACCGGCCCGCCGGCGGGGATCAGCTTGGCGGCGGCCTCGTCATGGATCGGCGCGGTCCACAGACGCGGCGCGGCGGGTGTCGCCAGGCGGAAAAGGTCGGAAAGCTGGCGCACGCGATGCTGCGGCGTGTTCGGCGTGCGGTAGACGCGCCGTTCGCCGGCCAGCAGGACGTAGGCGATGGCCGAGCCGCGCAGGTCGACCACGAGGGACCAGGCCGTCGGCACGACCTGCCGCCAGAGGTCGAACCAATGCAGGCCATACTTGCGCTTCGGCATGGCGATGACGCGCTCGAGGCCCGGCACGGCGCCGAAGAGCCCGGCGGCGGCTGGGCCGCAGGCCACCGTGATGCGGGCGCCCGGGCGGGTGCGGATGACGTGATCGAGCAGGCCGGTGGAGAGGACGGCGTCGCCGATGCGCGTGGAGGTGACGAACAGGACGTTCAAGATGCCGGCTTCCGGGACATTTCCGGCGGTTATAAGGCCCATGGGCCCGGATTGCCAGGGCTGGGCGGTTGCGGGCGGGAAACCGGCCTCAGAGTCCTGTTGAGAAAACCGTCGTCCTCGGGCTTGACCCGAGGGTCCATTCATCGAGCGCCCAGGCATTTGCGCCATGGGTCCTCGGGTCAAGCCCGAGGACGACGATCCATGAAACCCGCCCCCATTGGTGCCGCCGCCGAACCCTGCTAATTTGGCGACCACCCTCACCCCCTTTTTCCCACGGTCCCATGTTCGGCTTCGGTCAGAAATCCTTCGTGCCGCTCGACGACCGCGGCGTGCTCGCCGTCAGCGGCGACGACGCCCGCCCCTTCCTGCAGAACCTCGTCACCAACGACATCGAGAAGGCGCAGCCCGGCCAGGCGATCTACGCCGCCCTGCTGACCTCGAACGGACGCTACCTGCACGACTTCTTCGTCATCGAGATGGACGGCGTGCTGTTCATCGACGTCGCCAAGAAGCGCCTCGCCGACCTCCAGGAGCGCCTGCTGAAATACCGCCTGCGCGCCAAGGTCGAGGTCGACGACGTGTCGCGCATCTTCCGCGTCATCGCGCTGCTCGGCGACGGCCCGCACGATTCGCAGGCCCTGCACGGCTTCGAAGGCCGCGGCGGACCTTTTGCCAACGGCTTCTGCTACGTCGATCCGCGCTACGCCGGCATCGGCGTGCGGGCGCTGCTGCCTGCCGACGCGCTGGAAGCGCTGGAAGCCGCCGGCTTCCAGGCCGGCGACCGCATGGCCTATGAAACGCTGCGCCTGCTGTTCGGCATGCCCGAAGGCGCCTTCGACCTGACGCCCGAAAAGTCCCTGCCGCTGGAAAGCGACTTCGACCTGTTCAACGCCATTGACTGGAAGAAGGGCTGCTACATCGGCCAGGAGCTGACCGCGCGCATGCATTACCGCAAGATGCTGAAGAAGCGCCTGCTGCCGGTCGGCATCGAGGGCGACGTGCCGGAGTTCGGCACGCCGATCCTGTACGACGGGGCGGAAGTGGGCGAGATGCGCACAGGCATGGGCGAACAGGGCATCGCGCTGCTGCGCCTGGAAGCGGTGGTCGCCGCCGCCAAGGCGGAGCGGCCCTTCCTCGCGGGCGAGACCAAGCTCACGCCGCAGACGCCGCCCTGGATGCCTGAGGACGCGGAGACCGGCGGCGCAGAGACGGCCGGCGACGCCCCGACGGACGCGCCGGCCAACTGATCCGGCCGGACTAGCCTTCGATCTTCGAGAAGTCGGCGACCCCGCCGAGCGTCGCGCGAATCTGCGACAGCAGGCGCAGCCGGTTCTTGCGCACCTCGGGCTCGTCGGCGTTGACCTTCACCTTGTCGAAGAAGGCGTCCACCGGGCCGCGCAGCAGCGCCAGCACGGTCATCGCCCCGCCGAAGTCTTCCGTCTTCAGGGCGAGCGCCGTGCCTTCGTGGGCCTTGGCGAGCGCCTGGGCCAACGTGCTTTCCTCGGGCAGCGCCAGAAGCTTGGCGTCGACGGCCTGATCGTAGGTCGCCTTGTCCTTCTTCTCTTCGATGCCGACGATGTTCGACGCGCGCTTGTAGGCCGTCAGCAGGTTCGCGCCGTCGTCGCTGGCGAGGAAGCTCTGCAGCGCGTCAACGCGCGCGATCAGGCGCACGAGGTCGTCCTCGCCGCCGAGCGAGAAGACGGCGTCGATGAGATCGTGGCGCACGCCCTTTTCGCGCAGCGTCACCTTCAGGCGGTCGGCGAAGAACGGCAGAAGCTCCGCGATCAGATCGGCGGCGGGCTTCATCTTGCCGTTTTCAGGGGACGCGTAGCAAACCGGGGAAGAGACTTCCGGGCCATCACCCTGGCTCTGGCCTTCGGAAATGCGGCGGGCCGTCTCGATCAGGCCGCGCAAGGGCAGGCGCAGGTTATTTTCGAGAATCAGGCGAATGACGCCAAGGGCGGCGCGGCGCAACGCGAAGGGATCGCCCGACCCCGTCGGCTTGATGTCGACGTTGAAGAAGCCGACGAGCGTGTCGATCTTGTCCGCCAAGGCGAGCGCGACGCTGACCGGCGCGGTCGGGCAGGCGTCGTCCGGGCCCTTCGGCGAGTAATGCGCGGCGATGGCCTCGGCCACTTCAGCCGGCTCGTTGTCGTGGCGCGCGTAATAGCGCCCCATGATGCCCTGCAGCTCGGGGAATTCGCCGACCATGCCGGTGACGAGGTCCGCCTTGCAGAGCTCGGCGGCGCGCGCGGCCTGCGCGGCGTCGGCGCCGATCAGGCCGGCGATCTCGCGCGCCAGACTTTTGACGCGCGCGACCTTCTCCGCCACCGTGCCGAGCTTGGCATGGAAGACGATGTTCCTCAGCGAATCGACATGCGATTCGAGGCTGTGCTTGCGGTCCTGGTCCCAGAAGAAGCGCGCGTCGGACAGGCGCGCGCGCAGCACGCGCTCGTTGCCGGCGACGACCTGCTGGCCGCCGTCCTCCGTCAGCATGTTGGCGATGACGACGAAGCGCGGCGCCAAGGTGCCGTCGGCATTCTCGACGGCGAAGTATTTCTGGTGCGTGCGCATGGAGGTGGTCAGCACCTCGGGCGGCACGTCCATGAACTGCTCGTCGATCGAACCCAGAAGCGCCACCGGCCATTCGACCAGGCCGGTCACCTCGTCGAGCAGGCCGTCGTCGCGCTTGAGCTGGAAGCCCGCGTCCTTCGCGGTCGCCGAGGCGTCGGCCAGGATCGCCGCGCGGCGGTCGGCGGCGTCGAGGACGACGTAAGCCTCGCGCAGGCGCGCCTTGTATTCGCTGAAGGACTTCGACTTGAAGGGCTTGGGGCCGAGGAAGCGATGGCCGCGCGATTCGTCGGACGAGGTCACGCCCGCGAAGGTCACGGGCACGACCTTGCCGTCGAAGACGGCGACGATGCCGTGTAGCGGCCGCACCCAGCGCGTCGGCTCATCGGCCCAGCGCATCGACTTGGGCCAGGGCTGCTCGGCGAAGATCTTGGGCAGCAGTTCGGCCAGCACGTCGGCGGTGGCGCGGCCCTTCTTCTCGACCACGGCGAAGTAGAACACGCCCTTGCCGGTGTCGCGCTGCTCGCACTGGCCGAGGGTGAGGCCGCTGGCGCGCAGGAAGCCGTCGATCGCGTTCTGCGGCGCGTCCACGCGCGGGCCGCGGCGCTCTTCCTTCACGTCCGGCTGCGCCACCGGCAGGCCGTCGACCACCAGCGCCAGGCGGCGCGGCGTGACGAAGGCCTCGGCCCTGGCAAAGGCGAGGCCGGCCGCCTTGAAGGCGTCCGTCGCGAGGCGCTTGAGGTCGTCCGCCGCGCGCGCCTGCATGCGCGCCGGGATTTCCTCGGAGAACAGCTCGACGAGAAGCTCGGCCATGGTCAGGCTCCCTTCCCGTTTTCTTGCGGCTTGCCGTGGCCCCGGCTGACCAGCCAGCTTTCGCAGCAGCCCTTGGCCAGGGCGCGCACGCGGCCGATGTAGGCGGCGCGCTCGGTGACGGAGATGACGCCGCGCGCGTCCAGCAGGTTGAAGCTGTGGCTCGCCTTGATGCACTGGTCGTAGGCTGGCAGCGTCACGCCCGCCGCCAGCAGCGCCTGGCATTCGGCCTCGGCCTCGGCGAAGTGGCGGAACAGCACCTCGGTGTTGGCGAACTCGAAGTTGTAGGCCGACTGCTCGCGCTCGTTCTGCTTGAAGACGTCGCCGTACTTCACGCCCTGGTCGTTCCAGGCGAGGTCGTAGACGTTCTCGACGCCCTGCACGTACATGGCGAGGCGCTCCAGGCCATAGGTCAGCTCCACGGCGACGGGATCGCACTCGATGCCGCCGACCTGCTGGAAATAGGTGAACTGCGTCACTTCCATGCCGTCGCACCAGACTTCCCAGCCGAGGCCCCAGGCGCCGAGCGTCGGGCTCTCCCAGTCGTCCTCGACGAAGCGGATGTCGTGGGTGGCCGGCGTCAGGCCGAGTTCGGCCAGGCTCTGCAGGTAGAGGTCCTGCACGTTGGCCGGCGACGGCTTCATGATGACCTGGAACTGGTAGTAGTGCTGCAGGCGGTTCGGGTTCTCGCCGTAGCGGCCGTCCTTCGGGCGGCGCGACGGCTGCACGTAGGCGGCGCGCCAGGGTTCGGGCCCAAGCGCGCGCAGCGTCGTCGCAGGATGGAAGGTGCCGGCGCCCATCTCCACGTCGTAGGGCTGCAGCAGCACGCAGCCTTGCGCGCCCCAGAAGGTCTGCAGGCGCAGGATCAGTTCCTGGAAGCTCGGGGCTTTCTTCTGGGCGGACATCGACGAAACCGGAGGATGGGGGAAATCAGGAGCGGTGCGTGCAGGCGACGCCCGAGGGATTGTAGGTGCCGCAGACCGGGCATTTCACCATCGTCTCCGCGACCGGCTGAGGGGGCCGCTGCGCACGCGCGCGATGCAGTTCCCGCCGCTTCGCGCCCTTGTAGACGGACCAAAGGACGGCGGCGGCAAGCAGGATCAGCAGGAGTTTGGCGAAGCTCAGTCCGAACATGGCTTGTTGTAGTGGCAGGGCGGAGAGAGCGTCAAGCGCCGCCGCAGCCGCCCGGGCCGCCAAAAGGCAGGATTTCCCAGGGATTTAGCCCAGCATAGGGCCCAATCAGAGCGGCAGCGGCGCCCCGTCGCGCAGCACCTGGTCGGCCGCCTGGCTGTAGCCGCCGCCCGACTCGTGCAGGACCAGGCCCGCGGCGAGGCGGAAGGGCGTCTGGGAGCCCTTCGCGGCGCGCACCAGGACGCGCTTGGCCGGCCGGCTGGTGCGGTCGGGCCAGAGCGGGTAGACGACGATGCCGCCGGCCTTGCCGTAGAGCTCCGCCAGGATGGCGTCGAGCCGGTCGGCGCGGTGGATGAAGGTCACAGTGCCGCGCGGACGCAGCATCATCAGGGCCATGCGCATCCAGTGGACGAGGGTCGCCTCGCCCTCGACGTTGGCGCGCGCCTTGCCGGGATCGGGCGGCGGCGTGCCCTGCCCCTCTTCGGCGTAGGGCGGATTGGCCATGACATGATGGAACGAGCCCGGCACCAAGCGCGACGGCGGCCGGATCAGGTCGCCGACCATGACGTCGACGCGGCTGCCCATGTCGTTGAGCGCGATGTTGTCGGCGGCCAGGCGCACCAGGTCGCGGTTGATCTCGATGCCGCTGACGCGGCAGCCCGGCTCGCGCAGCGCCAGGCAGAGCGACGCGGCGCCGACGCCGGTGCCGAGGTCGAGCACGCGGTCGCCGCGCACGGCAGGCACGGAGGCGGCCAGGAACACCGGGTCGATGGCGGCGCGATAGCCGTGCTTGGGCTGGCGCAGGCGGATGCGGCCGCCGAGGATGCGGTCCTCCGTGATCTCCAGCGGATCGCCGCCCTGGGGTTCGTTGCTCATGGTCATTCCGCGGCTTCGTCGTCCGGCAGGGTCGGGACGGCGGCGGCCACGTCGGCCATCGCCTGGTCGACCAGCGCCTTGGCGCGCGCATGGTCCTCGTCCGGCACCATCAGCCGGCGCGGAATGGCCCCGATGCTGCCTTCGAGCACGGAGGTGTGCGTGTCGAGTTGCACGGCCTCGATCCCCGCGTCGCGCAGCAGCGCGCCCGCGTAGGAGAGCAAAACATTGTCGTTGGTGCGCAGCAGTTCCTTCATCGCCGTCCGCTCATAGAAGCCTGCATCGTGAAAACCGGCGCATCCTATCGGAAAATCGTCTCAAAAGCCGCAAGAGCGGTCCCCGACCCCAGCCTTGACCGCAGCGGAGACGGGCTTATGCTCGGCCCGGTCATGGCCGTCAAGCCATGCTTGTCAGAGCCGCCGTCCCGCGCGGCGCGGATTTCCCGATACAGGAGAACATGTTGGCGGTCATCGTCGATCTCGAAGCGACGCGCGGCAAGGGGCCGCAACCCTCGCTGGATGCGTTGCAAGCGCTCGTCGCCGACGACATCGCCAAGGTCAACGCGCTGATCCTGACGCGCATGGAAAGCCCCGTCGCGCTGATCCCGCAGCTCGCCGGCCACATCATCGCCGCCGGCGGCAAGCGCCTCCGCCCGATGATGCTGCTCGGCGCCGCGCGCATGTGCGGCTATCGCGGCCCGCGCCACATCGGCCTCGCCGCCTCCGTCGAGTTCATCCACACCGCCACCCTGCTGCATGACGACGTGGTCGACGAGAGCGACCTGCGGCGCGGGCGGGCCACCGCCAACACGCTGTGGGGCAACCAGCCGAGCGTGCTGGTCGGCGACTTCCTGTTCAGCCGCGCCTTCCAGCTCATGGTCGCCGACGGCTCGCTCGACGTGCTGGCCATCCTGTCGAACGCCTCGGCCGTCATCGCCGAAGGCGAGGTCATGCAGCTCACCACCGCCAACGACACGGCGACCAGCGAAGCGCAGTACCTCGAAGTCATCCGCTGCAAGACCGCCGTGCTGTTCGCCGCCGCCGCCCGCATCGGCGCCGTGGTGGCCGCGAGGCCCAAGGTCGAGGAGCAGGCCTTGGAAGCCTACGGCCACAACCTCGGCATCGCCTTCCAGCTGATGGACGACGTGCTCGACTACAACGCCGTGCAGGCGACCCTCGGCAAGTCGGTCGGCGACGACTTCCGCGAAGGCAAGATCACCCTGCCGATCATCCTCGCCTTCCGGCGCGGCAGCGAGGAGGAGAAGGTCTTCTGGCGCCGCACCCTGGAAACCCAAGAGCAGGTCGAGGGCGACCTCGCCCATGCGATCCGGCTCATGAACCAGCACGGCGCCCTGGCCGACACGCTGGAGCGCGCCCGCCACTACAGCGCCCTGGCCCGCGACGCGCTGGACCTCTTCCCGGCCTCGCCGGAGAAGGACGCCCTGCTCGAGGTCATCGGCTTCAACATGCAGCGCGGCCACTGAGCGATTCCGAACCGGGCTTTTTCCCGGAACGCCTGGGTTTCCGCCGCTTTGCGGCCGGATCGGCGATCTCGGGAAAAGCGTTCGGGCACGGTTGTCATCGGCAAATCGCCGGTATATAACCCACACCTCTTCGGGGAATAGCTCAGCCTGGTAGAGCACCACGTTCGGGACGTGGGGGCCGGAGGTTCGAATCCTCTTTCCCCGACCAAACCTTTCCCGACATTAAGGCCGCGCCGCAAAGCGCGGCCTTAATCGTTTCCGGAGCCTGCTCGGGAGGCGCCGCTCAGAGCGACGTCACGTGCTTTCGGAATTCGACCGGGTCGTCGATGGTGCGCATCGGCGCGATGCCGCCGCCGGTGCCCTTCACGGTCACCGTGCCGTAGCCCAGCAGGCGGCCGAAGATCGACTGGTCCACATGGACGCCTTCGACCTTGGTGGCGTTGATCTCCCAGGTCTTGCGGCGAATGAGGCCGACCTTGGCGATGACGCGGCGGTTGGTGATCGCCAGCTCCGTCGTCGTGCGCTGGATCAGCGCCTTGAAGAAATAGTAGGGCGACATCAGGAGAGCCGCGACGCCGGCGAAGGCGCCGACCATGCCGACGAATTCCCGCCCGCCCGCCTGGTAGGCCGGAGCGAACCAGATGAGCAGCACGATGGCCGCGATCAGGAGCAGCAGGGACGGCAGGTAGACGATCCGGTGAACCCTCGTCTGATGGACGATCTGTTCGTCGTCTTGCAGGATCTTGCTGATGTAGGTCGCCACGCGTCTCTCCCTTGCCGTTCGCCGGTCCGCAGCGCGGACCCTGCGCGCAGTCTAGCATGGGCCCCAGCGGCGGCCACGCCCTCCTGGCTGGGCCCTTCAGGCGCGCTGGCCAGGCCAACCGCCATCGGCTATGACTGTGGCGCACCGCATTTCATGGATGAAACGCCAATGAACAACACGCCACGCCGCACGTTCTTCTACGGATTCGCGCTCGGCATCATGCTCGCCACGATTTCGAGCTATTACCATTTCTGCAAGCCGCAGACGCAGAGCGTCAGCCAGCTGTTCGGCATCGAGGCGGCGTCCGCGCCCGCCAGCGCGGTCGACTGATTTCATGTCGTCCGCGCTCGGCGTCATCGACCTCAAGGACCATATCCGCCAGATCCCGGACTTCCCGAAGCCCGGCATCCTGTTCTACGACATCTCGACGCTGCTCGCGCATCCGCAGGCCTGGCGCGCGACCATCGACCGGCTCGGCGAAATCGTGAAGCCGCGCCAGCCGCAGCTGCTGGCCGGCATCGAATCGCGCGGCTTCCTGGTCGCGGCACCCCTGGCCTACGCGCTCGGCTGCGGCTTCATCATGCTGCGCAAGAAGGGCAAGCTGCCCGGCGCCACCGTGCCGCACACCTACGACCTGGAATACGGCAGCGACACGATCGAGATTCAGGAAGGCGCCGTGCAGCCCGGCCAGCGCATCGTGCTGGTCGACGACCTGCTGGCGACCGGCGGCACATTGGCGGCGGCGATCCAGCTGCTGCGCAACGTCGGCGGCGAAGTGAGCGCGGCGGCGACCGTCATCGAGCTGCCCTTCCTCGGCGGCCGGGCGAAGATCGACGTGCCCTTCGATTCGCTGGTGTCTTACGACGCATAACCTAGCGACGCATAACCTGGCGACGCCTAACTTGCTACGCCCGACGCCGAGGGCTACTGCTCGCCCTTGGCGAGCGCTTCGCGGATGAAGCGGGCGAGCACGGCCAGCGGGATCGGCTTTTCGACGATCGCGAAGACCCCGAGGTCTTCCTGGTGCGCGCGGTAGATGTAGTCCGGGAAGCCCGACACCAGGATGACCTTCGGCTTGGCCGGCAGGTCCTGGATGAGGCGCGCCACATGGATGCCGTCCAGGCCGGGCATCTTCATGTCCATGACGACGACGGCGGGCCGCAGGCGGCGAATCTCATGCACGGCGGCGAAGCCGTTCTGCGCCGAGACCACGGTGATGCCCTGGCGAATCAGGAAGTCGACGATCTCGCTGCGTTGCAGCGCATCGTCATCGACGACGAGCACGGCCTGTTGCGGGCTATCGGCCCGGCCGGCGACGGTTTTGCGGGAGGCGATCAAGCAGGTAACCTATAGAAACGGCCCGACCGCCAGCGGCCGAGCCAAATGTCCTTCATCCGCCGAATTGCAGGCCCGTGTTGGCCTAGGACATGTCCGGCAGTTCATAATCAACCTGACTATAAACCGAAAAGACTCGGCGCAATAAACCGAAAAGTCGCCGCATCGCCGATGCCGGCATTTGATTCCGGCAACATAATCTTTCCAAGAAATCACTCCGCAGCCTGGGGCGCCGTTCCGTCCGCCATAGGCAGAATGATGGTAAAGACCGCGCCTTCGACGTCGTTTTGCACGTCGATGCGCCCGCCCATGTCCATGACGATGCCGTAGCTGATCGACAGGCCGAGGCCCGTTCCCTTGTTCACTTCCTTGGTGGTGAAGAAAGGATCGAAGATGCGCCCCAGGATTTCCGCCGGGATGCCGCCGCCGTTGTCGGCGACGACGAGGCGGAACTCGCGCGCCGCAATGTCCGCCGCGAGCGAGACGCGTATGCGGCCGCGCACGGAGCGCAGCCGGCCCAGCGGCGTGTCGCTCCGCTCGACGATGGCGTCGCGGGCGTTGGCGAGCAGGTTGACGACGACCTGCGTCAGCTGGTTGGGCATTCCCTCCACGAGCAGCGGATGCGCCTGCGCACCGTCCGCCACCGCCGGCAGGTCGGCCGTCAGCTCGATGCCTTCCGCCGCGAGCCCGCCGCCGTAGAGCGCCAGCGCGTCGTCGACGCTGACCTTGGGGTCGAAGGCGATTCGGCGCTCGTCGCGCCGGCCCACGGCGCACATGCGCTGGATCTGCTCGCCCATGCGCCCGGCGAGCTCGGAGACGAGGTCGAGCTTCGCGCGCAGGTAGGATTCGTCGGTCTGCGGATCGTCGAGCGACGCGATCGCATTGTCGGCCGCCATGCGGATGGTGCTGAGCGGCTGGTTCAGCTCGTGGGCGACGCCGACCGCGACCTCGCCCACCGTCGCCAGCTGCGCCATGCGGCCCGTCTGCTTCAGTTCGGCCGCCATCCTGCGCAGGTCGCTGGCGAGGTCGCCGATCTCGTCCGACCGCTCCGTCGGCGTCTCGACGTCGTAGTCGCCCTGGCCGATCCGCCGCGTCGCCGCCGACAGCATCTTGATCGGATAGCTCAGCCCGCGCGCGACGAGGATGCCGACGACGAGCCCAACCATGCCGAGCACAAGGGCCGCCGAGCCGATGACGGCGACCAGCGACGTGCGGCTGTCGTCGGAAATCCGCCCCATCTCCTGGCGCAGGCCGGCGACATTGGTCAGCAGGTCGGAGAAGGAGATGTCGATGTGCACCGCGCCGAGCAGCCGAGCGCCGGCCATGACCGGCGCGGCGACGCTGAAGACGTCTCCGTCGAGCGCGCTCGCGACCGTGCGCCCGCTCAAGGCCTGCAGCGTGACGGGATCGCGGGACCGACGGCCGAGGTCGCCGACCTGGCCCGTGCCGTCATGCAGGACGAGGCCCGAGGCGTCCGTCACGCGGATCGACATGACGCCGGTGTGGCGCCGCAGGATGCGCACATGCTCGTCCATGTCTGCCATGTCGCCGCGCGACAGCGGCGCCGCGACGAGCTGGCCCGCCAGCAGCCCGAGGCTGCGGCCGTTCTCCATCGCCTGCTCGCGCAGGCTGCTGGACATGAGACGTTCGCTCGCCGTCTCGGCGCGCTGGAACAGGCCGCTGAAGCTGAGGACCGTCGCGCCCGAGATGAGCACCACCGCCGACAGCAGCAGCGCCACGATGATCAGGGAGTAACGGTGATGCAGACGCAGTTTCAACGCGGCGACCTTTGAGCCCGACGTGGCGGCCGGATCATACCGCCTCGCCGCCGGGGACGATAGATCATCGGAGATTCAGGGCTTCGCCGCGCCGAGGTGAAGCCTTGGCGGCAGGCCGAACAGGCGCTGGGCGTTGCCGCCGAGGATCAGGTCGCGGTCTTGCGCGTCGAGCCCTGCCTGGCCCATGACGCCCGCGACGGTGGCCGGCCAAGTCGCGCCGATGTCCGGCATGTCGAAGCCGCTGCCGACGACCAGGCGATGCTCCGGCCACTGCCGGACGAGGTCGGCGAGATAGGGCTCGTCGGCATTGGCCGCCACGTAGAGCCGGTCGAAATATTCGCTCGGCCTGCGCTGCAGCTTGAGGCCCTTCTTCGTCGCGTGGCTGCGGAAGGCGCGATGGGCCGCCGTGCGGTCGAGGCGGTCGCGCAGAAACGGCACCCAGCCGGCGCCGCCCTTCAGGAAGGCGAAGCGCAGCTTCGGGAAGCGGTCGAGCGCGCCGCTGTAGATCAGCCGCGCGATGCTGTGCATGTAGGTGAAAGGAAAGCCGAGCGTTGTGGCGAGGAAGCGCATGCCGGCGTCGCGCTGGGCGCCGATCAGCCAGGGATGGCCGGTCTGGTCCTCGAAGGCGCGCTCGATGGGATGGAACAGGAGCGGAATGTCGAGCGCCTCCGCCGCCTCGTAGAGCGGCCAGAGGGCCTCGCCGTCGAGGTCCTCGTCGGCGAAGCCGCCGCTGAGCTTCACGGCGCGCAGGCCCAGCGCGGCGGCGCGCTGCAGCTCGGCCAGCGCCGCGTCCATGTCGGGCAGGTAGATCCAGCTCGCGCCGATGAAGCGCGGCTCGCCGGCGATCGCGGCGGCCAGATGGTCGTTGTAGGCCGTGGCCAGGCGCGGCCCGAGGCTGTGGTTGATCTCGTAGAGGAACGGCAGGCTGTCGGGCAGCAGGACTTGGGCGTCGAAGCCTTCCTTGTCCATCGCCGCCTTGCGCTGCGCCAAGTCCCAACGCGTGCTGCGGAAGCGCTGGATCAGCTCGCCGTCGCGATAGAAGCTGACGGTGGCCTCGTCCTCGCGCTCGATGCGTCCCTTGCCGGGATGGTCCACGCGCTCGAGGAAATCGATGGGCCAGTAATGGCTGTCGCAGTCGATCTTCATCATCGGGCGCAAGCCACGCCGGTCCGCTGGTCCGTCGACATCCATTCCCCCTGCTTCGCCTTCGGGACGCCATGTTTCGGGCGTTCACTCTTCGGGCGTTCATCGCGACGGCCGAAGGTGCCACAATCGCCCGAGCGCCGCCACCGGCGCGACGGAACCACGACGGAACCATGACGGAGACGGCGTTCATGTCCTGGCTGCTGCGCAAATTCGATTCGCTGGCCGGCACGGCCGTGGCGGCCACGACCGGCCTCGCCGCCTCGCAGGCGCAGGCTTTCAGCGCCGCCTATCTCCAGCGGCTCGGCGGCCATCTCGACGAGGCGAAGCTGACTTTGGAGAAGATGCGCAGCGGCGACTATCTCGGCCAGGTCGCGGCCGACATGCAGGCCGCCATGGTGACGGCGGCGGAACGGCGGGTGGAGGAGCTGCGCCAAGCCTACGACGCCATCGCCGGGGCCGACCCGCTGTGGCGACCGCTGACGCTGCTGCGCGACGCCGACCCCGCCATCGCCAAGGCGACCTTCGCCGTCTTTCAGCCGGCCCTGCCGCTCGACAGCGCCAGCCTGATCAGCGCCCTGGCCGGCATGGTTCTCGGCTGGCTTCTCTACGATCTGGCGACGGCGCCGCTGCACTGGATCGGGCCCCGCCGGCGGCGGGCCTAGCCTTCCGCCTCGCGCAAAAAGAAAAGGCGCGGATGCCCGTCGCGACATCCGCGCCCACTCCGTAGGCCGCCGGGGGGCCAGCCGACGGAGTTTCCGTCGCGCACGCCATCGCGGCGCGCGCCATTCCGACGAAAGACGGCGAACCGTCCTTTGATTTAAGAGGCGCGGATGCCCGTCGCGACATCCGCGCCCATTCCGTAGGCCGCCGGGGGGCCAGCCGACGGAATTTCCGTCTCGCGCGGCAACTGCCGCGCGCTTGCGACGATGGACGAAGAATTGAAGATCTTCGTCCGGTTTAAAAGGCGCGGATGCCCGTCGCGACATCCGCGCCCTGCTCCGTTAGCCGCCGGGGGGCCAGCCGACGAAGCATCTCCGCATGGGCTACTTGCTCACGCTCACGTCCTTGTCGCTAGTGAGAGCGCCGATCGCGGCGCCGCCGCCGGCGCCGATCAAAGCGCCTGTCACCCAGCTACCCGTCAACGCGCCGACCACGGCGCCGCCGGCCGCGCCGATGGCGCCGCCCGATACTGCACGCTGCTGCGTGTTGTTCATGTTAGAGCAGGCCGCGAGGCCGAACAGCATGAGGCAGACAGCGCCCATCTTCTTAACGGTGGTCATTTTTTTCGCTCCTTAAATCTGCTCGTCGCTACTGCTCTAAAAAACGCTGCCCCGAAGGCCTAGTTCCCGCTCACCGGCATAGTCGCGACATCCGAATGGATGGCGCCTGTGTCGGGTTCCGGCGTCACATAGTTGTACTGATACCAAGTCACCACCTGCCCGAGCGTCTCCGAGCGCAAAAGATTCTCGCCTTTCATCTGCTGGAAGATCTCGCCCCAGTTGCGGCCTTCCATGCGCGACGACGCGATGCGTTCCAGCGACCAGGGACCGCGGCCCGGCGCAAGCGCGTCCTGGCCCGCGAACAGCGCTTCAGCGATGAGGCGGTTGCCGGGCGACAGCTGATCGGCCAGCTGCGGGACGGCCATGCGCGTCGTGCCGACCGCCAGGGCCGGACGCCCCACCGACACGACGCTGGCATTCTGCATCTCGCCGCCGTAGGCGATGCCGACAGCGGCGATCATCATGCCGACCGCCGAACCGGCGAAGGTCTTCCGCCACACCATGACGCGTCTCCCAGACTGCACGTCTACGTTCATCAAGCCACGGTTCATCTGGCCAAGTGGGCCGACCGCTCTTCCGGCGGTACCGCTTGGGCGCTTTCCATCACGACGCCTTGCGCATCAGGGACGCGCTCATCGCAGCGGAGAACACCGCTTCGTCGATCAGTTCGCCGGCGCCGTTGATCTCGTCGGCCCAGCGATGCGACGCGGTGACAGAGAGCAGCCGCGCGTCGGATGGCGCGGTGCGCGCCAGTTCATGATTGAGCTTGTCCGTCACGACGCGCTCGACGTCCATGTCCTCCTGGCCGGCAGGACGCGGGCCGACGTAGAGCAGGCCGAGGTTGCCGTCAGGCAGGATGCCGACGAGGCCGAACGAGCGCAGCGCACGGCGTGCGCGCGGACCGATCTCGGCGGCGGCGACGCCGACGAATTCCAGGCGGAAAAGGGAAATGCGGAGGAAACGCTGGCCACAGAGCAGCGCGATGTGGCGCTCGACCTGGTCGAGGAAGCGAGCGTCTTCAATGACGGGCTCGATGGCGGGCACGCTAGTCTGTGTCTGCATCTTGCTCGGCGCTCCGATGTCCTGACTGGCGGCCAAGGAGAACCATCCCCCAGCCTCAGCGGAAAAACTAATCGAGAGCCCGTGGGCGATGTTGCGGCAACGTTGGGGCAAAGTTGTGTCATCGCCCCGTGACATAGCCGGAAAATGCGAAGTAATTTATTGAAATAATTTAATAAAATGGAATCGTCGCAGCCGCTATTGCGACAGCGGCAGGCGCATCGTGATGGCGAGGCCGCCCTGCGGGCGATTGACGACCGTCACCGTGCCTTCGAGCGCCTCGATGTTGCGCCGCACGATCCATAGACCGATGCCGAAGTGCGTCTCGCCCTCGACGCCCGCGCCCAGGGGGTCGCGCGCCGGACGATGGGAGAAGTAGCGCTCGAAGATCATCGACAGGTGGCGCGGGTCGACGCCCGGCCCCTGGTCCGCCACGGTGAAGAGCGCGTGGGAATCCTCGGAGGCGAGCGTCACCGTCACCGTGCCGCTCGCGGGCGAGAAGCTGATCGCGTTCTCGACGACGTTCTCGATGGCGGTCTCCAGCAGCTCGACGCTGCCGACCACCTTCATCGCCGGCGCCACGCGCTGCTCGAGCTTGAGGCCGGCGGCGCGCATCTTCTCCTCGTATTCGGTCAGCAGGCGGCTGACCAGCATGGAGAGGTCGACCGGCTCGCGCGGCGGATTGATCAGCTCCGCGATGGCTTCGTCCATGCGCCGCGCGGCGGAGACCAGCGCGTCCAGCTTCTCGACCGAGCGCTCGATCAGCTGCAGGGCGCGCCGGCCGCGCATGTCCGCTTCCGGCACGGCGCGCTTCAAGGGTTCCAGCGACTGGGAGATGACCGCGATCGGCGTCTTCAGCGCATGGGCGTTTTCCTCGGCGGCGCTGCGGATCGCCGCGGCGGAGCCCTGGAGCGTGCCGACCAGATGGTCGAACTCGACGGCGACGCCATGCAGCTCGGGCACCTGGTTGAGCGCCGCGAAGGAGGCGCCGCGCAGCCGGTCCTGGCGGATGGCGCGGGCGACGCGGCCGAAGCGGCGCAGGCTGCCCCAGATGCCGAGGAACAGCGAGATGACCAGCATCGCCATGATGAGATAGATCGCCGCCGCCCACTGCACGGTGGTGGTGCGCCAGTAAGGCTGGCCGAGCGACGAGCCGAGGAAGTCCGCCGTAGTGTGCGAGGTGATGACCGCCCAGCAGCCGATCGCCGTGTTGATCGGCGTCACCGAGCTCAGCACTTCCTGCTCGCCCGCCGGATTGGTGTAGCGCACCGCGAGCGGCCCCTCGCCCTCGCAGCTGCCGCGCAGCCGTTCGAGCACGCCGGTGTCGAGCAGTTCCTGGCGCTCGCGCTGCAAGAGGTCGGCGGCGACCGGAGGCACGGAGGCGATGTAGAAGAAGTTGTCGGGCGCCGCGGCCTGCGGGCGCAGCAGCAGGCGGACCTTGAGCGGGCCTTCGACGATCTTCTCGACCCCTTGGCGCAGGCGCGGCAGGGCGGCGGCGTCGGCCGAGGTAAGCAGCGGCGTCAGCGCCTGGGCGATCAGCCGGCCCTGCTCGCGCACCGAGCGCAGCAGCAGCGCGTTCTTCTCCTCGTCGGCGTCGCGGAACTGGCCGTAGATGATGATCGGGCAGGCGATGAAGACGATGAGAATCAGCGCGAGCTTGCCGGCGATGGACGATGAAAGGCGCGCAACAGCGTCCATCAAGACTCAGCCTTCGCGCCAGCGGTAACCAAATCCAGGATAGTTTTCGATCTGCTCGAAGCCCGCGTCGACGGTCCTGAATTTCTGGCGGATTCGCTTGATGAAGGTGCGCACGTTGGCGCGGAATCCTTCGGGGCCTTCTCCGGCGACGAAGCCCTTGCCGTGCACGATGTCGTAGATCTCGCGGTAGCGCACGTCCTGGCCGGCATGCGTCGCCATGTAGTGGACGATCTCGAATTCGGTGAGCGTCAGGTCGACCTGGGTCTTCTTCCAGAAGGCCCGGCTCGAATCGATGCTCAGCTCGAGCGGGCCGATGGTGACCGTGCCGCTCTTCTCGGCGGCCGACGCAGGTGCCGCCCCCTCCTGCCCGTTGCCCGGGCCGGTCTTGGCGCCGCCGAGGATGAGCGCCATGCGCTTGAGCAGAATCGTGAAGCTGCGGGACTTTTCGACGAAGTCGACGGCCCCGCTGAGCAGCGCCGCCTCTTCGTAGATCTGGTCGCTCAGCACGGTGAGGAAGATCACCGGCATGTCCTGGTTGATCTGGCGCAGGCGGCGCAGCACTTCGATGCCGTTCATCTCCGGCATCTTCCAGTCGAGCAGCACGAGGTCGGCGCCATGGCCGCCCTGGAAGTAGGCCAGGGCCGGCTCGCCACGGTCGAAGGTCAGCACGTCGTAGCCGCTGTCGCGCAGGTTCTGCTCGAGGGACTCGCGAAACAACTCATCGTCGTCGATCAGGACGACATGGCCCTTTAGCCCATTGGGGGGCGTGGCTGTGGTTGTTTCAGCGTCGACGGTCACGGTTGGATTCTTGAATTCGGTTAACACAAGCTTGCTTGGCGCTGTCGGTCGCGCCGCCGGAATCGAAGTTGTAGGCCAAGGTCCGGAAGTCCTGGCTCTTCAGGTCGAGATAGAAGAACAGGCTCATGCTGCAGCCGGTGGCCGCATAGTCCCACACCATGGCCGGCGGATCGTTGCGCACCTGGCGCGGATCGCCCAGCAAGGCGGTGATCTCCTGCTCGCCGACTCCGACGAGGCTCTGCAGGTCGAGCTGCGGCCTGGCCGGCGGCGGCTGCGGCGGCATGCGCACGGGCGGCGCCACGGCCGGCGCGGGCGGCGCCTGGACGACGGGCGCCGGCGGCGGCGCGGGTTCCTCGGGAGGCGGCGGCGGATCGAGCAGGGCACAGGCCGACAAGGCGAGCGCCACGCTCAGCCACAAGCATGGCATACGCAAAGAGGCGATCCCCCGTCCCGCCCAAGCCGACATATATTGATCCTACCCTCGCGGTGAAGCCGGTCAGGAGGACGCTCCAGCCGGCGGCAAGGCGCAAAGATAGCAGAAGCCGCGCCATAAAATCATCCGCCTCTCAGGGGCAAACTGCTGAATATTTTTGACAATTTCGTCGGAAGCCCCGTTTAACGCACGGAGCTCCGCAAGGGAACTCATGGCAAAGAAACGCCATTTCGCGGCGAATCGTTCCGCGATCCCAAAAAAATCTGGGATTCCCATTCCTCTAGGCTGGGAACCCCAGATAAAACGCGATGCCGCAATCGCCCGAAGGGCTTACGAGACGATCTGCCAGGATCCGTCCGGCTGGCGGCAGGCAGTGCCGTAGCCTTGCTGCGATTGCCCCCCGACCGAAATGGTCGAGGTATATTCGCGGCAATAGCGCCCCTGGTCCTCGTAGGCGTGGCTGGGCGTCATTTGATAGTGACCGCCAGTCTCGGGGTTGTTCCAGATGATCGTCCGGTTGTCGGGCGCATATTCGAGGGCCTGGCCGGCGCAGGCATAATCCACCCGATCCAGGCTGCGCCCGACCGCGCCGCCGACCAGCACGCCGAGCAAGGCGCCGCCGACGGTGGCCGCGACCTTGCCGTTGCCCTTGCCGAACTGCGCGCCGGCGACCCCGCCGGTCACGCCGCCGGCCAGGGCGCCGATGAGGCCGCCGACCTGGTCGCGGTTGCAGCGGCCGGTGTCGATGCCATAGGGCGCGACGTAGACGGTCTCGCGCGGCTGGCGATAGACGGGGGCCCAGGGCGGCGGGCCGGCACGGTAGATCACGGTCCTGCGCTGGACGACGACCCGCGGCGCTTGGTGCACGACCACCGTACGCGACGGGGCGATGTAGACGTCGTCATGCTCATGCCCGTGGCCGCGCCCGCGATCATGGTCGTGGCCATGATCGTTGTCGTGGCCATGATCGTTGTCATGGTCGTGATCGTGGGGATCGGCGTAGGCTGCCGGGATGGAGCTCACGGTCATCGCAATTGCGGCGATCACCGCAATGGCCTGCTTAGAACGCATGATGTCTCTCTCTGTCGTTGGTACGGACGGCGCACTCTAGAGAGAGGTCGTAGGCTCCATTTATGGCAAGCTCAGGGCAAAATTTGGCCGCGTTTGCGTCTAGGCCGGGGTGAACTTCGGCACGGCCACGCCTTCGGCCACGTCGTCGAACAGGACCTTGACCGGCATCTCGCAGCGCACCTTGTCCGGCGCGATGCCGACGACGTTGGTCAGCAGCCGCGGCCCTTCCGCCAGCTCGACCAGGGCGACGACGTAGGGCACCTCGCCCTCGAAGGCCGGATGGTAGACGCGCTCGAAGACGACGAAGCTGTAAACCTTCCCCTTGCCCGACACTTCCACCCAGGCGAAGTCGGCGGCGGTGCAGTGCGGGCAGCGCTGCGACGGCGGAAACCAGTGCTTGCCGCAGACATGGCACTGCTGCACGCGCAGCTTGTGCTGGGCTGCCGCCTCCCAATAGGGCACCGATTCGGGCGACGGGCGCGGGGTCGGCTTCTGCGGCTTCTCCGCCGCCTGCGTTTCGTCCGCCATCACGCCCTCCCCAGGATCAAGGTCGAATGGCAGACCTGATTGCCGCCATGGCCGGAGACCAGCGCGATCTCCGCGTCCTTGACCTGCCGGTCGGCCCCGTAGGTGTGGCGCATCTGGCGCGCGCCCTCGACGAGCTGCAGCATTCCTTCGGCGTGAGATTCGGAAAGCTGGCCGCCCGAGGTGTTGGTCGGCAGCCGGCCGCCCATGCGCAGGGCGCCGGAGGCGACGAAATCGCCGCCCTCGCCCTTCTTGCAGAAGCCGTAGTCCTCGAGCTGCGCCAGCACCATGTAGGTGAAGCAGTCGTAGATCTGCGCCGTGTCGACGTCCTCGGGCCCGAGCCCGGCCATCCTGTAGGCGGTCTCGCCGCTCTTCTTGGCGGCCGTCACAACCATGTTGTCGTCCTGGAACCAGCCGCGCAGGTTGTTGAAGCTGCCGAAGCCCTTGATGGGCACGGCCGGCTGCCTCATGTCCTTCGCGCGCTCCTTGCTGGTGACGATGACCGCGCCCGCCGCGTCGCTGCGCAGCGAGCAGTCGAACAGGCCGAAGGGCGACACGATCAGCCGGGCGGCGTGATAGTCCTCCTTCGTCAGCGGCTTCTTCATCTGCGCCTGCGGGTTGCGCAGCGCATGTTCGCGGAAGGCGACGGCGATCTCGGCGAAATGGTCGCGCGTCGTGCCATAGAGGTGCATGTGGCGCTGCGCCCCGAAGGCATGGGCGGCGACGGCGCCGAAATAGCCGTATTCCGGGCCGAACTCGCGCGGCCGCTGGCTCGCCGGGCGCGTCTCGTTGCGCACGCGGGCCTCTTCCGTCGCGTGGGTGCGCGACCAGGCGTCGCGGCCGTAGCCGCAGAGCACGGTGGTGGCGAGCCCTGCCTCGATCGCCATCACCGCCATCATGACCGAGAGGATCTGGCTGGCGCCGCCGTTGTCCATCGTCGTGGAGATGTTGGCGTTGATGCCGAGGCGCGCGCCGATCAGCTGATGATGCCCGTAGGCGTCGTCGGGGCCGCGGCAGATCAGGCCGTCGATGTCGGATGTCTTGAGGCCGGCATCGTCGAGCGCGTTGACCATCGCCTCGACCAGCAGGTCGAGGCTGGAGACGCCCGGCACCTTGCCGAGGCGGCTGTTGCCGATGCCGACGATGGCGCACTTGTCGCGCAGGCCTTGCGACGGATTGATGTTCATGGCCGAGCCCTCAGCGCCGCGTGGCCGGCTGCATCAGGCCGCCGAGCACGTCTTCGTTGTGCGCGCCGAGCGCCGGCGCCGCGCTGCGTATCGCCGCCGGGGTATCGCTCAAATTGACGCCGCTGGAGATCAGCCCCACGGAGCCGACGAGCGGATGCGGCACGTCGGTCCGCATCTTCAGATGCTTGACCTGCGGGTCCTCGAACACTTCGTCGAAATTGTAGATCGGCCCGCTCGGCACGTCGGCCTCCAGCAGCAGCTTCAGCCAATGCTCGCGCGTGTCGGTGCGGAAGATGTCGGCGAGCATCTTCGACAGCTCCGGATAGAGCTTGCGGCGCGCGTCCTTGTTGACGAAGCGTTCTTCGTCGATCCATTCCGGATGGCCGACGACGCGCGCCAGGCCTTGCCAGAACTTCGGCGGCGACGACAGATGCACGACGAAGGGCTTGCCGTCGCGGTCGACGAAGCCGAACACCTGCGCCGAACGCGCGCGAGTGGCACGCGCCGGAACGACCTTGTCCTCGAAGTAGCGCGCGGCGTTCTCGCCCATCAGCGACATCGTCGCCTGCAGCAGCGACGTCTCGACGCGCTGGCCGCGGCCCGTGCGCTCGCGCGCCATGAGCGCGCCGAGGATGCCGTAGCAGGCGACCATGCCGGTGAGATGGTCCGACAGCGAGATGCCCATCGGCTTGGGGTTCTCGAAGTCCGTCAGCAGGCCCAGCAGGCCGCTCATCGCCTGGCCGACGGTGTCGTAGCCGGCGCGCTTGGCATAAGGGCCGGTGGGGCCGAAGGCGGTGATGGAGCAGTAGATCAGGCGCGGGTTGCGCTTCGACAGGACGTCGTAGCCGAGGCCGAGGCGCTCAAGCGTGCCGACGCGGAAGTTCTCGATCAGCACGTCGGCCTGGTCGGCGAGACGCAGCGCCGCTTCGACGCCTTCCTTCGACTTGAGGTCCAGCGCCACGCTTTGCTTGTTGCGGTTCACCGAGCCGAAGGTCGCGCTGTATTCCGCCGGGCCCCAGCCGCGGAACGGATCGCCGTGCTTCGGCTCCTCGATCTTGACGACTTCGGCGCCGAGGTCGGACAGCAGCACGCTGGCGAAGGGCCCGCTGACATAGTTCGCGATTTCGAGAATCTTGATGCCGTCGAGTGCACCTGTCACGCCTCGTCCTCCCTGTCTTGTATTTTTTGCGGGCCTTCGTCGATGCGAGGCCCGCGTTTGTTGCCTTCAGTTAATACACCGCAGGGCCTGCCAGGCAAGCCCTCCGCGCTCGCGCGGCTGTGAGCGTCGCGCATTCCGAAACGCGAAAATTGCGACTTTCCAAGCCGGACGGGGATGACTACAGTCGTCGCCAACAACGATAAGAACGCGTTGAACTGCCGAAATAATCGGCAGCGCGCGATCAGGGAGGCCGCATGCTGCGCTCGACGCAGATTCTCAAGACGGAACTGATTCCGTGCGTGATGGCCAAGGACGACCCGACCTGGCGGTTCGCGCTCGGCGCTAACCCGACCACGGAAGGCCTGATCCTCGCCGTCCACGCCGAAGGTGGATTGACCGGCTACGGCTATGCCTCGGCGACGGCGCACATGGGCGCCAGCCAGGCCACGCTGAAGGCGGCGCTCGACCGCTTCGCGCCCCTTCTCGTCGGCAAGGACGCCTTCGATCTCGAGCCGATCCTGGTCGAGTTGGACCGCAACATGCTCGGCCACTACCAGGCCAAGTCGGCGATCGACTGCGCGCTGCATGACCTGATGGCCAAGGCGCTCGGCCTGCCGCTCTACAAGCTGCTCGGCGGCAAGCTGCGCACGAAGGTGCCGATCCTGCGCATCCTCGCCATCAAGAAGCCCGACGAAATGGCCGCCGCGGCGCAGAAGCTCGTCGACAAGGGCTACAGCTACTTCAAGATCAAGGTGCATGGCGACGTCGCCGAAGACGTCGCCTGCGTGAAGGCGATCCGCAAGCAGGTCGGCGACGACATGCATCTCACCATCGACGCCAACCAGTCCTACACCGCCAAGGCGGCGATCGCGGCGATCAACCGCATGGTGGAATACGACATCGACCTGGTCGAGCAGCCGGTGAAGATCGATGACCTCGGTGGCCTCAAGCTGGTGACAGAGTCCGTGCCGGTGACCATCGAGGCCGACGAAAGCGCCGGCTCGCTGCAGGAGGTGATGAACCTCGTCACCCACCGCATCGTCGACGCCGTCAGCCTCAAGATTCCCAAGCTCGGCGGCCTGCGCAACACCATTGCCGCCGCGCGCATCTGCGAGGCCGGCGGCGTGCAGTACCGCTTCGGCGCAGCGGTCGGCTCGCGCCTGCTGTCGGCGACGGCCATGCATCTCGCGGCGGCCCTGCCCGGCATCGAATATGCCTGCGAACTCGGCGAATTCGACCGCCTGCTCGACGACCCGTTCGAAGGCATCGAGATCGAGCAAGGGCATCTCAGCCTGCCGGAGGGCGTCGGATGCGGCGTCGTCCTGCGCGAGACGAAAAAGCAGAAAGCCGCCGCGCAATAGAGAACGGACGCGGCGAGGCAACATAAGGGAGAGACGACCATGTCCACGACGCGCACCCTCAAGGCCCTTGGCGGCACCGCCGTCGCCGCCGTCCTCCTCTGGAGCGCCGCCGCGCAGGCATTGACGCAGCAGGAGATCGCCGACCTGCAAGGCCCAGACCGCCAGAAGACCCTGGAAGACGGCGCCAAGAAGGAAGGCAAGGTCACGATCTACTCCGGCATGATCGTGGATCAGGCGCTGCAGCCGATCACCGAAGCCTTCATGAAGAAATATCCATACATCAAGGCCGAGTTCTGGCGCGCCGACAGCAACAAGATCATCCAGAAGATCCTCGCCGAAGCGCGCGCCAAGTCCATCGTCGCCGACGTGGCGGAAAGCACCAGCCTTTCCGAGCCGCTGATCAAGGCCAACGTCGTCGTGCCGTTCAATTCGCCGTCGCTCGACGCCTATCCGGCCGACTACCGCGACCCGCGCCGCTTCTGGGGCGCCACGCGCTTCAGCTACTTCGGCGCCGCCTACAACACCAAGACGGTCTCCGCCGCCGACGCGCCCAAGACCTACGAAGACCTGCTCGATCCCAAGTGGAAGGGCAAGATGGCCTGGCGCGAGGGCTCGGACAGCGGCAACCTGTTGTTTCTCACCAACATCATCATGCTGATGGGCGACCAGAAGGCCGACGAGTACTTCAAGAAGCTGTCGCAGCAGAACATCGTCAACTTCACCGGCAGCGCGCGCACGCTGGTCAACCGCGTGATCGACGGCGAGTACCCCATCGCGCTGAACATCTTCCTGCACCACCCGGTGATCAGCGCCCAGAAGGGGGCCCCGGTCGCCGCCCTGCCGCTCGAGCCGGTGCCGAGCCTCAACGGCACGGCCCTGCTGGTGAAGGGCGCGCCCAATCCCTATTCCGCCATGCTGCTGCTCGACTTCATCCTGTCGAAGGAGGGCCAGGCCACGCTGGAGAAGGCCGACTACCTGCCGGCCCATCCGGACGCCACGACCAGCCCCGCCCTGCAGCACATCATCCCGAAGAAGGCCGGCCTGAAGGAGAACTTCATCACGCCGCAGAAGCTCTTCGAGCTGAACGACAAGGCCGAAGCCTCGCTGAAGAAGTACTTCAAGAACTGACCGATCGCTGAAGGCGGAGACGGCCATGAATCAGACGCGCATCTTTAAGGCTTTGGGCAGCACGGCCGTCGCCGCTCTCCTGCTATGGAGCGCCTCTGCCCAGGCCCTGACGCAGCAGGAGATCGCCGACCTGCAGGGCCCCGACCGCCAGAAGATCCTGGAAGACGGGGCGCGCAAGGAAGGCAAGGTGACGATCTATTCCGGCATGATCGTCGACCAGGCGCTGCAGCCGATCACCGACGCCTTCATGAAGAAATATCCCTACATCAAGGCCGAGTTCTGGCGCGCCGACGCCTTCAAGATCATCCAGAAGGTGCTGGCCGAGCAGCGCGCCAAGTCGGTCGTCGCCGACGTGGCGGAGAGCACCAGCCTGGCAGAGCCGCTGATCAAGGCCGGCGCCGTCATCCCGTTCAACTCGCCGTCGCTCGACGCCTATCCGGCCGACTACCGCGACCCGCGCCGGCTGTGGGGCGCCACGCGCTTCAGCTACTTCGGCGCCGCCTACAACACGAAGCTCATCGCCGCGGCCGACGCGCCCAAGACCTACGAGGACCTGCTCGATCCGAAGTGGAAGGGCAAGATGGCCTGGCGCGACGCCTCCGACATCGGGAACATGCTGTTCATCACCAACATCCTCATGCTGATGGGCGACGAGAAGGGCGACGACTACCTAAAGAAGCTGGCGCAGCAGAAGATCGTGAACTTCAGCGGCAGCGCCCGCACCCTGGTCAACCGCGTGATCGACGGCGAATATCCGCTGGCCATCGGCATCTTCCTGCACCATCCGGTGATCAGCGCCCAGAAGGGCGCCCCCGTCGCCGCCCTGCCCATCGAGCCCGTGCCGAGCCTGAACGGCACCGCGGTCCTCGTGAAGGGCGCGCCGAACCCCTACAGCGCCATGCTGCTGATCGACTTCATGCTGTCGAAGGAGGGCCAGGACACCCTGGAGAAGGCCGACTACCTGCCGGCCCATCCGGACGCCACGACCAGCCCCGCCCTCGCCCACATCATCCCGAAGAAGGCCGGCCTGAAGGAAAACTTCATCACGCCGCAGAAGCTCTTCGAGCTGAACGACAAGTCCGAAGCCGCCCTCAAGAAATATTTCAAGAATTGAGCGCCTCAGAAATTGAGCCTCGTGGAAATTGACCGGCAGTAGATGAGTAGGAGCGACGGCGGGATGACGACGGCACCGGAGGTCTGGGACAGCACCGTGGCGCCCGAGCGCGCGCAGGGCTGGCGGCGCGTCGGCGGCGCGCTGCACATGTCGCCGCTGGTCGCCGTGCTGATCGCGCTGCTGCTCGTCTTCCTGGTGCCGCCGACGATCTACCTGATCCAGACGAGCTTCTACACCACCAACTACGACGGCTCGTTCGACAAGTTCACCTTCCAGTACTACGTCGACCTGTTCGCCAATCCGCGCTTCTTCAGCAACCTGGTGAACGCCTGCATCTATGCCGTGGGCTCCGCCGCCGTGGCGCTCACGCTTGGCGTGCTGCAGGCCTGGATCGTCGAGCGCACCAACACGCCGCTGCGCCAGTACGTCTTCCTGATCTCGATCATCTCGCTCGGCATCCCGAGCGTGCTCTACACCGTCTCCTTCCTGCTCATCCTCGGCAAGGCGGGGCCGGTCAACCAGCTCCTGATGTCGATGCTCGGCAGCGAGACGCCGGTCTTCAACGTCTACAGCATGCTGGGCATGGTCATCATCGAGGGCATCGACTTCTCGCCGCTGACCTTCCTGCTGCTGTCGTCGGTCTTCCGCTCGAACGACGCCTCCTTCGAGGAGGCCTCAATGATGAGCGGCGCCGGCATCGCCACGACCTTCCGCCGCATCACGCTGCGGCTCGCCACGCCCGGCATCATGGCCCTGCTGATCCTGATCTTCATCCGCGCCTTCGAGAGCTTCGAGACGCCGGCGCTGGTCGGCCGGCCCGGCAACGTCAACGTGCTGACGACGGACATCTACAACGACATTCAGGCCACCTCGCCGCCCAACTATGGCGAGGCAGGCGCCTTCTCCATGGCCCTCATGTTCATCGTGATCGGCCTGCTGCTCTGGTACAACCGGCTGTCGCGCAACGCCGAGAAGTACCAGACCATCACTGGCAAGGGCTTCCGGCCGCGCGTGATGGACCTCGGCAAGTGGCGCTTCCTGCTGACGGGCGTCCTCGTCTTTCTGTTCGTCATCATGATCGGCCTGCCGGTCGGCATCGTCGTCTACGCCTCGCTGCTGCCCTACTACGAGGGCATCACGGCCAAGTCCTTCGGCCTCCTGACGCTGGCCAACTACGCCCGCGTCTTCGGATCGGGCTCGTTCCGCGGCGCCATCGGCAACACGTTGATCCTGGGCGCCGCCACGGCCAGCATCGTCTGCCCCTTCACCGCGCTCTGCGCCTGGCTGGCGGCAAGGCGCTACAAGGGCGCCTGGCTGCTCGACCAGCTTTCCACCATGCCGCTGATCTTCCCGGCCATCGTCATGGGCGTCGCCTTCCTGAACGTCTTCCTGCACCTGCCCATCGCGCTCTACGGCTCGCTGCTGTCGGTGATCCTGGCCTCCATGGTGCGCTACCTGCCTTACGGCATGCGGTATTCCTATGCCGGCGTGCTGCAGGTCCACCGCGAGCTGGAAGAGGCCTCCTCCCTCTCCGGCGCGCGACAGTCGACCACCTTCCTGCGCGTGGTGGTGCCGCTCATCACGCCGGCGCTGATCACCTGCTGGCTGTTCGTCTTCCTGCTCTCGGTGAAGGCAGTGGCAGCGCAGATTTTGCTGGTCGGGCCCAAGTCGCAGATCATCGCCGTCACCCTGTTCGACCTCTGGGACAACGGCCAGGTGACGGAGCTCGCCGCCATGGGCGTGACCTGGATGTCGCTGATGACGGTGGTCAGCACCGTCTTCTATCTCATCGCGCGGCGCTACGGCCTCTCGATCCGCTGACCCTTCCCTTCCCGTCAGGAACCTCATGCTCACCGTCTCCGGCCTCTTCAAGCAGTACACCAGCTACGACGGCACGCCGGGCGGCGGCGTCTTCGGCGCCGACTTCGCGCTCAAGGAGGGCGAGCTCTTCACGCTGCTGGGCCCTTCGGGCTGCGGCAAGACGA
>DASYCO010000058.1:0-50291 GCA_036500145.1 Alphaproteobacteria bacterium | reverse complement strand
GGGTAGAGGAATTCAAGCTCAAGAAGATGTGGAAGTCGCCCAACGGCACGATCCGCAACATCCTGGGCGGCGTGATCTTCCGCGAGCCGATCATCTGCAAGAACGTGCCGCGCCTGGTGCCGGGTTGGACGCAGCCCATCGTCGTGGGCCGTCATGCCTTCGGCGATCAGTACCGGGCGACCGACTTCAAGGTGCCGGGCAAGGGCAAGCTCACCATGAAGTGGCAGGGCGAGAACGGCCAGGTGATCGAGCATGAGGTGTTCGACTTCCCCGATGCCGGCGTCGCCATGGGCATGTACAATCTCGACGCGTCGATCCGCGATTTCGCGCACGCGAGCATGAACTATGCGCTCAACCGCAAATGGCCGCTCTATCTGTCCACCAAGAACACGATCCTGAAGGCCTATGACGGCCGCTTCAAGGATATCTTCGCCGATATTTTCGAAAGCGAATTCAAGGAGAAATTCAAGGAAGCAGGCATCGTTTACGAGCATCGCCTGATTGACGACATGGTTGCCAGCGCGCTCAAGTGGCACGGCGAGTTCATCTGGGCCTGCAAGAATTACGACGGCGACGTCCAGTCGGACCAGGTCGCGCAGGGTTTTGGCAGCCTCGGCCTGATGACCTCGGTGCTGCTGGCCCCCGACGGCAAGACCGTCGAGGCCGAAGCCGCCCACGGCACGGTCACGCGCCACTACCGCGAATACCAGAAGGGCCGCGAGACCTCGACCAACCCGATCGCCTCGATCTACGCCTGGACCCAGGGCCTGAAGTACCGCGGCAAGTTCGACGGCACGCCCGACGTGGTGAAGTTCGGCGACGCGCTGGAGAAGGTCTGCGTCGACACGGTCGAAGCCGGCCACATGACGAAGGACCTGGCGCTGCTCATCGGCCCCGACCAGAAGTGGCTGACGACGACCCAGTTCCTCGACAAGCTCGACGAGAACCTGAAGGCCGTGCTCTCGAAGGCCTAAGCCTTCCGGCAAGCGGACAGACAAAGCCCCGCGGGAGCGATCCCGCGGGGCTTTTTGTTTGGTCCGGCCCAGCAAATAATAATATTCACTATGATTAATACTTATCCCTCGTTGCCGTTTTGATGAAGTTTATTGCTGGCCCGACCGCTTGAGTTCCATTTGTTCTCGCCCCCCTCCTTTCAACCTGCGACAACTGCCAGACAACACACTGGGGGAGAGAAACATGCACCGTCGCGCATGCATGCTGCTCGCACTCCTGCCCTTGGCAGGCTGCGTCAGCGTTTTCGAAGGCACGTCTCAAGACATCAGCGTCAACACGACACCTGCCGAAGCCGCTTGCACTTTAGAACGAGAAGGCCAGCCCGTCGGGGCCGTCGCGCAGACGCCCGGCAAGGTCACCGTTCGCAAGAGCAAGTTCGACATCACCGTCCGCTGCAGCAAGCCCGGCTACCAGGCCGCGTCGGCCATCAACCACTCAGGCACAAGCAGCACGATCGCCGCCAACGTGGTCGTCGACGTCTTGCTGACTGCGGGGATTTCCTCGATCGTCGACTCCGCCAACGGCGCCGACAACAGATACGACGACGTGGTGAACATCACGATGGTTCCGCAACTGCCGGCTGAAGTGAGCGCCAACTAAACTCGCGGCATATGCTGCAAAAAAACCCCGCGGGAGCGATCCCGCGGGGGTTTTTTGCATCTCACGGCTGCTGCGGATCGAACTCGATGGGCGGCAGGGTGTAGCCCTTGCCGTTGATGAGAATCTCCGGCAGCTGGACCGAGAAGCTGCCCGACAGCACGTCGGCGCTGATCATGAAGTCGAGGCTGTTCTCGGTGATGTTGCTGCCCGTCGGCCAGTCATCGGACGGCGGCGGGCCGGACGCGTGGTCGATCCACACGGTCTGCGGCTCCGGCGTCTCCGGCATGTCTTCCAGATTGAAGATGCCCATCTTGTAGTCGGACGGCGACAGCAGGTAGTCGCGGTTGTCGTCCTTGTTGCGCAGCGTGATGTAGTCCTGGCCGGCGGAAATCTCGCTCGGCTGCCTGGTCTGGATGGTCACGTTGACGGTGGCCTTGCCCGACGCCTGCGCGCCGTCAGGCGTTGCCGTCGGCCGCGCCGAGACGCGCACGGTCACGCCGTCGCGGTCGAGCACCAGGGTCGGCGCCTGGTCGCCGCTGCAGTCGGCGCAGTCCAGCCGCGACGTTGCGGCGGCATCATGGGTCGAAGGGAGATAGCGCAAAGGCGGCGGCCGGGGCGGCGGCATCGGCGGCTTGGCCGGCACCTGCGCCAAGGCTTCGCCAGCGCCCGCCACGAGGACGAGCGCGCAGAGCAGCGAACGAAGAGACGCGACGGAGCGACGGGCCATGATGCGGCAGACATAAGTTCCTAAGGCCGCCGCTTCAAGACGAAAGCCGCCGGACGCACGTCTTAAGCGGGCACCTTCGCGACGGCCTGCTCGACGGCGGCGAGCGCCGCGTCGGCCTTGTCGCCGTCGGGGCCGCCGGCCTGGGCCATGGCGGGACGTCCGCCGCCGCCCTTGCCGCCGAGCGCCTCGGCGGCCGCCTTGACCAGGTCGACCGCGTTGAAACGGCCCGTCAAGTCGTCCGTCACGGAGACGACGACGGAGGCCTTGCCTTCGGCGACGGCGACGAGCGCCACGACGCCGGAGCCGATCTTGGCCTTGAAGTCGTCGGCCATGCCCTTGAGGTCTTTCGCGGCGACGCCGTCGAGCTTGCGCGCGACGAGCTTGACGCCGGCGACGTCCTTGGCGATCTCGCCGCTGCTGGCAGCACCGCTTGAGGCAGCGCTGCCGGACAAGGCGAGCTGGCGCTTGGCGTCGGCCAGTTCGCGTTCCAGACGGCGGCGGTCCTCGGCCAGCACGGCGACGCGCGTCGCCAGGTCGGCGGGCGCCACCTTCAGCGCGCCGGCGGCTTCCGCAAGGCGGGCGGACTGCTCTTCGTCCCAACGGTCGGCGGCTTCGCCGGTCAGCGCCTCGATGCGGCGCACGCCGGAGGCCAGGGCCCCTTCGGCGACGATGCGGAAGGCGCCGATGTCGCCGGTGCGCGACACGTGCGTGCCGCCGCAAAGCTCGGTCGAATAGGGCTTGGCGTCGTTGGTCGGGATTTCGTCGTCGATGCCCATGCTGACGACGCGGACTTCGTCGCCGTACTTCTCGCCGAACAGCGCCATGGCGCCTTCGGCGACGGCGGCTTCGGGCGTCATCAGGCGCGTGGCGACTTCGGCGTTGCGGCGGACCAGCCGGTTCACGTCGCGCTCGATGACGCGCAGCTCCTCGGTCGGGATCGGCTTGCTGTGGCTGAAGTCGAAGCGCAGGCGGTCGGGCGCCACCATCGAGCCCTTCTGGGTGACGTGCGGCCCGAGGCGGCGGCGCAGCGCCGCATGCAGCAGGTGGGTCGCGGAGTGATGCGCGCGCAGCGACGAGCGGCGCCTGCCGTCGACGCGCAGCTCGACCACGTCGCCGACCTTGAGGGCGCCCTTGGCGAGCTTGCCGTGATGCACCAGCAGGTCGCCGAGCTTCTTGTGCGTGTCGGTGACGGTGAAGTCGGCCGCGTCGCTCTTGATGACGCCGACGTCGCCCATCTGGCCGCCGGACTCGCCGTAGAACGGCGACTGGTTGACGATCACCGAGCCGTCCTGGCCGGCCTTCAATTCGTTCACGCGCGCGCCATCGGCAACGAGCGCCACGACCTTGCCGTCGGCGACTTCGGTGCTGTAGCCGAGGAACTCGCTGGCGCCGACGGCGTCGCGGATCTCGAACCACAGCTTCTCCGTCGCCGCTTCGCCGGAGCCGGACCAGGCGGCGCGCGCATCCTGGCGCTGCTTTTCCATGGCGGCGTCGAAGCCGGCGCGGGCGACCTTGCGGCCTTGCGCGCGCAGCGCGTCTTCCGTGAGGTCGTAGGGGAAGCCGAAGGTGTCGTAGAGCTTGAAGGCCACTTCGCCGGGCAAATCCGCCCCGGAGCTCAGCTTCTTCGTCTCGTCTTCCAGCAGCTTCAGGCCGCGGTCGAGCATGGTGAGGAAGCGCGACTCTTCGAGCTTCAGGGTCTCGGCGATCAGCGCCTCGGCGCGCGCCAGCTCGGGATAGGCCTGGCCCATCTGCTTGACCAGGGCCGGCACCAGCTTCCACATCACCGGCTCGCGGGCGCCCGCGATGTTCGCGTGGCGCATGGCGCGGCGCATGATGCGGCGGAGCACGTAGCCGCGGCCTTCGTTCGACGGCAGCACGCCGTCGGCCATCAGGAAGCAGCTCGAACGCAGGTGGTCGGCGATGACGCGGTGACTGACCTTGTGCGAACCGTCGGCGTCGCTGCCGATGGCCTGGGCCGAGGCCTCGATCAGGGCGCGCAGCGTGTCGGTGTCGTAGTTGTCATGCTTGCCCTGCAGCACGGCGGCGAGGCGCTCGAGGCCCATGCCGGTGTCGATGGAGGGGCGCGGCAGCGGCTGGCGGTTGTCGGGGGCCAGCTGCTCGTACTGCATGAACACGAGATTCCAGATCTCGATGAAGCGGTCGCCGTCCTGGTCGGCGCTGCCCGGCGGGCCACCGGCGATGTGGTCGCCGTGGTCGTAGAAGATTTCCGAGCAGGGGCCGCAGGGGCCGGTGTCGCCCATCGACCAGAAATTGTCGGCGGTCGGGATGCGGATGATGCGCTGATCGGTGAGCCCGGCGATCTTCTTCCACAGGTTCGCCGCCTCGTCGTCCGTGTGGTAGACGGTGACGCAGAGCTTGTCCTTGGCCAGAGCGAAGTCCTTGGTCAGCAGCGTCCAGGCCAGCTCGATGGCGCGTTCCTTGAAGTAGTCGCCGAACGAGAAGTTGCCGAGCATCTCGAAGAAGGTGTGGTGGCGCGCCGTGTAGCCGACGTTGTCCAGGTCGTTGTGCTTGCCGCCGGCGCGCACGCATTTCTGCGACGTGGTCGCGCGCGCATAGTCGCGCTTCTCCTGGCCGGTGAAGACGTTCTTGAACTGGACCATGCCCGCGTTGGTGAACAGCAGGGTCGGGTCGTTGTGCGGCACGAGCGGGCTCGACGCCACGACGCGGTGGTCGTTGCGGGCGAAGAAGTCCAGGAAGGCCGCGCGGATGTCGTTGCTGGTCAGCATGGCTCTACATATAGAGGGCGCAAGGGTCGCCGAAAAGGGTCCGGGAAACCGCCAAGCCCCTGATTTTCGCGGCTTTCGGCCGATAAATCGACCCTTGGACGGGAGCGGACGTCGCTTTTACCGCGCGCCGGGACGGGAGTCCAGGCGGCGGGCCCCTGCGGATGGGCGCTTGCCGGGCCTGCAGCCTTTCGGGGCAAGCTCCTTCGGGGCAGACTGCCGTCGGAGGCGGCGGGTCCGCCTGCCCCTTGCCCGGCCCAGTCCCTTCCGGAGGTGAACCATGCCTGCCGCCACGCGCAAACGCCGGAGCTTCGGCCTGCCGGCCGTCCTGCTGCCGACCCTTGTCCTGTCCATTGTCGCCCTGCCCGCCCTCTTCCTGCCCGGCCTGGCCTACGCCCTCGACCCGCCCAATGCCGAACCGGGCTGGGGCGGCATGGAGCCGCCGCCGGGCTGGCGCGCCTCGGGCTGGGACAGCGTGCAGGGCCACATCATGCTGTTCTGGCCGGTGCTGCTGCTGCTCGCCCTGGCGGGCCTCTGGTCGATGGGAATCGCCATCTACCGCAGCCTGCATCCGCACGCCCTCGCGAAGCATCCCTCGCCCACCGCCAGCGCGCACCAGATCGTCGCCGAGCGCTTCGCGCGCGGCGAGATCGACCAGCATGAATATGCGGAGAAGCGGCGCATCCTCGGCAAGCATTAGCCAAGGAAAGCGCTGGAGCCAAGGCAAGCGCCGGCCGGCGCCCCGCCTGAACCAGAGCCAGGCGCCGGACATGAAAATGCCGGCGGGGAGCATCGGGCGAAAGCCGCGCGGGCCTGTGGGGCCGGATGCTCCCGCCGGCTATCTCATCGCGGCGGAGTCTCGAAATGAACGCCGGGAGAGTCGCCTCTCCCGGCGGTTCGCGCGGTCAAGCCATCGGCGCAGGCTCGGCCGCAGCGGAAGGCTTACTCGTCGGCTTCGGCCGCCGAGTCGTCCGGCGTGCCCATCAGGGCGTCGCCGAGGACGCCCGCGTTCTGGCGAATGGCCTGCTCGATTTCGGCCGCCATCTCCGGGTTGTCGCGCAGGAAGTTCTTGGCGTTCTCGCGGCCTTGGCCGACGCGGGTGCCCTTGTAGGAGAACCAGGTGCCCGACTTCTCGACGATGTTGGCCTTGACGCCGAGGTCGATCAGCTCGCCGGTCTTGGAGACGCCGGCGCCGTACATGATGTCGAATTCGACGACCTTGAACGGCGGGGCCATCTTGTTCTTCACGACCTTGACGCGGGTCTGGTTGCCGACGACGTCGTCCTTGTCCTTGATCGCGCCGATGCGGCGGATGTCGAGACGGACCGAGGCGTAGAACTTGAGCGCGTTGCCGCCCGTCGTCGTCTCGGGGTTGCCGAACATGACGCCGATCTTCATGCGGATCTGGTTGATGAAGATGACCATGCACTTGGAGCGCGAGATCGAGCCGGTCAGCTTGCGCAGGGCCTGGCTCATCAGGCGGGCATGGAGGCCGACGTGCGAATCGCCCATCTCGCCTTCGAGTTCAGCGCGCGGCACGAGGGCGGCGACCGAATCGATCACCAGCACGTCCACCGCGCCGGAGCGCACCAGCGTGTCCGCAATTTCCAGCGCCTGCTCGCCAGCGTCGGGCTGCGAGATCAGGAGGTCGTCGATCTTGACGCCGAGCTTGCGGGCGTAGCCCGGGTCGAGCGCGTGTTCCGCGTCGACGAAGGCGCAGGTGCCGCCGGCCTTCTGGGCCTCGGCGACGACATGGAGCGCCAGGGTGGTCTTGCCGGAGCTTTCCGGGCCGTAGATTTCGATGATGCGGCCGCGCGGCAGGCCGCCGATGCCGAGGGCGATGTCGAGGCCGAGCGAGCCGGTCGAGACCACTTCGGTTTCGACCGAAGCGTCGCGCTGGCCGAGCTTCATGATCGAGCCCTTGCCGAAGTTGCGCTCGATCTGGCCGAGGGCCGCTTCGAGGGCTTTGCTTTTGTCCATATTGGCTTTTTCCAGGGGAAACGCGGTGACGCCCATTGAGATGACCCTCCTTATTCCATGACGCCCCGACCGGCGCAATGCGGTCAGATATTCATGGTTTGTTCTCTTTGGCAAGGGGGTCGTTAAAATGCTGAATTACAATGATAATTCAGCTTATGTTCTCAAGACGTTCCGCTAGGGAGACGAATTCGCCCCGCCAAGGGGCGAATTCGTCGAAAGGGTTACTGCTGGACCGTCATCTTGACGATCTTGTCGGGCGAGCGCGGCGGCTCGCCGCGCGCCAGCTTGTCGACGTTTTCCATGCCCTGCGTCACCTGGCCCCAGATGGTGTACTGGCCGTTCAGGAACGAGCAGTCCTTGAAGCAGATGAAGAACTGGCTGTCGGCCGAGTCGAACGACTGGCCGCGCGCCATGCCGACGGTGCCGCGCGTGAAGCGCGCGGTGGAGATCTCGGCGGCGAGCTTTTGGCCGGAGCCGCCGGTGCCGTTGCCCTTGGGGTCGCCGGTCTGCGCCATGAAGCCCTCGATGACGCGGTGGAATAGCAGGCCGTCGTAGAAGCCCTGGCTGGTGAGCTGCTTGATGCGCGCCACATGCTTGGGCGCCAGCTGCGGCTCCAGCTCGATGACGACCGGGCCTTTGCTCGTCTCCATGAGGATGTGCTCTTTCGCCGGCGCGGGCGTCTGGGCGATCGCGGGCGCGGCGGCGACGCCCGTGGCGAGCAGGACGGCGGCGATGAGGGACTTGGTCAGGCGCATGGGAACCTCGTAGGCATGAGAACTCGTGGGGATGACGGCCGATAGGGCGGGAGCCGCATTGTGCCCAAGGGCGGCGGCCCGGTCCAGGCCGCGTTGCCGGATCAACCAGACGTGTTCCCGGGAACGCGGCGCGTGCCCTAGCCGGCCAGCACTTCCTTCACCTTGCCGGCGAGCTGCTGCAGGCTGAACGGCTTGGGCAGGAAATGCACGTCCGGGCTCTGCGCCAGCTTCTCGCGCAGGTTGTCCTCGGCGTAGCCCGAGATGAAGATCACCTTCATGGTCGGGTTGGCGGTGCGCACGCGGCGCACCAGCTCAGGGCCGTCGAGCACCGGCATCACCACGTCGGTGATGACGAGATCGACCGGATCGGGCGCGTCCTTGATGACTTCCAGCGCGTTCTCGCCGTTCTTGGCTTCCAGCACCTTGTATCCCTTGTTGCGCAGCGCGCGGGCGCCGAACAGGCGCACGGCGTCCTCGTCCTCGACCAGCAGGATGGTGCCGACGCCGGTGAGGTCGCGCGCCGAGCCGGCGCTGGCGTCGTCGTCGTGGCTGACGACGCGCTCGGCGCTGGTCGCGTGGTGGCGCGGGAGATAGATGCTGAAGGTCGAGCCCTCGCCCGCCACGCTGTCGACCATGACGAAGCCGCCGGTCTGCTTGACGATGCCGTAGACCGTGGAGAGGCCGAGGCCGGTGCCGGAGCCGACCTCCTTGGTCGAGAAGAACGGCTCGAAGATGCGCTCGATGTTCTCGGGCGGGATGCCGCAGCCGGTGTCGATGACCTCGACCTGCACGTAGTCGCCCGCCGGCATGATCTCGACGCCGCGCTGGATCTCGTGGTCGAGCACCACGTTGGCGGTGCGGATGGTGAGCGTGCCGCCGCCGCTCATGGCGTCGCGCGCGTTCACCACCAGGTTGATGATGACCTGCTCGAACTGGCCCTGGTCGACGCGCACCAGGCCGAGGTCGCGGCCATGCACCACCTTGAGCTGGATGTTCACGCCGATCAGGCGGCGCAGCAGGTTCGACAGCTCGGCCAGGATGTCGGTGATGTCGAGGATCTTGGGCTGCAGGGTCTGCTGGCGCGAGAAGGCGAGCAGCTGGCGCACCAGGTTCGCTGCGCGGTTGGCGTTCTGCTTGATCTGCATGATGTCGGCGAAGGTCTGCTCGCCGGGCCGGTGGCGCAGCAGCAAGAGGTCGCAGAAGCCGATCATCACGGTGAGCAGGTTGTTGAAGTCATGCGCCACGCCGCCGGCGAGCTGGCCGACGGCCTGCATCTTCTGCGACTGGGCGAACTGCACCTCGAGCTGGCGCTGCTGCGTCGCGTCGAAGAAGTGCAGCATGAGGCCGGAGAGGCGGCCGGCGGCGTCTTCCAGGCGGCTAACGTAGAGGGTCGCCACGCGCAGGCGGTCGGCGTAGGGGAAGCGCACGTCGAAGGGCGCCGCGGCGGCGGCGCCGCCGCTCGCCACCTCGGAGAGGCGGGCGCCCAGCGTCTGGCGGTCCTCGGCGGAGATGAAGTCGGCGAGCGCCGTGCCGATGATGCCGTTGCGGGCGCCGTCGGCCGGAGCGGGCGGCTCGGCGGCGCGGACGCTGCGGAAGGCCGGCCGGCCGACCATGTCGCGGAACATGCGGTTGCAGTCGGAGACGCGCCCGTCGAGGTCGAGGATGGCGATGCCGATCGGCGCGTCCTCGAACAGGCGGTGGAAGCGCTGCTCGGAGATGCGCAGCACCTGCTCCAGCTCGCGCTCGGCGGTGAGGTCGCGCACGATGGCGCGGGTGCGCAGCTGGCCGCTCTCGCGGTCTTCCTTGATGGTCTGGCTGACGGCGGCCTGGAACAGGCGGCCGTCGCGGGCGCGGAAGCTCACCTCGCCGCTCGTCCCGGCGGCAGGCCCGCCGAACGGGTCGTAGGGCGGCGCGCCCTTGGCGCGCACGCCGGCGATGAAGTCGTGCAGCCGCTGGTCGCCCTTGAGGATCTCGTCGGGCGCGGCGCCGAGCCAGCCGGCCAAGGTCTGGTTGACGTAGAGGAAGCGCCCCTCCTCGTCGACCGAATAGAAGCCCGCCGAGGCGTTCTCGAGGAAGTCGACGAGCTTCTCGCGCTCCTCGCGCAGCACCTGCTCCATCTGGCGGCGCGAGGTGATGTCCTCGATGCGCCACAGGACGTAGCCTTCGTGGTCCTTCACCGGATAGGCCGAGACGCTGCGCCATTCGGCTTCCGGCGGCGGCGCGCCGAGAGCCTGCCCGACGGTGCCGAGCGGGCCGCCCATGCGCAGCTCGGCATGGCCGACGCCGCCCGAGGCGGCGATGCCGCGCAGCAGCGACATCTGCCGGCCGATCTCGCCGCCGGCGGTCAGGCGCTGCTCGAAGGCGCGCGCGGCGCCCATGCCGCTGCCGGCGAACATGTGGGTGAAGGCGGGGTTGCCGTAGACGACGCGGCCGTTCGGCGCGGTGATGGCGCGGCCGTGCGGATCGGCGTCCAGCGTGCCGACGAGCAGGCGGTTCTGCGCCACCAGCGAATGGCGCTGGCGGACGAAATAGGTGTAGGCGAGGATCGCCGGGACGGCGCAGACGGCGAGCCCGGTGGCCAGCGACAGCAGGAATTCGGCGAGCGGGCCGGTGTCGTCCTGGGCCTGGCGAAGCTGGCCGATGCTGTACATGAGGCCAGCCGAGACGAGAAACAGCAGGGCCAGGCCGCCCCACAGCGCCGGGCGCTGCCAGGGCCGGGCGCGGCCCGACGGCAGGGGCTGGTTCGCGTCCGGCGCGACAGGCGCGCCGCCCCTGGCCGGAATCTGGTCGGCCGGGATCTGGTCGGCCGCAATCTGGTCGGCGGGGATATGATCGGGTTCGCGCGACATGACGCGGCCGGACTCTTCTTTCTTCTCGGGGCTTGGCGACGGACTTCGCCGCAGCTTAGCACGCCCGGGCCCGGGCCGAAACGCCGGCCTAGCGGCCGCCCATCCGGCGCTTGAGCTTCATGACGTAGCCGATGATCTCGGCCACCGCCTTGTAGTGCTCGGCCGGGATCGGCCGGTCGATCTCGACCGTGGCGTAGAGCGCGCGGGCGAGCGGCGGGTTCTCGACGATGGGGATGTCATGCGAGGTCGCGACGGCGCGGATGCGCATGGCCACCTCGTCGACGCCCTTGGCGATCAGGAGCGGCGCCTCCATGGAGCCGTGCTCGTACTTGAGCGCGATGGCGTAGTGGGTCGGATTGGTGACGATGACGGTCGCCTTGGGCACCGCCGCCATCATGCGCTTGCGCGCGCGCTCCATGCGCAATTGGCGCAGGCGGCTCTTGATCATCGGGTCGCCGTCGCTCTGCTTCATCTCGTCGCGCACTTCCTGCTTCGACATGCGCAGCGACTTGATGTGCGCCATGCGCTGGTAGAAGACGTCGGCGCCGGCGATGAGGGTGACGATGGACAGCGTGGCTATCATCAGCTTGGTCGCGACATGGCCGATGAAATGCAGCAGGTCGGGCACCGAGTAGGTCGGCAGCTGGTCGATCAGGCTGAACTCCGGCCAGACGACCATGAGCGCCACCGCGCCGACCACGACGATCTTCACGATGCCCTTGAGGAACTCGATGATCGACTTCATCGAGAACAGGCGCTTGACGCCGGCCATCGGCGAGACCTTCTCCAGCTTCGGCATGATGCTCTCGGCGGAGAACAGCACGCCGGTCTGCACGAGGCCGGAGGCCAGCGCCAAGACGACGAGCAGGCCGAGCGGCGCGAACAGCGCCAGGCCGACGCTCGTGTAGAGCGACGAGAACAGCTCGCCCATGTGGCCGCCTTCGATCGGCATGTCTTCCGGCGAGGCGATGAAGCGGAAAGACGTCTTGTAGATGCCCAGCAGCGTCGACGGCGCGAACATGGTGACGAACAGCGTGCCGCCGAGGATCATGAACCAGTGGTTCAGCTCGCGCGAGACGGCGACCTGGCCGTTCTTTCGCGCCTCGTCCAGTTTCTTCTGTGACGGTTCTTCTGTTTTTTGGGAGTCGTCGTTGTCTTCGGACATGACGCTCCCCTACCAGCCGACGCCGAGGGCGCGGGCGAACGATTCCCTGTAGTCGTTGAGGAACCACAGCATCATCGGCGGGATGGTCAGCGAGACGACGATGAGGCCGATGGCGACCTGCGCGGGCTGGATGATGAAGAACACCTGCATCTGCGGCATCAGGCGCGCGAGCAGGCCGACGCCGAGGTACATGATGAGGCCGACGGCGATCAGCGGCGCCGAGAGCTGGATCCCGATCAGGAAGCTCTGCGACACCAGGCGAGAGACGACCTCGGTCAAGTCCTCGATCGGCGGCATCTGGCCAGGCGTGAACAGGCCGTAGCTGTCGAAGATGGCGCGGATCATCATGTGGTGCAGGTCGGTCAGCAGGAGCAGCAGCACGCCGAGCGTGCTGAGCAGGACGCCCGGCAGGCTGCCCTGCTGGTTGGCGGCGGTGTCCATGACGAAGGCGTTGCTGAGCGAGGCCTGCAGCGAAATGATCGAGCCCGCCGTGTAGAGCGCGCCGAGCAGGATGCGGCCGATGCCGCCGAGGAAGAGCCCGATGACGATTTCCACGGCCAGCATCAGGAACAGGCCGACGGCGGAATCCGGCAGGGCCGGCAGCTTGCCCGCGAGCCCCGGCAGCACCAGCACGGTGAGCGCTGCGGCGAGCAGCAGGCGGTAGCGCGCCGGCACCGTCGTCTCGCCGACGCCCGGCATGGCGACCATCGCCGCGCCGACGCGCGTGAAGACGAGCAGCAGGCCGAAGACGTTTTGCGAAAGGAACTCGGCGAACACGCGCGGCCCTGCCCTAGCTGCCGTGGACGATGCGCTGGGCGATGTCGTTCGTGAAGGTCGTGAGCTGCGACAGCATGAAGGGCATGAGCAGCAGCAGCGACAGGAAGATGGCGATCATCTTGGGGATGAACGACAGGGTCATTTCCTGGATCTGCGTCAGGGCCTGGAACAGCGAGACCGCCAGGCCGACGACCAGCGCGATCAGCATGACGGGCGCGCCGATCTTGAGGGTGACCAGCACCATCTCGCGCGACACGTCGAGGGCCTGCACGGCGTCCATATGTAAGCTTTCGCTGGCGGGTTACGCTGGAGCCGGATCAGACCGGCATCCGGATGATGTCCTGGTAGGCGGAGATGACCTTGTCGCGGATGGCGACGACGGTCTGCAGCGTCACTTCGGCGTTGGTGACCGCGGTCACCACCTCGTTGACGTCGGCCTTGCCGGCGACGCCGGCGATGGAGAGCTTTTCCGCCTGGACGCCGGAATTCTTGGCTTCCTGGGCGGCCTCGCCGAGCAGGTCGGCGAAGCTCTTGCCGCCCTCGCTGCGCGGCGCCATGCCGGGCTTGCCGATGGCGTCGGCGGCGTTGCGGTAGGCGTTCAGAGCGCTGGTGATGGCGACCATGATGGTGTCCCGTCCTGTTGCGGTTAGCTGCGCAGAAGGTCGACGGCGCGCGACAGCATGTTCTTCGCGGCCTCGATGGCGCTGATGTTGGCTTCGTAGGAGCGCTGCGCCTCGCGGATGTCCATCATCTCGACCATGGTCTTGACGTTGGGCATCTTGACGTAGCCGTTGGCGTCCGCGGCCGGATGGCCCGGGTCGTAGCGCATGTCGAAGTCGGTCTTGTCGAGGCCGACCTGGCTGACCTCGACGGTCGGCGCGTTGATCGTCTTGTCGAGAACGTTCTTGAAGCTGATCGTCTTGCGCCGGTAGGGATCGGCGCCGGGCTTGTCGGCGACGGTGTCGGCGTTGGCCAGGTTTTCCGCCGACACGCGCATGCGCATCGTCTGGGCGCGCAGGCCCGAGGCGGAGATCTTGAGGGTCTTGACGAGATCCATGACGGGACTTCCTTACCTGCGCCTAGCGGCCGAGCGCGGTTTTGATCATGCCGATGTGCTTGCGGTACAGGTTGGTCGTGAGCTGGAAGTCCATCGCCGTCTGGGCGATCTTCATCGACTGGTCCTCGAGAGTCACGGCGTTGCCGGATAGCAGCTTCTCGGGATCAGGCCGCTTCTCGGTGCGCGGCTTGCCGTCGGCGTTGACGCCGCCGATGTGGCCGGCGGCGGTCGAGGCCATCTGCAGCGGCGCGCTGGCGTCGCGCAGCACGTCGCTGAAGTTCTCCGGCTTCAAGTCGACGCCGACATAGCCCGGCGTGTCGGCGTTCGCGATGTTCTGGGCAAGAATTTCCTGGCGCTGGCCGAGCCAGTTCATGCGCCGGTTCATGACCGAAAACAGGGGAATTTTATTAAAATCCATGGCAAAGCCTTCATTTGCGGCGGCAATCGGCCGTTTGGCTGCCCGTCCGCGCGGGGCGGATTTCGGGCATCGGGACGCGGCGACCGGCAAATAATGCCGCCCTACTGTTAATATTGGGTAAAGGCGGTTAATCTGCCGGCCAAGGCCGTGGAACTCTTCCCGGCCGCCAAAGGCGCATGGATTCAGGGCGCCAGGTTGGCCCGGACCTGCCAAGTCCCGGGCGCCAGGATGGCAAGGAGGCCGGATGCTCTATCTGACGCGCAAGGTTGGCGAATCGGTCGTCATCAATGACACGATCGAAGTCACCGTCGTCGAGGTCCGCGGCAAGTCCATCAAGCTCGGCTTCGTCTTCCCGCCCGAGGTCTCGGTGCTGCGGCGCGAAATCCATGAGCGCATCAAGGAAGAGAACAAGGCGGCGGCTACAGGCCACGCATTGGCCGGCGACATCCTGACCGGCGACCTCGACCTGCCGGCGGAGATCGCCAAGCCTACGAAGGGCGAGTAGCGCTTCCTCCGGCAGAATTTTCCGCGCCGCCTCAGGCCTTTAAGCAAAAATTAAGCATATTCCGCGATTCTCCCGGAGACGCTTCGGCGCGGCCCGCATCCGGTCCGCCGCCGCGACGCGCCTTCCCGGGGATCGCCTTTGCCCGCACCGCAGACGCCACGACCGACCGCCAAGGACGCCGCTCCGCGCGACGGGGAAGGCCTGCGCGCCTTCCCGGGCCTGAGCCAAGTTGCCGTCGCGCTGCGCCATGAGCGCGGCCACGACCATATTCCCCGCATCGTCGCCAGCGGCCGCGGCGCCATCGCCGAGCAGATCCTCGCCGTCGCCTTCGCCGAAGGCGTCAAGGTGCGCCAGGATGCCGACCTCGCCGAGGTGCTGAGCGCGCTCGACGTCGGCAGCGAGATTCCGCTCGAAGCCTTCGCCGCCATCGCCGAAATCCTCTCCTACGTCTACCGCGCGAACCAGACCTACCGGCCGCGCCCCCAGCCCGGAGTCCAGCCATGACGCCGACGAGCACGCGCGACGGCGCGGCCAAGGCGACCGCCGACGGCCTGCGCCTCGACCTGCAGAACGTCGCTTCGATCATCGTGGCCGCGCGCGGCATGATCGCCACGGGCCAGCCGGTCGACCTCGCCGCGCTCGAACGCGAAGTGCGCCGCCTGTGCGACGAGATCTGCGGCCTCTCGGCCGAAGAGAGCCTGCCGCTGCGCCCCGCCATGGTCGGCCTGATCGACGACCTCGACCGGCTGGCCGAGGACGTCCGTCGCCGCCACGCCGAGCTGAAAGGTCAGCTCGAGAGCCTCAACACCGGCAGCCGCGTCGCCGCCGCCTATGTGCCCCCCGGCCTGCGCCGCCGCTGAACGAAGAGTCCCATGCCCCTCGACACCTACTTCCGCTTCTTCCTCGCGCTCGTCTTCGTCCTGGCGCTGATCGGCGCCTGCGCCTGGGCCGCCAAGCGCTTCGGCCTCGCCAACCGCGTCGGCAAGAGCGGCTTCGGCGCGCGCGGCCGCACGGCGCGCCTCGGCATCGTCGAGACCATGGCGCTCGACCCGCGCCGCAAGCTCATGCTGGTCCGGCGCGACGGCGTCGAGCATCTGATCGTCCTCGGCCCGACCGGCGAAACCCTCGTCGAGAGCGGCATCGCCGCTCCCCAAGAGACCATGACGCTCCCTGCCCCTTTGTCCGGAGTCGCGTCATGACGCGCCATCTCGCGCGTGCCGCCCGGCTCGCCTTTCCTCTCCTCGGCCTGCTTCTCTCGGCCATGCCGGCCTCGGCGCAGAGCCTGAACCTCGACCTCGGCGGCGTCGGCGACGGCGGCTCGACGGCGCGGATCATTCAGCTTCTAGCGCTTCTCACCGTGCTGTCGATCGCGCCGGCCATCGTCATGATGGTGACGGCCTTCACGCGCATCGTGGTGGTGCTGTCGTTCCTGCGCACGGCGCTCGGCACCCAGCAGGTGCCGCCCAACATGGTGATCGTCAGCCTGGCGCTGTTCCTCACCGGCTTCGTCATGGCGCCGACCTTCGAGAAGGCCTACACGGACGGCATCGCGCCACTGATCGCCGAACAGATCACCGAAGAGGTCGCCTTCCAGCGCACGATGGCGCCGGTGCGCAGCTTCATGCTGGCCCAGGTGCGCCAGCAGGACCTCAAGCTGTTCCTCGACCTGTCGAACGCCCCCGCCCCGGAGACGCCGGAGGCCACGCCGCTGACCTCGCTGATTCCCGCATTCATGATCAGCGAGCTGCGCCGCGCCTTCGAGATCGGCTTCCTGATCTTCCTGCCGTTCCTGGTGATCGACATGGTCGTGGCCTCCATCCTCATGTCGATGGGCATGATGATGGTGCCGCCGGTGATGATCTCCCTGCCCTTCAAGCTGATCTTCTTCGTCCTGGTCGATGGCTGGTACCTGATCGCCGGCTCGCTGGTGCAGAGCTTCGCGCAGGTCAACTGACGCTCAGCGCGCTGCCAGCAGCTTCCAGGCGATCACGGCGAGCGGCAGGCCCAGGGCGATCCAGGACAGGACGTCCCACAGCCCGTCGCCGAGCAGCGCCGACAGCAAGCCGAACAACGTGACGACAGCCAGCATCAAGGGCACGCGGAAGATGCGCCACGCCTGACGCGCGCTCATGACGGCATCCCCGGATCGACCACGCCGCCGCTCTCGATTTCCGCCAGCTGCGCGGCGAGCGGCGCCTTCCGGCGCGACCACCAGAGATAGAGGCCGCTGCCGAGGACGACGATCGCGACCAGGTCGAAGACCGCCCAGACAATCTTGAGGACCATTCCGCCGTAGTCGCCGAAATGCAGCGGCTGCGAGACGAACAGCGCCTTGGCGTACCAGGGCATCTCCGGCCTGTCGGTGACCTGGCCGGTCTCGGCGTCGACCAGCACGGCCGTCAGCATGCGCGAGGTGACCGGCGTGTCGCCGCGCAGGTAGACGCCGAAATGGTGCGGCGTGCTGAAGGGCACGCCCGGGAAGAACAGCGACGCCACGGTCATGCCGGGCGCCGCCTCGCGCGCGGCGGCCAGGACCGCGTCGAGCGACGCCAGCCGCTTCGGCGCCGGCGCGTCGCGGTAGGACGCCACCATGCGCACGATGCCGTCGCGCACCTGCGCCGCGATGGGGTCGTGCAGCGTGTTGATGACGCCGGTCCCGCCGACCACCAGCAGCCAGAGCAGCGTCGCGATGCCGAGCAGGTTGTGCAGGTCGAGCCACAGCGTGCGCGCGCGGCGTTCCTTGCGCACCATGCCGAAGGCGAACTTGCGCATGAAGGGCGCGTAGAGCACGACGCCGGAGACGATGGCCACAAGGAACAGCAGGCCGATGACGCCGAGGAACAGCGTGCCCGGCAGATCGATCAGCAAGCCCTTGTGCAGTTCCAGCGTCCAGTAGACGAAGCCGCTGCTCTTCGGCGGCGTCAGCGCGACGGGTTGGCCCGTGCGGGCGTCGAAGACCTGGCGGCGCTGGGCGGGAAACGGCGTCTGCAGCGTCTCTCCCGTCTGCACGACGACCGCCGGCTGGTCGGCCAGAAAGGCGAGCGAGATCGGCAGTTGGCCGGGCTGCGCCGCGAGCGCGCGGGCCACCATGCCGTCGATGTCGGCCGTGGCCGCCGCGCCCGCCGCGGGCAGGACGTCGGCGTCGAGCGCCTGGTCGATCTCGGCCGAGAATATCAGCGGCAGTCCCGTGAGGCAGAGCAGCAGCAGGAACGCCGTCGATATCAGGCTGGTCCACTTGTGGACCCAGAACCAGGCGCGCAGCGAGGACTGGGTCATCGTGCGCGCCGCTTCTTCACCATTGGTAGTTCACCGTGGCCAGGATGGTGCGGCCCGCGCCGATGGTGCAGCCCGACGTCGTGTTGCACGCCGGGATGTAGTATTTGTCGAACAGGTTCTGCGCGTTGAGGGACAGGGTGACGCCCTCCATGTCCGGCGCGACATGGCCGAGGTCGTAGTAGACCGCCGCGTCGAACAGGGTGTAGCTGCGCATCTTGATGCTGTCGGTCAGGTCGCGGGTCTCGCCGGTGTAGCGCACCCCCGCGCCCAGGCCGAGGCCGGCCAGCTCGCCGCGGTCGAAGCGGTAGTCGCCCCAGAGCGACGCCTGATGCTTCGGCGTGTCATTGAGCGGACGGCCGATCTCCGCAGGCGTGGCGCTTTCGGTGATCTCATGCTGCAGGTAGGAATAGCCGGCGGTCAGGCTGAATGAGGTCGTCAGCTGCGTCTTCGCCTCCAGCTCGACGCCCTGCACGTGAACTTCGCCGACCTGCTGCATGAAGAAGGGATGGGCGGCGTCCGCCGTCGTCTTGTCCTGCTGGCGCAGGTCGAACAGCGCCATCGTATAGAGGCTCTGCCGTCCCGGCGGCTGGTACTTCACGCCGACCTCGTATTCCTGGCCGGTCGACGGATTGAAGGCCGAGCCGTCGAACGCCGCGCCCGGCAGCGGCTGGAATGACGTCGAGTAGCTGACGTAGGGCGTCATGCCGTTGTCGAACAGGTAGTTCACGCCGACGCGCCCCGTGAGGGCGGTGTCGTCCTGGTCCGTGACGGCGCCGTTGTTGCGGTTGTAGCTGTCGCTGCCGGCATAGTCGAAGCGGCCGCCCAGCGTGAAGACCCACTTGTCGAGCTTGGCTTGGTCCTGCAAGTAGCCGCCGAGCTGGTTTTCCGAGCCGTTGAGCTGCTGGATGTTGTAGCCCGGATCGTTGATCGGCACGCCGTAGACCGGGTTATAGATGTTGACGGCCGGCGCCAGCGTGCGGCCGAACTTGAAATCGTTCCGCTCGCGGCGGAGATCCACGCCGACCAAGGCCGTGTGCTGAATGTCGCCGCTCGCGAACTTCACTTCGGCGTTGTTGTCGATGGAGATCGAATCCGCCTGCGCTTCCGTCCGCGTGGCGGAGCGGTTGGCCGTCGTCAGCGTCTGCACGCCGGTCAGCGTGAGCGCCTTGGCGTCGAACTCGACGTGGTTGTAGCGCAGGTTCTGGCGCAGGGTCACCGCGTCGTTCAGCTTGTGCTCGAGCAAGTAGCCGATGCCGTACTGCTCGCGGTTGAGATGGTCGTAGTCCGGATCGCCGTAATAGCGGTCGCGCGGCAGGCGGCCGTTGGGGTTGCCGTCCAGCGAGCCGACGCGCGGCACGTAGTTGAACAGCGTCTCGCCGCCCCACTCGCTTTGGTAGTTGCCGAGCAGGGTCAGCTTCGTGTCGTCGCTCAGCTTCATCGACAAGGCCGGCGCGATGTAGGCGCGGTTGTCCTCGATGAAGTCGACCTGGGTGTCCGACTCGCGCAGCAGGCCGGTCAGCCGGTAGGTGACGTTGCCCGCCTGGTCGACGGGGCCGCCAAGGTCGAACGCGCCCTGGTAGCGCTCGAAGCTGCCGGTCTGCAGCTGCACTTCATGCAGCGGCTCGTCGGTCGGGCGCTTGCTAACCATGTTGATGAGGCCGCCCGGGCTGCTTTGGCCGTACACGCCGGACGCGGGGCCCTTCAGCACTTCGAGCCGCTCCAAGCCGTAGGGCTCGACAACCGAGCTGGAAAAGCCTGTGTTCGTGGAGCCGTTGGGCAGGCGGGTGCCGTCCAGGTAGAAGTTGGGGCGGAAGCCGCGGATCTGCGTGTAGATGTCGAACTTCGAGGCGGCGCCGAAGGTCTCCGCCATGACGCCCGGCGTGTAGCGCAGCGCCTGGCCGATGTTCTGCGCGCGCTGCGCCTTCATCTGGTCGGCGGTGACGACGTTGACCGTCTGCGGAATCTCGCGGATCGGCGTGTCGGTCTTGCTGCCGGTGGCGCTCTGCGTGGCGACGTAGCCCGTGACCGGGCCATAGGCGGATTCGCGGCTGGCGGCGCCCTCGACGACGACCGGCGGCAGCGTGGTCGGGCCTTCGGAGGTCATGCGTTCGAGCGTGACCGCCGCCGGGCCGGTGAAGCGGTAGGACACCCCCGTGCCGGCCAGCAGGATGTCGAGCGCCTCGCTCGGCGTGTGGTCGCCGGTGACGGCCTGGCTGCGCAGGCCGCGCAGGCGGGCCGCGTCGTAGAACACCTGGACGCCGGCGCGCTGCGCATAGTCGAGGACGGCGGCATTGAGATCCTGGGCCGCGATGTCGAAGCGCAAGGAGGGCGCAGCCTGCGCGACGTCGACCGTGCCCGCGCCTGTGGCCGCCGGTTCGGCGGCCATGGCCGCCGTGGACAGCGCTGCGGCGCAAACGCCCGCCAAAGCCGTGCCCGCCAGCCACATGTGGCGCGCCATCCGCGTCTTCGATTCCTGACTCACGCTATGTCCCCTTCAGCACGATGCGACGTATCCGGCCCTGCGACGCATTCGCAAGAGCGGAATAGGGATAAGACGCATGAAGGGGGAAAGCTCGGTAACGCCGGGCTCAACCGTTTCGCGCTAGGAGCTAGACGCAGACGCGCCAGCCGCCCGGCTTCAGTAGATCACCGTCGCCACGAGCGGCACGCGGGCGCTGCGGGCGCCGAGCTCCGCCGTGATCGTGTCGAGCGCGCCGGACAGGTCGTCGAGCCTGAACAGGCCGCTGACGCGGCGTCCGGCGAGATTGGCGTCGGCGACGATGATCCGCTCGTGGCGGTAGCGGTTGAGCACCTCGACCGCCTGCGACAGGGCGACGCGGTCGAAGACGAGCTGGCCGCGCGACCAGGCGACGTCCTGCGCCACGTCTTCCTGGCGGACGGCGCCGAGCTGGGACGCGGCGTAGCGCAGGCTCTGGCCCGGCGTCAGCACCACATGCTCGGTCTCGCCGTCGGCGCCGGGCGCCGCGACCTCGACCTGATGTTCCAGGACTCCGACCGACACCGCGTCGCCAGGCTCGCGCGCGACGACGAAGCGCGTGCCGAGCGCGCGCGCCGTAAGCCCTCCGGCGGCGACGACGAAGGGCCGCGTCTCGGCGTCGTTCAGCGGCTTCGGCGAGAACAGCGCCTCGCCGGCGAGCAGGCGCACGCTCCGCGTCCGGTCGCTGTAGTCGACGGCGATGGCGCTGGCGCTGTTGAGGTCGACGCGGCTGCCGTCGGCGAGCGTCACGGCGCGCACTTCGGCGGGCAGGCTGCGGTAGTCGGCGCGCAGCGCGGTCCAGGGATCGCCGAAATGCTGCAGCCCGAGCAGCGCGAACAGGGCAAGTCCCGCGGCCAATGCGCCAGCCCACAGGCCGCGCCGGCGCGGCGGAGCCGCGACGTCCTGCACGGAGGCTGTCACCGTCAGAACCTTCCAGGCCGGATCGCCCCACAGGTCGCAGGCATAGGCGAAAGCGTCGGCATGGGCCGGGCTTTTCGACATCCATTGCGCCAGGGCCGCGTTCTCGGCGGCGGACAGCGGGCCGGCGCCGAGGCGCACGACCCAGGCGGCAGCTTCCCCCTCGATGCCGTCGCGCAGCCGCAGGCCTTCGTCGTCTCGTCGATTGTCGTTCACGCCCCGTCCTCGCAAATGGCGTCCGAAGATAAGACGCGCGAGCCGGGCCCGCATAGTAAAAGCCGCCGATCCATCGAAGACTTAAGGGAGATTTCGTTAAGGGAGGTTCTGGGGCCGCATCCGGCGCATGACGTGGTGCAGCGCCCGCGCCAAGTGCTTCTGCACCGTGCTGTCCGACACCGCCAGGCGGCGCGCCACCTCGGCGTAGGTCAGCCCCTCGACGCGGTTGAGCAGGAAGATGTCGCGGGTGCGGCGCGGCAGCTCGTCCAGCGCCGCCCGCAGTTGGGCCAGGCGCTGGCGCGAATCGGCCGCATCGTCGAGCGGCGGGCTGTCGGCGGCGATGCCGGCCAGGCTTTCATGCGGCACCGGCCGGGTCTGGCGGCGGTCTTCCTGGCGAAAGTGGTCGATCGCGAGGTTGCGCGCCATGCGATAGAGGTAGGAGCGCGGATTGTCGATGCCGGCCAGGACGGGCTGCTCGGCCAGGCGCAGGAACGTTTCCTGCAGCAGGTCGGCAGCGACCTGCGGGTCGCGCAGCTGACGCGTCAGGTAGACGCGCAGTTCGCGGCCATGCACGAGAAACAGCGATTCGATGTCGACGATCTTGCCCAACGCCCCGCCACGCGCCTTAGCCGTGGCCCCATCCAATGGCGCAGCCTGCCCGCGCGCCGTGGCACGCTAAGCGAATTGCAAGTTATTCGCAATGACGCCGACAAGCCGGGAGCTAGAACGTTCTTCTATGGCTGATGGAGGCGTCGCCCGTCAGTTGACGCCGGCCGTCGCCGGAGCGGCCGCGTTGGCGGCCTGGCTGGCCCCGCCCTTGCGCGCCGCCGCGGCCGTTCGGGACTTCAGGATCTTGTCGCGGTAGCCCGTCATGAAGGCGCCGAACTGGTCGACGCCGGCGACCTGGCGCGAAATGCTGCGCATGTCGAAGTTGGACGCGATGTTGGCCGCGGTGATCAGGTCGAAGGATTCCTTGAAGGCGCTCTTCGCCATGTCGGCGCCGTAGGTGGCGCGCAGCGCGCTGAGCCCGGCCGTGTCCTGGCTCAGGGACTGGGCAATGGCGAGGCGCAGCACCGTCTGGCGCTCCGCGTCCGACAGGGGATGGTCGAGCGTCGGCACGAGATGGACGAAGCCGCTCGCGGCCAGCGGCCAGTTCTGCGTGCGCCAGCCGATCTCGGCGCGCAGCCGGGCGGCGTCGGCGGTGTCGTCGCCCTTGAGCAGGGCCAGGGCCTCGTCGTAGCGCGTCAGCTCGCCGAGCGTGCGCGCCTGAAGCTGGCGGCGTTCGCTCTTGAGGCTGTCCGAAGCGTCCCCCGGCAAGGCGGCCGACAAGGTCTTCAGCGCCTCCTCCGGCTTGCGGTCGAGCAGGTAGATCAGCGCCAGCTGGTCGGCGGCCTCGGCCTGCGGCCCGCCCTTCAGGCGCGTGTCGATCTGGCCCTTGAGCAGCGCCTCGGCGCGGTCGAGCAGCTCGATCTGCACCAGCCGGTCGGCGAGCTTGGCGATCAGCAGGTTGCCGGCGTCGCCCTGCGGCATCAGGTCGCGGAAGTCCTCGTAGATGCCGAGCGCGGTCAGCGGCGGCATCTTGTCGGCGGCGCCGCCGATGTAGAGCTCGGCGAAGCTGTCGCGCATGCGCTGGGCGATGGCCGTCGTCTCGGAGGCCTTGGGGAACTGGGTGAGCGCGTCGCGCAGCGTCGCCAAGCCGTTCTTGTAGTCGCCGGCCTCGATGTAGAGCTCGCCGAGGCGGCGCAGCACGGTCAGCTCGATCTCGTCGCCGCGCCAGCCGTAGCGCAGGCGCTCCAGCTCGGCGATGCCGTCCTGCAGCTTCATGGTCTTGTTGCCCAGCAGCGTCTCGACGCGGGCGAGGCGCGCACGCGCCTTGGCCTGCTTGTCGAGGCCGTTGATGGCGCGGTCCCAGGCGGCGAGCGCCCCTTCCGTCTCGCCGGCCTTGAGCAGGATCTCGCCGCGCAGGTAGTCGATCTGGTCGAGCCAGGGGCGCGCCGGCTTGAGGTAGTTCAGGGCGTCGAGCTGGAACTTGGCCTGGCCGACGTCGCCGGTCGACAGCGCCGCCTCGGCGGCGAGCAGGCCGAAGGGCAGCTGCATCTCGGGCGGATAGGAGCGCAGCATGTTCTCGGCGCGGGCGAAGTAGCGCGCCGAGGCGATCCAGTCGTTCTGATTGGCGAGCAGCGCGCCGCGCCACAGGGCCGCCTCGCGCTCCATGTCGAGGCTGTTGTGGAACAGGTCGGGGCCGGCGCCGGCGTAGTCGCCCATCAGGTAGCGGCTCGCGCCGCGCAGCGCGATGAAGGACGGATCGCGCGCCACTTCCGGCTCGTCCTCCTCCATCACCTGGAGGATGCCGAGCGCGTCGGCCGCCTGGCCGTTGGCGAACATGAAGCGCGCCAAGGCGAGCCGCGCCGAGTTGCGGGTGGCGCGCGGCGCGTCTATGACGGCGCGCTGCAGGTTGGCCTTGCGCTCGAAGAAGGACGCGTCGGCCTTGCCGCCGAACTGCGACCAGCCGACGAAGTCGAACAGGACGTTGGTGTTGACGGCGAGCGCCGGCAAGGGAACCGTCGCGCCGCTCTGGGTCGCCATGCGCGTCGTCTCCGGCGAGGCGGCGGCCTGCACGGCGGGCGACGCGGCGGCGAGCGCGCCGGACAGGCGTAAGCCTCCAGGTGCGACGATCTCGGCCCCCTCGAGCGCGCCGCGCACGACTAGATCGTCAGTCAAAGCCTTGACCGCGACGCCTTGCAGCGACGGCAGCACCTGGAATTCCACGAAGCGTCGCTCGCCCGCGAGGCCCTCGATGGGCATGGTCGGCACGACCCACAGCTTGTCGCCGACATCGGGATCGCGCGTCTCGATGACGGGGCCGAAGGCGGCGGACTTGAGCAGCACGCGCGGGCCGACGTCGGCTGCCGGCTGGGCCTCGAAGCCGATCTGCGCGCCGGGCAGCGCCGGCGTCAGCGTGAAGTCGACGACGAGGTTCGCGCCGTCGCGGCGCAGCGACGGATAGCGGTCCGCCGGCATGGGGAAGCGCACGATGCTGGAGACCGCCGACGAGAAGAGGTCCGGCCGGCCCACGGTGCGCGGCCAGTTGTTGGCGATGTCGGCGCTGGCGGCACGGTCGAACACCGCCCACAGCGCGCCGTTGCGCTCGAACACCGCCGCCGGCGCGTCGGCCGGCCAGGCGAAGCGCAGGCCGCTGATGGCCGGCGCGGTGCCGAGCGTGGAGACGACCAGCTTGCGCGCGCTAATCGCCGCCTGCGGCAAGGGCGCGCCGGCCGTGGCGTTGGCGGGCGCGGAAGCCGGTGTCGGCGCATTGACGGCGGCGGGCGTCGTCGCAGCAGGAGTCAGAAGGCTGCGCGGCGGCGCGCTGGCGGCATGCCCCACCGGCACCAGTTCGTACTTCGGCAAGTCCGCGTCGGCGGATTTCGCTTCGGGCTTGGCTTCACCTTTGGCGTCGGGCTTCGCAGCCGGCTTCGCCTCGGGTTGCGGCTCGGCCTTCGCCGTTTCCTGCGGCGCGGCCTTCGCTTCCGGCTTCTGTTCCGGCTTTTGTTCCGTCTGCGGCTTGGCCTCGCCGGCCTTCGCCGTCTGCTTGTCGGCCGCCGGCGGCGGCGCGTCGCCGACGATGTCGACGACGATGCTCGGGCCGTTGCGGAAGTGGCGCATCTGCGCGCCGGGCGGCACGGCCATGGTCACGGTGAGGCTGTTGGCGTCGCTGTCGGCCGAAAGCGACTGCACGGTCTTGGGCAGCTTCGGCGTCAGCCGGTCGACGTCAATGGTCGCCGGCGCGTCGAACCGGATGCTGAGCGTATCGCCGGTCTGCACCGCGTCATATTCGACGTTGCGCGGCCAGTCGAACACCAGGCGGCCGAAGCCCGGATGGTCGCCGGGGCGCACGGCGAGCTTGGGCGCCGCCTTCGGCGCGGCGGCTTTCGCCGGAGCCGGCTTCGCTTCGGCCTTCTCGACAGGGGCCGGCACGGCGTCCGCCGCGACGGCGGGCGCGGCTTGAGCGACTTGCGCCGGCGCCGGCGCCGGAGACGACGCGGCGGCAGCTTTATTGTCGACCAGGTCGATGACGACGGTCTTGCCGTCGGCGTAGCTCTTGAGGCCGAGCGCGGCCTTGAGCGGGAAGGTCACGGTCTTGCCGTCGTCGGCGAGCTGCGGCTGCTCGACGTAGTTCGACAGGCGGCGCGGCACGGAGTCGAGCGCGCCGGCGAAAGGACGGTCGAAATGCAGGACGAGGGCGTTGCCCTCGATAGCGGCCTTGTAGTCGACGGGAGCTGCCCATTCGAACACGAGGCGGCCGAAGCCCGGATGCTCGCCGACGCGCACCGCGACCTGCTCGTCGGCCCATGCCGGCGCGGCGGCCGTCAGCAGGAGCGCCGCGAGGGCGAGTCTCCGGGCGAGACGCGGCGTCGGGAGGAAGAGGTTCAGCGCGGCCGGCAGTGAAGGCATGAGTGATCCTGCATCGTCTGCCGGAGTGCCATCGGTGACGATTGGCGTCGCGGAGAAACTCCGCGATCCGGCGATTGCAGCGAGAATCGCGCGAGTCTGGTTAATTTGCCGTAAAGAGGCGGAAATTTTTGCCGGGTAGGCCCGCACAAGCCGAAACGGCTGGAGAGCCGGCTTAGCGGCCGGTCTGCACGCCCGGCGGCGGGTTGCCGGCCGGCGGAATCATGCCGGCGACCGGCTGCGCGGCGGCGGCCTGGACCGGAGCCGCCGCCCCGGGAGCACCTATGGCCTCCGCGGTCTGGGCGGCGGTTTCCTTGGCGATCTTGCGGCGCCCGGCCAGCTCTTCGGTCAGCGACTTGGCCTTGTCCGGGTTCATGGCGGCGAGCACGGGGGCCACCTTGGCTTCCTTCATGCGCTCGACGACGTCGAGCAGAATGTCCATGTCGAGCTTCTCGAAGACGTTGGCGGCGTCCTTCGGCTTCATTGTCTCGTAGATCTTCACCAGGCTGCGCAGCTTGGTTTCCTGTTCCTCGTCATGCTGCTTCAGCAGGCCCTTGATCGAGGTCTGCAGGCCCTGCAGGTCGGCGAGCTTCTTGTCGAGCCGCTGTTCGGCGGCCTTCAGCAGCTTCTCGCGCAGGTCGAGGTCCTTGTTCCAGGTGTCCATCTCGTTGCGGCGCGCGGCGAGCTGCTGCAGCAGGTCGATCTCGGACTGGCTCATCAGGGTGGGATCGTCCGCCAATTCGGCGCCGCGCGGCGCGGTCGGCCGGACGACGTCGTTCGCCGTCGCAGCCGCGTCGGCTTGCGCATTGGCCTGGGCGGCGGGCGCCGCGGCCGGCTCGGGCTTGGCTTCCGCCGACTGCGCGATGGCCGGCGGCGCGATGATGCCTTCGACGCCATGCCACAGGCCGGTCAGCTTGACGCCGAGCAGCGTCGTGGCGACGAGGATGGCGGCGGGCAGCAGGCGGAGTTTCATGGCGGCGGCGACCTATGCTCGGAAAAAGGGCTCAGCGAGCCGTCTTCAGGGCGCGCAGCAGCTCGCGCGCCATGTCTTCGTCGCCCTCGGCGGCTTCTTCGGAATGCCGCACGAGAACCTTGGCGCCCGGGATCATGCCTTTCACGGCTTGCGCGCGCTTCGGCGTGTCGCTCAGGCGCACGACCGGACGCGGCTCGGCGTCGCGCTCCGGCTCGGCGGACTTCACGATCTCCGGCTTGCGCGGCGCAGCCTTGACGGCGACGCGCGCGGCGCCGATGCCGCCCTCCAGGCGGTCGGCGAGGCCGTTGCCGCGGTCGAGCAGGAAATTCAGGTCGTCGCGCAGGGCCTTGGCGCGCTCGATGTCGCCCTGCAGCTCGGCGCTGCCGGTCTGGCTCATCTCGCGCAAGGCGACGAGGCCGGACTGGGCCTGCGCCGTGGCGGCGGTGAAGCTGACGAGCATCGCCTGCATCTCGTCGCGGCTCTGGCGCAGCGTGCGCAGGCGGCGGTCGAGCAGCGCGGCGTAGACGATCGTGGCGACGAGCAGGGCGGCGAGCAGGCCTTCGAGCAGCAGGGATGCCATGGGATTTATCTCCGGACCTTGTCGAACTTGGTGTCTTCGATCTGAATGGCGATGTTGCCGCCCTTGTGGCCCATGCGGCCGGACATCATCGACACTTCGCCGCAGCGCATGTCGATCGGGGCGTTGGGTCCGACGGTGAGCATGAGCTGCGAGCCGACCTTGAGGTTGACGATCTCGTTCAGGTTCATCACGCGCTCGTCGAGCACGGCTTCGACCTCGACCTCGGTGTCCCACACGGCGTTGGCCAGGTGGCTTTCCCAGATCGCGTCGCGGCCGAACTTCTCGCCCATGAACATCTGCAGCAGCAGCTCGCGCACGGGCTCGATGGTGGCGTAGGGCAGCACCAGCTCGAGGCGGCCGCCGCGGTCTTCCATGTCGATGCGGAAGCGCGCCATGATGGCGGCGTTGGCCGGGCGGGCGATGGTGGCGAAGCGCGGATTGACCTCAAGACGGTCGAAGCGGAAGGTGACGGGCGACAGCGGGTCGAAGGCCGCCGACAGGTCGGCGAGCACGACGTGCATCATGCGCTCGACCAGGTTGCGCTCGATGGTGGTGTAAGGACGGCCCTCGATGCGCAGCGCCGCGGTGCCGCGACGGCCGCCCAGCAGCACGTCGACCACCGAGTAGATCAGGGCGCTGTCGACCGTGACCAGGCAGTAGTTCTCCCATTCCTCGGCCTTGATCACGTTGATCATGGCCGGCAGCGGGATCGAATTCAGGTAGTCGCCGAAGCGGATCGACGTGATGTTGTCGAGCGTCACCTCGACGTTGTCGGACGTGAAGTTGCGCAGGCTGGTCGACATCATGCGCACTAGGCGGTCGAACACGACCTCCAGCATCGGCAGGCGCTCGTAGGAGACGAGCGCGCTGTTGATGATCGCCTTGATGCCCGAGCGCGGGCCGTCGTCCTCGCCCTCGTCGAAGCCCAGCAGGCTGTCGATCTCGTCCTGGTTGAGGACGCGGTTCTCCTGGCCGGACGACATGCCCATGGCCGCGAACATGTCTTCTTCTTCGCCCGCCTCGTCCGCGGGGGCTGCGCCGTCCGGCGCGACTCCCTCGGGGGGCACGCCGTCGTCTTGGGAAGCGGAAGTCTCGGGGTCTGCCATCTGGCTTTATCCTGCGCCCTACTGGACTAAAAGTTCCTTGAACAGCACGTCGTTCACCTTGACCGGGCGTGCCGCTTCGTTGATGCGCCGCAGCAAGTCCTCGCGCAGCCGGTACATGCCGGCCGAGCCGCGCAAGTCCTCGAGGCGCAGCTCGCGCAGGTAGACCTGGAAGCTGTCGACGATGCGCGGCATCAGGGCCTGCAGCTTCTGCACGTCCTCCGCGCTGCCGACTTCCAGGCTGATGCTGATCTTGAGGAAGTTCGTCCGGCGGTTGGACGAATTGAGGTTCACCAGCAGGTCGGGCAGGTCGAGGAAGACGGCGGCCTTGGGCGGCGGCAGCGACGATTCGGCCTTGGCGGCTTCATCCGCCTCCTTCTTGGCGAAGGGGTTGAACAGGCCGCTGAACACCAGTCCCGCGCCGATCGCGCCAAGCACGAGCAAGGCGGCGACGACGATGAGGATGATCTTCTTGAGGCCCGACTTGCCGGAGTCGTCATCCCCGGCCGACGAAACGGCACTCTCCATATCTGCGGCGGTGTCGGCCATGGCGTTCCTGCAGGCGGCTAAGACGGGCGGGCAATTTGCGTTCGGCGCAGAGCCGCGCCGACCCGCTCTTCTTAAGGCCGTCTTCGTTAATTTTTGGTTTCGGCGGGGTGGCCCGGCGGAATTCCGGCAGCATTTACCCGGCAAAGCCTGCCGATTAAACCTGGTCTTGCCGACCGGTCAAAAATACAAGCCATTGTTTTAAAAGGAAAAACTGTCTGGCACGGGCAATGCAGAAAGACTTGGGTGGAAAACCGGCACGTCGCCGAATGGAGCTGCCCATGGAATCGCCTCTGATCATCGCCCTCTCGCGCCAGATGGCTTCAAGCAACCAAGTGGATTCGATCGCGAACAACATCGCGAACATGAACACCACCGGCTACAAGGGCGAGCGCCCGATCTTCAACCAGTTCCTGACCGACCAGCAGGGACAGCAGCAGATGACGTTCCCGAAGTACATCGGGCTGCACCGCGAGACCGAGGCCGGCCCCATCAACGCCACCGACAACCCGCTCGACGTGGCGCTGCGCGGCGACGGCTTCCTCGTCATCAACACCGCGACGGGCCCGCGCTACACCCGCGACGGCCATTTCAGCCTGAATGTCCAGGGCCAGCTGGTGAACAGCCGCGGCCTCGTGGTCTCCGGCAGCAACGACCAGCCGATCGTCGTCCCGCCGGGCACCTCCAGCATCAGCATCTCCGAGGACGGCGACGTCTCCGCCGATTCGCAGCAGGTCGGCAAGCTCAAGCTCGTCCAGTTCGACAACCAGCAGCGCCTGCAGCGCACCGGCGACGGGCTCTTCACCACCGACGCGCCGGCCCTGCCCGCCACCAACACCGACGTGCTGCAAGGCAGCCTGGAAGGCTCGAACATCCAGCCGATCGTCGAAATCACCCGCATGATCGAAGCGTCGCGCGTCTACCAGAGCGCGCAGAAGGTCATCAACAGCGAAGACGAACGCATCCGCGACGCCGTCACGCGCCTGGCCAAAGTCGCCTAGCGCCGACGGACAACAGCGAAAAGAATAGGAAAACGCCATGGGCTCCCTGAACATCGCAGCCACCGCCATGCTGGCGCAGCAGTTCAACGTCGATGTGATCTCGAACAACATCGCCAACTTGAACACCACCGCCTTCAAGCGCGCGCGCGCCGAGTTCAACGACCTGATCTACCAGTCGCGCAGCCAGGTCGGCTCGCAGTCGTCGGACACCGGCACGGTCGTCGCCAACGGCGCCCAGTTCGGCACCGGCGTGAAAGTGGGATCGGTCTATCGCATCCACGAGCAGGGCAACATGCTCTCGACCGGCAACTCCTTCGACCTCGCGGTCCAGGGCAAGGGCTACTTCCAGGTCAACATGCCCGACGGCACGACCAACTACACCCGTGCCGGCTCGCTGCAGCTGAGCCCGGACGGCACCATCGTGACGCCGCAGGGCTACACCGTGCAGCCCGGCATCACCGTGCCGCAGGACGCCCTCGAGGTCAGCGTCGACCAGACAGGCCAGGTGCAGGTCAAGCTGCCGGGCCAGACGACGACGACGACGGTCGGCCAGTTTCAGCTCGCCACCTTCCCCAACGAAGCCGGCCTGCAGTCGCTCGGCGACAACATGCTGTCGGAAACCGCCGCCTCCGGCGCCGCCGTCACCGGCGTGCCGGGCAGCGCCGGCTTCGGCACCATGCTGCAGGGCTTCCTGGAAACCTCGAACGTCAACATGGTCAACGAGATCACCAACATGATCACGGCCCAGCGCGCCTACGAGCTGGCCTCGAAGGTGGTGCAGACCTCCGACGAGATGCTGAGCAGCCTGGTGCAGACGGCCTAAGCCGAACGACCGCAAGGATGACGCCCATGCCCTTCTCCCGCCGCACCCTCAGGATCGCCTTCGGCGCCTGCGCCAGCCTGGCGCTCGCCGCCGCGACCGGCGACGCCGCCCGCGCCCAGGCGCAGATCGCCAACGCCGCGCCCGTCGCCCGCCCCGTGCTGCTGGCGACGACGCCGATGAACGAGCGCGTCGTCGTGCGCGCTCCCATGGTGACGCTGGGCGACCTGTTCGCCGGACTGAAGGACCGCACCGACGAGGCCGTCGCCCCGGCGCCCGCCCCCGGCAGCCAGGCGGTTTACGACCTGCAGCGCCTCGCCGACGTGGCGCGAAGCCACAGCGTCGCCTGGCAGCCGCGCACCTGGTCGGACCGCGTCGTCGTCGAACGGGCGAGCCGCACGGTCGGCCAGGCCGACATCGAGGACGCCCTGCGCAAGGCCTTGCAGCGCCGTGGCCTGAACGGCCGCGCTGACATCGAGATGACCAGCAAGTCGCCGCAGATCCAGCTCGCCGCCGACGCGCCGGGCGCGATCCAGATTTCCCAGCTCGACTACGAGGAACGCAGCGGCCGCTTCACCGCCACGCTGGCGGTCGACGACGTCCGCCAGCCAGTCTCGGGCCGCGCCTTCGCCATGGCCGAGGTTCCCGTGCTCAACCGCCGGGTCACCACCGGCGAGGTCCTCCGCAACGAAGACATCGAATGGACGACGGTGCGGGCCGACCAGGTCAACCGCCAGACCATCACCGACACGGCGCAGCTCGTCGGCCGGGAGGCCAAGCGCGGCCTCAACGCCGGCCAGGCGGTGCGCCTCGCCGACCTGCGTTCCCCGCTCGCCGTGCTGAAGAACGGCATCGTCACAATGATGCTGCAAACGCCGCGCATGCAGTTGACCTCGAAGGGCAAGGCCATGGAGGACGCCAGCGTCGGCGACACCGTCCATGTCATGAACAGCCAGAGCAAGACCGTCGTCGAAGGCGTCGTCACCAGCATGAACGTCGTGCAGATCACCAGCTCCGCCCCTGTCTCGAACTGACCGGGCAACCTAAGGAATCCGCCATGTCCGCCCCTCGCCCCTTCATCCCGCGCCGTGCCTTGCCGGCCCTCGCCGTCATCGCCGCCGGCGTCGCCTTGAGCGCCTGCAGCAACACCATCGACCGGCTGAAGAACGTCGGCCAGGCGCCGCAGCTGAGCGAGATCAGCAACCCGACGCAGGACCCCAACTACCGTCCGGTCAGCCTGCCCATGCCGAAGGCCGATTCCGACAACCGCCCGGCCAACAGCCTGTGGCGGGCCGGCTCGCGGGCCTTCTTCAAGGACCAGCGCGCCAGCATGATCGGCGACATCCTGACGGTGCTGATCGACATCGACGACAAGGCCGCCCTGACCAACGCCAGCAACCGCTCGCGCGCCACGTCGGAGACCTCGGCCGTCGGCGGCCTGCTCGGCTTCGAGGCCAACCTCAACAAGATCCTGCCGAACCAGGTCGACAACAACAACCTGCTCGGCATCGACGGCGCCACCACCAACAACGGCGCCGGCACCATCGACCGCCAGGAAGCCATCCAGCTGAAGGTCGCCGCCCTCGTGACCCAGGTGCTGCCGAACGGCAACCTGGTCATCCAGGGCCGCCAGGAAGTGCGGGTGAACTTCGAGATCCGCGACCTGCAGATCACCGGCATCATCCGCCGCGAGGACATCGCCTCGACCAACACGATCTCCTACGAGAAGATCGCCGAAGCGCGCATCGCCTACGGCGGCCGCGGCCAGGTCACCGACGTGCAGCAGCCGCGCGTCGGAACCCAGATCCTCGACATCCTCTATCCGTTCTGACCCGAACGGCGCGACGAAACGAAAAAGGCCGGCATCCTCGGATGCCGGCCTTTTCATTTCGCATGCCGCCGTATTCAGCCGCGACCTGCAGCCGTCGCGGCGAATCCGCAGCTTTGTTCAGTCGTCGCGGCGAGTCCGCTCCAGGCGCTCGTGGCGCTCCTGGGCCTCGACGCTCAAGGTCGCGATCGGGCGCGCCTCGAGGCGGCGCAGGCTGATCGGCTCGCCGGTCTCGACGCAGTAGCCGTAGCTGTCGTCCTCGATGCGCTCCAGCGCCTCGTCGATCTTGGCGACGAGCTTGCGCGCGCGGTCGCGGGTGCGCAGCTCGAGGGAGCGGTCGGTTTCCAGCGAGGCGCGGTCGGCGAGATCCGGCTCGCGCAGGCCGCCTTCCTGGAGGTGCATGAGCGTCTCGCTCGATTCGGAGAGCAGCTCTTCCTTCCAGGCCAACAGCTTGCGACGAAAATACTCGCGCTGTTTCGGATTCATGAACGGCTCGTCGTCGGACGGCCGATAATCGGGAGACAACGTAACGGACATCTCGAACACCACCCCAGAGACAAGCGCAGAAGCGCGCGGAGTATATGAATCCCGGGGGCCCACGGCAAGGCCGCGCACGGCCAAATGCCTTATGCGTTTATAAATAAGATCAATGGGTTAGGAGAAAGCCGCCGGCCGGGGGAGCCGCCGGAGGGGGCGATCAGCCGCGCGGGCCGTATTTCGCCAGCTCCACGGCGGCGCGGAGCTCGATCTGGTCGAGGATGTCGGCGAGCTGCGGATCGGACGATTCGCTGCGCTGCTGGCGCACGGCGCGGGCGAGTTCCTGGAGGTTTTCGCGCGAAAGGGCGCCCATCAGCAGGCCGTGGCGCAGCTCGTCCAGCCGTTCGAGCAGGTCGCCGGCGCGCTTGAGGCCCTTGGAACGGCCGGTCGTCGCGTCTTCGACCTCCTGCAGGGACAGCAGGGCGTCGACGCCGCCCATGCTGGCGGGACCGGCCATCGGCGTCGCCGCCGGGATCGATTCGTCGGACAGGTGGTTGGCGAAGTCCGTGGACGCGCCATTGCTGCCGCGCGAGAGGCGGCGGAGCGATTGGGAGCGAATGGGACTGCTATCGGAGATTTTCATCGCGCGAAGACATCTCGCCGCGTGATTACGGACAGACCAGACAATGCGCCGGTTTGCTTAAGAAGTGGTTAAGCGCCGGACCCGCGAATTTCGACGGTTTGCCAAGGCCTTGCCGCCCGGCGGCCATGCCGCTCCCGGGCGGGAAAATCTTGCCGCCTAATCTCGGCAGGGCTTGCCGCCCGGTGAGAACTGCCGCGCGCCGTTAACGCATCCCCGCAAAATATCCATTTGATATCAGTAGCTTAAAAAATCGGCGCGAGTGGCACGGTCCTCGCAAAAGCTATCGCGAACGAACCCGATTCCTCCGACAGCGATTTACCGCAGCCATGACCGTCCGCCTCTCCATCGTCCGCGCCGCCTTCGCCCTCGCCGCCCTGCTCGCCGCGGCGGGCGCTGCCGCGCCGGCCCAGGCCAACTCGCGCATCAAGGACATCGCCGACTTCGAAGGCGTGCGCGACAACCAGCTGGTCGGCTACGGCCTGGTCGTCGGCCTCAACGGCACCGGCGACACGCTCAACAATTCGCCCTTCACCAAGCAGAGCCTGATCGGCATGCTCGAGCGCCTCGGCGTCAACGTGCGCAACGACACGCTCAAGACCGCCAACGTCGCCGCCGTCATGGTCACCGCGACCCTGCCGCCCTTCGCCCGCCACGGCACGCGCCTCGACGTGACGGTCAGCGCGCTCGGCGACGCCAAGAGCCTCCAGGGCGGCAGCCTGCTGGTGACGCCGCTGATCGGCGCCGACGGCGAGGTCTATGCCGTCGGCCAGGGCAACGCCGCCAGCAACAGCTTCAGCGCCGGCGGCGCCGCCGCCACCGTCACCAAGGGCATCCCGACCACCGCGCGCATCCCCAACGGCGCCATCGTCGAGCGCGAAGTCGGCTTCGAGATGGCCGACATGCACGAGATGCGCCTGTCGCTGCGCAACCCGGACTTCACGACGGCCAACCGCGTCGCCGCCGCCATCAACGCCTACCTCGGCGGCCAGGGCGTGGCCAAGGCCTTCGACCCGGCGACCGTCGCCATGACGATCCCCGAAGACCGCCGCGACAACATCGTCGCCATGCTGACCGACATCGAGCAGCTGCGCGTGACCCCCGACCAGATCGCCCGCGTCGTCATCGACCAGTCCTCCGGCGTCATCGTCATGGGCGAGAACGTGCGCATCTCCACCGTCGCCATCGCCCAGGGCAACCTGACGATCCGCGTCACCGAGACGCCGCAGGTCTCGCAGCCGGCGCCCTTCTCGACCGGCGGCACGACCACCGTGGTGCCGCGCACCGACGTGCAGGTCGACGAGCAGGCCGACCGCAAGCTCGCCATCCTGTCGCAGGGCGTCAGCCTGCAGGAACTGGTCAACGGGCTGAACGCGCTCGGCGTCGGCCCGCGCGACATGATCTCCATCCTCCAGGCCATCAAGGCGTCCGGCGCCCTCCAGGCCGAAATCGAGGTGATGTGATGAGCGCCCTCTCCATTCTCGACAAGCCCGCCGCGGCGGACGCCCAGGCCGCCGCGCCGCGCACCGCCGCCACGAGCAATCCCGCGAAGGCGCGCCAGGCCGCCCAGGACTTCGAGGCCTTCTTCGTCAGCCAGACCATGGAATCCATGTTCGCCGGCCTGCAGAGCGACGGCCCGTTCGACGGCGGCAACGCCGAGCACGTGTTCCGCTCGGTGCTGAACGACCAGTACGGCAAGGAAATGGCCAAGAACGGCGGCATGGGCATCGCCGATCAGGTCTACCGCGAAATTCTCAAGACCCAAGAGGTGAAGTAACCATGACCAACCGCACCCTGGTCGGCGACCTCGTCACCGTCACCCTCAAGCTCACCGACCTGCTGACGCGCGAGAACGAGATCCTGCGCAGCATGCGCCCGCAGGACATCAAGGGCCTGCAGCCGGAGAAGACCGAGCTCGCGCGCGGCTACGAGCACTTCATGCAGGAGCTGCGCAACACGCCGTCTCTGCTCGCCGAAGGGCCGCAGGAGCAGCGCGACGAGCTGCGCGAGGCGACCATGCGCTTCCAGAAGGTGATGACCGACAACGAGCGCGCGCTGCGCGCCGCCCGCAGCGTCAGCGAGCGCCTGATGAAGGCCATCGTCGCCGCGATCTCCGAGAAACAGGTGAGCGCCGCCGCCTATTCGAGCGCTGGCGTGCTCAACAGCGCCGGCCCGCGCCGCGCCGTCGCCATGACGCTCAACAAGCAGCTCTAGGCCGGAGCGCCAATCCATGTCCAGTTCGATCAACGTCGCCCTCGGCACCGCCATCAGCGGCCTGCAGACCACGCAGGCGGCGCTGGGAATCACGTCGAACAACATCGCGAACGCCAACACGCCGGGCTACACGCGCAAGAACGCGAACCTGCAGAACGTCCTGATCGACGGCCAGGGCGCCGGCGTGAAGATCGGCAGCGTCACGCGCCAGGTGAACGAGTACCTGCTGCGCGACATGCGCGCCCAGACGACCCTGCAGGGCGAGACCGGCGTGCGCCAGCAGTTCTTCTCCTCGATGCAGAACCTGTTCGGCACGCCCGATTCGGGCTCGTCGATCGCCTCGACCCTCACCACGCTCGGCAACAAGATGACGGCGCTCGCCGTCGACCCGTCCTCGTCCAACAGCCAGCTCGACATGGTCGGCGCGGCGCAGACGCTGACGCGCCAGCTCAACGACATGTCCGGCCAGATCCAGGACATGCGCTACCAGGCCGACCAGAACGTCGCCGACTCGGTCGACCAGATCAACCAGACGCTGCAGAACATCGCCGAGCTCAACGTCAGCATCTCGCGCAGCATCGCCCTGAACCAGCCCGCCGGCGACCTGCAGGACCAGCGGGACACGGCCGTCGCCTCGCTCGCCAGCCAGATGGACATTAGCTACTTCACGCGTGACAGCGGCGAGATGGTCATCTTCATGGCAAGCGGCCAGCCGCTCGTCGACCGCGAGGCCAGCACCATCAGCTACACCCCGGCCGCGACCATGGGAGGCGACGTCAGCTATCCGGGCGGCGGCCTCGAGGGCATCAAGCTCAACGGCACCGACATCACCGACACGATCAAGTCCGGCAAGCTGCGCGGCCTGATCGACATGCGCGACACCGAGCTGCCCAACTTCGCCTCCGAGATGAACACCCTCGCCAGGACCCTGAAGGACCAGCTCAACGCCATCCACAACGACGGCGTCGCCATCCCGCCGCCGGCCAGCCTGACCGGCTCGACCGGCTTCGCCGACCCGGCCACCGACACCGTGAGCCTGACCGGCACCGTGCGCATCGCCGTGCTGAACAGCGACGGCAGCGCCGCCGGCCCGGCCTTCGACCTCAATCTCGACGACCTCGCCACGGTCGTCGGCGGCGACCCGACCGTCAACCAGATCCGCGACGCCATCAACGGCGTCTACGCCACGGCGACGCCGCCGATCGCCGGCCTGGCCGGCGCCACGGCCAGCGTCGGCGCCCACGGCGAACTGACGATCGCGGCCAACGCCGCAGGCCAGGGCATCGGCATCAACGAAGGCACCAGCAAGGAAGCCGCCTCGGGCTTCGGCTTCTCGCACTACTTCGGGCTCAACGACCTGATCGTCGGCGGCGAATCCGGCGGCCTTGCCGGCAACGTCGCCGTGCGCGGCGACATCCTGCTCGACAGCCAGAAGGTCGCGCGCGGCCAGCTCAGCGAGGGCACGCTCGCCGCCGGCGACAGCGCCATCACCGTCGGCGACGGCTCCGTCGCGCAGCGCATGGCCGACGTGTTCAACGCGCGCCTGACCTTTTCCGCCGCCGGCGGCCTGCCGACGACCAGCACGACGCTCTCCGGCTACGGCGCCAGCATCCTCTCCGACAACGCGACGCGCTCCGCCAACGCCGACGACGCCGACAGCTACCGCCAGAACCTGCTGGACGACACCTCGTCGAAGGCCCAGTCCGCGAGCGGCGTCAACACCGACGAAGAGATGGCGAATCTCATCATGTACCAGAACGCCTACGGCGCTTCGGCCCGCGTCATCACGACGCTGTCCGACATGCTGAAGACCCTGACCGACATGGTCTAAACGAGGAATCGACGATGACCCGCGTATCAGATCTCGGCCAATACAACCAGACGCTCTCGAACCTGCGCAACACGCAGACGACCATCGACACGCTCAGCGCGCAGGCCGGCACCGGCTTCAAGTCGACGACCTATTCCGGCATCGCCAGCGGCTCGCGCCAGCTAGTCAGCCTGGAATCCGCTTTGTCGCGCAACGACCAGTACAAGACGAACAACCAGACCGTGCAGCTGCGCCTGCAGACGATGGAGCAGTCGACCACGTCGCTCGTCACCCTCGCGACGAACTTCAAGACGCTGCTGACCAACGCCCTGAACAACCAGAACGTCAGCGACCTGGACCTGAGCGAGCAGACCCAGAACATGCTGAACGAAGCGGCGCGCCAGCTCAACGCCAAGGTCGGCGACCGCTATGTGTTCTCCGGCACCAAGACCGACACGCCGCCGGTCGACCTGAACGACCCGGACTTCGTCGCGCCGCCGACCAGCTACCCGAGCACGCCGGACACCTCCTACTACCAGGGCGACAGCACGCGCCTGTCGACCCAGGCCGCCGAGAACTACACGGTGAACTACGGCGCCACGGCCGACGAGCCCGCGTTCGAGAAGCTGGTGCGCTCGCTGAAGCTCGCCTCGACGGTGACGACCGACCCGCTCGACCGCGACCGCCTGAACGACGCCCTGGACCTCGTCAACAGCGCCATCCAGGACATGCCGAACATCACCAGCCGCATCGGCGCGGCCGAAACCGCCCTCGACAACGTCACCACCGGCAACGACGACCTCAAGGTCTACCTCAACCAGTCCGTGACCGACATCACCAGCGTCAACGTGCCTGAGACGATGACGCGCCTGACCTCCGAACAGACCCTGCTGCAGGCCTCGTACATGACGATCTCGACGCTGTCGCAGCTCAATCTCGCTTCCTATCTCCGTTAATACCCAGCCTCAAGGAGCCCATCATGCTGGCCAATTCCGCCCAGACCCAGACCATCGCGCCGCCGCCCGTCCTCGCGCCCGAGGCCGAGCAGCGCCCGCTCGTCGTCGAGTCGCGCTTCGGCACGCTCGCCATCGGCGAGCACGCCATGCTCAGCATGCCGCAGGGCCTGCTCGGCTTCGGCGACTACCACGACTTCGCCCTCGCCGAGCTGCCGGAAGGCAAGTACCCGCAGTTCCGCGTGCTGCAGTGCCTGTCCGACCAGAACCTGGCGTTCCTCGTGGCGCCGCTCTCGGCGGACAACCAGGCGATCGAGCCGGCCGACATCGAGGAAGCCTGCCGCGGCCTCGGCATCGCCATGGCCGACCTGGCGCTCATGCTGATCGTCACCGTCCGTCGCGACGAGGACGGCGCGCATGTCTCCGTCAACCTGCGCGCGCCCGTCTTCGTCGACACGCGCCAGCACTTCGCCCGGCAGTTCGTCATGCCGAACAGCAAGTACCCCGTCCGCCACAGCCTGTAAGAGACCGCCATCATGGAAATGCGTGCCATGTCCGCCACCCTGCCGCCGCTCGCCCTCGAGGCCGTCCTCAAGCTCCTCGCCGTCGGGCAGTCGACCGCGCGCGGCGACTTCGCCGCCGCCATTCCGGCAGAGAAGCCGACGCTGCGCCTCGACGGCGCCGCGCAGACGCCGGCGATGCCCGCCTGGCCCGGCGTGAGCGGCCGCCTCGAGCTTCCGCGCGGCGTCCCGGGCCGTCCGGCGCGGCGCGCCCCCGGCCGCAACGGTCACAACGGCCACAACGGCCATCCGCAGCCCGATCCGCGCCACTTCCTGGGAGAAGAGTAATGGCGAACCTCACCGACATCCGCTCGGCCCTGCCCGCGCGCGACCGCCCCGACGTCATGCTGCTCTGCGGCGGCCTCGGCACGCGCCTGCGCGAGGAGACCGAGTTCAAGCCGAAGCCGATGGTCGAGATCGGCGGCAAGCCGATCCTCTGGCACATCATGAAGCACTACCACGCCGCGGGCTCGCGCAACTTCATCCTGTGCCTCGGCTACAAGGGCGACGTGATCCGCGACTACTTCGTCAACTATCGCCGGCACAACTCGGACTTCGCCATCGACTTCGCGAGCGACTCGATCGAGACGCTGTCGAACGGCTATGACGAAGACTGGCGCGTCGTGCTCGCCGAGACCGGCCAGGACAGCCTGACCGGCTCGCGCATCCGCCAGGCCCTGCCTTACGTGAAGGGCGACACCTTCTTCGCCACCTACGGCGACGGCGTCGCCGACGTCGACCTCGACGCGCTGCTGGCCTTCCACAAGCGCTCGGGCCGCCTCGCCACCGTCACCGCCGTCCATCCGTCGTCGCGCTACGGCGAGCTCGCCATCGAGGACGGCGCCGTGCGCACCTTCCGCGAGAAGCCGCAGGTCACCGAAGGCTGGATCAACGGCGGCTTCCTCGTGTTCGAGAAGAAGGCGTTCGACCGGCTGCGCGTCGACGAGAACGTCAGCCTCGAGCAGGGCGTGCTCGAATATCTCGCCGCCGAGAACCAGCTGTCGGTCTACCAGCACCCGGGCTTCTGGCAGTGCATGGACACCTTCCGCGAGATGCAGCTGCTCAACGAGATGTGGAGCAACGGCAAGGCGCCGTGGTGCAGCTGGGCCGGCAAGGGCCAGGTCGAATGCCGCAAGACAGCGTAAATCCGGCCTTCTGGGCCGGCCGGCGGGTCTTCGTCACCGGCCATACCGGCTTCATGGGTGGCTGGCTCTGCACCTGGCTTTCGCGCCTCGGCGCGGAGGTGCACGGCTACGCCCTGGCCGCGCCCAGCGAGCCGAGCTTCTACGAGACGACCGGCCTGTCGCGCGACCTGTCCTCCACCATCGCCGACGTGCGCGACCGCGACGCGCTGGCCGCGGCCATGCGCCGCGCGCGGCCCGAGATCGTGCTGCACCTGGCGGCCCAGCCGCTGGTGCGCGCCGCCGCCGCCGACCCGGTCGGCACCTACGCCACCAACGTGATGGGCACGGTGCACCTGCTCGACGCCATGCGCGCCTGCCCGACGGTGACCGCGGCCGTGGTCGTGACGACCGACAAGGTCTACGAGAACAAGGAATGGGAGTGGGGCTACCGCGAGACCGACGCGCTCGGCGGCCGCGAGCCCTACGGCAACAGCAAGGCCTGCAGCGAGCTCGTCGTCGAGGCCTTCCGCCAGTCGTACTTCTCCGGCGCCGCGGCGCCGGGCATCGCCACGGTGCGCGCCGGCAACATCATCGGCGGCGGCGACTGGGCGGCGGACCGCCTGGTGCCTGACGCCATGCGCGCCTTCGCCGACGGCCGCGCCCTGGAGATCCGCCACCCCGAGGCCGTGCGCCCCTGGCAGCACGTGCTGGAGCCGGTACGCGGCTTCCTCATGCTCGCCGAGCGCCTGACCGGGCAGCCGGCGGACTTCTCGTCGGGCTGGAATTTCGGCCCCGCCGAGGCGGACTCGCAGCCCGTCGGCTGGATGGCCGACCGGCTCGTCTCCGCCTGGGGCGACGCCGCCGAATGGCGGTCCGTGGCCGCCGCAGGCCCGCACGAAGCGACATTACTGACCCTGTCGAGCGTACGCGCCAAGCGCGCCTTCGGCTGGGAGACCAAGTGGACGGCCGAGACCGCAATCCGGCGGACGGTCGAGTGGTACCGGGCGTTCTACGCTAACGAAGATGTGCGCAAGACGACCGAACGGCAGATCGCCGACTTTGAAAAAGAGACGTATCATGGTAGCGAACCTAAAGAAGCAGCAAGCCGAGATCGCGATGCCGCACGAACCGTCGCTCGTCCCCGTATCGTCCAAGTCTGAGGACAATCACGCGCGCGCCCACCAGCCCCAGGCCTGCCGCGCCTGCGGCACGCCGCTGACGCACACCATGGTCGACCTCGGCGTCCAGCCGCCGTCGAACTACTACCTGCGCCCGCAGGACCTCAACCGCGCCGAGCCGTTCTACCCGCTCCACGCGCTGGTCTGCGACGACTGCCTCCTGGTGCAGGTCGAGGACGTGCAGACGCCCGAGCAGCTCTTCTCGGACTACGCCTACTTCTCGTCCTACTCCGATAGCTGGCTCAGGCACGCCGAGCGCTACGTCGACAAGATGATTGGCCGCTTCGGCTTCGACGCCGGCTCGCAGGTCGTCGAGGTCGCCAGCAACGACGGCTACCTGCTCCAGTACTTCATGCAGCGCGGCGTGCCCGTGCTCGGAATCGAGCCCGCGGCCAACGTCGCCAAGGTCGCCGAGAAGAAGGGCGTGCCCTCGCTCGTGCGCTTCTTCGGCGTCGAGACGGCGCGCTTCCTGGTCAGCCAGGGCAAGCGGGCCGACCTGCTGCTCGGCAACAACGTGCTGGCCCATGTGCCGGACCTCAACGACTTCATGGGCGGCCTGAAGATCATGCTGGCGCCCGACGGCGTGCTGACCATGGAGTTCCCGCACCTGCTCCAGCTCATGACGCTCAACCAGTTCGACACGATCTACCATGAGCATTTCTCCTATTTCTCGCTGCTCGCGGTCGAGAAGGCCTTCGCGCGCCACGGCATCCGCCTGTTCGACGTGGAGGAGCTTCCGACCCACGGCGGTAGCTTGCGCATCTACGGCTGCCATGCCGACGCGGCGCGCCCGACCGAGCCGGCCATCGCCGCCCTGAAGGCGCGCGAAGCCGCCGCCGGCCTCGACAAGGTCGCGACCTACGAAGGCTTCGCCGAGCAGGTGAAGCGCACCAAGCGCGAACTGCTGAAGTTCCTGGTCGAGGCCAAGGAAGCCGGCAAGCATGTCGTCGGCTACGGCGCTCCGGCCAAGGGCAACACCTTGCTGAACTACTGCGGCGTGCGCGGCGACTTCCTCGACTACACGGTCGACGCCAGCCCGCACAAGCAGGGCCTCTACCTGCCCGGCACCCACATCCCGGTTCACGCGCCGGAGAAGATCTTCGAGACGAAGCCGGACTACGTGCTGATCCTGCCTTGGAACATCAAGGACGAGATCGTCGAGAAGATGGGCGGCATCAAGGCCTGGGGCGGCAAGTTCGTGGTGCCGATCCCGCAAGTCGCCGTCCTCGACTGACGGCGGCGAGGCCGGGCGCACGATGATCTTCACCGAGACACGGCTGGCCGGCGCCTTCGTCATCGAGCCCGAGCCCGCGACGGACGAACGCGGCCTCTTCGCCCGCACCTTCTGCGCCCGCGAGTTCGCCGCCCACGGCATCGAAACCGCCGTTGCGCAATGCAGCGCGTCGTTCAACAAACATAAGGGCACCTTGCGCGGCCTGCATTACCAGGCGCCGCCGCACAACGAAGCGAAGCTGGTGCGCGTCACCGCCGGCGCGATCTACGACGTCGCGGTGGACCTGCGCGAGGGCTCGCCGACCTACGGCCAATGGGCCGCCGCCGAGCTGACCGCGGAGAACCGCCGCATGTTCTTCATTCCGAAGGGCTGCGCGCACGGATTCCAGACCCTGCGCGACGACAGCGAGGTCTTCTACCAGATCGCCGAGTTCTATGAGCCGGCAAGCGCGCGGGGGCTGCGCTGGGACGATCCCGAGCTGGCGATCGCCTGGCCCGACAGGGCGACCCCGATCCTCTCGGAGCGCGACCGGGGCTTTCCCGGCTTGCGCGACGTGACGCCGGTCCGCCCCTAGCCGGCCTCAGTCAGCCGACATTGGCGCGGCGGGCGGGCATGCGGGCGCCGTCGAGCAATGCCACCAGCTTGTCGCAGACATAGTCGATGTCCGCATCCTCCAGCGACATGCCGCAGGGCAGGTTGATGGCGCGCGCGCCGATGTCGTAGGCCACCTTGTTCTCGCGCGCCGCGCGCGCCTGGTCGGCCGCCTCGCGGTAGGCCGGCAGCGACGTCAGCGGATGGAAGAAGGGGCGCGTGTCGATGGCTTCGTCCTTGAGGCGCGCCATGACGGCGTCCTTGCTCAGGCCGTAGGCGGCGTCCCACGCCACCGTGACCATCCAGTAGCTGTTGCGCGTGCCGGCGGGCTCCGCGTTCAGGACGATGTCGTCGCGGCTGCCGAGGCGGTCGCGGTAGGCGGCGAAGATCGCGCGCTTGCGCGACACCAGTTCCTCGACGCGCTCGATCTGCGCCAGGCCAAGGGCCGCCTGCAGGCTGGTCATCTTGTACTTGAAGGCGACCTCGCCGTTGAAGAAGTTCGTGTCGTTCGGCTGGCGGCCGTGGTCGCGCAGCACGAGCATCCGCCGGTGCAGCGCCTCGTCGTCCGTCACCACCATGCCGCCCTCGCCGGTCGTCATGGTCTTCGAGCCATGGAAGCTGAAGGTGCCGGTGTCGCCGAGATGCCCGGCCTTGCGGCCCTGGAATTCCGAGCCGAGCGCTTCGGCCGCATCCTCGATGACGCGCACGCCGTGCCTGTCGGCGATGGCGCGGATCGTCGCGAAGTCGGCCATGCCGCCGTAGAGGTCGACCGGGATCACCGCCTTGGTGCGCGGCGTGATGAGCCGTTCGAACGACGCGGCGCTGAGGCACCAGGTGGCGGGATCGACGTCGCCGAAGACCGGCGTCGCGCCGACATAGGAGATGGGGGCCGCGGAGGCGATCCAGGTCGCGTCCGGGACGATCACCTCGTCGCCCGGGCCGACGCCCATGGCGGCGAGCGACAGGTGCAGGCCCGCCGTGCAGGACGGCAGCGAGATGGCGAAGCGGCTGCCGACGTAGGCCGCGAAGGCCTGCTCGAAGCGCGCGTTGTAGACGTTGGCGTTCTCGTACCAGGCGGTCGCGCAGGCGTCGGCGACGTAGCGGATCTCCCGCTCGGTGATGGACGGCCCGGAAATCGGAATGCGCTTCTTGTCGGTCATGATTGCCTCTAGAGGGCGATGGATCGCTTGGTCTGGATTCGAGCGGGCACGCCGGTGACGACGACCCCTTCGGGCACGTCGCGCGTCACCACGGCGCCGGCGCCGATCACGGCGCCCGCGCCGATCCGCAGGCGCGGCAGCACGGTGGCGCTGGAGCCGATGGTGGCGCAGTCGCCGACTTCGACGCAGCCGGCAAGCGTCGCGCCCGGCATGACATGGACCCCATCGCCGAGGACGCACTCGTGGTCGATCGAGGCGCTGGTGTTGACGATGCAGTGGCGGCCGAGGCGCGCCTCTTCCGAAATCGCGGCCATGCCGAGAACCTGGCAGCCGGCGCCGAGGGTCGCGCTGTCGGCGACCCAGGCGCGCGCATGCACGGCGGTCAGCGGCTTCAGGCCGTGCAGGATCAGGCGCTGGGAAACGGACAGGCGCTCGCGCCCGTAGGTGCCGCCGATGGTCACGGCGAAGGCTTCGGCCAGGCCGGCGTTGGCGGACAGCCAGGCGTCGAGCGCGGCCTCGCCGCACAGCAGCGGCAAGTCGGCGAAGGGTGGCGCGAGGTCGGGGTTGCGGTCCTGCACGGCGAGCAGCCGCCAGCCGGCGGCCTCGACGATCGGACGCAGCACCTTGGCCTGGCCCGTGCCGCCCCAGAAGATCACGCCCTGCCCGCCCGCATCGCCCGTCATGACGGCAGCTTTCAGCCCTTCACGCGGCGCAGGTAGCCGCCCGGCGAGCTGGTGATGAGCAGCTTCGCGTTGATGAACGGATCCGGCGCGAAGGCCTTGTCCTCCGCCAGGAAGGCCTGCATCGCGGTCGCCGGATTGTCGCCCGGGCCCCAGGGGCGCGGACGGTGCTCCTGGGCCGGGATGTCCTCCACCACGGTGTCGGCGACGATCAGGAACTGCCCTTCCGTCACCAGCGGCGCGTAGAGCTTCAGCTCGTCGTAGACATGCTGATGCGTGTGGTTCGAATCGAGGATCACCATGACCTTGCTGCCCGCCGGGATGCGCGAGCGCACGTCGGCCAGCACATCGGCGGCGACCGACGAGCCCTGTATCAGCTCGATACGGTGAGCCAGCGGATGGCTCTCGATGGAATCGCGGTTGTGCGGGCGGATGTCGATGTCGACGCCGACCACCTTGCCCTTGCCGATCAGCTGCAGGATCGAGGCGTAGAGGATCAACGAGCCGCCGCGCGCCACGCCGGTCTCGACGATGACGTCGGGCTTCATCTCCCAGATGACTTCCTGGGTGGCGATGACGTCCGGCGGCATCTGGATGATCGGCAGGCCGAGCCAGCTCCACTGGTAGGACCAGCCGTGGCGGTCGGACTCGACGAGCACGTCGAGCGCCTTCTGCTTCAGCGCCGCGTCCTGCGCCATCTCGACGGCGGAACTGCGCTTGCCGCGCTCGAACTCCACGCGGTCGTCGCCGGGAATGGCCGTGCCTGTGGTCTTGATCATGGTCGCCATGGTTGCTCCTGGTCTCAGCGGAGGCCGTGCAGGTCGGCGACCTGCTCCAGCATTTCCTGGAATTGATGGAGAAAGCGCGGCTCGTCGCAGAGCGGCGAAGCGCGCAGGATTTCGCGCAGGCCCGTGCGCCAGGCCGACAGCTTCTCGCGCTCGTCGACCAGCGCCACCGCGCGCTCGACGAATTCCTCATGCGTGAAGGTGCAGAGCTCGTCGAGGCCGCACTGCATCAGGGCGCTGTAGCTGATGCGCTGATGGAAGGCCTCGCCGACGAGGCTGACGACCGGCACGCCCATCCAGGTCGCCTCGCAGGTCGTCGTCCCGCCGGTCAGCGGGAAGCTGTCCAGCGAGATGTCGATCTCGTTGTAGTAGTCGTAGTGGTCGCGGCGCTCGGCGCGGTTGTTCCGGAAATAGAGCCGGTCGCTCGACACGCCATGCTTGGCGAATTCCGTCGCGATGTGGCGGACCAGGGTGACCGAGGACGATTCCGGGCGGACGATCAGCAGGCGCGAGTTGGGCACGCGCAGCAAGACCTTCGCCCAGGTCTCGATCATCGTGCGGTTGAACTTGTACGGGTTGTTCAGCGTGCCGAAGGTCACGTAGCCGTTGCGCTCCATCGGCAGCACCGGGTTGATGGGGGTGTCCGGAAACTTGCCGAAGCAGACCCAGGCCCCCGGCATGATCAGCGGCTGCTCGGTCAGGGTGGCTTCGTCGACCGGAGCGACGAAGCGATCCAGCACCACGTAGTCGATGGCCTTGAGGCCGCAGGTGAAGGGATAGCCGAGCCAGGACATCTGCACCGGCGCCGGCTTGTAGGCCAGCACCTCGAGGCGGGAGAACTGCGTGAAGCCGTTGAGCTCGATCAAGATGTCGATGTCGTCGGCCTGGATGATGGCCGCGATCTCGCGGTCGGTCAGGCCGTCGACGAACTTGTACGACGTTGAGAGGCCGCTGAGCTTCTGCTGGATATGGTCGTTCTCGACAATCAGCGGCGCATAGCAGAACAGCTCCATCTTCTCGCGGTCGTAGCCTTCGAAGAGCGGCATCACGAAGCGCGAAACCGAATGGGCCCGCAGGTCGGACGACAGGATGCCGACGCGGAAGCGCTTCTTCGGCGCCGCGGCGACGCGGGGCTCCAGCGGCGTCTGCGCCGCACGCGCCTCGACGTAGGTGGCCCACTTCCGCACCAGGCCAACGAAGCGTTGCACGTCGTCCTTCGTCTCGGCGAAGACGAGATGGTCGAGGAAGATGGCGGGGAGCGCCCGGGGCGGCACCGCTTCGCTGATGTCCCAGACGTTGCCGAGCTGGTCGAGGGAGTTGAAATCGCAGATCGTCTTGAAGAACTGCAGCAGCAGGACCGTGGCCTCGCCCTTGTTGACGGCGAGGTTGGGTTGCGTCTGCATCAGATCGAGCGCCGCGCGGGCGAAGATGTGCGCCTCCTCGAAGCGCAGCATCAGGCGCAGCGCGCGGACGATGTTCACCTGCGCCTGGAAGGCGGCAGGATTGCGCATCAGGGCCTCGCGGTAGGCATTCACTGCTTCAGCGAGTTGGTTCAGGAACAAGTGGGCCGCGCCGATGTTGCAGTAGGCCATGGCCGAGCGCGGGTCGAGCTCGATGGCCCGCTTCAGGTAGACCGACGCTTCCCTGTACTTGTTATGCCGAAGCAATGTGGCGCCAGCGTCGTTCCAGACCTGGGAATCCTGGTCATGCACGGAGAGGATGTCGTCGATGATCTGCACTGTCTGCTCGAAGCGGCCGATTTCCAGCAGGTGGTGCGCGACGTTCATCTCCATCTTCCAGGCTTCGGGATCGTCGCGCAGCAGCTGGCGGAACACTTCGCGGGCCGCTTCGTCGCGCGGCTCGTTGTTCAGCAGGCTCAGCAGGCTGCTGCGGATGGCCGGCTTTTCCGCCGCGTTGTCGATCGCCTCCCGGAACAGCGTCTCGGCTTCGCCGGTCGCGCCGCGCATGTGCAGAACGATCGCGAGGTTGCCAAGCGTCTCTGGATTGTGGGGCTGCAGCTCGTTCAGGCGGCGCAGATGCGGCTCCGCCTCGTCGTGACGGGCCAGGGTGAGCAGCGTCGTGGTCAGGCCACGCAAGGCCCGGACATGGCCCGGCACCCGCGCCAGGCAGGCGGCATAGACGGCATAGGCGTCGTCATAGCGCTGGATCTGCTCCAGCACGATGCCGTGATTGACGTAGGTCTCCGGCACGTTCGGCGCCAGGGCGATGGACGCGGCGAACTGCTCCTCGGCTTCCGGCAGGCGGCCGAGGTCGCGCAGCATGCCGGCAAAATTATTGCGGATATTGGGATTCTTCGGATCGAGCGCGATGGCCCGCTCGACGAGCGCCATGCCTTCCTCCTGCTCGCCTTGCTGATGGCGGAGCACGCCCAGCAGCTGCAGGGAATCGACCTGGTTCGGGTCCAGGGCGAGCACCGCTTCGTAGCCGGCCTTGGCCTCGTCGAGCCGGCCGGCCTGGTGATCCGCCGCCGCCGTCTTCAGGACTTGCTTGGCCTGCTCGATGTTCATTCGCGCCGTCGCAGTCTGCGTCGCCGCCGTCGCCGTCCGCCCCATGGCTTGGACCCGTTGCTCGTTAGAATTCATCGCGCGGCATGGCTGCGCTTCGATCAAATTGTGCGGAATCATCCTTTAGAAAGGCTTAACCGGGCGGATGCCACGACCGTGCGGCGGTCCGAAACGGCGCTCCGCTTGAGCCCGAGAGGCACAAACTGCCGGGACCGTTTTGCCGGGGGCGGCAATTCTTGCCGGGCCGCCGGCGCGGGCGACGGCGGGAACGCAAGCAGAACCGCCATTGTCCGGCCCCAGCCGGCTGGCCCCCGACTTGCATGTTCACTACCGGCCCCAGGTTTATCCCGTAGCCGGCGCTCCCTCGCAAAGGCTTGCAAAATCAGGCCTGTCCGCAAACGGATCGTTAAGCTTTCGGCGCTAGATTTGGCAGGCTCAATAGAGTGCCTTCCCGTGGCAGGACGCCACATCTCAACTTTCCATGTAGGAGAAACACTATGGCTTTGAACATCATCTCGAACTACGCCGCCAACGTTGCCACTCGTTACCTGAGCAAGGCTGACGAAGCGGCGTCGAGCTCTCTCGCCAAGCTGTCGGCGGGCACGCGCGTTCTGAGCGCGAAGGACGACGCTGCGTCCCTCGCCATCGGTTCGCGCTTGAACGCTGAAGTGCAGGCGCAGAAGCAGGCCAAGGTCAACGCCGGCCAGGCCACCTCCATGCTGCAGATCGCCGACGGCGCGATGTCCAAGGTGAACGACGTGCTCGTTCGCATGAAGACTCTGTCCGTTCAGTCCGGTTCGGGCCAGCTGTCCGACACGGAACGCGGCATGCTCGACACCGAGTACCAGGCGCTGCTCTCCGAAGTCGACCGTATCGCCAAGGTGACCAAGTTCAACGGCACCTCTCTGGTGGACGGCTCGAGCCAGACCCTGAGCACGCAGAACGGCCTCGCCGCCAGCACCATCGGTGCTAGCGACGGCTTCGCCAGCATCAAGCTCGGCAACGACGTGGGCGATGCCATCGTCGACTTCTCTTACGACGCGGGCAATGACGTTCTGACGGCCACCAACCGCACCACCGGTGAAAGCCAGGGCGTTGCCATCGGCTCGACCGCCATCGCGAACAACAAGACTCAGACGGTCAACTTCGACCAGCTGGGCATCGTCGTCGACCTGAACTCGGCCTTCGACAAGACCTCCGACATCGCGACGTCTGCGGCCTCCTTCACGGCCGGCAGCAACCAGACGGGCGTCGTCGACGCCTCGTCGATCAGCCTCGCGGCTGACGACCTCAGCGTCCTCGGCTCGGATTCGGTCACCATCAACGCGGCGACCGCCTCCAAGTCGGTTGTGTCGGTCGGCGGCTTCAGCAGCAGCACGGACGGCGTCGACCTGTCGACCACCGGCTCCAAGTCGATGGTTCTGACCGACTCGGCCAGCAAGTCGATCACGGTCTCGTTCGACGTGTCGACGGCCTTCGTCACCACGACGGGCAGCTCGACCCTCGACATGAACCTGGAGAACGCCGTGTTCGGCTCCGCTTCCACCGCGGACCAGACCGAC